>JBJTAS010000050.1:0-27417 GCA_046090895.1 Oxalobacteraceae bacterium | reverse complement strand
CGTGACCGCGAGCAGGCTGGTGATGATGCTGATGAATGCCGCGCGCCTGATATAGGACGACTGCCCCCTGATCACTCGGTCGAGTAATGAGGGGGCCTGCGCTGTTGGGCGAGTCCTGTGGTGGTGATCAGGCTGGGCCATTCGTGGCTTTCATGGTGTTGCTGGGTGTCCTTGTGGCTGACAGTTTTTGTCTTGTTTGGTCAAGTTTTAGTTTGATGGTTGGGCTTGGTTACTTTTTTTGGTAGTCCGTTATTTCGTCCGCTTTGCTTTCGCACGCCCTGCACTGGTTTTTTTTCCGCCGACCTTCTTTGCCTTCCAGCGCACTGCATCGTCATCAATCACATCATCCAGTTTCACCGCAGCCAGCGCACTACCCTCTACCTGATCCTGCAGCAAACCCGCTTGTGCAACAAACACGGAATCTTTGCCCGAACACGTTGGTGTTTTTTTACCGGCGCAGTGGGCAACGGGTGCTCCCGCCGACCAATCGGCCAATAACTGAAACTCGCGATCGATTTTCTGCAGCGCGTCGGTCGTCAACACGCCCGACGCTTGATGCAGACGCAGGTAGGCCAACAGATAACCGTAGCGCGCCTGGGCGAGATCGCGCTGGGTGGCGTAGAGCTGCTGCTGCGCGTTGAGTAGATCGACATTGATTCTGAGTCCGCCCGCAATACTCTTGCGCGTGGCAGACAGCGCTTCCTGCGCCGAGGCCTCGGCATTGAGCAAGGCGTCGATGCGGGTCTGGCTGCTGGTAACGAGGTTGTACTGACGGCGCACTTCAATCAGGGCGTTGCTGACGCTGTCATCCAGGTCGGCTCTTGATTTGCTTAACAAGTCCGCGCCCTGCCGCACGCTGGCCGATGTAGCACCGCCGGAGAAGATCGGCAGGTTGAACTGAATGCCGATGGACTTGATCGTGGTTTGCTGGTTGTACGTCAGTACAGAATCAGAGGTGGTGCGACTGTGCGAAGCAACGAGATCGAGTTTGGGTAAATGGCCGGACTGGTTTTTGCGGACGTCCTGCTCTGAGATATCCACCAGATAGCGACGTGCGCGCACCAGGGGGTTGTTTTCATTGGCGAGTGCTTCCCATTCGTTGATGCGATTGGGGATCAGCGGCAGCATGGCCATAGTGCGCGGCAGGGTGCGCAAGGTATCGATATCGCGACCGACGATAGCGCGCAGCTTGCGCATGGCGGCATCGAGTGCGTCTTGCGCCTCCACGACCTGGGCTTGCGCGAGTTCGGCGCGGGCTTTGGTCTCGAGCACTTCGGTGCGCGTGCCCTCGCCTTTCTCGAAGCGACGGCGGTTGACGTCTTGCATCTCGGCGAGTGCGTCGCGCTGCGCGATGATGAGTCTGAGCTGATCGCCAGCGGCCAAGGTGTCGAGGTAGGCATTCACGACACGCATCATGAGTTCTTGCGCGCGCGCGGCGAAGACCGCATCCGCATAATCGGATTGCATGCCGCCCTGCTTGTAGCGCGCCAGTGCTTCGAGGCTGAAAAGGGGCTGGCGAACCGTCACGGACAGCACTTTGCTGTCGTAATCCAGCGGACGGGTGAGTTTGGTGCCGGCGATGTTCTGCGTGTAATCAGCGCTGTTCGAGGCATAGCCATAGCTCACCCCCGCAGACGGCAGCAACGCCGCCAGACCCAGATCGCGCGACTGCTGCCCCGCCGCGTTCTCGTGCTGAGCGGCGCGGTACACCGGATCATGCGTCAGCGCAGCCTGATAGGCATCGATCAGGCTCAGGGCTTGCGACGGCTGCGCGCGCAAGAACATGACGCAAAGCATCAGCCCCAGGCTAGCTTTCGCGATCAGTGCATTCTTATTGTGGCGACCCATGAGCGTCCCGACATTAGCTGTAGGAAATCTGTACAGCCGAGGCGGAATGCAAATAGCGTTCCAGTAGCAAATGCGCCGGAAAAACGCCATGCCAGCTTGGCAACCCAACCCTTTTACAAAGGGACACTCACTTTGTAGGGGGTTATTCGGGGGTTTACAAAGGGACACTCACTTTGTAGGGGTCCTTGGGCGGTGACGGGCTTTTCTACAAAGTGAGTGTCCCTTTGTAGGATTGTTGCAGGGGAGGCTGGCGGTTTGGAGCGGGGGTTGGCGCGGCTGGCGGGGATCGAACCCACGACCCTTGGCTTCGGAGGCCAATACTCTATCCACTGAGCTACAGCCGCGGGGTCCGGAGGACGGGAGAGGCGCAAGGATACCGGGTTTCGGTCGGGCAGTCCATGTGATGGGGGGTTTGGTGCGGTGGGCGTACGCTGTTTCCCCTATAATCTAGCGCTTTGTCACGGCTTTCAGATTATTCAGTTCCGAGGAAATTATGAGCGAGCAAGAGCACGAATCCCTGATCAAAACCCCGAAGCAGCTGATCGCTGCTGTTTTTGCCGGCTTTGTGGTGCCGATTGCTGTGATTGTGTTGCTGGTGACGTATGTGGGCAGCATGCCGAAGACGGGTGCGGGCTCGAATTCGCAGTCGCCGGAGGCGATCGCGGCTAGGATCGCGCCGGTGGCGGATGTGGGTTTCACGCTGGTTGATGCCAGTGGTCCGCGTACGCTGAAGGCGGGCGCGGAGGTGTACAACGCGGCGTGCGCTGCCTGCCACGGCGCGGGTGCTGCGGGTGCGCCGAAGTTTGGCGATTCGGGTGCCTGGGGCAAACGTATCAAGCAGGGCTACGACACGCTGGTGTCGCACGCCATCAAGGGCATACGCGCGATGCCGGCCAAAGGGGGTAACCCGGATCTGGATGATGTGGAAGTCGCGCGGGCGGTGGTGCACATGGCGAATTCTGCGGGCGCGTCGTTCAAGGAACCTGAAGCGAAGAAGTAATCACCGCGCGCAAGCTTCTCAGCTACGCCAACCTATTTTTGTACACGACGTAAGACACTGGGTCCCGGCCTTGGCCGGGGCGACGATGCTGGGTCTGACAGCGCACTCATCACTGAGGCGATGACGAGTCGGTATCGACGCGCGCCTTCCACCGTTTGACGACCACTGCCAGCACCGAGGCGAATCCGCCTATCACCACGACTCGCCGCAGCAAACGCGAGACCATGCCTCTTCCACTCAACAAAGTGAATGCTGTCCCCATCAAGGGCAAGGCCTTGCTCTGCGCGAGCACGGTGAGCAGTGCAGGCAATCGCGACACCACTGCCGAGGGGCGAATGTCTTGTCGTAGCTGGCGGGTGGCTTCGGCTAATTCAAGCCTGTGCATCATGCCTTCGACGATCAGCATTTTTTTACGCGCGTCGCGATTCATTGCGCGTCCCTGTTGAATAGTGCGTCGCGATCCTGCCGTAACTCGGCCAGGGTCTGAGGTAAGCCAAGACGACCTTCACGAATCAGACGAATCGCTGCCCAACCCAGCACGACGCTGAGAAGCGCATAAACCAGTGCGAGTATCAGAATGATCCAAGCACCGAGCGACTCCCACCACATGATGATGATCCATGCTGATACGGCAATCAGGGTGAAACTGCCCGCCACTATCGCAGCCATCGCCAGCACGACAATCGTGATGAAGGCATCGCGCGCCTCGCCCAATTCGATTAGTGCGAGTGAGAGGCGCGCCTGCAAAAGACCTGCCGCATGCCGCGCCATGGATCGAAGGCTGCCTGTCACGCCGGGCGAGCGGGTGGGTGGCTCGTTGCTCGGGTCGCTCATGATGAGGTCGGGTGTGAGGAATCAGCGTCGTGCGATCAGCATGCCGACCAGCACGCCGACGGCAGCGGAAATACCGATCGCGCGCCATGGATGCTCGTGCACGTAGTTGTCGGTGTCGTGCGCGATCTTCTTGCCTTTTTCAATCGCGGCCTGCTGAAAATGATGCGCGCCATCGATGGCGTTATCGAGCAGCTTCATACCTTTCGCGCGTAGCTCTTCGGCCTTGCTGCCGCTGGCATTCGCGGCTTCAGCAAAGAGATCTTGCGCGTCTTTCATCAAGGTCTTGAGATCGGCGCGGACGGTATTGATATTGGATTCGAGCATGGCGACTCCCGGTGACGTTAGTTGAAAAACCATAGTATCCCGAAGCGGGCACGTGGTCCGCAAAGCCCCTGTGCCGCGCTCAGATAATGGCGCGGTGGAGTTTCAGTAGGGAATGCCTCAGGCTGCTGCGCCCAGGCTGATGTGATACCAGAGCAAGCCTAGCCATTCATGCAAAGCGTAATGACTGTGCCGCAGCGCCTGCGCCGTGGGAATATAGCTGGCCACGCTGAGATTACTCGTTGCAATGAATGTGGCGGGCGCGGGCGTCACCTCGATACCGGCACGCGCGAAGGCCATCGCTGCACGAGGCATGTGCACCGCATCGGTGACCAGCCAGATGCGGGTGAGCTGGTGCTGGCGCAAGATACGTGAGGCAAACAAGGCGTTGTCGGCGGTGTTGGCCGCTTGATCGTCGGTCCACTGCACTGGCACGGCAAAATCCTGCTTCAGGCTGCGCGCCATGAGCAAGCCTTCTGGCTCCCCCGGTCGGTCAGGCGCGCCTCCGGTGACGAGTATCGGCAAGCGGGTGTCACGATGAAGTTCAGCGCCCCGACGCAAACGCATCAGCGTCGCCGGCCCCACCTGATCAGGCGCATCAGGCGCCACGCCCTGCCGCCCGCGCCCACCACCAAGAATCACGATGGCTTGCGGCTTGCCCGTATGCGGTGCAGACCGAGCGTCCTGCTCCAGCGGCCGCGCCAACCAACTGGCACCCGCCTCCGTGGACAAGCCAATCAGCGCCATGACAGCAAACGCGATCACCGCACGCCCCAGATAAACCCAGCGCCGCGCCATCAGCCCACCCACGCCCGCAAGCAAGAGCAACCCCGTGGGGGGAAGGATCAATGCAGCCAGCAAGTTCGTGATTAGCCAGTGCGGGTTCATGGGTAGTGAGGGAAAGTGTGGAGGTTCATTGTAATCTCGGGCTTTTACAAAGGGACACTCACTTTGTACGGGCTCGGCTTCTACAAAGGGACACTCACTTTGTAGCTTATGGTGGTTAAGGCATTGCTGCGCTCTACAAAGTGAGTGTCCCTTTGTAATTTGGTCATGGTGGTTGGGGGATTGCGGTGCTCTACAAAGTTAGTGTCCCTTTGTAGGTTGCTATGGCTGCCGGGTCCTTTGCAAAGGGACACTCACTTTGTATCAGTCGGGTCCACGCCTTTGGCAGCTTGACGAACTGCGACTGTCCCGCGCAGATATCGCAAATCCCTGCGCTTGCAAAACTGGTTGATGGTGGCTGGCGAACCAATCGCGCTGCCGTAGGTTTTCAGTAGTTGCCCGGACATAGCCAAAAATGAGGATTCGTTCATTCCTATTCGCTGCAAAATAGGCGGCTGTTGCTGCGCGATCGCGCCTCGCTTGCCATCTCTGTGTTGTCTGCCGGCCCAGTCGGCGAGGGCGAGGTAATCTTTCAGCGAAAACGGAATCGCCGAAGGATTTTTGCCTGCGGGGTCGAAGGGCATGAGCAAGGTGTCTCGCAAATTTCCCTGAATCACACTTATCCGCTCACGAATGGACGTGTATGCCGACTGCTCGGGAGTAGCGGCCAGTCCGGCATGCACTGGGTTGAGATCGACATAGACCATCGCCGCGAGCAACGCGGATTCATCCAGCAATGCCTGACTTTTGAATCGCCCCTCCCAGAAGCGACCGCTGCAGTTATCTTCGAGATTCGCTTTGCGCGAAATCGCTTCGTTCAGCAGCCGGATGTACCAGGACAAATCTTGCAAGCGCTGGCGAAAAATATCAGCGAATTTACGAACGGTCTCGCGCGTTGTTTGATTGGACGATCCCTCGTCGCCAGCGAGATACTCGCGCACGACGGGCGGGCCTGCAAATAATGCGGTCCAGCGCTGTAACGCCTCATAGTCGCTCCAGCTGGCTGCGCGCTCTGGGTTGAGGTGCAGCACGACATGATAGTGATTGCTCATCACGGCGTAGGCAGCGACGTCGACAGCGAAGGACTTGCTCAGCTCTTTCAGTCTGTCAGTTACCCACGCGCGTCGATGATCGAACGAACGGTCCTGAGATGGTTCGCTGCCACACAGAAAAGCTCGCCTCACACATCGCGAAACACAATGATACCAACGGGTGTCCTCGGGGCTCACTAGCTCGGAGCGGGATCGTGTCATGGCAGGCCATTGGATGGAAAAGCGCCCAAACTAGGCAAGCCCATCTTCAAAAGCCAGCAGCATGCAGCGAATGCATAGTATTAGTTGCTGAGGTCGTGGGGGTGACCGGTGATGAGAGCGAATGGCCGAATATCGTTGTGTTTTGAGGATTGCTTCGCTCTACAAAGTGAGTGTCCCTTTGTAAGGTCGTAAGGTCCCTCTACAAAGTGAGTGTCCCTTTGTAAGGTCCTCCCTTTGTAAGGTCCTTTGTAATACGCTTGGCCTAGGCGCTCTTGCCGGTCGACTTGCGGCAGGCGTCTGAGCAATAGCGCACTTGATCCCAAGTGGCGGCCCATTTTTTTCGCCAGGTGAAGGGCCGCTGGCAGGTGGCGCACACTTTCACGGGTAATTGGTGAGGATTGCGGAAACTACCGCGCGATGTCTTTCGGTCTCCCATGATCTGCTGCGCTGGTTCAGGCGGCTTTGGGTTTTTGCAGCAGGGCTTTGAGGTTTGCGAGCCGGTTCTGCGGGGTGAGTGTCTCGTCCTCGGTTGGCGCGGCGTCGCCTTCGTCGAGTCGCATTTCTTTGATGAAGCGCGAGGGTTCGCAAGGGATGCTTTCGCGCACGCGTTTGCGCTTTTTGCACCAGGTGATGGTGAGACTGCGTTGCGCGCGGGTGATGCCGACATACATCAGGCGGCGCTCTTCTTCGATACGCTGCGCGTAGACGTCGGGCGGCGCGTCGGGATCGCCTTTGTGCGGCAAGATGCCCTCCTCTACGCCGACCATGAAGACACGCCCAAACTCCAGACCTTTAGCGGCATGCAGTGTGGATAGACGAACGGCGTCGGGGTCTTGATCGCGTCCCTCCAGCATGCCCATCAATGCCACCATCTGCGTGAGTTCGAGAAGTGATTTTTCAGGGTCGGTGCCGTCGCGGCCGCCATGGCCTTTTTCTTTGAGCCAGCTGATAAAGTCGAGCACGTTCTGCCATTTGTCCTGCGCTTGTTTTTCGTCGAAGCTGCCGTAGAGGTAGGCTTCGTAGTCGATGGCTTTCATGAGATCGTCGAGCACGGCGCCGGCATTCTCGCCGCTGCCGGCGGCACCAACACGCGAGGCGCGTGCTTCAAGCCGATTGATGAAGTCGCAAAACTCTCTTAACGGGGTCAGCTGCCTTTCGTTCAGCTTGGCCTCGATACCCCCCTTGAACACCGCCTCGAATAACGAGCACTGCCATTGCCCGGAAAATTCGCCCAGCGCTTCGAGCGTGGCCTGACCGATGCCACGGCGGGGTGTAGTGACAGCGCGAATGAATGCGGGATCATCCTCTGCATTAGCAATCAGGCGCAGATAGCTGACGATATCTTTGATCTCGGCGCGGTCAAAAAAACTCTGGCCACCGGACATCACGTAGGGGATGCGCTCTCGGCGCAGCGCTTTTTCCAGGGCGCGCGCCTGATGATTGCCGCGATACAGAATCGCGTAATCAGAAAAATGAGCGCGCCGCTCAAATTTGTGGGCCAATAGCATGATCGCGACCTGATCGGCTTCGGCCTCGTCATCATCCATGGCCATCACACGGACGGGGTCGCCCGTGCCGAGCTCGGACCACAGGGTTTTGTCGAACAGCTTGGGGTTGTTGCCGATGACGGCGTTCGCGGCTTGCAGGATGCGCGTGCAGGAGCGGTAGTTTTGTTCAAGCTTGATGAGCTTGAGCTCGGAAAAATCTTCCTGCAAGGTGCGCAGGTTTTCCATGGTCGCGCCACGCCATGCATAGATCGCCTGATCATCATCACCGACGGCGGTGAACATCGGTTTTTTACCCGAGCCGGTGACGAGTAGCTTCACCATTTCGTATTGGCAGGTATTGGTGTCCTGGTACTCATCGAGCAGCAGGTAGCGCAGCCGGCGCTGCCAGCGGTCGCGCGCCGCTTCGTCGTGGCGAAACAGCGCCACGGGCAGGCGGATCAGATCATCAAAATCAACCGCCTGATAGCTGGCGAGCGTGGCGAGGTAGTTGCGATAAAGTCGGGCTGCTTGCGCTTCGTTCTCGTCTTTGGCTTGCGCAATCGCTTCGTCGGGCGTTAGCAGCGCGTTTTTCCAGAGCGATATCGCATTTTGCAGGCGACGTATGACCGCTTTGTCAGTGGTGGCAGCGAGGTCTTGCACGATGGCGAAACAATCATCGCTATCCATGATAGAAAAACGCTCTTTGAGGCCAACATGCTTGGCTTCGCGGCGCAAGATGTGCACGCCCAGCGAGTGAAAGGTGGACACCGTGAGCTGCTTGGCCAGCGCAGGTTCTTGCAGCAGCTTGGCGACACGTTCGCGCATCTCGGCTGCGGCCTTATTGGTGAAGGTCAGCGCAGCGATATTTTTTGGCTCGTAGCCGCAGGATTCGATCAGATAGGCGATTTTTTGCGTGATCACACGCGTCTTGCCCGAGCCCGCGCCCGCCAGCACAAGGCAAGGGCCCTCGATGTAATTGACTGCGGCGCGCTGAGGCGCATTCAGGCCATGCTGCATGGAGTGCGTGGTGATGATGGTAAACGAGTGCGAGTTCGCATTGTATCGAATCTCGCCGAGAGCGCGTCACCGCATGATACAGTGACCGAAAGCTTATCTTTTCTCTGCCGATGAAATTCACGCACCTGATCGAAATAAACGCACCCGACAATCCGCTGATCACGCCCCTGTCTCGAGAACAGCTCTGGCATGGTCTGGTGCTGCGCGCAGAACGCCCGACGCTGTTTGTGATCGGACTAGATACATGCGAGATTACGCAGCGCTCTGAAAACGCGCTCTCGCGAACCCTGCAGTTCGGCCAGTTGATTGTGCGTGACGTAGTCCATTTCACGCCGCTGCAGAAAGTGCATTATCACGTGCCCGAGCAAAGCGATATCCCCGTGTCCGACCTCACCATGACCGTCGAAGAGCCCCACCCGGGTGCGCTGTTTGTACGCTTCGAATACGACGACTATCAACCCGAGGTCATCGGTAACGAGGCCGCTTTCTACAATGAGTTTCGCCGCGAAGCGTACAAGGAGGCCGACATCGACACGATCCGCATGATCCGCCAACTCGCCGCCGAAGGGCAGCTCGATGCACCCATGCAATAAAGCAAACCGCGCGCACTTCTACAAAGGGACACTCACTTTGTAAAAAATCCCTCGAAGTAACGCCTCAGCAAGCTCTTACAAAGGGACACTCACTTTGCAAAGCATCCTTCCAAGCAACACTTTGAGAAGCTACAAAGTGAGTGTCCCTTTGTAGAGGGTGCTTTGTAGGGGGGGGGTGGTCAGATATCTATGGGGTCGACTTCGAGTGACCAGCGGGCGCGGGTTTTGGTGGCGCGCAGGGTTTGCATCCAGGGTTTTAGGAAGGCGTGAAGCTGGGTGCGGGAGGGGGATTCGAGTAGTAGCTGGGCGCGCTCCATGCCGGCGACTCGTGTGATGGTCATGGGTACGGGTTCGTTGATGCGGATGTCTTGGTGGGGCATGAGGTCTCGAGCGGACTGAAGAAAACTGAGTGCGGTGTCGAGTGTTTTGGCTTCGGCGCGGAGCAGTGCCTGAAAGATGAAGGGAGGCAGACCTGCAGTTTGTCTTTCTTCGAGTGTGGCGGCGGCAAAGCCGGTGTAATCATGCGCTTGCAGCGCGCGGTACAGGGGATGTTGCGGATAGCGGGTCTGCAGCAGTACCTCGCTCTGTCGGCCGTTGGCCATCGCTGCGCGACCGGCGCGACCGGCGACTTGCATGAGCTGCGCGAACAAGCGCTCGCCGGCGCGGTAATCTTGTGAAAAAAGTGCGGTATCGGGATTGATCGCGCCGACGAGGGTCAGCCGCTGGAAGTCGTGGCCTTTGGCGACCATTTGCGTGCCCAACAAGATATCGACCTCGCCACGATGCACTGCCTCGAAGGCTTGCTGGGCGCTGCCCTTGCGCCGGGTGGAGTCGGCGTCGATGCGCAAGATGCGCGCGGTGGGGAACAGGGTGTGCAGATATTCTTCAACGCGCTGGGTTCCGCGTCCCAGTGGCTGCAGATCGACGTTGCAGCAGGTGGGGCAGGAGGTGGGTATGCGCAGCTCCAGACTGCAATGATGGCAGCGCAGTCTGCGTTCGGGTTTGTGCAGGACCATGAAGGCGGTGCAGCGGCGGCAGTGACTGATCCAGCCGCAGGCATCGCAATGGATGACCGGCGCGTAGCCGCGGCGGTTGAGAAACAGCAGCGACTGCTCTCCCTGCGCCAGCCGCTCGCGCAAGGCGTCCATCAGCGGTGGGGACAAGCCATCGGGCGCTTTGTGACGCTCCATATCGATCAGCCCGATGCGCGGCAGCGAAGCTTGAGCGATCGCGCGTTGCGTCAGATCGAGTCTGCGGTAGCGACCACTGCTGGCGTGATACCAGCTCTCGACCGAAGGCGTCGCGGACCCCAGCACCACCGGAATATTAAGTTGACGCGCGCGCCAGACGCCGAGGTCGCGCGCGGAGTAACGCAATCCCTCTTGCTGCTTGTACGAGGGATCGTGCTCTTCGTCGATCACGATCAGTTTCAGATGCGGCAGCGAAGCGAGTACGGCCAAGCGCGTGCCCAGCACAATCTCGGCATGGCCTTCATGCGCAGATAACCAGTGCCGCAGCCTTTCGCCCTCGGACAACTGGCTATGCAGCGTCGCCACGGTCGCTCGAGGAAAGCGCGCACGCACATGATGCTCTAGCTGTGGCGTGAGATTTATTTCGGGCACCAGCAGCAGAATTTGGGCACGCTCACCAGTGACTTGCGCCCGCTGAAGCACGGCATGCGCCGCATGCAGGTAGACCTCGGTCTTGCCGCTGCCGGTCACACCGAACAACAGATGGCTGGCAAAACCGGCGGATCCCGTAATCGCCGCAACCGCCGCGCGCTGCTCGTCGTTCAGCGCGGGGGCTTGAATGCTGAGGTCGACGTCAGCCGATACCGGCAAACCGTCGGTATCGGATGACTTTGTGCGGATTTTTTTCAGGGCTCGCTCGATGGAGGCTGGCTTCGCCTCGCGCACATGCTTGGGCACACTGGGCAGAGCGACTTCGCCTATCGGGCGCTGGTAATACTCGGCAGCGAACTGGCACAGCGCGATCCACTGCGGGGAGAGCGGCGTAATCTGATGCCTAAGCTCGATGACATCGCGTAGCTTGTCGTCGTCGACCTCGCTGCTGTCTTGCACCTTGAGCACGAGACCCGTAATTTCACGACGACCGAAGGGCACACGAACGAATTGCCCGACCTGCGGGATCAAAGAGGCTGTCGCGGTCTGTGTCCAGCGATAATCGAAGACAGTGTCAAGCGGCGTATCAATGGCAACTGTCAGAAATTTTTTCAACACGACAGAAAATTTTGTATAAAAATTTTTTTAGTGAAAGTTTGCAAATGATTGTAGAAAAATCTCGTCACGCAAAGCACGATATCCCGGCAAGTTTCTGGTCTGATGACGCCATCGTCTAGTTCAAGTACTTCCTTAAAAGCGCGGCTAAATCTCCGTCTGGCCTAGTGTTTTTGGGCTATCCACATTTTCTGTTGATAACTTTGTGTGCAACTGGGGCTTGACAAGCCAAAAGCCAGATTTCATGCGGCTCCGAACAGTTTGCCCATCGGGGATGCAGCTTCTTGTCCCTCATAAAATCAAGGACTTGCAGGCGCTTCGGCGGATCACGGAATTTTGTCGAATTTATTTTCTGTCTGTCTTGACAAGGCGAGATTTTGTGAATAAGTGGACCAGAACAACAACTTGCCCGTGGCTGCCAAACTTTCCACAATCCTGTGGATATCTTTGTGAACAAACCAGACTTCTTTGGGATGTCAAGCCCGGCACAAATCATTCCGATCATCGAACCATGCCGGCCGCAGCCATCGTCTGAGCAGAAAAATCAGGGACTTATCGAGTATATTTACGAGTCGCTCTGACTTGTTTTCCCAAGTCATTGATTCGTCCGAGCCCAGCACGAGTGTGCATAACTAGCGATTTGCAATGTCGCCACAGCCCGGCCCGGCTATCAGCGGGGAGGGCTTACATCAGCCGCGCATCTTGCGGCTGATCTCATGCACGGCCTCGACCATGGCCGTCACGGACTCGGGTGGGGTGAACTGAGAAATGCCATGCCCGAGGTTGAAGACGTGACCGCTGTCGGGTCCGTGCTTGCCGAATGAGACCAGGGCTTTTTCGACTTCGGTGCGGATCTGCTCTGGCTTGGCGAACAGCACGTTCGGATCCAGATTGCCCTGAAGCGCGACCTTGTGACCCACAGCGGCGCGCGCCTTGCCCAGATTGACTGTCCAGTCCAGTCCGACGGCGTCCGCGCCGCTGTCAGCGATTTCTTCAAGCCACAAGCCACCGCCCTTGGTAAAGACGATGCAGGGAATACGCTGGCCGTCATGCTCGCGCTTGAGGCCTTTGATCACTTCGCGCATGTAATGCAGCGAGAAAGTCTGATATACACCCTCGGCGAGTGCACCACCCCAGGTATCGAAAATCATCACGGCCTGCGCGCCAGCGTCGATCTGCGCATTCAGGTAGGCCGCGACGGCGCTGGCGTTCACTTCGAGAATGTGTCGCATCAGATCGGGGCGGTCATACAGCATGGCCTTCACCAGACGGAAATCATCAGACCCACCGCCTTCGACCATGTAGCACGCGAGTGTCCATGGGCTACCTGAAAAACCAATCAAGGGCACGCGGCCATTCAGTGCCTTGCGTATCTGCGTGACGGCATCAAACACATACTGCAAGCTCGACAAATCGGGGGCGCGCAATGCGCGCACCGCTGTTTCGTCGCGCAAGGGATGCGCGAAACGGGGACCCTCACCCTCTGCAAAAGAAAGACCCAGGCCCATCGCATCGGGCACGGTGAGAATGTCAGAGAAAAGAATCGCGGCATCGAGCGCGTAGCGATCGAGCGGCTGCAGTGTGACTTCGGTGGCGTAATCGGGATTGGTCGCCAGCCCCATGAAAGAGCCCGCTTTGGCACGCGTGGCGCGATACTCCGGCAGATAACGTCCTGCCTGACGCATCAGCCACAAAGGGGTGTAATCCGTCGGCTGGCGCAGCAGCGCACGCAGGAAGGTATCGTTCTGCAGCGGGGCGAAAGTGGTCGACATCCGTGTCCTTGTAGCGATGTTCGGAGAGGGCCGTATTATCGCCTAAACAAACCTTTAGCTCTCAGAAAATCAAGGTCGGGACTGTGCTAGCAGTTCATCCCAGCTTCCGGGTGGGTTACCACTATCCAGCATTTTCTTGAACACGTGATACGCATCGTCCTTGCGGTTGTAAGCCCTGAGTGTAGTCTCGTCGTTAACCCATGCATAAACGATGATTTTTGCATTCGTATGAAACCGAAAAAATAATCGGTATTGCTGAAAAAATTTAGCCCTGAACCAGTGTTTGTGCTCGCCCCCCAGGGTCAACCCCTGTCGATACTCTGCTCTGCCAGGGTCTTGGGGAATAATCTCGTAGATGAGTCGTGTAATTGCTGCCAGCCGTTTGGATGCGTTTTTGTTCGTGTAGCCAACGGGATCTTTTTCGCGCAGCTTCTCTACCTCTTTCCTCAGCTGAGTGACTTGTTCAAGTAAGAGCGGGTGCAGGAAGAGACTCCAACCGTTTACGACCGCATTCATTCGTCATCTGCATCAAGCGGCTGATTTAGGTCGATGACCACCGATTCGGTCAGTGCCTGCAATTGCTTGGCGAGCGACGAATCCAAGGCGACCAGATGCTGCGGATTCGCAGCAATATCTGCGGCAAGAAACGCGAGAAAATTGTCCAACGCCGGATCCTCGCCCACGGGCTCGGCCCGAGCGATCACCACCTCGCCATCTGGCTTGATGGTGTATTCGATCCGGTCGCGCTTGCTGACGTTCAGCGCACGACGAACCGTCTCGGGCACCGTGGTTTGGTAGCGGTCCGTCAAAGTGGATTGGAGCCGAATGGGGTTGGGGGACATGAGCAGCCTCCTGAAAGAGCAAACACACCGTTATCGTCGGCGACCCTGATAAGGTAATGCAAATGCATTACCTTTGCAAGTGCCGGGGGTGATGCCGCTCAGCTCGCGTTATCGAATTTACCACCCTCAAGGCGCGACATTCACCTCCACCTCCGCCTCGCGCAGCAAACGCATCAGTGCTGGCGGCGGTGGCGCATCGCAAAACAGTTTGTCGATATCTGAGAGCTGGGTGATGCGCACCAGTGCCTGACGGTCGAACTTGGTGCGGTCGGCCACCAGCCAGACTTCGCGGGATTGCTCCATAATGGCTTGGGCGACCTTGACTTCGCGCGGGTCGAAATCGCGCAGGGTGCCATCCGGCTCGATGCTGGATACACCAATAATGCCGATATCGACCTTGAACTGACGGATGAAATCCACGGTGGCCTCGCCGACGATGGCGCGGTCGCGGCCACGAACCACGCCGCCGGCGACGATGACTTCGCATTCCGGCTGGCCAGACAAAATGGCGGCGACGTTCAGGTTGTTGGTGACGACATGCAGCCCCTGATGATGAACGAGCGCCCGCGCGACTTCTTCGGTGGTGGTTCCGATGTTAATTAATAGCGAACATCCGGGACGCACGCGGCCGGCGACGGCGGCGGCGATCCGGCGCTTGGCCTCGATGTTCAGCACCTGCCGCTGGCTGTAATCGATGTTCTCGACCGAGGAAGGCAAGCCCACCCCGCCGTGGTAGCGGGCCAGCAGCTGGGATTCCTCCATCAGCTTGACATCGCGCCGCACGGTCTGGGGGGTGACGCCGAGCTCCAGCGCCAGATCTTCCAACGAGACGGTGACTTGGCGCCGCACCGCTTCCAGCAGCTGGCGCTGGCGAGGGTTGAGGGTCATGGTCAGGCTCCTGCCCGAGTCGGACATAGCAAAAGTGAAATAATGAAAGCAAACGAACTTTATAGGGCCGCTATTTGTTGCTTTTTGTTCGTTTAGCGTCTATCTTTATTCGCATTATCGTCAGACCAAGTTCACTTGGCAATTCCTGCGAGAAAAGTCATCCGCCTTTCGAAGCAGTCGCTGGCCCACCCATCCCCGGCTGGCGTACAACTGGTTTTTCACTGGCCCGTTCTTTTCAGGGTGAATCGGCTCCGGCCTGTCGTTGACTCTTGTGCTTGCTTGCGCCGCGCGAATGAATTCCTCCACGCCTCTTCACTGTGATCTGCTGATCGTCGGCGGCGGCGTCAATGGCGCGGGCATCGCGCGTGATGCCGCGGGCCGCGGGCTGTCTGTCGTGCTGTGCGACAAAGATGATCTGGCAGCACATACCTCCTCGGCCTCCACCAAGCTGATTCATGGCGGGCTGCGTTATCTCGAGCACCATGAGTTTGGTCTGGTCCGAAAGGCGCTGATCGAGCGCGAAGTGCTGCTGCGCTCAGCGCCGCACATCATGTGGCCGATGCGCTTTGTGATGCCGCACGATCAGGGACAACGTCCGGCATGGATGATTCGCGCGGGCATGCTGGTGTACGACTTCCTCGCGAAGCGAGAAATCCTTCCCGGATCGGGCAGCATCGATTTGCGGGTGCATGCGGCAGGGGAGCCACTGAAGCCGGAGTTCACTAAGGGCTTCATTTATTCAGATGGCTGGGTCGATGATGCGCGCCTGGTCGTGCTGAATGCGATGGATGCCGCAGAAAAAGGCACGAAGGTGTTCACCCACACGATCTGTACCTCGGCCTTGCGTGAGGGCGACCACTGGCATGCCACGCTGCGCACAGCCAATGGCAGCGACATACCCGTGCACGCGCGCGGGCTGGTCAATGCGGCGGGCCCCTGGGCTGCGCAATTCCTGCAGCAAGCCGCGCATCGCCCCAGTGCCAATTCGCTGCGGCTGATCAAGGGCAGCCATATCGTGGTCAAGAAGCTGTTCGATCATCCGTATGCCTACATCTTCCAGAACCCCGATGGCCGCATCGTGTTCGCGATCGATTACGAACGGGATTTCACACTGATCGGCACGACAGATATTGAATACACGGGCGACACCGACAAGGTCGCCATCGATCAGGATGAAATCGATTACCTGTGCACTCTGACAGAGCGCTATTTCCGCAAGCCGCTGACAGCCTCGGATGTGGTCTGGGCGTATTCCGGTGTGCGACCGCTGCTGGAGGATGCGTCATCCAATGCCTCGGAAATCACGCGCGACTACCACCTTGCCTTGGATGGGGATACTGCGCCTTTGCTGAGTGTCTTTGGCGGCAAGATCACCACCTTCCGCAAGCTCGCCGAGGAGGCGGTCGACATGATCGCGCCGCGACTCGGCAATCAGCGTGGTGCCTGGACCGCCCATGCCTGTTTGCCCGGGGGCGACTTGTTTGGCAGCACGCCGCAAAATCGCTCGGTGCTGGAGTTCGACGCCTATGTGCATGAATTGCAGAAGCAGTATGCGTGGCTGGCCCCCAAAGTGATCAGCCGCTACGCTCGCGCCTACGGCACCCGCATCCACACGCTGCTAAGGGGACGACGCTCGCTGGCGGACATGGGCGAACCGCTGGCAGAGGGGCTGTACCCGGCTGAGCTGGACTATCTGATGAATTTTGAATGGGCATCGTCGAGCGCCGATATACTCTGGCGACGCAGCAAGCTTGGCCTTCATGTGCCGCCAGAGACGGCACAGAAAATTGACGACTGGATCGCCACTCAGCGATCTCATCTTCGATAAATATAACAATGGCAAGACATGCCAACAAGTGCCGCCGTGACCTCGGGCGTTGTCCGAGTCCGGCATTGAGGAGATAGCGTGCGTCTCGAATTACACGGCGTTTGCGCCAGGGTTGGCGCTGACACCCACCTGTACCCGACCACGGTCGCGCTGGCGTCGGGCGCGATCAATGTGCTGCTCGGTCCCACGCTGGCCGGCAAGACAACGCTGATGCGGGTCATGGCCGGTCTGGATCGCCCGGCCGAGGGCCAGGTCATCGTGGATGGCACCGATGTCACGGGCGTGCCTGTTCGCGAGCGTCATCTGGCGATGGTCTATCAGCAGTTCATCAACTATCCCTCGCTGTCCGTGTTCGAAAACATCGCCTCGCCGCTGCGTATTGCGGGCCAGCTATCGGAAGATCAGATCAAACAAAAAGTCAGCGCCATGGCCGAGCGCCTGCACATCTCGGCTTATCTGGATCGCTCACCGGCGGCCCTGTCGGGCGGGCAGCAGCAGCGCACCGCACTGGCGCGCGCGCTGATCAAGGAAGCGGGCCTCTTACTGCTGGACGAGCCCCTGGTAAACCTCGATTACAAGCTGCGCGAAGAGCTGCGGCGCGAGCTGACCGAGCTGTTTTCTGCCGGCGAGACCACGGTGGTCTATGCCACGACCGAGCCACTGGAAGCGCTGCAGCTGGGCGGACAAACACTACTCATGCACGAGGGCCGCGTGCTGCAGCATGGCTCAACGCTGTCGGTGTTCAATGCGCCGATGTCGGTGCAGGCAGCACGTACCTTCAGCGATCCGCCGATCAATCTGATCGAGGCCGAGCTGTCTGCAGGCAGGGCGCAGCTGCCGGATGACACCGCGATACCGCTGACCGCCGCACAGCAGGCCAAGCTGGGGGGGCTTAGTCGCGTGACCCTCGGCCTGCGCGCGCACTGTCTGCGTGCCACCGCGCGTGCGGAAGATTTCGCGCTGCAAGGCACGATTGATCTTGCCGAGATCAGCGGCTCGGAAACCTTTGTGCACATGAAGCGTGGCAGCCTCGCACTGGTCGCGCAGCTGACGGGGGTACACGAGCTGGCGCTGGGTTCAGCCGCCACCATGTATTTCCAGCCGGGCGAGCTGTTCCTGTTCAACACGGACGGCGCATTGATGTACGCGCCCGGCGCAGCAGGAGGCTGAGATGGCACGCATAGAGCTCGCTGGCCTCGCGCACAGCTACCATTCCAATCCCTCGCAAGCCTCGGACTATGCGCTGCGTCCTATGGACATGACCTGGACCGATGGCGGTGCATACGCCTTGCTCGGTCCTTCTGGCTGCGGCAAGACCACGCTGTTGAATATCATCTCGGGGCTGGTCAAGCCATCCCAGGGCAAGGTGCTCTTCGATGGCAAGGACGTGACGAATCTGCCAACCGAAGCGCGCAATATCGCGCAGGTGTTTCAGTTCCCCGTGATCTACGACACGATGACGGTGGGTGAGAACCTCGCCTTCCCGCTGAAGAACCGCGGCTGGAAGCAAGCCGATATCAACAAGCGCGTCTCGCAGATTGCCGAGATTCTTGAACTCACGGGCGACTTGAAACATCGCGCCAGTGGTCTCACCGCAGATGCCAAACAAAAAATCTCCCTGGGTCGTGGCCTGGTCCGTCCCGATGTGGCGGCAGTGCTGTTCGATGAACCGCTGACGGTGATCGATCCGCATCTCAAATGGCTGTTGCGCCGCAAGCTGAAAGAGATTCATCACGAGCTTCATCTGTCGCTGATCTACGTGACGCATGATCAGATCGAGGCGCTGACCTTCGCCGACCAGGTCGTGGTCATGACCGAAGGCGAAGTGGTGCAGATCGGCAGTGCGCAGCAATTGTTTGAAGAGCCTGCACACACCTTTGTTGGCTATTTCATCGGCAACCCCGGCATGAATCTGCTCACGGCGGCCTTTAGCGCCGATGGCGTGCGCATTTCGGGCGTGAACGAATTTCTGCCCGTGCGACGCGGTCTACGCATGGGCGAGACGCTGGCGCTGGGCATACGTCCGGAGTTTGTCGAGTGCGTTCCTGCCGGTACCAGCGGCAGTCTGCCGGCGCAGGTGATTGCGGCGCGCAATATGGGCACCCACTGGCTGGTCGACTGCCAGCTTGGCGAGCACCGTATCGCTGCCAAACAGCGCGCACTGCACCCGCTAAACGCGGGTGATGCGATTGGCGTGAAGCTGCCTGACGAGCGCATCCTGTATTACGTAAATGAGAGACGCGTGGCATGAAAACGTATAACAACAAAGCCTGGTGGCTGGTCCTGCCCGTGATTCTGTCGGTGGCCTTCTCGGCCATCATGCCGCTGATGACGGTGGTGAATTATTCGGTGCAAGATATTCTCGGGCCGGATCAGGCCGTGTTCGTGGGCATGGAATGGTTCAAGGAAGTGATGCGCGATGAAGACCTCCACGGCGCATTCTTCCGTCAGCTATGGTACTCGCTGGCGGTGCTCGCGATCGAGATCCCGCTGGGCATTGGTGTGGCACTGACCATGCCACATCAGGGCTGGCGCGCGTCGCTCTCGCTGGTCATCGTTGCCCTGCCCCTGCTGATCCCCTGGAACGTGGTGGGCACGATCTGGCAAATTTTTGGCCGGGGTGACATCGGCCTGATGGGCAAGCTGATCAATGATGCCGGTATCTCGTACAACTACACCGGCGACTCGATGGATGCCTGGCTGACAGTGCTGCTGATGGATATCTGGCACTGGACGCCGCTGGTGGTGCTGCTCTGTTATGCGGGTTTGCGTGCGATTCCGGATGCCTACTATCAGGCCGCGAGAATCGATAGCGCGTCGCGCTTTGCGGTGTTCCGTTTCATTCAGCTGCCCAAGATGCGCAATGTGCTGGTGATCGCCGTGCTGCTGCGCTTCATGGACAGCTTCATGATCTATACCGAGCCTTTCGTGCTGACTGGCGGCGGTCCGGGCAATGCGACGACCTTCCTCTCGCAGTACCTGACGCAAAAAGCGGTCGGCCAGTTTGACCTGGGGCCGGCAGCGGCGTTTTCGCTGATCTACTTCCTGATCATTCTGCTGTTCTCGTTCGTGCTCTATAACTGGATGCTGCGCGTGGGCACCGGAGACAAATCATGATGCGTCAGAATCTCTCGCGCTTGCTGCTGGTGGTGTTTCTTGGGCTATCGCTACTGCCTATCTACTGGATGTTCAACATGTCGCTCAAGACGAACGAGGAAATCCTCGGCGTGATGACGATGTGGCCCACGCATCTGACCTTCGATAACTACCTGACCATCTTCACGGATGAGTCCTGGTATAGCGGTTACATTAATTCCATCATCTATGTGGCGATGAACATGGTGATGTCGGTGCTGCTGGCGCTGCCGGCGGCGTATGCCTTCTCGCGTTATTCGTTCATCGGCGACAAGCATTTGTTCTTCTGGCTGCTGACTAATCGCATGACACCGCCCGCGGTGTTTCTGCTGCCCTTTTTTCAGCTGTACTCGACCTTCGGCATGATGGACATGCACATCGCGGTGGCAATGGCGCACTTGCTGTTCAATGTGCCGCTGGCGGTCTGGATTCTGGAAGGCTTCATGTCCGGTATCCCGAAAGAGATCGACGAGACTGCGTACATTGATGGTTACAGCTTTCCGGCATTTTTCGTGAAGATTTTTCTGCCGCTGATCAAATCGGGCATAGGCGTGACGGCTTTCTTTTGCTTCATGTTCAGCTGGGTCGAGTTGCTGCTGGCGCGTACGCTGACCTCGGTGAATGCCAAACCGATTGCCGCGACCATGACGCGTACGGTATCGGCGGCGGGCATGGACTGGGGCGTGCTGGCCGCAGCGGGCACGCTGACGATTGTGCCGGGTGCGCTGGTGATCTGGTTTGTCCGGCATTACATCGCCAAGGGCTTTGCGATGGGGAGGGTCTGACATGGGCAATGCTTTTTCATGGATGGCCTGGACCACCGAGATTGCGGTGTTCTTTATCAGCGTGGTGCTGATGCTGATCGGGATGACGCTCTGGCAGATCCGCTCGCCCAGCGTGGAGCGCAAAGGCTTTTTGCCCATACCGACCACGCGTGGTGACCGGCTGTTCATTGGCTTGCTCTCGGCGGCATATGTGAATCTGGCGTGGGCCGGTCTGACGGACATGACCCAGTGGGTGGCTGCTGCGATTGGTTTTCTGGTGTTGATGGTAATGATGCGCTGGGGTTAGCTCTGCACGTAGAAACACACTGAGTCAGCCTCGATTCATCCTGGCCCCGGGTTTTCTTCCCACCGGCGTCAGTTTGTGTGACCGGGAAGATGCGAAGAGGAGACAAGATGAAACTCAAATTAAGTGCGATTGCTGTCGCCGCCATGCTGGCCTCAGGCGCGTCCTGGGCTGACATGAAGGCTGCAGAAAAGTGGGTGAATGATGAATTCCAACCCTCCACGCTGTCCAAGAAACAGCAGCTCGATGAGATGAAATGGTTCATTGATGCCGCTGCCAAGCTCAAAGCCAAGGGCGTCACGGAAATCAATGTGGTATCTGAGACCATCGACACGCACGTGTATGAGTCCAAGACCATGGCCAAGGCCTTTGAAGAAATCACGGGCATCAAGGTCAAGCATGATCTGATTCAGGAAGGCGACGTGGTCGAGAAGCTGCAGACCTCGATGCAATCGGGTAAGTCGATCTATGATGGCTGGATTTCGGACTCTGACCTGATCGGCACGCACTTCCGCTATGGCGCGATCGAGCCGCTGTCGGATTTCATGGCAGGTGCTGGCAAGGATTTCACCAATCCTGGTCTGGATCTGAAAGATTTCATCGGCATCAGCTTCGTGACCGGTCCGGACAAGAAACTGTATCAGTTGCCTGATCAGCAGTTTGCCAACCTGTACTGGTTCCGTGCGGATCTGTTCGCACGCAAGGATCTGCAAGACAAGTTCAAGGCCAAGTATGGCTATGAGCTGGGCGTGCCGCAGAACTGGTCAGCCTATGAAGACATCGCCAACTTCTTCACGAATGATGTGAAAGAAATCGATGGCAAGAAAATCTACGGTCACATGGACTACGGCAAGAAGGATCCGTCGCTGGGCTGGCGTTTCACGGATGCGTGGCTGTCGATGGCAGGTACCGCCGACAAGGGCATCCCGAACGGCATGCCGGTGGACGAGTGGGGTATTCGTGTCGGCGCAGACAAGTGCACGCCCGTAGGTGCGTCGGTGTCGCGTGGTGGCGCAACGAACTCGCCGGCGGCAGTCTATGCACTGACCAAGTACATCGACTGGATGAAAGTGTACTCGCCCAAGGAAGCCATGGGCATGACCTTCTCGGAAGCCGGGCCGGTGCCAGGTCAGGGTCAGATCGCTCAGCAGATCTTCTGGTACACCGCATTCACGGCATCGATGAGCAAGGCACCGGCGGTGAACAACGCTGATGGCTCGCCAAAGTGGCGCATGGCGCCGGGCCCGCACGGTCCGTACTGGAAAGAAGGCATGCAGAATGGTTATCAGGACGTGGGCTCCTGGACCTTCTTCAAGTCCACCCCTAACGAGCGCAAGTCGGCTGCCTGGCTGTACGCGCAGTTCATCAATGCCAAGACCACGTCGCTCAAGAAGTCTATCGTTGGCCTGACCTTCGTGCGTGACTCGGACATCCGTCATGAGTACTTCACGAAAACCGCCAACAAGTACGGTGGTCTGATCGAGTTCTATCGCAGCCCGGCACGGGTGGCATGGACACCGACTGGTACCAATGTGCCGGATTATCCTAAGCTGGCTCAGCTCTGGTGGAAGAACGTCGCCACCGCAGTCACTGGCGAGAAGACTCCTCAGGCAGCGATGGACAACCTGGCCGACGAGATGGACAAGGTCATGGAGCGTCTGCAACGTGCTGGCATGAAGAACTGCCCGCCGAAGCTGGCCGAGAAGAGCGACGCCAGCAAGTGGCTGTCGGATACCAATGCACCATGGAAGAAGCTGGCCAACGAGAAGCCTAAGGGCGAGACCATCGCTTATGAGAAGCTGCTCCAGGCATGGAAAGAAGGTCGCGTAAAATAATTTTGCGCAATGAGCTGGCGCAGAGATGATCCTTCTCTGCGCCGCTCAGCCTGAGTCCCGAATGCGCGATTAGAGAATCTCTCTAACCGCGCATTTTTTTATCTCTGTGTTTTCTGAGATTTTTGCGAGGTTGGCATGGCAGACCAATACATTCTGGCGATAGACCAGGGCACCACCAGTTCACGCGCGATCCTGTTCAATCGCAGCGGTCGGATTCACGGTATTGCACAGCAGGAGTTCCGACAGATTTTTCCGAATCCGGGCTGGGTCGAGCATGATGCCAATGAGATCTGGCACTCGCAGCTGGCGGTCGCGCGCGAGGTGATGAAAAATCATCATCTCAAGGCCTCGGATATTGCCGGCATTGGCATTACCAATCAGCGCGAGACGTCGGTGTTGTGGGATCGCCAGACCGGTGAGCCGGTGGCGCATGCCATCGTCTGGCAAGACCGTCGTGCGGCCGGGCTATGCGATACGCTCAAGGCGGAAGGCAAGAGCGATCTGTTTCGCAAGAAGACGGGGCTGGTGATTGATGCGTATTTCTCCGGCACCAAACTGCGCTGGCTACTCGACAACGTGCCGGGGGCGCGTGCGCGTGCTGAGCAAGGCGAGCTGGCGTTTGGCACCGTGGATGCCTGGTTGATCTACAAACTGTCGGGCGAGCATATTACGGATACCAGCAATGCCTCGCGCACGATGCTGTTCAATATTCATTCGCTGGACTGGGATGACGAGCTGCTGGAAATTCTGCGCATTCCGCGCGCGATTCTCCCCAAGGTCGTGCCCAGCAGTGGCACGGCGGCCTATACGGCGGAAGCCTTCTTTGGCGGACGCATTCCCATCGCCGGTATCGCGGGCGATCAGCAAGCGGCCACGTACGGGCAGGCTTGCTTCCATCCGGGGATGGTGAAGAGTACCTACGGAACGGGTTGCTTCATCCTGATGAATACCGGCAAAGCGGTGGATTCACACAACCAGTTGCTGACGACGGTGGGTTGGACCACCGGACATTCATCGCCACACAAAACGGACTACATGTTCGAGGGCGGTGTTTTCATGGGCGGAGCCACCGTGCAATGGCTGCGCGATGGTTTGGGCATCATCAAACAATCCACGGACGTGGAGTCGCTGGCAGCCTCCGTTCCCGATAGTGATGGGGTGTCTTTCGTTCCCGCGTTTTCGGGACTGGGCGCGCCGCACTGGGATGCTTATGCGCGCGGCACGATGTTAGGTATTACACGCGGCACCACCGCTGGCCATATCGCGCGGGCGGCGCTGGAAGGGATTGCGTTTCAGACGGCCGATGTGATCGCGGCGATGCAAAAAGATTCCGGGACGCCCATCCGAGAGTTACGCGTGGATGGTGGTGCCGCGCGCAACAATTTGCTGATGCAGTTTCAGGCCGACATTCTGAATGTGCCTGTGGTGCGCCCGGAAGTGACCGAGACCACGGCATTGGGCGCCGGCTATCTGGCGGGGCTAGGCGTGGGCTACTGGTCTACGCAAGGAGAGATCGCCGCGCAATGGCATGTAGAGAAGCGATTTGAACCCCTGATGCCCGCCACCCAGCGCGAGGCCAAGCTGGCGGTGTGGGAAGCCGCGATTGAGCGTTCGAAGCGATGGGCAGAGTAGCGGGCGCTCAGTGCTTCTTGCGCAGCTTCTGAATTGCCGCGAGCTGGGCCACAGCAATGGCTAACTCAGCCTGCGCGACGGCGTAATCGATATCGGACTCGCGATTGGTCATGGCTTCTTCGGCAATCTTTTTGACCTGGTTGGCTTTGGCTTCGTCGAGATCTTTGCCACGAATGGCGGTATCGGCCATCACGGTGACGGTCTTGGGCTGGACTTCCAGTATGCCGCCGGCGACGAAGACGAATTCTTCTTCGGACTGACCGGGAACGCGAATACGCACAGCACCCGGCTTGATACGGGTGATCAGCGGTGTGTGCTTGGGATAGATGCCCAGCTCGCCCGCCTCGCCGGGCAGGGCGACGAATTCGGCAGGGCCAGAGTAGATCTGCTCTTCAGCAGAAACGACATCAACCTGAATGGTGTTTGCCATGGAAAGCCTTTGTTTACGCTTGTTCGGAAGTCTCGCTCAGCGTTGCTGCCGCTGGCATGTCCCGTCGCATGACGCGACGGGACGCGTGCGTTACTGAATCTTCTTCGCTTTTTCGATGGCTTCGTCGATGGTACCGACCATGTAGAAAGCCTGCTCGGGCAAGTGATCGAGTTCGCCGGACGCGATCATCTTGAAGCCCTTGATCGTGTCTTCCAGCGGGACATACTTGCCGGGCGAGCCGGTGAACACTTCGGCGACATGGAAAGGCTGCGACAGGAAGCGCTGCATCTTACGTGCGCGCGCCACGACGAGCTTGTCTTCGGGTGCGAGTTCGTCCATGCCCAGAATCGCGATGATGTCGCGCAGTTCTTTGTAGCGCTGCAGGGTGCCCTGAACCGCACGTGCGGTGTCGTAGTGCTCGGGGCCGACCACGTTGGGATCGAGCTGACGCGAGGTCGAATCCAGCGGATCCACCGCAGGATAGATGCCCAGCGCGGCGATATCACGCGAGAGCACGACGGTGGAGTCGAGGTGGGCGAAGGTGGTGGCGGGCGAGGGATCGGTCAAGTCATCCGCGGGAACGTACACGGCCTGAATCGAGGTAATCGAACCCACCTTGGTCGAGGTAATACGCTCTTGCAAGCGGCCCATTTCTTCGGCCAGCGTCGGCTGATAACCCACGGCGGAAGGCATACGACCCAGCAGCGCGGAGACTTCGGTACCGGCCAGCGTGTAGCGGTAGATGTTATCGACGAAGAACAGCATATCACGACCTTCGTCACGGAAGGATTCGGCAATGGTCAGACCGGTCAGCGCGACGCGCAGACGGTTGCCCGGCGGCTCGTTCATCTGACCGTACACCATCGCGACTTTGGATTTGGTGAAGTCGTCGGTGTTGACGACACCGGCTTCAATCATCTCGTGATAAAAGTCGTTACCTTCACGGGTACGCTCACCCACGCCGGCGAACACGGACAGACCCGAGTGCGCTTTGGCGATGTTGTTGATGAGTTCCATCATGTTCACGGTCTTGCCCACACCCGCACCACCGAACAGGCCGACCTTACCGCCTTTGGCGAAGGGGCATACCAGGTCAATCACCTTGATGCCGGTTTCGAGCAGTTCTTGGGAAGGCGACAGCTCGTCATAGGCCGGCGCGGAGCGGTGGATGGAGGCCGTGCGCTCCATGCTGACGGCGCCGCGCTCATCGATCGCATTGCCGAGCACGTCCATGATGCGACCGAGCGTGGCCTGACCGACCGGCACATTGATGGGCGCGCCGGTGTTCTTAATGACCATGCCGCGGCGCAGACCGTCGGAGGAACCCAGCGCAATCGTGCGCACGATGCCATCACCCAGCTGCTGCTGCACCTCGAGCGTGAGCGCGGAGCCATCCATGGTCAGTGCGTCATAGATCTTGGGCATCGCATTGCGCGGGAATTCAACGTCAACCACAGCGCCAATACACTGAACGATTTTGCCTTCAGCCATTTTCGTTCCTTCAATTAAAAATTAGGTTTCGATTCTTTGAAAATCCGGTGGCCGCGATTACACCGCTGCCGCGCCAGCGACGATTTCGGACAGCTCTTTGGTAATGGCGGCCTGACGAGTCTTGTTGTAGACCAGCTTGAGCTCGGCGATCACATTGCCCGCGTTATCGGTCGCGGCCTTCATGGCCACCATGCGCGCCGACTGCTCGGACGCCATGTTCTCGACCACGGCCTGATAGACCAGCGCTTCGGCATAGCGAAGCAAGAGCTCGTCGATCACGGACTTGGCATCCGGCTCGTACAGGTAATCCCAGGAGTAGCTGTTGATGGGCTCCATCTTGTCGGCGGTCAGCGGCAGCAGCTGCTCAAACACCGGTTCCTGCTTCATGGTGTTGATGAAGCGGGTGTAGCAGATATAAACCGCATCGAGCTGCTCGTCATCGTAAGCATCCAACATGACTTTGACGGGGCCGATCAGCTGCTCGAGGTGCGGCGTGTCACCCATGTTCACCGCTTGCGAAACGACTTTGGCGCCGATGCGGTTCATGAAACCCAGACCCTTGTTGCCGATGCAGACGACTTCAATCTTGTTGCCAGCGGCCTCAAACTCTCTCATCTTGTTCGTCACCTGACGCAGGGCGTTGGTGTTCAGACCGCCGCACAGGCCTTTGTCGGTGGTGACGATGATGATGCCGATTTTTTTGCTTTTCTCGTGCTTGACCAGAAACGGATGGGTGTACTCGGGATTGGCTTGCGCCAAATGCGCCGATACAGTCCGTATCTTTTCGCTGTAAGGACGCGCAGAGCGCATTCTTTCCTGCGCCTTGCGCATCTTGGAAGCGGCGACCATTTCCATGGCCTTGGTGATCTTCTTCGTGTTTTCCACGCTTTTGATCTTGCCGCGAATCTCTTTACCTGCAGCCATTACGCTTGCTCCTCGGTCGAGATCAGAATGTCTTTTTGAATTCGGTAATCGCAGACATCAGAACCGCTTCGTCCTCTTTGGACAACTGCTTGGTGTC
>JBJTAS010000049.1:0-51399 GCA_046090895.1 Oxalobacteraceae bacterium | reverse complement strand
ACCAAGATCTTCAGAGGCTGCTAAGTTAACGACGTTGATACCCAGCATGCCACTACGCATCTTGCTTCCGTCGCCGGTTGAATTCTGCATGCCAATGTCGATACCACCGGAAATGGCCACGCCATCAGCCAAAGCAGCCGTCGAAGCCATCAGCGCCAGAGCAGCCAGCGCGACTTGAGTTTTTCTCATTTTATAATCTCCAAAATGTTGTGATGCTAAGATTTCGCTTCCACTCATCGAACGCTTTACCCGCATTCGCAGTGAAATTGACGCTCCAAGACCATTGGATCCAGAAGTCAACTTGCATTGAAGCAAATGTAATCGTCGAGGGCAAAGTTAATTGTTTGTTTTGTGAAACTTTTGATAACTTATCGTCTCCTGTTTACAACAGTTTTTTCTAAAAGATGTTTATTTACTAAGTTACTGACGTGATTGACGAACTTATTTGCGCATTTGATCGCGGTTTGCGGGCGGTAAGCGGTGTAACTGCCGCATACCGCGCAAATCCGGCTCAAGCTTTGCCAGAAGCACCGATGAGCGATGCCGAGCGCAAGCACAGCGCGGGCTTGATGCGGGTGAATCATGTCGGCGAGGTGTGCGCGCAAGCGCTTTATGAGGCGCAGGCGCTGTTTGCCCAAAGTGAGTCCACCCGGCAGCAATTCAGGCAGGCGGGCAGAGAAGAACTCGATCACCTCGCATGGACGGCGCAGCGTTTGCGTGAGCTGGAGTCACGTCCGAGCTTGCTGAACCCACTCTGGTACGCGGGTGCGTTTGCGATGGGTGCGATCGCGGCTCGCGCTGGTGATGCCAATAGCCTGGGTTTTGTGGTGGAGACAGAGCGCCAGGTTGAGGCGCATCTGAATGGTCATCTCGACAAGCTGCCTGAACAAGACCAGCGGTCGCGTGCCATCGTCACGCAGATGCGCGATGATGAGATCGAGCATGGTGATGCCGCGAAGCGGCTCGGCGGTATTGAATTGCCCTCTCCTGTGCAGAGCGGCATGCGTGCTGTGTCCAGGATCATGACGGGCACTGCCTATTATTTCTGAAGCGGCTCATTCCGCGCCTCGTTCCGCGCCTCCTCTGGCGCCTTATAAAGAGCGTGGTCGTAGCCCGCGTCAGCCTGCTGCCACCACCGAGCGCTCAGGCGCTGAGGGTCTCGGCAGCGAGATCGTCAATGATTTCGAAAGAATGTGTCAGCTCGGCCGTTTTCTCGAGCATGATCGATGCTGAGCAGTACTTCTCATGCGAGAGCTTGATCGCGCGTTCGACCAGATTGGCTTTCAGATGACGCCCGCGAACGGTGAAGTGGAAGTGCACCTTGGTAAACACCCGTGGGTCTTTCTCGGCGCGCTCGGATTTCAGACTGACATCGCAGCCGCGGATGTCCTGCCCGCTTTTACGCAGAATCACCACCACGTCGTAGGCGGTGCAGCCGCCGGTGCCCGCCAGCACCACTTCCATGGGCCGGGGTGCAAGATCGCGGCCGCCGCCCTCGGGGGCGCCATCCATGGTCACCAGATGGCCAGATCCGGTTTCTGCGACAAAGCTCATGCCGGACAGGCCGGTCCATCGAACGGTGCATTCCATGATGTGGTTCCTGGGAGTGAAGTAAAAGACACTATTTTATTAGGGAGCGGCGCTCTTCGTCCGCAGAAGCCAGCATCTATGCGGGCGCAATAAATGCTCTTGTCAAATTAAAACCATACGACTGCCGTCTTTGAGGGCGGAACGCTGAGTCGGGACAGAGCCAGCCAATTGACGCCAAGTCATTGAAAACACTATAATCTCCGGTTCTCCGATTTGCTCAGGGAGAAATACACAACAAGGTCGCGTCCGCATGATGCACGCGGAACCGCCGTAACGAGCATCACTTTATTAGGATTCATCATGAAAACCTTTTCCGCCAAAGGACACGAAGTCCAGCGCGACTGGTTTGTGATTGACGCAACGGACAAAGTCCTCGGACGTGTCGCCAGCGAAGTGGCACGCCGGCTGCGTGGTAAGCACAAACCTGAATTTACTCCGCACGTCGATACCGGCGATTACATTGTGATCATCAACGCGCGCAAGCTGCGTGTGACCGGTGCCAAGACGCTCGACAAGAAATATTTCCGTCACTCTGGTTACCCTGGCGGTATCTACGAAACGAATTTCCGCGACATGCAGGAGAAGCATCCCGGCCGTGCGCTCGAAAAAGCGGTCAAAGGCATGTTGCCCAAGGGCCCGCTCGGCTACGCCATGATCAAGAAGCTGAAAGTCTATGCCGATGACAGCCATCCGCACAGTGCTCAGCAACCCAAGCCCCTCGAACTCTAAGGAACAGACATGATCGGTAACTACAACTACGGAACCGGCCGTCGCAAGAGTGCAGTGGCTCGCGTGTTCATCAAGGTCGGCACCGGCAAGATCACCGTCAATGGCAAGGCTGCGAGCGAATATTTTTCGCGCGAGACCGGCCTGATGGTCATTCGCCAGCCGCTCGAACTCACCAATAACGTCGATCGTTTCGACATCATGGTCAATGTGCATGGTGGCGGCGAGTCGGGTCAGGCGGGCGCCGTGCGTCATGGCATCACCCGCGCGCTGATCGATTACGATGCCGCGCTCAAGCCTGAGCTGTCGAAGGCCGGTTTTGTCACTCGTGATGCGCGTGAAGTCGAACGTAAAAAAGTCGGTCTGCGCAAAGCCCGTCGCGCGAAGCAGTTCTCGAAGCGTTAATCCGCAGCTTTTGCAGCTTATTCAAGCCGTCGGGTTCGCGCCCGGCGGTTTTTTTTCACCTTCTTGGGGTTTTCTTCAACGTTGGTTTTATCCTTTTCATTTGAGAATAACGTCGCTCTGCAGGAGAAATTCAGATGATCAAGATTGGTATCGTGGGGGGCACGGGTTACACCGGCGTTGAGCTGCTGCGTCTGCTGGTTGCGCACCCGGAGGCGGAGCTCATCGCCATTACCTCGCGCAAGGAAGATGGCATCCCCGTGGCCGAGATGTTTCCCTCGCTGCGCGGTCATGTGGCGCTGGCGTTTTCTGCCCCCGAGAAGGCACGGCTCGATCACTGCGATGTGGTGTTCTTTGCCACACCGCATGGCGTGGCAATGTCACAGGCGCGCGAGTTGCTGGCTGCGGGTGTGAAGATCATTGATCTGGCAGCCGATTTTCGATTAAAAGATACCGCGGTGTTCGAGCAGTGGTATGGCATGCCGCATGGTTGTCCCGAGGTGTTGGCCGAGGCCGTGTATGGACTGCCCGAGGTCAACCGAGAAGCGATACGCCAGGCCAGAGTCATCGGGCTGCCGGGCTGCTATCCCACCTCAATGCAGCTGGGTTATGCGCCGTTGCTCAGTCAGGGCAAGCCGTTGGTAAACGAATCCGCGCTGATTGCTGACTGCAAGTCCGGTGTGTCGGGCGCTGGCCGCAAAGCGGAGGTGCACACCTTGCTCGCAGAAGCGGCCGATAACTTCAAAGCCTACGGTGTCAAAGGACATCGCCACTTGCCTGAGACGGTGCAAGGCCTGGAAGCGATTGCCGGACGCCAGATAGGTCTCACCTTCGTACCGCATCTGGTGCCGATGATACGCGGCATACACTCAACCCTGTACGCAACACTGCTGCCTGAGGCGTGTACGGTGGATTATCAAGCGCTGTATGAAGCGCACTACCGCGATGATCCCTTTGTTGATGTGCTGCCTGCCGGAAGCCATCCCGAGACACGCTCGGTAAGAGCGTCGAACATGCTGCGGATCGCTGTGCACCGCCCGGGTGGCGGCGATCAGCTGGTCATCTTGGTGGTGGAAGATAACCTGGTCAAAGGTGCCGCAGGTCAGGGCGTGCAGTGCATGAACCTGATGTTTGGGCTGGAGGAGACTACCGGCCTGCGTCAGGTGCCTATCCTGCCCTGAGCTTGCATCTGGCAAGTTTGTCTCCCCTCAAGCACGCGCGTTGGTAAGGGTACGGCGAGCAGGTAACGAGCGAATTCCCAAGGTCCGTTTGCTGATTCCGGATTACGCTGGCCTTCTTCAAGCGCACAACACGCGCTGTGATGCGAAGGAGGCGCATGGCAGGTTCTGGAACTTTGCGGGGTATCGACACCCTGATCGCGCGCGGATGTCACATCGATGGTGAGCTGGTGTTTAGCGGCGGTGTCAGAATCGACGGGGATGTGAGCGGCGATCTCCGGTCGGAGCCCTCCGGGCAGGGTTATCTGGTGGTGGCACGCAGCGGACGCATTCGCGGCGAGATACGCGCCGGACACGCGGTGATTGATGGCGCGGTGACGGGCAATCTCCATATCAGCGGGAGGGTTGAATTACTGTCCCGCGCGCGCATAATCGGCGATATTCATTATGCGTCCCTGAGCATGCAGCCCGGTGCCACCGTGACAGGCCAGTTGTGGCCGAGTGAAGAAGCAGGCGCTCACCCAGGCAGGCGATTGGAACCCCTGCTGAGGCTGGCCTGAGCGGTTGACTGCATCACGCGACCTGAGCAGCTTGCACAAGCAGGCGTTATAATTTGAAAATCAATGACTTATACGCAGGAGCCTCATCATGAACGCACCCACCGACATGCCCGCACCGATCATTTTTACCGACAGCGCTGCGGGCAAAGTGGCGCAACTGATTGAAGAAGAGGGCAATCCTGATCTGAAGCTTCGCGTCTTCGTTCAGGGAGGTGGTTGCTCGGGCTTCCAGTATGGATTCACCTTTGACGAGATCGTGAACGAAGACGACACCACCATGCACAAGAACGGTGTGCAGCTGCTGATCGATTCCATGAGCTATCAATATCTGGTGGGTGCAGAGATCGATTACAAAGACGATTTGGAGGGCGCGCAGTTCGTGATCAAGAATCCGAATGCCACGACCACTTGCGGTTGCGGTTCCTCGTTCTCTGCCTGATGGAGTTTGCTTCGACCTGATCGACGCATCTCCTCTGCAACCAACGCGGCTCGCCGCGCTTTTTTATTGTTGCTGCGCTGGGATCAGGGCGCGATCAGGGCAGGATCAGGCGGGGTAGAGTGCGCCGAGTATGCGTTCGCCTCTTGCGCCGGTGACCGAGGGCAGGTTACCCGTTTGCCGGTCACAAAAGCGTTGTGCCAGCCAGGCGAAGGCAAGTGCCTCCACATGGCTGGGAGATATGCCGAGCACGGTAGTGCTTTGCACGGGTTGCGTCATTGCCTCAGACAAGCACTGCATCAGGTGCGTGTTAAAGGCACCGCCGCCGCACACGAAGACGGCGTCACTCCCTTTTGCATAAGCCTGAATCGCCTCCGCAATGCTGCGTGCGGTCAGCGCTGCCAGTGTGGCTTGCACATCTTCTGGCCTCGCTGCAGAGAATCCCGACAACCTGTCATTAAGCCACTCCAGATGAAAGAGATCACGCCCTGTGCTTTTGGGCGGCGCTTGCCGGAAAAAATCTTCATCCAAGAGATGAGCCAGCAGTGTGTCGATCACGATGCCGGAGGCAGCCCATTGGCCATCAGCATCATAGGCCTTGCCCTGATGCTGATGTATCCAGGCATCCATCAGCACATTGCCCGGCCCGGTGTCCAAGCCAGTCACTGATCCATCCGCTGCCAGTAGGCTGATGTTGCTGATGCCGCCAATGTTTACGATCACACGCGCCTGCGAACGGCTGCCAAACACCGAATGGTGAAATGCAGGCACCAGCGGCGCGCCCTGTCCGCCGGCGGCGATATCGCGGCTGCGAAAATCAGCGATCACGTCGATCCCGGTCAGCTCGGCCAGCAGCGAGGGGTGATTGATCTGTCGGGTATAGCCTTGGGCAGGCAGGTGCCGCAGGGTCTGACCATGCGCACCGATGGCCCTGACTTGGGCCGCCGCGATGCCAGACCCACGGAGCAGTTCGGCGACGCAGTCTGCATAGAGCTGTGCCAGCTCAAGAGATGCGAGTGCCTCACGATGGATTTCATTGGTTCCGGGGGTTTGCAGCGCCAGCAATTCGTTTTTCAGCGCGGAGGGAAAAGACAAATAGGCGGCGCCCTGCGCCCCGCTGAAATTCGTGATGACGCCATCGACGCCATCGAGGCTGGTGCCGGACATCAGGCCGATATAGAAAGATGGATCAGCCATGCTGAGCTACCCGGCAACGAGATTGTCAGAGCGTCAGCGTCAGCGCGCAGCAAGCCGCGTCGGCTCGGGCGCCATCAGGCGGAAGCGATGCTTGATCTCGGCCGCCTGCTGACGAAACTGATGAAAACTCGTGCCGGTGAGCATCTGCACTTGCGGCGCCACGATTGAGTTCGGATCCCGTGCATCGTGGTTCACGCGGAATTCATAGTGCAGATGCGGCCCGGTCGACCAGCCACTCGTGCCTACATAGCCAATGACCTCACCCTGAGACACACGCGCCCCTTTGCGAATACCCGGGGCAATACGGCTCATATGTGCATAGGCGGTGGAATAACTGCCGCCATGCTGAATGACCACCACGTTGCCGTAACCGCCCTGACCACCAGCGACCTCGACCTGGCCGTCACCCGTGGCACGTATCGGTGTGCCGATGGGTGCGGCAAAGTCAATACCTTTGTGTTGTTTCCACAGACCGGAGATGGGATGCACGCGCATCGCAAAGCCGGAACTCACACGCGAGAATTGTAGTGGCGACTTCAGAAACGCTTTTTTTAGTGACTTGCCCTCGGGATCGTAATAGCCGCCGTGCTCGCCATGCGCATCGCCAAACCAGATCGCCTGAGATGTTTTTCCATCGTTTTTGAATGAGGCTCCCAGCACGCGACCGGTGCGCACCCATTCGCCGTTTTGCCAGAATGTCTCGTAGATGACCTCGAAGCGGTCGCCACGACGCAGATCGGACGCAAAGTCGATGTCCGATGAGAAGATGTCGACGATCTGCATAGCGACGGCGTCAGGTATTTGCGCAGCATCGGTTGCCGCAAACAGCGAGGAACGAATTTCTCCGGAGCGCATCTCGACATGCCGCTCCAGCGGTGCCGGTTCTTTTTTGGCGATGAAGCTCGATGCGGCGCGTGCGATGACCAGGCGTCGCTCAGCATGCTGATCAGCAATCAGCGTGCTGGCTGACAAGAGCTTGCCTTCTGTGGTGATGACGGCTTGTACCCGCTGTCCGGGTCGCAGACTGGTGAGCGCGCGGGCCTCAGTATCGCTGCGGATAAAGGCCGCCGCCTCACGATCGACAACGCCAAGACGATCAAGCAGCGAGGCCAGGTTATCTCCGGCGCGGATGCGCTCTTCGGCAACGAAGCGTCCCGGCCTCGCGCGCAGCGCATCGACCTGGCTGGTCAGATCCGGTAAGCCGAGCTCTTCCACCTTCAGCGTCACGGGCAGCTCGGCGGCGTCGGGCGCATAGGGCGCCACACCCGCAGCGCCAAAGGCAATCAGCGACATACCCACTGCAGCGCTGGCGAGCATCTTGGTTTTGGGCGTGGCACGCAAGTTTGCCAGCAGGCGGCGCGCGTGGGGTAGGACTTTGTCTCTGAGGCTCATGCGATACGCTAAAATCCGTCGTTTTGACCGGCCCTTGCGAACCCGCTGGACCGGGTCAAGCCCGACAGGGTGATTCTGGGCAAAGCGCGCATTATAGCAAACGTGCAAACGCGAATTTATTTATTAGATACAACAACTTATGAGCGTCCCCCACAAGCCGGCGGCGGTGCATCCCGCGTCGGATGTTCAGGCAGCCGCACTGCCACTTTCCGAGGCAGTGCACGATGCACTGGCCATCGTCAAGCGCGGCGTCGAAGAACTGCTGATCGAGTCCGAGTTTGCGCAAAAACTCGCGGTTGCTGAGAAAACTGGCAAGCCGCTGCGTGTCAAACTGGGACTGGATCCGACCGCGCCGGATCTGCATCTCGGTCATACCGTTGTGCTCAACAAGCTGCGTCAGCTGCAAGATCTGGGGCACACCGTGATCTTTCTGATCGGTGACTTCACCTCGATGATTGGCGACCCTTCGGGCCGCAATATGACCCGACCGCCATTGACGCGCGAGCAGATCGAAGACAACGCAAAGACGTATTTCGCGCAGGCCAGCCTGGTGCTGGATCCGCAGCGCACTGAGATACGCTACAACTCGGAGTGGTGCGATCCGCTCGGCGCACGCGGCATGATCGAGCTGTCCGCTCGGTATACCGTGGCGCGCATTCTGGAGCGCGAGGATTTCACCAAACGATACAAGGCGGGCACACCGATCTCCGTGCATGAGCTGCTCTATCCGCTGATGCAGGGCTATGACTCGGTTGCGCTGAAATCCGACCTAGAAATTGGCGGCACGGATCAGAAGTTCAATTTGCTGGTGGGCCGCGAGCTGCAAAAGGACTATGGTCAGCCGCCGCAGTGCATCCTGACCATGCCATTGCTCGAGGGTCTGGACGGCGTCGAAAAAATGTCCAAGTCCAAGGGCAATTACATCGGCATCACTGAGCCCGGTAACACCATGTTCGCCAAGGTAATGAGCATCTCTGACGAGATGATGTGGCGCTACTACCATTTGCTGTCGTTCCGCTCGCTGGCCGAGATCGCGCAATTCCGCGCCGATGTCGAGGGTGGCCGCAATCCGCGCGATATCAAGGTGCTGCTGGCGCAAGAAATCGTCGAGCGCTTCCACTCGCGCAAGGCGGCGGAAGAGGCCCTGGCGGATTTCAATCATCGGGCGCGGGGTGGTATTCCGGATGATGTTCCCGCCGTCTCGCTGACGGGTGCTCCGCTGGGCATAGGGCAGTTGCTCAAACAGGCCAATCTGTGCGCTTCGTCGTCCGAGGCACTCCGCATGGTCGAGCAGGGTGGTGTGCGCATGGATGGTGTGACCGTGAGTGACAAAGGACTGAAAGTCGACGCAGGCACCTTCGTGGTACAAGTGGGCAAGCGCAAGTTCGCTCGCGTCACACTCTCGTGATTCGATCTTGATCGCGCTGCTGCAAAGAGTTACCGAGGCCAGTGTCAGGGTGGCTGGCGAGACTGTCGGTCAGATCGGGCAGGGCTTGCTGGTGCTGCTGTGCGCCGAGCGCGGCGACACCGAAAAAGAAGCCGATACGCTGCTGAGTAAGTTACTGGCCTACCGCGTGTTCTATGATGCCGACGGCAAGATGAACCTGAACGTCGGACAAGTCGCCGGTGGTGTGCTACTGGTGCCGCAATTCACGCTGGCAGCCGATACCCGCAGCGGCACCCGTCCCTCGTTCACCCCTGCCGCACCGCCAGACGATGCACGGCGACTGTTTGACTACGCCGTGAGCAAGGCGCAAGCAGCGCATCCCGTGGTGCAGACGGGGCGTTTCGGCACCGACATGAAAGTCGCACTGATCAATGATGGCCCGGTGACTTTCTGGTTGCAAGTTCCGCCTGATCACTAATTCCCTTCATCATGGACATTTTGCTGATTCGCCACGGAGAAACCGCGTGGAACCGTGTGCGCCGCATGCAAGGTCATGTGGACACGCCGCTGAGTGAGGAGGGCCTGCGTCAGGCCACTGCGCTCGGGCGGGCGCTATCGAGCGAGAAGCCCGACGCCATTTATTCAAGCGATCTGCAGCGCGCGCAAATGACTGCGCAGCCCATCGCTGACGCCCATCAGATGCGTATCGTGCTCGACCCCGAACTGCGCGAGCGCTGCTATGGTGCTTTCGAGGGGCTGATGTATGAAGAAATCACGCAACGCTACCCTGAAGAATTCGCGGCGTGGCATGCGCGTGACCTTTATCTGCGTTTTCCGGCCGGGGAGCGCGAAGCTGAAACCCTGCAGGAATTTCACCAGCGCTCAGTAAGTGCGCTCAAACGTATCGCTCATCGTCATTCACACGGTCGCATTGTCGTGGTCACGCATGGCGGTGTGCTGGATTGCGTGTATCGCGAAGCCACGGGCATGCCGGTACAAGCCCGGCGCGATTTCGAAACCATCAATGCCGCCATCAACCGCTTGCGCTGGGATGGCGAGCGCTTCATCTTGATGCGATGGGCCGATGTCTCGCATCTTGAATCCGCCGGACTCGACGACATCGATCGCGCGCATCCGGCGGCCTGAGGTCGCGGCAGAGCCCTGCGTAGCGGCGTATAAAATAGGCGGCTTCCGCCGGGATATTGCCCTCACCTGTCATGCAGCTTGGCCCCTATCAACTTCGCAACAATGTCTTTGTCGCGCCCATGGCGGGCGTGACGGACAGGCCTTTCCGGCAATTGTGCAAGGAGCTGGGTGCCGGCTATGCGGTATCCGAAATGGCAGCGTCCAACCCGCGTGTCTGGGCCAGCGAAAAGACCGCCCGGCGCATCAATCATGAGGGCGAAATGGCGCCCAAGGCAGTGCAGATCGCCGGTGCTGATCCGGTGCTACTGGCCGAAGCGGCAAAATTCAATGTCGATCGCGGCGCCCAAATCATCGATATCAACATGGGCTGCCCGGTGAAAAAAGTCTGCAACAACTGGTGCGGCTCGGCGTTGTTGCGCGACGAGGCCCTGGTGGCCATGCTGCTCGAGGCGGTGGTGTCTGCGGTGAACGTGCCGGTGACGCTGAAATTTCGTACCGGATGGGATCGTCAGCACCGTAATGCGCTCACTATTGCGCATATTGCCGAGCATAGCGGCATTGCGATGCTAACCCTGCATGGCCGCACGCGCGCCGACGGCTACAGCGGGCATGCAGAGTACGACACGATTGCGGCTGTCAAAGCCGCCAGTCGGATTCCTGTTGTGGCGAACGGCGATATCGACAGCCCGCACAAGGCAAAATACGTATTGCAGTCAACCGGCGCTGATGCGGTGATGATAGGGCGTGCCGCGCAGGGCAGACCCTGGATTTTTCGTGAGGTGGATCATTATCTGCGCACCGGCGAGCTATTGCCGGCGCCAAACATTTCGGAGGTGCGTGCACGGATGTCAGTGCACTTGCGTGCCCATTACGATTTTTATGGGGAGTACCTTGGTGTTCGTACGGCGCGCAAGCACATTGGCTGGTACGTACGTGATTTGCCAGGCGGCGAGGAATTCAGACAACACATGAATCGCATTGAAGACTGCGATACACAGCTAGCCGCCGTCGATGCGTTTTTTGAGTCGCAATTGTTGCTGGGGGAGCGGTTACAATATGCGCCCGCCGCAGACAGGCTAGCCGCGTAGCGCTATTTATTTCCCCAAGTTTTCAGCATGAGCAAAGACAATATCCAGGACGTTGTGAAAAAAAGTCTCGAGAAATATTTCCGAGATCTTGGCGAACAGGAGCCTTCCAATGTCTACGACATGGTGATCCTCACCGTAGAGAAACCCATTCTGGAAGCAGTGATGGATAGGGCAGAGGGCAACCAGTCGCATGCCGCAGAGATGCTGGGCATCAACCGCAACACGCTCCGCAAAAAACTGCAGCAGCACGGCCTGCTCTGATTTTTTCAGGGTGTATTTATTACCCGGGACATTCTGATGATCAAACAAGCGCTGATCTCCGTATCTGACAAGACGGGCGTGCTTGAATTTGCACGCGCACTAGCTGCCATGCAGGTGAAGTTGCTATCCACCGGCGGCACGGCCAAGCTACTGTCCGACAACGGACTGGTCGTCACGGAAGTCGCTGACTACACGGGCTTCCCTGAAATGCTGGACGGTCGTGTCAAGACGCTGCACCCTAAAGTGCATGGAGGCATACTCGCGCGCCGCGATTTTCCGGAGCATATCGCGGCACTGGATCAGCACCAGATACCGACCATCGATATGGTTGTCGTCAACCTGTATCCTTTCCAGCAGACTATCGCCAGAGAACAGTGTTCGCTCGAAGACGCCATTGAAAATATCGATATCGGCGGCCCGGCGATGCTGCGTTCTTCAGCCAAGAATCACAAGGATGTGGTCGTGATCTGCGATCCCTCCGACTATGCAAGGGTGCTGGATGAGATGCACGCCACCCATGGCAAGGTCAGCGACGAGACACGCTTCATGCTCGCGAAAAAAGTCTTCGCGCATACCGCGCAATATGATGGCGCGATTACGAATTATTTGAGTGCCCTGGGACCGGATCGATCTCATGCCACACGCTCGGCGTATCCTGATACGCTGAACCTGCATTTTGAGAAGGTACAGGACATGCGCTACGGCGAGAATCCGCATCAGTCGGCAGCCTTTTATCGCGACTTGCCTGCTGTCGGTGGCGCGCTGGCGAACTACCGTCAACTCCAAGGCAAAGAACTGTCGTACAACAATATCGCTGATGCGGACGCTGCCTGGGAGTGCGTGAAAACCTGAGACGGCAGCGCTTGCGTGATCATCAAGCACGCGAACCCCTGTGGGGTGGCCATCGGCAAGGAGGCTGCCGAGGCCTACGCGAAAGCTTTTCAGACCGATCCTACGTCGGCTTTTGGCGGCATCATTGCCTTCAACTGCGAGCTGGATGGCAAAGCGGCCGAGGCCGTCGCCAAGCAATTCGTCGAAGTGCTGATTGCACCTTCATTCACCGCCGAAGCACTGAAAATTTTCGAGGCCAAGCAAAATGTTCGCGTGCTGCAGATACCACTCGCCCATGTCAGCCATGCCTTTGACATGAAGCGCGTCGGCGGTGGTTTGCTGCTGCAATCGCCCGATGCAAAAAATGTGCAGCTACCCGAACTGAAGATCGTCACCCAACAGCAGCCTACGCCTCAGCAGCTGCAAGACATGATGTTTGCGTGGCGAGTCGCCAAGTTCGTGAAATCGAATGCTATCGTCTTTTGTGGCAATGGCATGACGCTGGGTGTGGGTGCCGGCCAGATGAGTCGCGTTGATTCGGCCCGCATTGCCTCGATCAAGGCACAGAATGCGGGCCTGTCGCTGGCGGGTTCGGCAGTGGCATCCGACGCCTTCTTCCCATTCCGTGATGGCCTGGATGTCGTGGTCGCTGCAGGGGCGACTGCAGTAATACAGCCGGGTGGATCGATGCGCGATCAGGAGGTGGTCGATGCCGCGGATGAGCAGGGGATTGTGATGGCGTTGACGGGGACGCGGCATTTCAGGCATTGATGCAGGGCGGTTGGTTTGCGACGATGGGTCTGAGCCTGCGCTGGGACAACGGAATGATCGTTCGTGAGAACCTCTCCCTTCGGGTGTCATAATTGGCCGATGAAAATCCTTGGCATCGATCCCGGTCTGCGCGTCACTGGCTTTGGCGTGATCCACAAGCACGGTCAGCGCCTTGCCTACGTCGCTTCAGGCACTATCCGCATACCGGAGGGTGATTTGCCCTCGCGACTCAAAGTGATCCTCGATGGCGTAGGTGAAGTCGTGGCAACGTACCAGCCCGATTGCGCGGCGATCGAAATCGTTTTTTCGAACGTGAATCCACAGTCCACGCTACTGCTCGGTCAGGCGCGCGGTGCGGCGATCTGCGGACTGGTCGGCGCGAATTTACCCGTGGCCGAGTACACCGCGCTACAGGTAAAAAAGGCGGTCGTAGGGCAGGGCAAGGCGCAGAAATCGCAAGTGCAGGCCATGGTGCAGCGATTGCTGCAGCTTGATCGACTCCCAGGCACGGATGCGGCCGATGCGCTGGGCGTGGCGATTTGTCATGCGCATGCAGGTGCTGGAATCAGCACGCTCTCAGGGCTCGCGCCTGAGCTTGCTCGTAAGGGCTTGCGGGTTCGTGGCGGTCGTCTGGTTGGCTGATATCATCGCGCCATCCATTTTTTTCGAGTCTCTTCATGATTGGTCGACTCTCCGGACTCCTGATCGACAAGCATCCGCTGCAGCTGCTGGTCGACTGCAACGGCGTAGGCTATGAAGTTAGCGTGCCGATGAGTACCTTCTACCACCTGCCCTCGGCAGGCGAGAAAGTACTGCTGCTCACGCACATGGTCGTGCGAGAAGATGCGCAATTGCTCTTCGGCTTTGGCACGACGCAGGAGCGTGAGCTGTTTCGCGAGCTGATCAAGATCAGCGGGGTTGGCGCGCGGACTGCGCTGTCGATTTTGTCTGGCATGTCGGTTACCGATCTGGCGCAAGCAGTGACCCTTCAAGAAGCGGGTCGCCTGACCAAGATTCCCGGTATCGGAAAGAAAACCGCGGAGCGGCTGCTCCTCGAGCTCAAGGGCAAGCTCGGCGCTGACATTGGCGCAGGTGCTACAGCGCCCGATACCAATACGGATGTGTTGAATGCGCTGGTTGCGCTAGGCTACTCCGAGAAAGAAGCCATGCTGGCGATCAAGCAAGTGCCGGCCGGTTCCTCCGTATCGGATGGCATACGCCACGCGCTCAAGGCGCTGTCCAAGGCTTGAGTCGCGACCGCATCGGGCGTGCTCGCGCTACAATCGCCCAATGAGCATACAGACCGACGATTTCAGCGAGCAGCGCATTATCGCCGCTACGCCGGCTTCACCGAACGAGGAAGCGATCGAACGTGCGCTGCGACCGCAGAGTCTCGTTGAGTATGTCGGACAGCAAAAGGCGCGCGATCAGCTCGATATTTTTATCGCCGCTGCGCGCAAGCGCGGCGAAGCCCTCGATCACACGCTCTTGTTTGGGCCGCCAGGTTTGGGCAAGACTACGCTGGCCCACATTATTGCGCGCGAGATGGGCGTGAATCTGCGTCAGACCTCGGGGCCGGTGCTGGAGCGTGCTGGTGATCTCGCGGCGTTATTGACCAATCTGGAGGCCAATGACGTATTGTTCATTGACGAGATTCACCGCCTCTCGCCGGTGGTCGAGGAAATTCTCTATCCGGCGCTCGAGGATTACCAGATCGATATCATGATTGGTGAAGGCCCGGCTGCACGGTCCGTGCGGCTCGACCTGCAGCCTTTCACACTGGTGGGCGCGACCACCCGCGCTGGCATGCTGACCAACCCACTGCGTGATCGTTTTGGCATAGTTGCGCGACTGGAGTTTTATACGCCGCAAGAGCTGGCGCGCATCGTCACGCGCAGTGCCGCCCTGCTGAACGCACCCATCGTAGATGCCGGTGCGCTGGAAATCGCGCGTCGCAGCCGCGGCACGCCGCGTATCGCCAATCGCCTGCTACGTCGCGTGCGCGATTATGCGGAGGTAAAAGGCAAAGGCGAGATCACCCAAACCATGGCGGATGCAGCGCTGAAGATGCTCGATGTCGATCCGGTGGGTTTTGATCTGATGGACAGAAAACTGCTCGAGGCAGTACTGTTCAAATTCAGCGGCGGGCCGGTTGGTCTGGACAACCTGGCCGCCGCCATCGGTGAAGAGCGCGACACGATCGAAGATGTGTTGGAACCTTATCTGATTCAGCAAGGCTATCTGCAGCGAACCCCACGCGGACGCATCGCGACGCCAACCGCCTATCAGCACTTCGGTGTGACGGCACCCCGCACAAGCCCGAATGGCGATTTATGGGAGCAGGGCTGAGTCTGTGCGAGCTTAGTCTTCCCGTTTCCAGACTTGCGTTCTGCCCAACAGCGACAGTCCGATGAAACCGCGCACATGCAGGTCGTGGCCTTTGTTATCGAGCCATACCTTGCATTTATAGGTTTTGCCGTTTTGTGGATCGAGTATTTCGCCGCTGGACCACTGATTATGATCTTTCTTTAACCCGGTCAGTATCATCATGCCGATCACGGGTTTGTTCTTTTTATCGCCGGGACACTTGTCGCAATTCGGATTCGGATCTTCGCCGGGTTCACGGAAGAGCTTTTCTATCGTGCCCCGGAATTCACCATTGACTTCAATGATGCGTACCAGCGATTTCTCTTTTCCGGTCTGATCATCGATGGTGCGCCAGAGCCCCGCGGGTGTGTTCTCGGCCATTACGGCAGCACTGAACAACACCATCAATACAATCATCCAGCACCGCATCATTCTGTCCTCTGATTATTTAAGTTTGGAAAGCTGTTCGCGCAGCTTATCCAGCGTCACCGTGAAGTTCTCGAGCCGCTCTTTCTCTTGCTCGACCACGACGGCGGGTGCGCGGGCGACAAAGCTTTCATTGCCCAGTTTGGCATTCGCTTTGCCGATCTCGCCTTCTAGTCGTCCGACTTCCTTGTTCAGGCGCTCACGCTCTGCGGCGATATCGATCTCGACCTTCAGCATCAGGCGCACGCTGCCGACCACGGATACGGGTGCAGGTGATTCCGGCAGGCTGTCCACTATCTGCACTTCAGACAGTTTGGCGAGTGCCTGCAGATACGGCGCGAAGCCCTGTAGGCGAGCATGATCGCTACCTGCTAAAAACAGCGGTACTTTTTGCGCAGGCGAGAGCTGCATCTCGCCGCGCAGGTTGCGGCAGGCATCGGTCAGTGATTTCAGCTCTGTCATCCAGCTTTCAGCTTTGTCGTCGAGCTTTTTCAGGTTCGGCTCGGGATAGGCTTGCAGCATGATGGAATCACCGGCCGGGTTCAGCGGGCGGCCTGACAATGGCGCGACAGTTTGCCACAGTTGCTCGGTAATGAAAGGAATGATCGGGTGCGCGAGGCGTAATACCGTCTCCAGCACACGCAGCAGAGTACGTCGCGTCGCGCGTTGCTGCGGCTCGCTGCCGTGCTGTATCTGAACCTTGGCGACTTCCAGATACCAGTCGCAGTATTCATCCCAGATGAATTTGTAAATCGCTGACGCGATATTGTCGAAGCGGTATTCTGCAAAACCTTTTTCGACTTCGGCTTCGGTGCGCTGCAAGAGCGACACGATCCAGCGATCGGCTTGCGAGAAATCCAGATAGCTACCGGTCGCGCAGGCATCAGCGCCATGCTCTTCCAGCCCGCAATCCTTGCCTTCGGTATTCATCAGCACGAAGCGAGTTGCATTCCACAGCTTGTTGCAGAAATTACGATAGCCTTCGCAGCGGCTGAGGTCAAAATTGATATTGCGGCCCAGTGACGCATAGCTCGCCATGGTGAAGCGCAGCGCATCCGTGCCATAGGCAGGTATGCCACTGGCAAATTCCTTGCGCGTGGACTTGGCGATGCTCTCTGCTTGCTTGGGATTCATCAAGCCCGCGGTGCGCTTCGCCACCAGGGATTCGACCTCAATGCCATCGATCAGATCGATAGGGTCGAGCGTATTGCCCTTGGACTTGGACATCTTCTGGCCCTGCGCATCGCGCACCAGACCGTGCACATACACCGTATTGAACGGCACCTTACCCGTGAAGTGGCAGGTCATCATCACCATGCGCGCGACCCAGAAGAAGATGATGTCGAAGCCCGTGACCAATACGGAAGAGGGCAGGAAGAGCTTGTAGTCTGGCGTCTGCTCTGGCCAGCCGAGTGACGAAAAAGGCACCAGCGCCGACGAGAACCACGTATCCAGCACATCGGCATCGCGCGAGAGCTTGCCAGTGTGCCCCGCCGCTTTCGCCTTGGCTTGTGCCTCGGCTTCATCGCGCGCCACATAGATATTGCCGGCCTCGTCATACCAGGCCGGAATCTGGTGGCCCCACCATAGCTGGCGAGAGATGCACCAGTCCTGAATATAATTCAGCCACTGGTTATAGGTCGTGACCCAGTTCTCGGGCACGAACTTGATTTCGCCATTCGATACTTTTTCCAAGGCGACTGCGGCAATCGATTTGCCAGGGAAATGCGTGCCTTCGGGCGCGGGCTTGCTCATCGCGACAAACCACTGATCGGTGAGCATTGGCTCGATCACGACACCGGTGCGGTCGCCACGCGGCACCATCAGCTTGTGCGGCTTGACCAATTCCAGCAAGCCTTGCGCATCAAGGTTAGCCACGATCTGCTTGCGTGCCACGAACCGATCCATGCCCTGATACGCAGCGGGGCCGTTATCGTTGATCTTCGCATCCAGCGTAAAGATGCTGATCTGCGCCAGACCGTGCCTTTGCCCGACGGCGTAATCATTGAAGTCATGCGCTGGCGTGATCTTCACGCAGCCGGTACCGAATTCCTTATCGACATAACTGTCCGCAATCACCGGAATCTCGCGCCCTGTCAACGGCAGGCTTAGCATCTTGCCGACCAGATGTTGATATCTCTCGTCGGTCGGATCCACCGCGACAGCCACGTCGCCCAGCAAGGTCTCGGGGCGGGTGGTGGCCACGGTCAGATGACCGCTGCCATCCACCAGCGGATAACGGATGTGCCACATGCTGCCGTCTTCTTCTTCCGAGACGACTTCGAGGTCAGACACCGCCGTGCCGAGCATGGGATCCCAGTTGACCAGTCGCTTGCCGCGATAGATCAGCCCCTGCTCGTGAAGCCGAACAAACACTTCAGTGACCGCCTTGGACATTTTCTCGTCCATCGTGAAGTATTCGCGACTCCAGTCCGTAGAAGCACCCAGCCGGCGCATCTGTCCGGTAATAGTCGAGCCTGAGTGTTCTTTCCACTCCCAGACTTTTTCCAGGAATTTTTCGCGACCCAGATCATGACGCGAGATCTTTTGCGCATCCAGCTGCCGCTCGACGACGATTTGCGTGGCGATGCCCGCATGGTCAGTGCCCGGTATCCACGCCGTGTTATGTCCGCGCATGCGGTAGTAGCGCGTCAGCCCGTCCATGATGGTCTGATTGAACGCATGCCCCATGTGCAGCGTGCCGGTCACATTGGGCGGTGGCAGCTGGATGGAAAACGAGGACTTGCCTTCATCCAGTGTGGCGGTGAAGCAGCCGCGTTTTTCCCATTCGGTGCGCCAGTGTTGTTCAATCTCGGTCGGCTCAAAGGCCTTGGCTAATTCCATGATTTTTATATGCTTTGCGGCGGTTTCGCGAAACCTCGCATTATAAGGGCGAAGGGGGCTTGGTTCGGAACGCCCGCAGTCGTCGGCGCAGTGGTGACAGGCGATCTGGCGCAAGCCACCCATCAGGCTGGTCGGGCTATAATCAGCGCATCTCATCTGCGTTCAAGCAGATTGAATACGCCAGGGGTCCTGACAGCGCGGCTGTCGGGTGAGAGATACCCTTGAACCTGATCTGGATAATGCCAGCGAAGGGAGGCGAGGCCACGAATCCCCCCTCAGTGACCGCTTCCTTCGCACCAACGACGCAAAGGAAAGCCCATGAACGCCAATCCGCAGTTCCTCGCTGCCACCGCCACGGTGGACGAAGCCGCGATCCAGCCGCTGCCGAATTCGCGCAAGATCTATGTGCAGGGCTCGCGTCCCGACATCCAGGTGCCCATGCGCGAAATCAGCCAGAGCGATACGCCGGCCTCATTCGGTGCGGAGAAGAATCCGCCGGTCTTCGTCTACGACACTTCAGGGCCCTACACGGATCCCGCGGCAACGATTGATATTCGCTCCGGCTTACCAGCGCTGCGTGCGGCGTGGATCGCCGAGCGCAATGACACCGAAGAACTCGCTGGCCCTACCTCGGCGTATGGTATCGAGCGCCTGAACGATCCCAAACTCGCCGAGCTGCGCTTCAATCTGCATCGCAAGCCGCGCCGCGCGAAAGCAGGCAAGAATGTCACCCAGATGCATTACGCGCGTCAGGGCATCATCACGCCCGAGATGGAATACATTGCGATCCGCGAGAACCTGCGCCGCAAAGCGTATCTGGAGAGCCTCAAAGCCTCCGGTCCGAACGGCGCGCGACTGGCCGAGCTGATCGGCCGCCAGCATCGCGGGCAGTCCTTTGGCGCAGCGATTCCCGACGAGATCACGCCGGAATTCGTGCGCAGCGAAGTCGCGCGCGGTCGCGCGATTATTCCTTCGAATATCAATCACCCGGAAAGCGAGCCGATGATCATTGGTCGCAACTTCCTCGTGAAGATCAATGCCAATATCGGCAATTCGGCTGTGACGTCATCCATTGGTGAAGAAGTCGAGAAAATGACCTGGTCGGTCCGCTGGGGCGGCGACACGGTGATGGATCTGTCCACCGGCAAGCATATTCATGAAACCCGTGAATGGATCATCCGCAACTCGCCCGTGCCGATCGGTACCGTGCCGATTTACCAGGCGCTGGAAAAGGTGAATGGCAAGGCCGAGGACCTGACCTGGGAGATCTTCCGCGACACATTGATCGAGCAAGCCGAGCAGGGCGTGGATTACTTCACCATTCATGCCGGCGTCTTGCTGCGCTATGTGCCACTGACCGCCAGGCGTATGACGGGCATTGTCTCGCGTGGCGGTTCGATCATGGCCAAGTGGTGCCTCGCGCATCACAAAGAATCTTTCCTGTACGAGCATTTTGAAGAGATCTGCGAGATCATGAAAGCCTATGACGTCGCGTTCTCGCTCGGCGATGGCCTGCGTCCCGGCTCGATCTATGACGCGAATGATGAGGCGCAACTGGGCGAGCTGAAAACGCTCGGTGAGCTGACGCAGATCGCGTGGAAGCATGATGTGCAGGTGATGATCGAAGGCCCCGGCCATGTGCCTATGCATATGATCAAAGAGAACATGGACCTGCAGCTAGAGCAGTGCCATGAAGCGCCGTTCTATACGCTGGGCCCGCTGACCACCGATATCGCGCCCGGCTACGATCACATTACCTCCGGTATCGGTGCGGCGCAGATCGGCTGGTATGGCACCGCGATGCTGTGCTATGTGACACCGAAAGAGCACCTTGGCCTGCCGAACAAGACCGATGTGAAGGACGGCATCATCACCTACAAGATCGCTGCGCATGCGGCCGACCTCGCCAAAGGTCATCCCGGTGCGCAGGTGCGCGATAACGCGCTGTCCAAGGCCCGCTTTGAGTTCCGCTGGGAAGATCAGTTCAATCTGGGCCTCGATCCCGACAAGGCGCGCGAATTCCATGACGAGACCTTGCCGAAGGATTCGGCCAAGGTTGCTCACTTCTGCTCGATGTGCGGCCCGCATTTCTGCTCGATGAAGATCACGCAGGAAGTGCGCGACTACGCAGAAAAACAAGGCATCAGCGAGATCGAGGCCTTGAAGCAGGGCATGGAAGTCAAGGCGGTCGAATTCGTCAAGACTGGCGCCGAGCTGTATCGCAAGCAGTGATCATGGCGGCAACGATTTCCATCGAGCTCAATGGCGAGGCACGCACGATCGCCGACAGCGACAGCGTGCAGGATCTGATCGAGGCTCTGTCGCTGACGAATCAGGCGCTCGCCATTGCCGTCAACCGAGAAGTCGTGCCCCGGGCTAAATGGCACGAGCATCGTTTTGTCAGTGGTGACAAGGTGGATGTGGTGCGGGCGATTGGGGGAGGTTGAATCGGCCTTATCCAGTGTCGTTATTACCAAGGAACACATGATGAAACTGAATGACCTGAACGAAGACCCAGGCCTCACCATCGCCGGCAAAACCTATCGCTCCCGCCTGCTGGTCGGCAGCGGCAAATACAAAGATCTCGATGAAACCCGTCTCGCCACCGAAGCCAGCGGCGCCGACATCATCACGGTCGCCATTCGGCGTGTGAACATCGGCCAGGATCCGAACGCGCCCAGTCTGCTCGATGCCGTGCCGCCGACCAAGTACACCATCCTGCCCAACACCGCAGGCTGCTACAACGCGAAGGATGCGGTCTACACGCTGCAGCTCGCGCGCGAACTCCTGAACGGCCACACGCTGGTGAAGCTGGAAGTGCTCGGCGATGAAAAGACTCTGTTCCCCAATATGCCCGAAACTCTGAAGGCGGCTGAAACATTGGTCAAGGAGGGATTTGATGTCATGGTCTATTGCAGCGATGATCCGATACAAGCCAAGATGCTGGAAGAGATAGGCTGCTGCGCGGTGATGCCGCTGGCGTCACTGATTGGCTCAGGCATGGGCATTCTGAATCCGTGGAACCTGTCGCTCATTATCGAGCAGGCGAAGGTGCCGGTGCTGGTCGATGCCGGCGTGGGTACGGCATCTGATGCAGCGATAGCGATGGAGCTGGGTTGCGATGGTGTGCTGATGAACACCGCAATCGCTGGCGCGAAAGATCCGATACGCATGGCGCGCGCGATGAAGCTGGCTGTGGAAGCCGGGCGTGATGCTTTTCTGGCGGGTCGCATACCGCGCCGCTTTACGGCGTCGCCGTCATCGCCAATGGCAGGCCGCGTCGCATGACTAGACTCTGCGTGCTGGTGTTCGCCGGGCTGGATCCCAGTGGCGGCGCCGGCATACAGGCGGATATCGAAGCGATTGCCGCAATGGGCGCGCATGCGCTGCCTGTCGTTACCACGCTCACCGTACAGGACAATGATCGCGTGCACGCGATTCATCCGGTCGATGTCGGTATCTTGCGCGAGCAAACGAACGCACTAGCGAACAAGATGGTCATTTCAGCGGTGAAGGTAGGCATCACGGGCAGCCGGGCCAATGTGGAATTGATCAGCGAAACCATCAAGGCATTGCGAGCGAAGCAGCCGGCGCTGCCCGTGGTGCTGGATACTGTTTTGGCTAGCGGCCATGGCGATGCGCTCTCGCGCGAGGATGCTGCGCAGATGCTTCAACCCTTGCTGCCGCTGGCGACCGTGCTGACCCCCAATTTGCCGGAAGCAGCGCGACTCTGCGGTGGGGAACATGATCTTCAGCGACAGGCAGCCATACTGCAGTCATGGGCACCGCATGTGCTGATCAAGGGCGGACATGCCGAGGGTGATGAGGTCATCAATGACTGGTTTCATGACGGGCAGCAGCAATCGTTCCGCTGGCCGCGATTGCCGGGTGAATTCCATGGTACTGGCTGCACGCTGGCCTCCGCCATTGCTGCTGGCTTGGCGCTGGGGCAGCCTGTCCGTGAAGCGCTGCAGCGGGCGCAGGCTTATGTGCACCAGACATTGCAACATGCTTATCTCATCGCGCGAGGGCAAGCGATTCCGGCGCGCGCTGTCGTCAGTTTTCAGGAGAACCCATGAAAGGCTTGTATCTCGTCACTCCCGATTGGGATGACACCGACCGTTTGATCGCCATCACCGAGCAGGCTTTGGGTGCCGGTGCGGCGATCGTCCAGTATCGACACAAGACCGCCAGCGAATCCTTGCGCAGTGAACAGGCCAGCGCGCTGCTTGCGCTCTGCCGTCGTCATGTGGCTCCCTTCATCATCAATGATCATCTGTCGCTGTGCGAGCAGCTGGATGCGGATGGTTTGCATGTGGGCGGCACGGATCGTCCTGTCGCCGACATGCGGGCCGCACTGGGAGTGGGCAAGATCATCGGCGCCTCTTGTTATGGCGATTTGCAGCTTGCACGTGATTCGGCGAAGGCGGGTGCCAGCTATGTCGCGTTTGGCGGGTTCTATCCTTCTCGCGTCAAAAAATACGAAGTCACCACGCCGGCCGATATCGTGTCACGTGCCAAACGTGAACTCAGCTTGCCGGTTTGTGTGATCGGTGGGATGACGCCGGAGAATTCGCGCCCGCTGGTTGAGGAGGGCGCGGATATGGTGGCGGCTATCAGCAGCGTCTATCAAAGCGATGCGCCCGCTGAGGCAACATCAGCATTTGCGCAGTTATTTACCAAACGCTGAAAAGATAAAAATTTTTTCCACCAGCTTGTTCGTCGTATTTGTCAACTGCATGGGTCTATTTGTGCGATCACCTCGACAAATGACACTTCGCGTCAATGTGAAATCATCGGATACTATCCGATTATCGACCTTTTAATTTTACAAATTCCCGGAACCCACGCTGAGGCTTGGCAACTCACGGCTGAGTTTCAGTCATCGATAAGTGTCTGTTTGAAAATCTACTGCGCGGCCTGATTTCGGGGCTGCGCTGCGCGACGGACCTCACGTACGACTGCGCTTCTCGGCCCGAACTCATACCGCTCGCTACAATTTTCAAACAGACACTGAGAGCGAACTAAACTTATCGAACGATTTGTCCGATATTCGACAAATCTCGTGCGGGGAATGTCGTGTCAAACACGCTAAAGCATCTGCAAGACCAAATGCAGACACTCGGTCCGGCGACCGAGTGGATAGAGGCACTCATTCAGGATGATGATCAGAGCTGGTCTCTGCAAACATCAGCCGGCATCGATATCGGCGTCAGCTTTGTACCGTCACCTGATCGCCTGATTCTGTCTTCTTCGCTCGGAAGACCTGACGAATCTGATCGTGAGTCCGTGTATGGCGCGATGCTTTGTTCCAATTTGCTCTATGCGGATCAGTCATCGTTGCGCGTTGCACTGACAGGTCCTGAAGGTGAACTGATACTCATCAGTGAAGTTATTCCCACCGAATGGACGCTATCTGATATTTCCGACGCTTTGTCCTGTTTTTCTGAAACCGCACAAAGCTTCATCGATGGCCTGAGTCTGTCCATCGACGACGTGCTCGAAAAATCCCCCGATTACGACGCCACGGTACGCGCCTGAATAGTGAAAGGAGTTATCTCATGCAAGCCACTCATCGAACCCGACATGCTGACCATCCCAATTTTGTTCCTTTATCGTCCCCGGTGAATACCGACACGATAGGCGAGATTTATGACGCGGTCAGGTACAAACCTGGCGATGCCATAGTCAGGGCTGGCAAAGACCCTTCAGATCATTGGTATGTCTACTTGCCCAAGAAGGAGCACAAACTCGCAGCGACTACGTACAAGGCATCAAGTATCCGTCGTCATCGCCAGCAGATGCAAGAATTGCTGCTTGAGTCCACCTATACTTTTGATAACAAAGACTGGGTGGGCCTTGAGCAAAGAAAAATGATCATGATGCTGCGCCATCAAGTGATGAAAAAAGACATTCGGCAAACTGATTTTAGTACCAGAGAGGTGGCTGCAACACTCAAGCCTTTGAGTAATCAAACTCGCTCCCGGAAGCGACTCGAAAAAACATCAGCGCTCAAGGCCACGACCAGCCCTATCCTCAAAAGCCGCAAGGATTATCTCAAGCAATTTCTCAGCATGAACGATTCAGATCTTCGGATCATGAATCAGGCACTTTTCCCTGCTGATAAAACGATTTTTTTCAAAGAGCAAAAACTCATTTTGCAGAGCATCTTCTCCCTGATTAGGGACTATCTGAAAAGTGACAACAGCGGCCAAACGCTGGCCGAGCTGGTGCGCCGTAGCCCTCAAAAAGATCTGTTGCTGAAATTTGCCAAAGCCTGGACAGATCATGTCAAAAAACCTCATTCAGGGCGATATGGAAACTTACTGGTAGTGTTTAGCTGGCAAAAAACCATGACCAGCATCTGTCAGACAATTATCGACACGGCCACACCATCATCTGCGAGTACTGCTGAATTCGCCAGCCCCGAGCGTTCCAAGGTGTTGGGAGCCATGATGCGTAGATCGCATGTGGCGATGGATGGAGAAGAACCCGAGTCGCCAACAAAATTCCCCTCATTGCAATCGACACCAATAGCATCGGCCGTCGCCATTCCCATCGTGGTCGATTCTCCTTCGAGCCAGGCAGTGTCGCTTCAGACCCTCGGCAAATTCAAGCTTGCCGAAAATTCGCATCAAGAGACGTTGAATTTCGCCCCGCGCCCGGAGGTGACGGCTCAGCTGACCAGCGTCGCCTCGCTTCCGGAAATAGGTGATGCCGACAGCGCTGATATCGTCGGCGTCGATTCGCAGGCAATGCATCGCACCGAGAAGCCGCAGGTCTGAGGCGTTGACTGCCTGTCGTCTCGCCGGGCGAATCCCGTGATTCCCCGGTGTGCGCCTAGGATTGTTGAGCTTACGAATTTCCCCGGCCAAGATGGGCCCTGACTTCGGAGGCTGAGCAGCGCAGTCGTATAATCCGGCGATGCAAAACCTCCTTCACAACCTCAATCCCGAACAACTCGCCGCTGTCACGCTTCCCCCTCAGCCCGCGCTGATCCTTGCGGGCGCCGGATCCGGCAAGACCCGGGTGCTCACTACCCGTATCGCCTGGCTGATCCAGACCGGGCAGATCTCTCCCGCGGGCGTGCTTGCGGTGACCTTCACCAACAAGGCTGCAAAGGAAATGCTGGCGCGCCTGTCAGCCATGTTGCCGATTAATACGCGAGGCATGTGGATAGGCACCTTCCACGGACTGTGTAACCGTTTGCTGCGTGCGCACTATCGCGATGCGGCCCTGCCGCAGACCTTCCAGATTCTGGATTCGCAGGATCAGCTATCAGCGATCAAGCGTTTACTCAAGCGCCTGAATATCGATGATGAAAAATACCCGCCTAAACACCTGATGTACTTTATTAATAGTGCAAAAGATCAGGGCTTGCGCGCATCGGAGGTCGAGGCGAGCGATGACTATCAGCGCAAGTTCGCCGAGCTGTACGAAGCGTATGACGATCAGTGTCAGCGCGAAGGTGTGGTCGATTTTGCAGAATTGCTGTTGCGGTGCTATGAGCTGCTATCGCGTAATCAACCCTTGCGCGAGCATTATCAGGTGAGGTTCAAACATATTCTGGTGGATGAGTTCCAAGATACGAATGATCTGCAATACAAGTGGCTGAAGCTGCTGGCGGGCGAACAGGGCGCGGTATTTGCGGTGGGTGATGACGATCAGAGCATCTATGCGTTCCGCGGTGCGAATGTGGGCAATATGTCGGCGTTTGAGCGTGAATTCAATGTGCAGAACCTGATCAAGCTAGAGCAAAACTATCGCTCGCATGGTCATATTCTGGATACGGCCAATCAGCTGATTTCGAACAACACGCGTCGTCTGGGTAAGAACCTGCGGACCGATGCCGGGCATGGTGAGCAAGTTCGTGTTTTCGAAGCCTCCAGCGACTTGCAGGAAGCGCAGTGGCTGATCGAAGAAGCCAAAAGTCTGATCGCCGAAGGCTGGCTGCGCAGCGAGATTGCGGTGCTGTATCGGTCGAATGCACAGTCGCGCGTGATCGAGCATGCGCTGTTTTCGGCCAGCCTGCCGTATCGGGTCTATGGCGGTCAGCGCTTTTTCGAGCGCGCCGAGATCAAGCATGCGATCGCTTATCTGCAGCTGATCGATAATCCTCACAACGATTCTGCCTTTCTGCGGGTAGTGAACTTTCCTACGCGTGGCATCGGTGCGCGCAGTATCGAGCAGCTGCAGGATGCCGCGCGCCAGTACAGTATTTCACTGTATGCGGCCGTGCCTTATGTCGCCGGTAAAGCCGGCGCGGTGCTCGGCGCTTTTGTGAAGCTGATCGAAGGCGTGCGTTTTGAGACGGAGCGCTTGCCACTGCAGGAAATGGTGCAGATCGTGCTGGATAAAAGCACCCTGATTACCCATTATCAGGGCGAGAAGGAGGGGGCAGACCGCATAGAAAATCTGGAGCAGCTGGTCAGCGCGGCGGCCTTGTTTTTGTCGGAAGAAGGATTCCGCATTGATGCACCGGCGCTGGTGGGCCCGCAAGTGGAAAGCACCGCTCCGGCGCTGGTGGCGGGCGACGGTATCGAGATCATCGACGCTGATGCCCCGCTGACGACGGTGATGTCGCCGTTATCGGCATTTCTCTCGCATGCGTCACTCGAGGCCGGAGACAATCAGGCACAGGCCGGTCAGGACGCGATACAGCTGATGACGGTGCATGCGGCAAAGGGACTGGAATTCGATGCGGTGTTCATCACCGGTCTGGAAGAGGGGCTGTTCCCGCATGAGAACAGCGAAGAGCTGGATGATGGCGTCGAAGAAGAGCGCCGGCTGATGTATGTGGCCATCACCCGCGCCAGGAAGCGGCTGTACATGAGCTTCGCGCAGACTCGCATGCTGCATGGCCAGACCCGCTACAACATGCGCTCGCGATTTCTGGATGAATTACCTGAAGATTCACTCAAGTGGCTCTCGCCGCGTGTGCAGACCCAGTGGCTATCAGGCTCGCAGAAAGCCGCATGGGTGGACGTGCCCGAGAGCGGTAATAATCAGATCGCGCAATCCTTCAGTTCACGCAAGGACACGGGCTGGCGGGTGGGACAGAGCGTGTTTCACCAAAAGTTTGGTGAAGGGGTGATCGTCAATATTGAAGGCAGCGGAATGCAGGCGCGTGCCAGTATCAATTTTGGGAAAAACGGGATGAAGCTGCTGGATCTGGGGGTGGCGAAGCTAGAACGAATTGAATAAGCAGTAGCAATTTACGTACTACTGTCATCCGAAAATTTTTTCGATAAACGGGCGCGGTCCGTAACCTTCTTTTCCGCCGACCACTTGATAATCGAATTTACTAAAGGTGGCTGGCCGCTGTTCCGATTTGACATTCATCATTGCGATAGAGGAGTTTCGGCTGCCAATGGAGTTTTCGATTTTCCCTCTTGTTAGTGCTCTGAAGGGGGAGCTTAATGTATGACCAAGGTTCTTGAGTTTGCTGAGAAAAGATTTTGAGGGTGTGCAGTTTTCTCCATTCAATAATATGTAGCTAAGACTATCTGCGCTTGGTGTTCTTTCAAAGCTAGCCTGACGTGGCCCGCCATTAGCAGGGGTCTGGGGTATCTGGGACTGTATCATCTTACCAACCGATTCATTCAAGTTGATTTGGTGCCTGGTAATGAAATTTCCCTAAATAAAATATCCCGAAATCGGTCAAGTTCTGCCTGAATGACGCTGGCGGATAAACCGGAAAGCTTACGATAGCGGCTGGACCTGGGGGTGGCGAGGCTGGAGCGGCTTACCTGAACAGTCCCAGTTTAAGTGTCATCGGTTAACAAACCGAACCACAATTACTGCCTCATCATTGATTTTATATTCATCACCATCTTGTCTGTTGCCATAAAGTTTTTGAAGTTATATTGAAAGACGTCAGCCTTTATGACCGATTTACTGCCCCCAAATGATTTGATTCTTGACGTGAGTTCGATGTCCGGGGGAAGGCTAGTGGTAGACAGAATGGCTTGTAAAAATTTTTTAGCATTACTTTCTTTCAGTTTAGAATAGCCTCTCGCTTTTATAAGCAATCTTTCTAGGAACCCATCGGCGCTTTTTAATTTCATTTCGCCTGTCTTTGAATCGGCTTTCTGATACATGATTCCTTTAACAAGACCCCCATCTCTACCTTGCGGTTCGTGGTAGGAATAGCTAACCCCCTCCGCTTGCGCTGTATGAACTTTTGACATAACAATTTATTCCTGGAAATACGTCGTTAATGAACAACAGAATTAATCTTTTTTTGCTCTTTGAGCGCAGTTAAGCGGTCAGTAACGAAAAATTTACTATTGTTCCGGCCGCTCAAAAACCTGCAGGTAGGTAGGATAGAAAGAGCAATACATCACAATTGTCAGAATGACCGAAAGCGGCATCAGCAGCATGATCGTGACCAAAGTTTTTCCGAGCAGCAAGCTCAGTACCGCACTGATAACGGCGGGGAGCGCAATCCCGATGATGACCCAGCCCAGCGCGTAGGCAATGAATGCCCGGCCACAGCGCCGGACCGCAAAGAAGCTGTAGAAAATCGCCTTGAACAATCCCATCCGCTGCCAGGTTGCGAGCGGTGCCGCGTGCCAGAACGCCATCGCGAACGGCATGTAGAGCAGCGACGCAAACATCATCGCCAGCGGCAAATCATTGATCTGAAGATTTTTGTCATCCGCAGGTAGCTGCCCCGACATCAGCTTCCAGAAGCTGCCGCCATCAATCACCGACGAGGCCAGCACACAGCCGATCGCGGCCAGCAGGTAGAGTGCGCCCAGCTGCAGCAGGGTGCCAAGCGAAGGTGAACGGAAGGCGGTGAGCAGTAGACTAGGTCGGGCTTTGCGTCCGGCGTCGATTTCAAAACAAGCCTGCATGAAGGCCATGGAAAAGGCTGGCACCAGCAATAAAGGTAGCATCTGGCCGATCATCGGTATCAGCGACAGCGTAAACATCAGCAGCATATACAGCAGGAAGAGCATCGACAGCTCAGCCGGCTGCTGCCGAAACAGCGCAAAGCCTTGCCTGATCCATTCGATACCTCTGCTAGCGGGTATGTGTTCCATACTCAGGCCAGTCCCTCGACGGTATGTTCAATACGGTGACGCAGGATGCGTTCGAAATGCGTGGGATCATGCGGGGTGAGCAGCTCGGCCTCGCGCGGCAGGTAGAAGTCATAGAGCCGCGAAAGCCAGAAACGCAGCGCGCCGGCGCGCAGCATCGCGGGCCATGACTGCTGCTCTCCATCAGTAAACGGACGCACCGACGCATAGGCATCCAGTAGCGCTCTAACGCGCAAGGGATCGGTCTCACCTGTTTCCAGGTCAATGCACCAGTCGTTGACGGTAACGGCCACATCAAATAGCCAGGTGTCACAGCCGGCAAAATAGAAATCAAAAAAGCCGGTCAGCTGCTCGCCATCGAACATGACATTGTTGCGGAACAGATCGGCATGCACTGGCCCGTTCGGCAGCGCGTGATAAATGGCTGATACGCTGAAGGCTTCCTGAAACCGCATCTCGGCACGGAGTAGTTGCTGGTTATCTTCAGACAAATAAGGCAGTACCTGGGGGGTGGTCTCGCGCCACCACGCGAGGCCGCGCAAGTTAGGCTGGTGCAGTGGAAAATCCTGGCCGGCGAGATGCATCTTCGCTAGCATGCGGCCGACTTCGCGGCAATGCACGGCTTCGGGCGCCGGTTGCCAGTGACCGTTCAGCCGAGTGACGATAGCCGCGGGTTTGCCATGCAGAGCGGCGATCAGCTCGCCCCGGTTACTTTGCAGTGGGGCGGGTACCCGCACCTCGCGCTCGGCGAGATGTCGCATCAGATTCAGATAAAACGGCAGCTGTTCGAAGCTCAGTTTTTCGAAGATCGTCAGAACGAACTCGCCGCGCTCTGCGCTCAGAAAGAAGTTGCTGTTCTCGATACCAGAAGAGATGCCTTCGAGCGAATGGATGCGGCCCACAGGGAATTGCTCAGCCCATGGTACGACCTCTTCCAGACTGACTGGGGTAAACACTGCCATAAAAAAAGAAACCAGATAGACAAGAGAAACAAAAAAGAGGCAGCAGGAGAACTCACCCGCACTGTGTTGCGGCCATACAGTTCAGTGCGTGGATAATTTATCGGTTGAGTGTCGGCGGCGGTGCGGGTTGAATGTCCTTCGGTCGCCCGGGGCGGAACTGGAAGATTTCCCACTGCGCGGCGCGCCCGCCAGCCTCTGACGACGGAATCTGCTCCGCTGGCGTCACGTAGTAGGTGTTGGCGCCACGGCGCACGCGCACTGAAGTCACGGCGTTCTGCTCGCGCTTTTGCGTGATTTCAGTCGTGCCATCGCCGACGGCAGCCGACACCGCTGGGTCGTCGGGAAGCGACTCCAGCAGGTCTGCGGCGCATGCAGTCTTCTGGACGCAGGTGGCCAGCGCGATCGCTATGCCGATGCCAGCGAGGCGGTGCTGAAGCAAACGGTGGTGGTTCATGAAGGAGCTCCCCGTCGGGTCACATGGCCAAGCCTCATTCTAGCAAAGCCCCCGCAGGCCTTCTCGCCCGGGCTTAGAGGAAGGACCGATGAGGGTGCTCGGTTTCCTCCGGGACGATGTCACGTGCCTCATAGAAGGCAAAGATGGCCTCGACAATGTCTGCCGGTTCATCAATGAGCTGCATCAGCGTCATGTCCTCGGGGTCCACGAGGCCTTGTCCAACCAGCGTCTGCCGGAACCAGTCAAGCAATCCCGACCAGAACGGCGTACCCACCAGAATCACGGGAATACGGCGGGTTTTGCCAGTTTGTATCAGGGCCAGCACCTCTGAGAGTTCGTCCAGTGTGCCAAAGCCGCCCGGCAGCACGACATAGGCATCCGCATACTTGACGAAGGCCACTTTGCGAGCAAAAAAATGCCGGAAAGACAGAGAGATGTTTTGCCAGGTGTTGCTGGTCTGTTCACGCGGCAGTTCGATGTTGAGCCCGATCGAAGGCGACCTGCCTTCATAGGCGCCTTTGTTCGCTGCTTCCATGATGCCGGGACCGCCGCCAGAGATCACGGAGAAGCCTTCGTCAGACAAGCGCCGAGCGATATCGATGGTGGTGTCGTAATACGGATCCCCCGAGTGTATGCGTGCCGATCCGAATATCGATACCGCAGGGCGTATCTCCGAGAGGCGCTCAGCGGCGTCGATAAACTCTGCCATAATCGTGAACATTTGCCACGACTCGCTGGCCTTGCGCGAGGTCGCGCGCTCAACGTTGGTCAACTGCCGCAACCGCGGCACCCGTTTCCGATCGCTTTCCATATGAATAAAACCCTGTTGCTGGTGGATGGTTCGAGTTATTTGTACCGAGCTTTTCATGCGATGCCCGATCTCCGCAACGCAGAAGGTGCACCGACCGGGGCGATCTACGGCATGATCAACATGCTGCGCCGCTTGCGGCAAGACTATGCGGCAGCATACATGGCCTGTGTCTTCGATGCAAAAGGCAAGACCTTCCGCGACGATCTCTACCCAGAATACAAGGCGCACCGGCCATCGATGCCAGACGATCTCGCGCGCCAGATCGAGCCCATCCATGAGGTCGTGCGGGCTCTGGGATGGCCCATCCTGATGATCGAGGGCGTCGAGGCGGATGACGTGATCGGCACGCTGGCGTCTGCGGCTGCCGCGCAAGAAATGTCCACGGTAATCTCCACGGGTGACAAAGATCTTGCTCAGCTCGTGAATGAGCGCGTGACGCTGGTGAACACCATGAGCAATGAGACGCTCGACCGACACGGCGTGATCGCCAAATTTGGCGTGCCGCCCGAGCGCATGGTTGACTATCTGACCTTAGTCGGCGATACCGTGGACAATGTACCGGGCGTCGAGAAAGTCGGACCCAAAACGGCGGTGAAATGGTTGACGCAGTATCAGACACTCGATGGCGTGATGGCGCACGCAGCCGAGATCGGCGGTGTCGTCGGCAAGAATTTGCAAGCGGCGTTGGATTGGTTGCCGCAGGCACGCGTGCTGGTGACCGTCAAATGCGACTGCGATCTCGTGCCGCACCTTGAATCGATCGCATCGACACTTGCCGCGCGCCCTGAGGACAAGGAAGCGCTGCGCGAATTCTTCAACAAGATGGGCTTTCGCACGTGGCTACGTGAACTGAATGCTGACGTCCCTGCTCAAGCCGCTCATGACCCGGCAGCCGCGCCGGATGCGACAGGATTACAAGGAGCCTTGTTTGCCGCTGAGCCGCCGCCAGAAACCCATTATGAGATGGTGCTCAACGAGGCGCAGCTCGATGCCTGGCTGGCGCGCATCAGCGCGGCGAGGCTGACCGCCTTTGATACTGAAACCACCTCACTCGATCCTATGCGTGCCGAGATCGTCGGACTCTCGCTCAGTGTCGAGCCCGGTATGGCAGCCTACGTGCCCATGCATCACCGCTATCCCGGCGCGCCCGAGCAGCTCTCGCGCGAGCACGTGCTGGGCAAGCTCAGGCACTGGCTGGAAGAGCCGTCTTTCCCGAAGCTGGGACAACACCTGAAATATGACGCACACATACTGGCCAATCATGGCATCACGCTCAGGGGCATGGTGCATGACACACTGCTGCAGTCGTATGTGCTCGAATCGCATCGCAGCCACGATATGGACAGCCTGGCCTTGCGCTGGCTGAACCGCAAGACGATCAGCTACGAGGCAGTGTGCGGGAAAGGGGCATCGCAAATCGGTTTTGATGAAGTGAGCCTCGAACAGGCTACCGAGTATGCGGCGGAAGATGCTGACATTACGCTGCAGCTTCATCAGACCATGTGGCCGCGTGTCGAGGCGAACGACCGACTGCGCTTCATTTACCAGCAGATCGAGATCCCGACTGCGCAGGTCTTGCAGCGCATGGAGCGCAATGGTGTGCTCATTGATGTCGAGCGTTTAGCGACGCAATCGCACGAGCTCGGCAGCCGTCTGATCGAGATTGAGAAACAAGCCCATGAGCTGGCCGGGCTGCCCTTCAACCTGAATTCACCAAAGCAGCTCGGCGAAGTGCTGTTTCAGAAGCTTAAGCTGCCGGTTGTGAAAAAAACGCCAAGTGGTACGCCGTCGACTGATGAAGAGGTATTACAAAAGTTGGCGGAAGACTACCCGCTGCCCAAGCTTTTGCTGGATTACCGCAGCTTGTCGAAGCTGAAATCTACCTACACTGACAAGCTGCCGCGCATGGTAAACCCGCTGACGGGTCGTGTACATACCAACTACGGTCAGGCGATCGCCGTGACGGGCCGGTTGTCATCGAATGACCCTAATTTACAGAATATTCCCGTGCGCACGGCCGAAGGCAGGCGCATTCGTGAGGCCTTCATCGCCTCGCCCGGCAACCTCATCGTGTCCGCCGACTACTCGCAAATCGAGCTGCGCATCATGGCGCATTTGTCGGGCGATGAAGGCATGCTGCGGGCGTTTGCGGCGGGCGAGGATATTCACCGAGCGACTGCGTCCGAGATTTTTGGCCTGCCGCTGCCCGAGGTCAGCAGTGAGCAGCGCCGCTATGCCAAGGTGATCAACTTTGGTCTGATGTACGGCATGAGTGTCTTTGGGCTCGCTGGTAATCTTGGTGTAGAGCGCTCTGCTGCGCAGATGTACATGGACAAATATTTTCAGCGCTTTGCGGGCGTCAGGCGGTTCATGGACGAGGTACGCCAGCAGGCAAAGTCTCAGGGTTTCGTCGAGACCGTGTTTGGACGTCGGTTATGGCTGCCTGAGATCAATTCGCCTAATGGGCCGCGCCGTCAGGCCGCAGAGCGGGCAGCAATCAATGCGCCAATGCAGGGCACGGCAGCCGACCTGATCAAGCTGGCGATGATCTCGGTGCAGGGCTGGCTGGATGAGCATCAGCTGGCCTCGCGCATGGTGATGCAAGTGCATGATGAACTGGTGCTTGAGGTCCCGGACGATGAGCTATCGCTTGTCAAAGAAAAACTCCCCTTGCTGATGGGGGGTGTCGCCCAACTGAAGGTACCGCTGGTCGCGGAAGTGGGCGCGGGCAGCAACTGGGAAGAAGCGCACTAGCCAGCAGAATTTGGTAGCATCGACACGACGTCGGGGACCAAAGGTCAACTGCCTTTGGTCACCGGATAATCCATCAACGCCTGTGATGTGCACCTCCCCATACCAATAAAACAATGTCCAACAAAGCTGCGAAATTTCTGATGATGGCGGGTGCGTTGGCGTTGTTTGCCGGCGTGCTCAGTCCCGCGTTTACCGAGACGGCACCTGCGTTGCCGCACATGGCGTATCTGCAGGCCGTGCCCGGCCTTCAGGAGGCGCAAAAGCGGTCATTCCGCGCCGGAGAAAAGGTATTCAACACGCTCTGGATCGCGGTACCTGAAGATCAGATCTCGAAATGGTGGGATCTGTCTCAGCCGGGCCCCGGCGGCAGCGAATGGGGCTTGGGTCCGACGTTTCTCGCGCAGTCTTGCGTGTCCTGCCACATACAGGCAGGGCGAGGGCGCACGAATGATGCAGGGGGCGGCCCGGTGTTCATGCAATCGCTGCGGCTGTCGGTGCCGGGTGTTGGTCCGCATGGCGGCCCCAATCCCGAGCCAACGTATGGTTTGCAGGTGCAGAGTTTCGACACTTCGCAGCGCGAAGGCGTAAAGTTTGGCGAAGGCGAAGTGCATGTCGACTGGAAGAACAGCCGTTTCACTTTTCCCGATGGTTCGGCCATCGAGCTGCGCAAACCTGTAGTTCGGCTCGAGAAACTCGGGTTCGGGCCGCTCGCAAAAGATGTGATGACGTCGCTGCGAAATTCGCAGGCGATTTTCGGGTTGGGCTATCTCGAAGCGGTCAGCGAAGCCGACATTCTCGCACTCGCCGAATGGCAGAAGTCGCAAGGATTGAATGGCCGGCCAAATTATGTGCGTGACGATGTCAATAACAAGATGTCTATGGGCCGTTTTGGCTGGAAGGCGAATCAGCCCAGCCTCAGGCAGCAGCTGGCCGCGGCTTTTCTGGGTGATATAGGCACGACCTCGGTCATCTACCCGACGCAGAACTGCACGCCGGTACAGAAGGACTGCCTTGAAGCCAAGCACAGTGGCAAACCCGAGCTGCGCGAGGAACTATGGGACTCGCTGACCTTCTGGGTCAGTGCGCTCGACGCGCCCGCGCCGCGCGACCGTGACCAGCCCGGCGTCGTTCGTGGCGAGAAGCTGTTCGCTGCAGTGAAATGTGCCCAGTGTCACGTTGCTGAACTCAAGACCGGGCAATCGGCGCTGATTCCCCAGCTCTCCGGGAAGACGATTCGTCCGTACACCGATTTGCTGCTGCATGACATGGGGCCGGAGCTGGCAGATGGCCGGCCGGATTTCAAAGCGGGCGGTCGCGACTGGCGCACGCCGCCGCTATGGGGTATTGGCCTGTCAAAACAGGTGAATGGCAGTACGAACCTGCTGCACGATGGTCGCGCACGTAATCTCCTGGAGGCGATTGTCTGGCACGGCGGTGAGGCGGAGTCGTCACGCACCTTGTTCGTGAAGCTGTCAGCACAAGAGCGCGAGGATCTGATGGCTTTCCTGAGCTCACTCTGAGGCGAGCGGCGGATCGCGCGCAACGGCAGGCTTCGTCACCGGACAAATTGCTACAACGGCCGCAGCTGTGGTCTAATCGCTGCCGTTAATCATCTGCCCACGCCGGGACTGAAAAATCGACACCCTGCCTTATATTCTGCTGGCCACCTTGCTCGGTGGCGTGATCAGCATCTCCGCTGCTGCATTGCTGTCGTATGGCTTTTTGTCGCGCATCGTGGAGCGGATGGTCAGTCTGTCAGTGGGCATTTTGCTCTCGACCTCACTATTGCACGCGCTACCGGAGGCGTTCGAATCCGAGGCGAATATTCATGCGCTGTTCGCCACGCTGCTCGCCGGCTTACTGGGATTTTTCTTGCTCGAGAAATTCGCGATTCTTCGTCACTCGCATCATTATGAGGGCGATGGTCATGATCACGAGCATGGTCATGATGCGCATGAGGCGGGACAATCCGGCTGGATGATTTTGGTGGGCGATGGTCTGCACAATTTCACCGACGGCATATTGATTGCGGCAGCCTTTCTGGCAGACTTCAAGCTCGGCGTGATCACCACGCTGGCCATTACGGCACATGAGATTCCTCAGGAAATCGGCGACTTCATCGTGTTGCTTAACGCTGGGCTGAGCAAGGCGCGTGCTTACACCTACAACCTGATTTGCAGCCTGATGGCAGTACTCGGTGGACTGGTGGGCTATTACGCACTGGGCAGTGGCATGCACCTGATCCCTTATGTGCTGGTACTTGCTTCCTCAGGCTTCATCTATATCGCGGTCAGTGACCTGATGCCGCAGATGCAGCGCAGGGCGACGCTGCGCGAATCAGTACCCCAGTTTGTCTTGATCGCCTTAGGTGTGGGCATTGTGCTGATTCTCACCCACCGTTTCCATATTCACTGAGCCCGCTCAGGCGCCGGTCGCTACCGGTCGCGACGCATCGCTCGACCATTCACTCCAGGAGCCTGGGTATAGCGATGCACCGCTTAGTCCGGCGATTTCCATGGCCAGTGCATTGTGACAGGCGGAGATGCCCGATCCACATTGCAGTATCGTGGTTTGCGGGCTGCTGATGAGTGAACTGAAATCGCTTTTGAGCGCCTCCGCTGCCTTGAATGCTCCGTCACTCAGCAGGTTGTCCTTGAAGCAGCGGTTCTTCGCGCCGGGTATGTGTCCGGCGACCGGATCAATGGTTTCATTTTCACCGCGAAAGCGATCGGCTGCGCGTGCATCCAGCACCGTATGTTTTTTTGTCGACAGATTGCTCAGCACGTCCGCTGTACTGACCGTGGGCGCCAGCGACGTCTGCAAGGTGATGCTGCCACGCGGCCGCGAGGGTCGCTCGGTACTCAACGCACCACCGCTGGCCAGCCACGCGGACAATCCCCCGTCCAGCACAGCCACGTTGGCATGACCGACCCAGCGCAGCATCCACCACAAACGCGCTGCGAACATACCGCCGTGCGCATCATAGGCAATGACCTGTGAATTGGGATAGACACCCCAGTCACGCAGCGTTTCGATGAAGCTTGCTTGCACGGGCAGCGGGTGCCGTCCGCGAAACTCGCCATTCGGGCCGGGAGATTTGTCGGAGAGTGCGGTATCGGCATCCGCATGCTGCGCTCCCGGCAGGTGTCCGGCAGCGAAAGCTTGAGCACCCGCGCGGGTATCCGTGAGCTCTGCACGGCAATCGAGAATCACGAAAGCGGGATTGTCGATGTGCTGCTTCAGCTCGGTCGCAGTGATCAGCGTGGTGTACGGCATTCCGGGTCTCCTCCTGGTGGTACGCCATGCCACAACATGCGCTGGCGCGTGCTGCGGTTTTGATGGTTCTGCACTAGAGCACGATCGGGTTATTGCATTTTTTTAGGCGTGCTGTTGCGCGCATTATAGAAGGTTGCGACTACGCCGCTGGCAAGAATGATCGCAATACCTAGCCAGCCATACAGATCGATATGATCGCCCCAGATCAGGATGCCCCAGATACTGGAAAAGACGATCCCCGAATACTGCAAGTTGGCCGTGACCAGCATCGCGCCAAGACGATAGGCCCGGGTCATGGCGATCTGTGCGATCGTGGCGGTGACACCGATGGCGATCAGCAGGAACAGGTCATAAGGCGACAAGGAGTGCAGCAATCGCAACTGCCCCGTGTCGAGATAGTTGTCGATGAGTCCCGACAGCAGGCCGCCAATCGCGCCGGCGGCTGAGAAGTAAAAAACCACGCGATACTCGGGCTCGCCAAGTTGGCCCAGCTTGCGTACCTGAAGATAAGCAAATGCAGAGACGATGCCAGAAGCCAGTGCCACGAGACCGCCCAGCCACTGCTCGGCGTGGATGGTCGGCCTCAAGAGGAGCGCGACACCGACGAAGCTGGTGAGAATTGCTGCGGCCAGTCCCCATTCAAAGCGCCTGTGTTGATGCCACCAGCCTAGCGTGAACACGATTGCCGCGATCCAGATGGGTGCCATGTAATTAAGCGTCATGGCGGTGGCCAGAGGCAGACGGGGAAACGAGAAGAACCAGAGCCAGAGTGCGATGACACCGACAACACCTCGCCAGGCGTGATGCCAGGGAAAATCAGTACGCAGCGGCAGGCCGCGCAGATGGGCCAACGCAAACATCATCACCAGACCGGTGATGCCCCGGCACATGACGATGTCAGAGGTGGAGGAGCTGACAGATGCCAGCTTCACGCACACCCCCATCAGGGAAAACATGAAGCTGGCGAAGAGCATCCATAACGACTGCATGCCGGATTCCCGGCTTAGTCAGACGTTGCTGTGAACGTCACAGCGCGGTCTTGCTGCGATACCACTCATGGAAATGCTGCATGCCATCTTCCATTGGCGATTGATACGGACCGACTTCATTTACGCCGCGATCGAGCAGGATGCGACGTCCAGCGTCCATGCGCCGCGCGATCTCGTCATCTTCAGCGCAGGTCTCCATGTAGGCGGCACGCTCGGCATCGACGAAGCCGCGCTCGAAGAGCACAATGTCTTCCGGGTAGTAGAACTCGACTACGTTGGTCGTTTGTTGCGGGCCTTTCGGCCACAGCGTGGACACCACGAGGACATGCGGGTACCACTCGACCATGATGTTCGGGTAAATCGTCAGCCAAATCGCACCATAGGTTGGTACTTCTCCGCCGCGATAACGGAGTACCTCATCGTGCCATTTCTGATAAACCGGTGAACCGGATTTCTTCAGTGCTGAATTCACGCCCACGGTCTGTACGCTGTAACCCTCGCCCATATCCCAGCGCAGATCGTTACAGGTGACGAAGTTGCCCAAGCCGGGGTGGAAGGGCTCGACGTGATAATCCTCCAGGTAGACCTCGATGAAGGTTTTCCAGTTGTAATCGCACTCGTGGGTCTCAACGTGGTCCAGCATGTAGCCGCTGAAATTGAGATCTTTGGTGACGCTCAGATGCTTTAGCATCGCATGGATGTCGATGCCATTGTCATCGAACAGCAGACCATTCCAACTCTGTAGCCCGAAGCGGGTCAGGTTCAGGCAAGGGGTTTCGCCGAAGTGCGGCGCGCCGATCAGTTCGCCTTTGAGGTCATAGGTCCAGCGGTGCAGCGGGCAGACAATGTTCTGCGCGTTGCCCCGTCCGGTTAGCATCTTGGCCTGCCGGTGTCGGCAGACATTGGAAATGAGTTCGATGCCCTCTGCGCTGCGGGTGAGCAGCCGGCCGTCGTTCTCCCACGGCAGGGACGCATAGTCGCCCATGTTGGGCACCATGAGTTCGTGACCGACATATTGCGGACCTTGTCGGAACAGTTGCGAGATTTCTTTGTTCAGCAGCGCATCATCAAAATACACGCTGACTGGAAGTTGCGCGTTGGATCGCGCGAGTCTTGAGAGACTGGCCAGATCGGACATCCCCACCCCCAAATTAATTTGCACCAACCTAAGAGAGAAAGAATCCGCAAATACCTATTCGATCGAAATGGAACAGTGATTTTTTGGACGAGGGCGGGATTATACCCAGACACTTGTGATAGGGACATGGTGGCCAAATTGAAAATCTTTTATTGTTTGACAATATAAGACAGCGATTGAGTTGCGAAGGTGCCGCAGTGTCGAGATCACATCAGAGTGCCGGCCTGCGATAAAACCCCAAAAAAGCGCAGCAGTCGGCGGAAAAGCAGAATAGACATGTTTTTTTGATAAAAATTTCAGGCCCGAACAGTCGCCTGGTGTATAAGTAAGCGAAGTTGACAGCAGTGCGATTGCACTAAAATAGACACTTCCTCAGTCGCACACCGCCAGGCCGTTTCATGCCCAAAAAAAGTACTTCCGACCAGCCCAGTCCCTCTTTTGAGGACGCCATGGCCGAGCTAGAGCAGCTCGTTGCGAAAATGGAATCCGGCGAGCTTCCGCTGGAGGCCTCGGTTGCGGCCTACCAGCGCGGCTCTGAGTTGGTGAAGTACTGCGCCGCCCAGCTTGAGCGCGTAGAGAGGCAGGTGAAGGTACTGGAGGGCGACATGCTCAAGCCCTTCGCTACCGACGACGATGAGGATGACGAGGATGACGAGGAATGAAGCAGGACTTCGCCCGCTGGCGCAAGGCGGTCCAAGTCGAGATGGAAGCCCTGCTGATGTCGCACCTGCCCTCAGCAGAGCAGGTGCCGCACACCTTGCACCAGGCGATGCAGTATGCAGTGCTCGATGGCGGCAAGCGCGTGCGTCCTCTGCTGGTATTTGCCGCGGGTGAACTGTTTGACGCGCCGCGTGATGCGGTGGAGCGCGCCGCCTGTGCGGTCGAAATGATTCATGCGTACTCGTTAGTGCATGACGATATGCCCTGCATGGACGATGATGATTTGCGGCGCGGTAAGCCAACAGTGCACAAGCAATATAACGAGGCGACGGCATTGCTGGTTGGCGACGCGCTGCAATCGCAAGCATTCGAAATACTCACGGGCGGTACGCTGGAGGCCGCACGCAAGGTGATGATGATGGCCTGTCTTGCGCAAGCGTCTGGTTCGCGCGGCATGTGTGGCGGACAGGCGATCGATCTGGCTTCGGTGGGCATCGCGCTGTCCAGAGATCAGCTGGAACAGATGCACCGGCTGAAGACAGGCGCCCTGCTGGAGGCCTCGGTGATGCTGGGAGCGACGGCGGGCAAGGCCCTGCTGAATGATGAGGCTGCCGCCTTGCATGCTTATTCGGCATCCATAGGCCTGGCCTTTCAGGTGGTTGATGACATTCTGGACGCCACCGCGGATTCGGCCACGCTGGGGAAGACCGCTGGCAAAGATGCAGCCAGTAACAAGCCGACGTATGTGTCGATTCTCGGATTGGACGAGTCGCTTGCCCTGGCAGAGAAGTTGCGGCAGGATGCCCACGAGGCTCTGGACATCTTCGGGGACCACGCGTTGCGGCTGGGTGAGCTTGCCGACTTGATCGTACAAAGAACCGCCTGAGACGACTACTAAGACGCCATGAATCTTTTACAAAAAATAAACGACCCGGCGGACTTGCGGGCGCTGTCGCGGGCAGAACTCGCGACACTGGCCGACGAGCTGCGCGCCTATCTGCTCGAATCCGTTGCGCGGACCGGTGGCCACCTCTCGTCCAATCTCGGCACGGTCGAGCTGACGATCGCTTTGCACTATGTGTTCAACACGCCGGACGATCGCATTGTCTGGGATGTTGGCCATCAGACGTATCCGCACAAAATCCTCACGGGTCGTCGCGACCGTATGCCCACGCTGCGGCAGCAGGGCGGCTTGTCGGGTTTCCCGCGCCGTAATGAAAGTGTGTATGACACCTTCGGGACTGCACACTCATCGACGTCTATTTCTGCTGCGCTGGGCATGGCATTGGCCGCACGTGCCAAGGGCGAGAAGCGTCACTCGGTGGCGGTGATCGGTGATGGTGCAATGACGGCGGGCATGGCGTTCGAAGCACTGAACAATGTGGGTGTCTACGAAGACATTAAGATGCTGGTGGTGTTGAATGACAATGACATGTCGATTTCGCCGCCGGTGGGTGCGCTCAACCGCTATCTGGCGCGACTTATGTCGGGCAAATTTTATGCAGCTGCGAAGAGCATGGGCAAGCAGATGTTGCCACCATCAATGCGCGAGTTGGCCAAACGATTTGAAGAGCACGCCAAAGGCATGCTGGTGCCAGCGACGCTGTTCGAAGAATTTGGCCTGAATTATATTGGCCCCATCGATGGACATGACCTTGAGTCGTTGATCCCCACGCTGCAGAACTTGAAGAATCTCGATGGTCCGCAGTTCCTGCACGTCGTGACCAAGAAAGGTCAGGGTTACAAGCTGGCCGAGGCCGACCCCATTCTTTATCACGGTCCCGGGAAGTTCGATCCAGACGAGGGCATCCAGCCTGCGGCGAGTACGAAGGCCACCTACACCCAGGTATTCGGTGACTGGCTATGCGACATGGCAGCGCAGGACGAGCGTCTGGCCGGCATCACACCCGCGATGCGCGAGGGTTCGGGCATGGTGAAGTTCGAGCAGCAATTCCCCGATCGCTACTATGACGTCGGCATCGCTGAGCAGCATGCGGTTACCTTTGCCGCGGGTCTTGCCTGTGAGGGGTTGAAGCCGGTCGTGGCGATTTATTCGACTTTTCTGCAGCGCGGTTACGATCAGCTGATTCATGACGTGGCATTGCAAAACCTGGATGTTACCTTTGCGTTGGATCGTGCGGGTTTGGTGGGTGCTGATGGCGCAACGCATGCGGGTAACTACGATATTGCTTTTCTGCGCTGCATTCCCAACATGGTCGTGATGGCGGCCAGCGACGAGAATGAATGCCGTCAGATGCTGACCACGGGTTTTCGCTATCGCGGTCCGGCGGCGATTCGCTATCCGCGTGGTGCCGGTATCGGTGCGGCAGTGGAGACCTCACTCACGCCGCTGCCCATGGGTAAAGGTGAAATACGTCGCAAAGGCCGTCAGGTGGCGATACTCGCATTCGGTACGATGGTAGCGCCGGCGCTCGGTGCCGGAGAGGCGCTGAATGCCACCGTAGCGAATATGCGCTTTATCAAACCGCTTGATGCTGCACTGGTGGCTGAGCTGTCGGCGACACACGAGCTGATCGTTACGGTAGAAGAGGGTTGCATCATGGGTGGTGCAGGTTCTGCGGTTGCCGAAGCGATGGCGGCTGCGGGCATCGTCAAGCCTCTGCTGCAACTGGGTTTGCCAGATAAATTCATTGACCATGGCGATGCGCAGCAATTGCTCGCGCAGTGCGGACTCGATGCAGCGGGCATTGCCACATCGATTCGACAGCGAATTCATGCGCAAGAGCCTAGGCTGGTAGTGAACAGCTGATTGAGAAAACAAGTGGAATGAAAGGACCTTCTTGACGACGAGGTTCTTCGCAATTCGGTGGCGCTGTTGCGCCATTGTTTTTATGGCGAGGCGTTTCTGCTTTTCTCCCACAGCACATCACTGCCGCCGGTGTGACGATTGAGTACGCGCGCCAGCACGAACATGAGGTCAGACAACCGATTTACATATTGTCTGGGCTGAGGATTCAGTGCTTCTTCATTCCCCAGTGCGACGATGGATCGCTCGGCGCGACGACATACGGTGCGACATACATGCGCCAGCGCGGCTGCGCGGGATCCGCCGGGCAAGATGAATTCGGATAGTGCTGGCAAGGTGGCGTTGTACTTTGCCAGCAGCTCATCGAGCCGCAACACCTGCGCTTCCTTGATCATGGTGAAACCTGGGATGCACAGCTCGCCGCCCAGATCGAACAGGTCGTGCTGTATCGTGATCAGCTCCTCCCGCAGCTCCGATGGCATGTCCTCACAGAGGAGCACGCCGAGCTGCGAGTTCAGCTCATCCACATCCCCCATGGCCTGTACCCGCAGCGCATCCTTGCGGACACGGCTGCCATCGCCTAGTCCCGTGGTGCCGTCATCCCCGGTGCGGGTGGCGATTTTGGAAAGTCGGTTGCCCATGATGCGAAATGTGAATGAACAAGCGACAGAGCATAAGCGAAAACCCCACCGCTTGTTCATGCCTGCAGAATTTCCTGTTCTGGCCAGCGGAGGTCCAAGACAGGCCGCTTTCATGGAATGGCGGGGCATTCTCCGGCACGGCGCGGGGTACAATAAGCGCCTTTCGGAGAGACCCAGATGAACCATCCCGCCCTGCCTGCCGCGCTCAGGCGCGAACTGCCTGCCGAGCTTCTTGCCGAGTTGCGGGCGATGTTTTCCGACCGCTTGTCCACAGCGCAGGCGATTCGGGAGCATCACGGCCGGGATGAATCTTCCTACGACCCCATGCTGCCGGATGCGGTGCTCTTTGCGCAGTCCACTGAAGACGTTTCGCAAGCACTCGCGCTATGCAATCGTTACCGTTTCCCGGTGATTGCTTTTGGCACCGGTACGTCGCTGGAGGGTCATGTGCTGGCGTTGCAAGGAGGTCTGTCGATCGATCTCTCTCAGATGAATGCGGTGCTGGCGGTGAATGCCGAAGACTTGACAGTCACTGTGCAGTCCGGCGTGACTCGTAAGCAGCTCAATACCGAGATTAAGAACACGGGTCTTTTCTTCCCTATCGACCCGGGGGCAGATGCCTCGATCGGTGGCATGGCGGCTACCCGAGCTTCCGGGACGAATGCGGTGCGCTATGGAACGATGCGTGACAATGTACTGGCGCTGACGGTCGTCACCGCCGAGGGCAAGATCATCAAAACCGGCACGCGCGCAAGAAAATCCTCTGCCGGTTATGACCTGACCAGGCTGCTTGTAGGCAGCGAAGGAACGCTGGGCATCATTACCGAGATCACGCTAAAGATTTATCCTCAACCCGAGGCCATCTCGGCAGCGGTATGCTCGTTTTCTGACATCGCCAGCGCAGTCAACACGGTCATTCAGACGATACAAATCGGTGTACCGGTCGCGCGTGTCGAATTTCTCGATGAGAACGGGGTCAGGGCCTTAAACAAGCACGACAAGCTCACTCTCCCTGAAAAACCGCTTCTCTTGTTTGAATTTCACGGTAGCGAGTATGGCGTGAAGGAACAGGCGGAGTTGGTGCAGCAGATTGCAGATGAGCATGGAGCAACAGGGTTCGAATGGGCGACTCGCCCCGAAGACCGCTCTAGGCTCTGGCAAGCAAGACACAATGCGTATTTTGCGCTGCTGCAGCTACGTCCTGGCTGCAGAGCGATCTCGACCGACTGCTGCGTGCCTATCTCCCGACTGGCTGATTGTCTTCTCGAGACCAAGGCGGATTGCGACCGTCATAATATCGTGCACGGTATTGTCGGCCATGTCGGTGACGGCAATTTTCATGTGCAGATGATGGTCGATACCAGTGACCCGGACGATGTCGCGCGCGCAGAAGGCGTCAATCAGCGCATGGTGGCGCGCGCGATTGCCATGGACGGTACCTGTACCGGCGAGCACGGCATTGGCTTGCACAAGATCGATTTCCTGATTCAAGAACATGGCGAGGCCGCGGTAGATCTGATGCGTTCCATCAAACATGCGCTGGATCCCAATAACATCCTGAATCCCGGCAAGGTCATCCGCTGGTAAGCCATCCGGCTTGGTTTTACATTAGGCAGACAGTCCCCGACCTATGGCAACACGTATTCCCCCGGTTCACGCGCTGTCTGCTTTTGAGGCGGCCGCCCGTCATGGCTCGTTTGCGCTTGCCGCAGAAGAGTTGTGTATTACGCCCTCCGCACTGTCGCATCGCATACGTTTGCTCGAAGAATTCGTTGGCGAACGACTTTTCCTTCGCGATGGCCGCAATGTCGGTCTCTCCGAATTCGGTCGGCGCTATCTCGATGTGGTGCGTCAGGCACTGCGCACGCTGACCGATTTCCCTATGCCTAGGCGTGCCGCCTCCGTGCAGCCTCGTGTAAAGCTCACCTTGCCGCCGACCTTTGCCCGCTACTTGCTGGTGCCGAGACTCTCGTCCTTTACCGAACAGCATCCGGATATCGCGGTTGAGATATATCTGTCGGTGCCGCTATACGATCTCTCGCTGGCAGAGAGTGATCTTGAAGTGCGTTTCGGGCCCGGCAAATATCCGAACCTGCAATCGGAAAAGCTTTTCTCTGAACCCACCTTCGTCGTCGCCAGCCCGAGCTATCTTCGTCAGGTGGGCGAGATTAGCGCGCCGGAAGATTTGCAGAAAGCGACCTTGGTTCGCTCCGCGCTGGAGCCGTGGCAGCCCTGGTTCGAAGCGGCTGGCCTGGACTGGCCTGAGCCAAGCACAGGCTTACGGGTGGATGATCTCGGCCTGCTGTTGGAGGCGGTGCGTCACGGTCATGGCATTGGTCTCACCCGCGAGCATTTCGCGCGCGAGCTGCTCGACAGTGGTGACATCGTCAGGTTATTCGATATGCAGACAGCGACGCCGCCTCATGCCTATTATGTGGTGTACGAGAAGCAGACAACCGAGCGACCTGAAGTCGATGCCTTCTTGCAGTGGATGAAAGCGACGTTCAGCAAAACCTGAGCGGCTCGGTCTCGGTAGGGTCTGTTGCAGGCGTGCTTTTCGCCGTCGAAGCAGGCGGGTTGCGGCCAGCGCCCCTCAGGAACGGGCGGCCTCTACCGATTTCTTCGAAAAACTTTCATCGCCACAGTCAAAGCTTTTCAGCATGAAGACCCCAAAACGAGGAGTTTTGTGCGTCTGCATTCGCTAAACTGGTGCCCCTTGTGATGTCAATCTGAGCTGCTCACGCCAGCGCACAGGATGCCCGATGAACGCCCATTCTGCCCCCGGTTTTGCCATAGCTCGCCAGCGCGAGGTGGTTGCTGCGCTGAGAGAGGTTCTGCCCGCAGCGGCAGTACTGTTTAACGAAGAAGACACCCGTCCTTATGAGTGCGACGGGCTGTCTGCTTACCGGCAGCTGCCAATGGTCGTGGTGTTGCCTGAAAATGAAGCCGAGGTCGTTGCGGCGCTTAACAGCTGCCGCCAGCTAGCGGTGCCGATCGTGCCGCGCGGCGCAGGCACCGGTCTCTCCGGCGGTGCCACGCCGATTGCCGATGGCGTGGTGCTGTCCACTGCGCGACTGAATCGCATCGTCAAGCTCGACCCTTATGCGCGCACGGCAGTCGTTCAGCCCGGCGTGCGCAATCTGGCGATATCGGAGGCTGCCGCGCCGCATGGCTTGTATTACGCCCCCGATCCCTCGTCGCAAATTGCCTGCACCATCGGCGGCAATGTCGCTGAAAACTCTGGCGGCGTGCACTGCCTGAAATACGGCCTCACGGTGCACAACGTACTGCGCGTGCGTATGGTGACGATAGAAGGTGAGGTCGTTGAGCTGGGCAATGAAGGTCTGGATGCTCCCGGCCTGGATCTGCTGGCGGTATTCATCGGTTCCGAAGGCATGCTGGGTGTGGTGACCGAAGTGACCGTCAAGCTCGTGCCCAAACCGCAAACCGCGCGCGTGATCATGGCTTCGTTCGACGATGTGGTCAAAGGCGGCAATGCGGTCGCCAGTGTCATTGCCGCCGGGATCATTCCTGCCGGGCTGGAAATGATGGATAAAACCAGCTCGCGTATGGTCGAGCCTTTCGTCAAAGCGGGTTATGACACCGAAGCCGAAGCAATTCTGCTGTGCGAATCCGATGGCACTGCCGAAGAAGTCGAGGAAGAAATCGCGCACATGACCGAGGTGCTGAAAGCTTCCGGGGCGACGGCGATTGCCGTCTCGCGTGATGAAGCCGAGCGCCTGAAATTCTGGTCCGGCAGAAAAAATGCTTTCCCTGCTGCCGGCCGTATCTCGCCGGATTATTACTGCATGGATGGCACGATACCGCGCAAGCATCTTGCTCAAGTACTGCTGGGTATCGCCGAGATGGAAAAAACGTATGGTCTGCGCTGCGCGAATGTATTCCATGCCGGCGACGGCAATCTGCATCCGCTGATTCTGTTCGATGCGAATACGCCGGGCGAATTTGATCGCGCGGAGAAATTTGGTGCGGCGATTCTCGAGCTGTGCGTCGAGGTGGGTGGCACCATCACCGGCGAGCACGGCGTCGGTATCGAAAAAATCAATTCGATGTGTGTGCAGTACTCGCCTGCCGAGCGCGAAGCCTTTTTTGGCGTGAAGCGCGCCTTCGATACGCCTTTCCTGCTTAATCCCGACAAAGCCATTCCCACGCTGCACCGCTGCGCCGAGTACGGCAAGATGCATGTGCGTGCCGGACAACAAAAATTCGCAGACCTTCCCCGCTTCTGATCGACATCATGGAACAGGTACTTCAGGCTTTCAGGGATCGCATTGCCTCGGCGACGGCATCCGGTACACCACTGCGCATTCGCGGCAACGGCACCAAGGACTGGTACGGCCAGCAGCTGGAAGGCGAGGTGCTCGACACGACGTCCTACAGTGGCATCGTGGCTTACGATTCGACCGAGCTGGTCATCACTGCTCGCGCAGGCACGACGCTGCGCGAGATCGGCAAGGCACTCTCCGAAAAAAATCAGATGCTGGCTTTCGAGCCGCCACGCTTCGATGGTCTGGCCACGATAGGCGGTATTGTGGCCTCAGGCCTTGCTGGTCCGCGCCGTCAGGCCGTCGGTTCCGTGCGCGACTTTGTGCTGGGCGCGGTGCTCATGAATGGCAAAGGCGAGGTGCTGCACTTTGGCGGACAGGTGATGAAGAATGTCGCCGGCTATGACGTATCGCGTCTGTTGGCGGGCTCGCTGGGAACGCTGGGCCTGATCCTGGAAGTATCCGTCAAAGTCTTGCCACGACCTGTAGCGCAAACCACGCTGCAATTCGAGTTGTCACAGGCTGAAGCCCTGAAGCAGCTGAATCTGTGGGGCGGTCAGCCATTACCGATCTCTGCGTCGTGCTGGCATCAGGGGCAACTCACCGTGCGTCTGTCGGGTGCGCGAGCGGCCGTGGATGCGGCAGTTCAGAAGATGGGCGGCGACAAAGTGAATGACGCCGAGGGTTTCTGGGATAGCCTGCGCGAGCAAACTCATCCGTTCTTTGCAGACCTGCCGCACGGTCTGTGGCGCGTGTCGGTGCCCGCTGTCGCTGAGGCCTTGCAACTCCCTGGTGAAACACTGATCGAATGGGGTGGCGCGCAGCGCTGGCTGAAGACGTCGGCAGAGGCGACTGTCATTCGTGCAGCGGCAACCAACGCTGGCGGCCACGCGACCCTGTTCAAAGGCGGCGATAAATCAGTCGGCGTGTTTCATCCGCTGCAACCAGCCGTCGCGCGCATTCACCACCATCTGAAAAACACTTTTGATCCGGCCGGTATCTTCAATCGCGGCCGCCTGTATCCGGATTTCTGACGATGCAAACCAATCTCGCCGATTTCATCCGTGACACGCAGGAAGGGCAGGAGGCCGATGCCATCCTGCGCAAGTGCGTGCACTGCGGCTTCTGTACCGCCACCTGCCCCACGTATCAATTGCTGGGTGACGAGCTGGATGGCCCGCGCGGCCGTATTTATCTGATCAAGCAAGTCCTCGAAGGCAAGCCCGCCACCGAGAAGACCCAGCTGCATCTGGACCGCTGCCTCACCTGCCGCAATTGCGAAAGCACTTGCCCCTCCGGCGTCAACTACGGACGACTGGTCGATATTGGTCGTGGCATTGTCGAGAAGCAGGTCAAGCGGCCATTCGCACAGCAACTGGTGCGCACCGCACTCAAAGAAGTCTTGCCGCGCAAGCAGGTGTTCGAGCCGGCCATGAAAATCGGTCAGGCAGTTCGTCCCTTGCTGCCCGCCACGCTGAAAAATAAAGTACCTGAGGCACGTGATCCCGGTCGCTGGCCCAGCCGCATGCATGCACGCAAGATGCTGCTGCTCGATGGCTGCGTGCAGCCGGCCATGTCACCCAACATCAACGCGGCCACCGCACGCGTACTCGATGTGCTCGGCGTTCAGCTGATCGTCGCGCCCAAAGCAGGCTGCTGCGGCGCTATCCGCTATCACCTGAATGACCAGGACGGCGGGCTGGACGACATGCGCAACAACATCGATGCCTGGTGGCCTTATGTTGAAGCCGGCGCCGAAGCCATCGTGATGACGGCTTCCGGTTGCGGCGTGACAGTGAAGGAGTACGGTCATCTGCTCGCCCATGATCCTGCGTATGCAGAGCGTGCGGCTAAAATTTCGGCGCTGACTAAAGATCTGTCTGAAATCCTCCCGGCATTCACGGAGCAACTGGCCTCCAAAGTCAGCGTGAAGAAACGCGTTGCTTATCACCCGCCCTGTACTTTGCAGCACGGTCAGCAGATTCGTGGCAAAGTTGAAGAAGTCCTGCGGGCTGTCGGGGTCGATGTAACGCTGTGCGCCGACAGCCACCTGTGCTGCGGCTCGGCTGGTACGTATTCGGTATTGCAGCCTGAGCTGTCGTACAAGCTCAGGGACAACAAGCTCAGTAACCTGAAGGCCACCGGCGCAGAAGAAATTGTGTCGGCTAATATCGGGTGCCTGACGCATTTGCAGTCAGGCACCGATACGAGGGTCGCGCACTGGGTTGAACTGATTGACGATGCCTTAGAAGGAAAAAGATGAAACACGTCCCCAATATCTAATTCAGACACGGCCGCATAATATTATGAAATTTATGCAAACTTGGCATTCCGAAAAAATTAAACTTTGACCGAGGAAGAATCGCTATCTGAACCGGAGCTGAGGTCGTCATCCGATGATTCATTATTTGCGGTGGAAAAACTGTCGTTATCCGATGAGGAATCATCATCATCATCATTCGGTGATACTCCGCCCCGGTGATCAGATTTTCTAGGCGATTCTCCATTATCTGCGACGGTAACAGATCCCAAATCTGTTACCGTATCTTCTGGAGAAGAGCCTTTACATCCTCTGATGCATCCTTTCACAAAATCCATAGGTATCTGGCCGACGAGCCTGGCCTCATCCCTCCACATATAGCCACCATATATCAGTGCAAGCGGTAGTGCGTAAAGTCCTTTTGTTTTTTCATCAGCGCTTGCATCACTATTCATGCCAAATTTGCTGGCGATACCCGCATAAGCCATTAGACTGAGAGTTTTTCCGAGTATAGACAAGCCCATATCGATACGTTTGCTACCAAATTCCGGACTGATCATTGTGGCATCTCGCTTTTTTTGAGTAGCCAGATCGAGCTCGGCAGGATAGGTAGTCCAGAGACTGGCTTTGCCTTTTGCGTAACCAAGTTCTTTATTGGTAAATTTTTCAAGATCAATAGCGCTTATCAAATTTTCTTCATATCTATCAGAGTCTGGAGATAAATTGTCAAGATAATGTTTTATGTCTGACTTCA
>JBJTAS010000048.1:0-43459 GCA_046090895.1 Oxalobacteraceae bacterium | reverse complement strand
CGCTGATGAAAAAGTGGATGTGCTGATTGGTGGTTACACCAGCGGCGTAACGCTGGCCCAGTTACCGCATATCTCTGCAGCGAAAATGATTTACCTTGGGGTTGGTGCGGCATCGCCGAGCATCACCAACAAGGTGAAGACGGATTACGACAACTACAAATATATTTTTCGTGTCGGTCCCATCAATGCCGCGCATCAGGCACGCGGACTTGTGGACTATATTTCGAATTTCGTGATTGGTGAGCTGGGCTATAAAAAAATTGCCATCGTCGGCGAAAACGCCAAATGGGTGCAGGATCTGGTCCCCGTGTTATCCAAAGGTGCGAAGGAAATTGGTGCCGAGATCAAGCTGACCGAATTGTTCGACACGCAAACCTCAGACTTTTCACCGCTGTTAGCCAAGGTAAAAACCAGTGGCGCGCAGTACATGATCGTGATGGTCTCGCACGGCTCGTCCGATATCTTTGCCAAGCAGTGGCACGATGCACAGGTGCCGGTACCCTACGGCGGCATCGATGTGAAGAGTATGGATGGCGATTTCTTCAGCCGCATCGGTGGCAAATCAATCTCGCAGGTGGCAGGTAATTTTGCAGTGCGCGCGCCACTGACGAAAAAAACCGTGCCGTTCTTCGATGAGTTCAAAAAGCGCTCACCAAATTATCCGGTCTACACTGCGTACTTTGCCTATGATGCCGTGCTGCTGTATGCCGATGCTGTCAAGCGTGCCGGAAGCTTTGATACCGACAAAATCATCAAAGAGCTGGAAAAGACCAAGCATGAGGGTATCGCCGGTGAGATTACCTTCGATGAGAACCATGACGTGCAGACGGGCAAAGGCAAGGCCAACCTGGTCTTTGCCCAGTGGCAGGAGAAGGGCGAGCGCGTCGTCATCTATCCGAAAGAGCTTCGCACCGGGAATTTCATTCTCCCGCCCTGGATGAAGAAATAAGGCTCCGGCGTGGAGATCCTGATCTATGGTGCTGTCACCAGCGCCATCTACGCGATGCTGGCCGTGGGGTTCACGCTGATCTTTGGTGTCGCCCGCGTGCTCAATCTGGCGCATGGGTCCTTCTATGCGCTGGGCGCTTATGGCACGTATGTGGGCACCGGCATACTCGGCTTGCCACTGTGGCAGGCGGCGCTGTTGGCTATCGCCTTTGTCGCGCTGTTTGGTGTGGTGGTCGAGAAGGTGCTGATCCGGCCGCTGCGTTACTCGCAGCTCGGCGTTCTGATGATTACGCTGGCGGTGTCGCTGGTGGTAGAGCAGGCCTTGTTCCTCGTTTTTGGTTCCGAGTATCGAAATGTGCCGGCCTTCATCGACACCAAGCTCAGCATCGGCGGTGTGGATGTGGCGGGCCAGCGTTTGCTGACACTGCTGATCGCCGTGGTGTCTATCGGCGCGCTGTATCTCTTCATTCAGCGCACGCGCTTAGGCAGTGCGATTCTTGCGATCTCGCAGGATGCCGAAGCTGCCAAATACATGGGCATACCAAGTGATCGAATCTTTTCTCTGGTGATGGCAATCTCGGCCGCGCTGGCGGCGCTAGCCGGTGTGCTGGCTGGGCCGTTCTTGTCAGTGCAGCCGTCGATGCATTTGCTGCCGATCGTGAAGGCTTTTGCGATTGTGATCGTCGGCGGTCTGGGGTCTATTCCCGGCAGTATTCTCGCGGCACTGATGCTGGGCTATGCAGAGACACTGGTGGCGTATCTGGTCTCGACCAGCTGGACCGAGATCGTCTCGGTGCTGGCGACGCTGCTCATGCTGGTGTTTCGCCCGGCGGGTTTCTTTGGCAAGCGCGCTGCATTCTGAGGGCACTGTGATGAGCGGATTCAAGCAACTTGACAAGCTCAGTGGCGCCGCAGGGGCGGCAGCGCTCTTGTTGCTGGCCGTAGCGCCGTTGGTATTTCCGGGCACGTATCTGATTGGTGTGCTGACCGTGGCGGCGATCTATGGCATCTGGGCGGTCAGCTGGGATTTCATGTCAGGTCTGACCGGACGCGAGAATTTCGGCCATTCCCTGTTTATCGGGGTGGGTGCCTACGCTGCTGGTTTTCTAAACGTACAGATGGAACTCGGTCCGTGGTGGAGCCTGCCGATGTCCATGTTGTTGGCGATGGGCTTTGCATTGCTGCTGGGTTTCCCAACGTTGCGGCTGAAGGGCCCTTACTTTGCGCTGGCGATGCTCTCCGCTGCGGTGATCATGCAGCGGCTGATGCTGATCTTCTGGGAGCACACCGGTGGCGAAGAGGGCATACAGGACATCGCGCCGCTGATTCGTAACCATTTGCATTACTACTGGTTTGTGCTGGGACTGCTCGGCGTCATCACCTTCCTGCTCGGCTGGCTGGCGCGCTCGCGCTGGGGGTTGATATTGCGCGCTATACGCGGTGACGAAGCGACCTGTCTGGCAGCGGGTATTCCGATCACGACGTACAAAATCGTTTCGCTGGTGATCAGTGCAGCGTTCGCCGGATTGGGTGGTGCACTGTATGCGCACTACCAGTTGCAGGTCAGTCCGCAGCTCTTTGCGGTAGTGACCTCAGTCACGATCATCACGATGGTCTATGTGGGCGGCATGGGCACGATCTTCGGGCCGGTGGGCGGTGCGCTGTTGCTGACGCTGCTGACGGAGGGCTTGCGCAACGTGGGCGAGTGGCGGCTGATGGTCTATAGCGTGCTGCTGATATTGATTATTTTCTTCTTGCCCGACGGCGTGATTGCACCACTATGGCAAAGGCTGCGCGCTGCAGTGGGAGGTAAAGCATGAGCGATATCCTGCTCGAGGTGGAAGGCCTGGACAAGCGCTTCGGTGGCCTGCACGCGGTCAAGAACGTCACGATGACGATTGCGCGCGGCGAGATCGTTGGCATTCTCGGCCCGAATGGCGCCGGCAAGACCACCCTGTTTAATTTGCTGACTAACTTCATTGCGCCCGATGCGGGCAAGGTCGTGTTCAATGGTCAGTCATTGCGCGGTGTAAAGCCCCACAAGATCGTGACACTGGGTGTGGCACGCACTTTCCAGTTGTGCCGGCCCTTCGTTGGTTTGTCGGTGCTGGAGAACGTGCTGGTCGGCAGCCTCGGGCCACGTGTGCATCATGCCGATCTGGGTGAGCGCGCCCTGCAGCTGTTGTCGCAAGTGGGTCTCGCCGCCAAGGCAGAGACGCCTGCCGAGCTACTGTCCTATGGTGATTTGCGACGGCTGGAAATCGCTCGCGCGCTGGCCGCAGAGCCCGAACTACTCATGCTTGATGAACCGTTCGCCGGGCTGGGATCCTCCGAGATCGAGGCTATCTCTGCGCTGATCCGACAGCTTCATGCGGAGAAAAACCTCACGATACTGCTGATCGAGCACAAGCTGCGCGAGTTCATGCAGCTGGTATCGCGTGTGATCGCGCTGGATTTTGGCGAGGTGATCGCCGAAGGATCGCCAGCAGAGATTGTCAGCCATCCGCGGGTCATCGAAGCCTACATAGGCAAACAAGCGCCTGTGGCGGTGGCCTCATGATGCTCGAACTCGACCAGCTGACCGCTGCGTATGGGCAGGCCATCGCGCTGGAGCATCTGAGTCTTCAGATCGGCAAGGGTGAGCTAGTCGCTATCCTCGGACCGAATGGCGCCGGCAAATCGACGCTGCTCAAAGTCATCTCGCGTGCCTTGCCGTCGACGGGCACGCTGAATTTCAATGGGCAATCCCTGCACGCCTTGTCGACTGAGCAGGTGGTGGGGAAGGGTATTTGTCATTGCCCGGAGGGGCGCAGATTATTCCCCGAATTATCGGTGCTCAAGAACCTGCAGCTCGGTGCGTATCTGCGGGGCGACCGCGATGCGGTGGCGCGTGATCTGGAGCGCGTCTATGCCTTGTTTCCAATACTGGCTGAGCGGCGCGAACAGATTGTCAGCACGCTCTCGGGAGGCCAGCAGCAAATGGTGGCGATCGGTCGCGCGCTGATGGGTGCGCCACAGTTGCTGTTGCTCGATGAGCCATCGGTGGGCATTGCGCATCGCCTGAAGATGGAAATCTTCGCGGCGATCCGCAAGATTTGCGATTCGGGCGTGGCGATCCTGGTGGCTGAGCAGGATGCGCAATCGGCACTGCATATTGCTGATCGGGCGTATGTGCTGGAACACGGCAGCGTTGCGCAGGAAGGCGGCGCGGCTGCGCTGTCTTCAGATGACCGCATCCGCAAGATCTATCTGGGGATTGGCTGAGCGCTCAGTCGCATTGACACGCTTTACACCGGGAGCCGGCAAGCCTGCCTCTGCCTTCTGCTAGAGTCGCTCTCGGTGGTCGCAGGTGCGGCCATGTGTAGCTTTCCCATGGTGACTTGTCCATGCCTACCACCGCTATCCCTACCGAAGATACCAACATAGCAGACACCCGCGCTGCAGACGCCAGCGACGCTGCTGCTGCAGCGCCATCGTCCGTCGTGGACCCGACCTCTCAGGAACAGGCGCAGGGGGCAGACACGGCGCCGGCCGATGACGAGCTTGAGATCAGGGATGATCCATCCACGACAGACGAGGAAGCGGTGCCGGACGCGGCACAGGACGCAACGACAACAGCACTCGTCGCCCTTCACGAACCGCCACCGCCACCGCCACCGCTAATTCAGCTAATGCTCTGGAATGAAAAAGTCCCTGCCTCCGCAGGTTGCTGGGTATTCTGGCGCGAGGCCGGGCTCGAGTGCCGCGGAAAGATGGAGAAAGGCCTGTTGACGGCGACCTGCACGGGCGCCGGCGGTTCGACGCAGTCGACTCCGGTAGAACTTCTGATCAGACGTCGTTTCATCTCTCAGGGCGAAGCGCTTGCGGTCATGGGGTCGATGCGCTCGTTTGATCCGCAGCAGGCACAGAGCCTGGGTTTTGAGATCACCGGTCTGGCGATGCTGCCATTTTTGCCAGCACCCACTAGCTCAGTCACCCTTGACGAAGAGCACCCGGCGGTCAGTAGCTAGTCGCTGACGGGCATAGCACAACCAAAGTGAAGCTTTGCGCATCCTGTTTCTGGCATGATCAGGGAAGGGCTTGTCGTAGAAAAGTCTGCAGAGCCTCGGGATCGCGTATGGCAACGGTGCGGTCGATCTCTTTTCCTTGTTTAAAAATAATCAGCACGCTCTGTACTTTGGAATTGAAAAACTTTACGGCTTTTCTCTGGATATCGAAATTCACCTCAAAAAAACAACATCGTTGAATTCCGATGAATTCATTGCGGCGTTGACCTGAATATCCTGCGCCTTGCAGGTGCCACACCAGTCAGCATGAACATGAATGACTATCGTTTTTCCTGTGGCGTTGAGGACATCAAATTCTTCCTGTGTGTAGAACTTGCCTGCCGCAGAGGCAGGAAGCGAGATCAGCAGGCCGAGCAAAGCAACGATGGGCATCAGGTGTTTCATGGGGGTGAAATCTCCGTGAATGTGACTGGGTCGCCAGGGCGCCCGCACCTGCCGCGCCTGTCGCGAACTACCTGCGGCGATCAGCGCCGGCAAGTAAGCTATTGTAGAGCCTTGGCCGTGGCGTCATGCACGGTTGATGCCGCACCAACCCCCCTCCCTGCTCTCGGTTTACTATGTGCTTGCGGCGCGCATGAGAGCGAGATAGTGATTTGAAAAGACGCGTAAAAGGTCGCCCGCCCACAGGAGAAATCATGAACGATCACGCAGAGTTATCCGTTATTCAGCTCAATCAGCAGCAGCTCGGGAATGGCCGTGCGCGCAGCCTGCCTTCCATCCCGACATTCGGCACGCTGGCTGAGGAACGGCTGCACCGCAAGCAGAAGCTGGCCGGTGCATTCCGGCTTTTCTCACGGTTTGGTTTTGATGAAGGCGTCGCCGGGCATATCACGGCGCGTGATCCCGAGTTTACTGACACGTTCTGGGTCAATCCTTACGGTGTCCATTTTAGTCAGGTGAAAGTATCGAATCTGATCCGGGTCGACCATCATGGCGATGTGGTCGAGGGTGATCATCCGGTGAACTGCGCCGCTTTTGCGATTCACTCGGCGATACACACGCTGCGCCCCGACGTGAATGCTGCCGCGCACACGCACTCGCCCTACGGGCGTGCGTGGTCAGCGCTGGGGCGTCCATTAGATTGGATCACGCAGGACGTGTGCGCGTTTTATAACGATCATGCCGTGTACGACGATTTTGGCGGCGTCGCGATCGAAGTCGACGAGGGTGTTCGCATCTCACAGGCGCTGGGGCAGAATAAAGCAGCGATCTTGCAGAACCATGGCATTCTCACGGTCGGAGAGACAGTGGATGCGGCTGCCTGGTGGTACATCTGTCTGGAGCGCTGCTGTCAGGTACAGCTGATGGCGGAGGCGGCGTCGCAGGGCAAGCCGCTCAAAATGATCTCGACCGCGTCAGCGCAGCAAACCTATGACATCGTGGGCTCACCCTATGCGGGCTGGTTCCAGTTTCAGCCACTGTATGCACGGATGCTGAAAGAGCAGCCTGATTTTCTGGACTGATGCCGCCGTCGGAGTGCGCTGTATCTCGCATTGACAAAGCTTCATGATCCCCCTGAACAGAACCCCAGAGACGTTCGATTATGTGATCGTCGGCGCCGGGGCCGCCGGCGCTATCCTTGCCCACCGCCTGAGCGAGGACCGGCAAACGACGGTTTGTCTGCTGGAGGCCGGTGGCAGCGATTGGCATCCGTGGTTGCATATTCCCGCAGGTTTTATCAAGGTACTGTTCAATCCATCGACCACCTGGCAGTTCAGTTCCGAACCCCACGAGCAAACCGCAGGACGCCGTGTGCCGCTGCCGCAGGGGCGGGTGCTTGGCGGCTCCAGCTCGATCAATGGGCTGGTATACAACCGGGGCCAGCGCGAAGATTACGATCACTGGGCAATGTTGGGCAATCGCGGCTGGAGCTATGCAGAGGTCTTGCCTTACTTCCGGCGCACTGAGCGCAGGACGACCGGCGACGAAAGCTATCGTGGTCGCGATGGTTTTCTGCCGGTGTCGGATATCGACTGGCATCATCCCGTCAATGAGGCTTTCATCGCCGGTGCGCAAGGCATGGGCATACCGCGCAATGCGGATTACAACGGTGCCAAGCAAGAGGGTGTTGGCTACTTCCAGCGCACGATCGACCAGGGCTGGCGCATGAGTACATCGCGCACGTTTATCTGGCCGGTGATGGGCAGGCGGAATCTGGATATCCGGACCCAGGCACATGTCACCCGGCTGGTGCTCGAAGGCAGGCAGGTAAAAGGTGTGCGTTATGTGCGCCAGCGTGCTCTGCACGAAGTTCGCGCGCGACGCGAAGTCATCGTGTGCGCCGGCGCGATCAATACACCGCGTCTGTTGCAGCTCTCAGGCATCGGTGATGCCGAACATCTTCAGGCGCAGGGCGTGCGGGTGACGCATCACTTGCCCGGGGTTGGGCAGAATCTTTCGGATCATTTTTCAATACGTCTGGTGGCACGCGCGAAAAACACGCGCACGATCAATGAAATGGCGCGGGGCCCCCGCCTGGTCGTGCAGGTCGCGCGCTGGTTGATGGGTAAACCCAGCATACTGGCGCTGAGCCCGTCGCTGGTGCATTTTTTCTGGAAGTCGCGTGCAGACCTGGCGCGCCCCGACTTGCAGGGCGTGTTTTCACCTGCAAGTTATCGCGAGGGCTATGTCGGCATGCTCGACACTTACCCGGGCATGACCTGCGGCGTATGGCAGCATCGTCCCGACAGCCGGGGCCAGGTGCAGATACGAGGTGCAGATCCTTTTGCGCTGCCATTGGTGCAGCCGAACTATCTGACCGATGAGCGCGATCGCGTGACACTCATTAACGGAGTGCGGCTTGCGCGCCAGTTGCTGCACACCCCTGAGTTGGCACCCTACGTCGAATTCGAGACCCTGCCCGGCGCCGGTAAATCCAGCGATGATGAACTGCTGGCTTTCATACGTCAGTATGGTGTCTCGTCCTATCACCTGAATGGTACGGCACGCATGGGCAAGGCGGACGATAAAATGGCCGTGGTAGACGAGCAGCTTCGGGTGTTGGGCTTGCAGGGCTTGCGCATCGCAGACTCGTCGGTGATGCCGACGATACCCTCGGCAAATATTTGTGCAGCGACGATGATGATCGCTGAAAAAGCGTCCGACATGATACGCGGTCTTCCGTCGCTTCCACCAGACACCGCCGCCTGACAGCGACCATCGCTCCAAGCAACCCATAACAATAAAAAAGGAACTGAGAGGATGCAGGCATTTGACTACGTGATCGTTGGCGCCGGCGCCGCCGGTTGTCTGCTGGCGCACCGCCTGTGTGAAGACGGCCGCTATACGGTGTGCGTGCTCGAGGCTGGGCCGTCGGATAGTCATCCCTATCTGCATATTCCTGCTGGCTTTATCAAGGTGGGGCATGACCCGCGTTACACCTGGGATTTTTCTACCGAACCGGCAGAGGGCTCTGCGGGCCGACGTGTGGTCACCCGTATGGGGCGCACGCTCGGTGGATCGAGCGCGATCAATGGATTTAATTACACACGCGGTCAGGCACAGGATTACGATCAGTGGGCCGCGCTCGGTCATCATGGCTGGAGCTATCGCGAAGTATTACCTTACTTTCGTCGGACCGAGCGTCGTATCGGTGCGCACGATCCTTCACTGCGTGGCAGTGACGGGCTATTGCCGATCACCGATTGCGACTGGCGACACCCCCTGTGTGATGCCTTTATCGAGGCAGCAAGCCATGAGCTGGACATTCCCCCGCATGCCGACTACAACCGGGGTCAGCAGACCGGGGCAGGTTACTACCAACGCTGGATTCATCAGGGACGTCGCATCAGCGCGGCGACGGCGTTTCTCAGACCTGCGCAAGCTACCGGTCGGCTGTACGTAAAGACGCATGCCCACGTAACGAAGATTTTGTTTGAGGGTAAGCGTGCGGTGGGTGTGGACTATCAACGCGAGCGCGGCGGCCCGGTGCTGACGGTGAGAGCACGGCGCGAGCTGATTCTGTCGGCGGGTGCGGGTAACACGCCGAAGATCTTGCAGCTCTCAGGCGTGGGTCCGGCAGAATTGCTTCAGCAAGTAGGCGTTCGCGTGGTGCATGCGATGGAAGCGGTGGGCGAGAACTTCCAGGACCACTACATGGTGCGCACCATTCTGCGGGTGAAAGGGGTCACCACCCTCAACCACAGCACGCGAGGTATGCGCTTGTTGGGCGAGATCTTCAAATGGGCGCTCGGCAAGCCTAGCGTGCTGGCGATCAGCCCCTCGGTGGCCTACGCTTTCACCAAGTCGCGTCCGGAGGCGACGCTGGATGACTTGCAGTTTCATTTCTCACCCGGTAGTTACGCATCCGGCGTCGCGGGTCAGCTCGATGATTTCCCGGGCATGACGCTCGGCTACTATCAGCTGCGTCCGACCAGCGTGGGCTATGTGCGCCTGCTTTCGCGTGACCCGTTCGAGTTACCTGCCGTGCAGCCCAATTATCTGCAAAGCGAACAAGATCGTCGCGTGGCGGTAGATGCTCTGCGACTGGCAAGACGTATTTTGCACAGCGCGCCCTTCCAGAAGTACATCGAGCGCGATGAATTCCCGCCACCCAGCGCGACGACCGACGATGAGCTGCTCGACTGTGCGCGGCAGCGTGGCACGACCAGCTGGCATTTTGTTGGCAGCTGCAGCATGGGCAAGGTGGTCGATGCTGAGTTGCGCGTCAAAGGTCTGGAGGGCGTGCGTGTGGTGGACGCCTCGGTGATGCCTACTATGCCTTCGGGGAATACGGGCGCACCGACCATGATGATTGCTGAAAAAGCCGCTGACATGATTCTTGGCCGCTCACCGCTTCCTGCTGCCTGCATTCGTTGACGTACTCTGAATGTGCAGCGGTAGACGGCGCGATAATGTGGCAGACTACGCCGTGAATGATTTCTCCGCTGCGCATTGATGAAGCCCGCTGATTTTACCCTGGACAATTTGCTGAAGGTCGAGCCTGAGGTCTTGTACCAGAGAGCGCTGCGGTGGCGTCATGGCGATAAGCTGCCGCAGGATTTGCGCAGCGCACGTCGCTTGTTTGGTTTCGTCGCGCTGTACGGACATGCCGCCTCTCGCTACATGCTCGGGCTGATGAATGATAAGGGTGAGGGGGGTGAGAAAAATTCGGTACGCGCGCTGATGTGGTTCCGGCTGGCCGCCGGCCGCGATGAGCCACGCGCAGCGGCGCAGATTCAGCGTTTGTCTTCCGAGCTAAAACCCGCCGAGGTCAGGCAGGCGCAGGCTTTGGTGGTCGAGGGCGATCATGCGCGCCGTAGTTTTTCCAGAGTGCGGCACGAAGCAGATGCTGAGACCCTGTCTTTTCTTGGGCGCTGCGTATTCGATGGCGTGGGCGCCGAGCCTGATCCCGAGCTGGCCCTGAACTGGCTGCGCCCCGCAGCGGCACAAGATGATCCGCAGGCGCAGCTGTTGCTGGCGATCGCTTACGCCTATGGCCAAGGTATTACCAGCGATCCCGAGCAAGCCCAGCGACTATTCCGGCTGGCCGCCTCCCAGGATCATGTCGAGGCCAATTACGAGTGGGCGAAGTTTCTTGAGCAGCAGCGCCATGATCGCAGTGCGCGCATCACGGCCATTGAGCTCTACGATGTGGCCGCCCGTCACGGCCATCTGAAGTCACAGTTAAGACTCGGCCAGCTGTTCCGTGAGGCAGAGGTAGACGTGCGAGCCCCTGCCGATGTGTCGGGCGACCCGCCAGCGCAGGGGCCGCGCAAAAAACTCGTCTACAAGCACAGCCATTCACCGAACCTGGTGTGCGCCTTGCAGTACTTCAGCATGGCGGCGGAGCAAGGACATGTGGAGTCGCAATTCGAGCTGGGGCAGATGTATGCGCAGGGCCTGGGCACACCACAGCGTTTCGAGGATGCAGTGGTCTGGTTCGAGCGCGCCGCAAAGCAGGGACATGCCAAAGCGCAGTTTAATTTGGCCTTCATGGTCGCTCATGGGCAAGGCGTGGAAGAAAATCTCTTGAAAGCCTACGAGTGGTACCGGATCAGTTATTTGTGCGGCTACGCCATCGCCAAGCAATCCATGGAAGTCGCCAAAAAGAAGCTCTCGCCGGGTGAGATCGACATGGCAGACTGGCGTGCCGACAGTTTCATGCACCGACTGGATGAACCAGCGGATTAACGCCAGAGATCCATGACGCTTGCCGAGGATATGCTCCTTTGTACGGGTGGCACTCTCGCTCGGAGAGATAGCCAAGGCAGTTAGCTCAGACAGAGAGGTGTCTGCGGCAAGCCCTGATCCGCATCAACGCCAAGATGCAGCTTGTTCTGTATTCGATCATTCAGGCGATACCTACCCGGCGATCTGCTAATCTGACTCGCATACGAAGGGTCGATAGTCGCCCAATCATTCGTTATGCAGCCATTGCGGGCAGTATTCGTGCCAGTTTTCAATGCTTTATGCGCGAAAGATTGAAACTATTACCGACTCCCATGTTCTGACCGCAGGTCTGCAGGCTCTCAGCCATACCGGCCAGCAATGCGCCTGCGGAGTCTTTATCAGCCACTGACTAAAAGGAAACCGATGAAAACCTGCCTGACTCTACTGGCGATTGCGATGCTCACGGCCTGCAGCAATCTACCCATGACTTCTTCCCACCAGCCTGGACAAGTACAGCATCCGGATGTTTTCCGGTCCTACCAAGACTGAGCAGGCGTGATCGTTTCCCTTCCAGGGCGCGGAGGCTGCTGCCTCCCGTCTTTGACGGGGCGGTTTTTCTGTCAGCTTTCCAGAGATCGAGAGCTCTTCATGTAGAATTTGAACGGTCGTGCTATTAAAAAGACCGAACGGAGACTGCATGAATCTGAACTATGCGCCAGAAGATCTGGCGTTCCGCGACACGGTGCGCGCATGGATAGAGGCGAACCTGCCCAAAGACCTTCAGCACAAGGTACTGAACCACAAACGCTTGAAGCGTGATGATTTCGTGCGCTGGCATCGCATCGTGTATCAGCAGGGTTGGGTGGCGCCGAACTGGCCGGTGGAGCATGGCGGCACCGGTTGGACCAAGGTACAGCAGCACCTCTGGGAAGAAGAATGCGCACGCGCCGGCACGCCGCCGATTCTCGCCTTTGGTGTGAATATGGTCGGCCCCGTCATCATTGCCTTTGGCAATGAAGCACAGAAACGTCATTACCTGCCACGCATACTCTCGTGCGACGACTGGTGGTGTCAGGGTTATTCCGAGCCCGGCTCGGGATCGGACCTGGCATCGCTGAAAACTCGCGCCGAGCGAGACGGCGACTACTACCTTGTCAATGGCCAGAAAACCTGGACCACGCTCGCCCAGCACGCCGACATGATGTTCTGTCTGGTGCGCACCGACACCGGCGCACGCAAACAAGAAGGTATCTCGTTCGTGCTGATCGACTTGAAGACGCCGGGTATCACCGTGCGACCCATCATCACACTCGATGAAGACCACGAGGTGAATGAAGTCTTCCTCGACAATGTGCGCGTACCGGTGCAGAATCTGATCGGCGAAGAAAACCGTGGCTGGACCTATGCTAAATATCTGCTAGGTCATGAGCGTACCAACATCGCTGCCGTGGGTCGCTCCAAGCGCGAACTGCTGTTCATCAAGCGGCTGGCGATGCGGATGCAGAAAGGCGGTCGCCCGCTGATCGAAGATCCCGTCTATGCGCACAAGGTCGCGGCGCTGGAAATTGATCTGTTGGCGCTGGAAGTCACGGTGCTGCGCGTGATCTATCAGGAAGCCAAACAGCGCGCACCGGGTCCCGAGGCATCCATGCTCAAGGTCAAAGGTACCGAAATACAGCAGCGCCTGACCGAGCTGATGGTCGAAGCTGCCGGCCCGCTCGGCCTGCCATTCGATCCGGCGTATCTGGAAGGCGAGAGCGAGCACAGCATCGCCCAGGATGATGACAGTGCGCCACTGATGCCGCACTACTTCAATTACCGCAAAACGTCGATCTATGGTGGCTCGAACGAAATACAGCGCAATATCATCACCCAGATGATCCTGGGACTGTGAGGCGATACCATGGACTTTGATTTCTCCCCCGAGCAGCAGCAATTATCCGATGCGATCGCGCGCTGGATAGAAAAAAATTACAGCTTCGATCAGCGCAAGCAGATCATTCATTCCGACGCCGGCATTTCTGAGCCCGCATGGCAGGCGCTGGCCGAGCTGGGTGTGCTGGCCTTGCCCGTGCCGTCGCAGCATGAGGGTTTCGATGGCACGCCAGTCGACCAGATGGTCGTGATGCAAGCACTGGGCCGGGCACTGGTCGTGGAGCCCGTGTTTGCGACCGCGCTGGGTGCGCAATTCCTCACGCTGGGCGGTGGTCATGGCGAGCTGCTGGCCCGCGTGGCCAGCGGCGGCCTCAAGCTTGCCTGCGCATTGAATGAGCGTCAGGCGCGCCACGAGCTTCAAGATATCGCCGTCACCGCACGTCGCGACGGTGATGTGTATGTGATCGATGGCGAGAAAACCGGCGTGCTCCATGGCGCGCAGGCCGGGCAGCTGATCGTCTCAGCGCGAAGCAGCGGTGCTCAGAGAGACGAGCAGGGCATTTCCCTGTTCGTGATTCCGGCGCAGACCGCGGGCGTGAGCATCCGGGATGCGCGCAGCAATGACGGATTGCGCATAGCGACCGTTCGCTTTTCAGGGGTGCGCGTCGCTGCCGGTGCGCTGCTGGGTGCAGAAGGCAAGGGTTGGGGCTTGCTGGATGTGGCCGCCGATCATGGCGCTGTATTGTTGTGCGCAGAAGCGCTGGGCGCAATGGAAGCGCTTCAGGCAGCGACGCTGGAGTATATTCGCACCCGCCAGCAGTTCGGTGTGCCGATCGGTAAATTCCAGGTGCTGCAGCATCGTATGGCTGACATGTTCATGCAGCTGGAGCAGGCGCGATCGATGACCATGCTGGCTGCGGTGAAGGTATCGTCCTCGGATGCTGTTGAGCGCCGCCGCATCGTCTCCGCTGCCAAGGCACGCGTCGGTGAGGCGATGACTTTCATCGGCCAGCACGCCGTGCAGCTGCATGGCGGCATGGGCGTGACCAACGAAATGCCCGCTGCCCACTACTTCAAGCGTTTGTCAGCGATCGAGCTGACTTTGGGCGATACCGATCATCATCTGGCACGTTTTATTGCGCAACCGGGTTTTGCGCAAGCTGCCTGAATTTCAGAAAGCACCATCATGACCGTCAGAGTCTTCAACACCGTCGCCGATCTGCAAGCGGAGATAGGCAAGGAAGTGGCCATCTCCGAGTGGATGACGATGGAACAGTCGCGCGTGAATCAGTTCGCTGAGGCGACCGATGATCCACAATGGATCCATGTGGATGTCGCACGCGCCAAGCAGGAGTCACCGTTCGGTACCACGATCGCGCATGGTTTCCTGACACTCTCACTGATTCCCAAGTTGTTTGAATCAGTGGTCGTTCTGCCGCAAGGGAAGATGAGCATCAACTATGGCTTGAACAAGGTGCGCTTCCCATCGCCGGTACGCGTGGGTAGCCGACTGCGCGGACGTTTCAAGCTGCTCGAAGTCGAGCAGCTAGAGGGCTTCATGCAGAGCCTCTGGCAGATGACGCTCGAATGCGAAGGTCAGGACAAGCCGGCCTGCGTGGCGGAGTCGGTATTGCGAATGTATTTCTGACGCCAGCGGCATGCCCCGGCGCTTTTTGTAGAGAACTACGCACTAAAAATCCTCATGATCGTGAGGAATATTTCTAGAATATCACGGATTTCAAATAATCCTCTCGATTGAAAGGATTATTTGAAAATTTTCGCTATTTCATGCAAAATCCTCAAGATCTAGGGGATTTATCATGAAACTTCCTATTGACACCCCCGCCGCTCTTGGCGCGGTCGTGCGCGCAAGCCGAAAAGCCCAAAAGATCCGGCAGGACGATGCAGCGGGTAGCATCGGCGTGAGCGAAAACTTCCTGGGCAAGGTCGAGAGAGGTAGTGGATCCGTCCATTGGGGCAAGCTCTTTGAGGTGCTCGACGGCCTGGGCATCCGGGTCATGGTGGACGTGCCGGATAACGTGGCCCGGTATCTGGACGAGCAGGCCCACGCCAGAGAGAAGCGATGATCAGTCGATCGCTCAGAGCGTTCATCAACCAGACAGAAGTCGGCCGCTTGCACGAGGCGGCTGGGTTGTGGCGTTTTCAGTATGCCGAGGCTTGGCTGAACAATCCTGCGGGGTTCGCGCTCAGCCCGCACCTTCCACTGCAAACGGAACCCTTGCTGGATGGAGCAAGCCAACGCCCGGTGCAATGGTATTTCGATAATCTGCTGCCAGAGGAGGGCCAGCGCCGCTTGCTGGCGCGCGATGCTCGTCTCGACACGGCGGACGCCTTTGGTCTGCTGTCGTACTACGGGGCAGAGTCGGCCGGCTCGCTGACCCTGGTGCCTGCCGACGCGACGCTGAACTTTGCAGAGACTTATCGTCCTTTGCCGGATGAAATGCTCGATTCACGCATACGCCAGATGCCTAAGCTGCCACTCACACATGAGGCGATCAAGCGAATGTCTTTGGCCGGGGCTCAGTACAAGCTAGCGGTGGTTCTACGAGAGGGCAGTCTGTTCGAACCGGCTGGGAATGCGCCCTCCACGCATATTCTGAAGCCCGATCACCCAGACGACGACTATCGGCATTCCGTCATCAATGAATGGTTTGTGATGCGTCTGGCTCAGCGTGTTGGCTTGGATGTGCCGAATGTCCATCGCCGTTACGTACCATCACCGGTTTATCTGGTGGATCGTTTTGACCGTGTCCAGCTTGCCCGACGCTGGGAACGTCGGCACGTGATCGATGCCTGTCAATTATTGGGCATTGATCGCAGCTTTAAATATAAATTAGGCAGCATCGAGAATTTGGCTGTGTTGGCGAATGCTTGCCGTAGTACTGCTGTGGCTCGGGCCGCATTATTCAGCTGGCTGGTGTTCAACGTCATTGTCGGTAACAGCGATGCCCATCTGAAGAACTTGAGCTTCATGGTGTCGCACGAAGGCATACAGTTAGCACCTTTTTACGACATGCTGAGCGTGGCGAGTTATGACACGCCTGCGTTCGACAAAAATAACTGGCCGAGTCGAACGGAATTCGCTTGGCCGATTCTGGGAGTGATGCGCTTCTCGGATATTCATCGCAATGTGCTTATCGAGGCTGGGGCTGTGCTGAATCTTGCAAAAGTAACCGCGGAGCGTTTGTTGGCAGCGATGAGTGAGCGCATTCAAAAAGAGGTCGCACTACTGTATGCGGAAATTGAATCGGAGTCGACTGATCTGCGCGCTCATTGTCCTGCTTTGGCGGCCGCTCTGGCCGGAGAGTTGCGCTGTCTCAGAACCATTCAGCACACGATCATCGCCGATATGCTGAAGCAAATACGGTAAAGGTTTCCTGGCAAGCTTATCTCTTCTGATACTGCGTAGTCCCGAACAACATCTCTTTCGATTTTTCATCCAGTAGCGGCTTGCGCAGATCGGCCAACACTTGCACGCCACGCTGCACCGCGGGGCGAGCGGCGATCTCGTCATGCCAGCGCTTTGCATTCGGAAAATCTTCCCAATCGATCCCTTGATTTTTCCATGAGCGTGTCCACGGGAAGCAGGCGATATCGGCGATAGTGTATTCATCACCAGCGATATAGCGATGTTTGGACAATTGCTTGTCCATGACGCCGTACAAGCGCTTGGCTTCGTTGGTATAGCGATTGACCGCGTACTCGATCTGCTCGGGCGCATAGATGCGGAAGTGGTGCGCCTGCCCAAGCATGGGGCCCAGACCACCCATCTGAAACATCAGCCACTGTAGTACGGTGAATTTCTCGCGGTCGGTCTTGCCGAGGAATTTATTCACTTTACTGGCCAGATAAATCAGGATGGCGCCCGACTCGAACATCGACATCGGCTGACCGTCCGGGCCATCAGGATCGACGATGGCCGGGATCTTGTTGTTCGGCGAGATGGCAAGGAATTCCGGCGTGAATTGATCGCCCTTGCCAATATCGATGTGATGCGCGCGGTAGGGCAGACCGCATTCTTCCAGCATGATGTGGACCTTGTGCCCGTTTGGCGTGGCCATCGAATAAACGTCGATCATGATCGATTCTCCAAAATGACAAAGCGCCGGGAAGTCTACACGCCCGGCGCTTGGCTTGCTGAGCTCGTATCAACAATCACGAAACGGCAGCGGATTGCTCAGGAACGAGTTACCGGGAGATCCAGCGACTCATTCAGGCTCGCGTATTTGGCGAGCTCGAGCTTGGCGATGGCATTGCGATGCACTTCATCCGGGCCATCGGCGAGACGTAGCGTGCGGTTGTGCGCCCACAGCTGCGCGACGGCAAAGTCGTCAGAGACGCCGCCACCGCCATGCGCCTGGATCGACCAGTCGATCACTTGCTGCGCCATCACGGGTGCCAGTACTTTGATCATCGCGATCTCGGATTTGGCGACTTTGTTGCCCACGGTATCCATCATGTAGGCGGCCTTCAGCACCAAGAGGCGGGCGCTGTCGATCATAATGCGTGACTCGGCAATGCGCTCGCGCCAGACGCCTTGTTCAGATACTTTTTTACCGAAGGCGACACGCGAATCGATGCGTCGACACATCAGTTCCAGCGCGCGCTCTGCGGTGCCGATGGCACGCATGCAGTGATGGATGCGACCCGGGCCAAGACGGCCCTGAGCGATTTCGAAGCCGCGTCCTTCGCCGAGCAGGATGTTGGATGCTGGCACGCGCACATTATCGAAAATGACTTCGCAGTGTCCGTGCGGTGCATCGTCATAGCCAAACACGGACAGCGGACGCACGACGGTGACGCCCTTGGTATCGGATGGCACCAGGACCATCGACTGCTGTGCATGGCGTGGTGCATCCGGGTCGGTCTTACCCATCAAGATATAGATCTTGCAGCGCGGATCGCCGGCGCCGGAAGTCCACCACTTGCGGCCATTGATCACGTACTCGTTACCAACGCGCTCAATACGTGTGCTGATGTTGGTCGCGTCCGACGAGGCCACGTCCGGCTCGGTCATAGCGAACGCGGAGCGTATCTCGCCGCGCAACAGGGGCTTGAGCCATTGTTCCTTATGCTCATCAGTGCCGTAGCGCTCGATGGTCTCCATGTTGCCGGTATCGGGTGCGGAGCAGTTGAAGACTTCTGGTGCCCAGGTGATGCGACCCATGATCTCGCACAGCGGTGCATAGTCGAGATTGGATAGACCCTCCGGGGCATGGGCCGATTTGGGCAGGAACAAGTTCCACAGACCCTCCTTGCGGGCGAGCGGTTTCAGTTCTTCGACGATCTTGGTGGGGATCCAGCGATTACCTTTTTCGTGGCCGTTACGGTCCACTTCGTCTTTGTAGGTGCGCTCATTCGGATAGATGTGCTTATCCATGAAATGATGGAGTTTCTCGCGCAGCTCCATGCACCGTGGGGAATATTCGAAGTCCATGTTGTCTCCTCGCTCGTTATTGTCAGTGGTCGTGTGGGGTAATCGGATGGGTCAATGTGTGGGTGCATCAGAGAGCGCGGGCACCGGACGCGTAATCCCAGCCCATGATGGCCATCGGTTTGGCGGCCTGTCCACTCTTTAACGCTTGCTCGCTGGCTGCGGTGCCATCCTGATAGCGTTTCATGATGCCTTGCAGGATACCGGCCATGCGGAACATGTTGTAAGCCAGATAGAAGCGGAAATCTTCCTTGTTGATCTCGATACCGGTGCGTTCGCTGTAGCGGGCGATGTACTCATCTTTCGACGGGATGCCCAGGGATACCAGATCGAGTCCGCCAATGCCTCGGAAAAGTCCGGGCTCGATATGCCAGCTCATGCAGTGATAAGAAAAATCGGCGAGCGGATGGCCCAGCGTGGACAGCTCCCAGTCCAGCACGGCTAGAATTCTGGGCTCCGTAGGATGGAAGATCATGTTGTCGAGACGATAGTCACCGTGAACGATGGTCGTGACCTCGCCTGCAGGAATATGCTTGGGCAGCCAGTCGATCAGATGCTCCATGGCCGGGATAGCCTCGGTCTCGGCGGCCTTGTACTGCCGTATCCAGCGATCGATCTGGCGCTGAAAATAATTGCCCGGCTTGCCAAAAGTGTCCAGCCCAACCGCTTGGTAATTCAGGCTGTGCAGCTGAGCGATGACACGATTCATTTCATCGTAGTGGGCCGCCCGGTCTGGCTTGCTCATGCCAGGTAGTGACTGATCCCACAGCACACGGCCATCGACAAATTGCATAATGTAGAAAGCGCGTCCGATGACCGATTCGTCTTCGCACAAGGCGTATTGCCGAGCGGCGGGGAAGCCTGCCTTCGAGAGCGCATCCATCACGCGAAATTCGCGGTCGATCGCATGGGCCGATGGCAGTAGTTTCGCTGCCGGTGCGGGTTTGGTGCGAAGCACATAGTGCTGGTCGCCGGAGGTCAGCTTGAAGGTTGGGTTCGATTGCCCCCCCTTGAATTGCTCGATCTGCAGCTGCCCCTGAAATCCCGGTACATGCGCGTGCATGTAGACAGACAGCGCATCGAGATCGACTCTCATGCGCTCTGCAACAGGTTTGGTTCCCATGAATTCTTCGTACATAGCCCCGCTTGCTCCTGCTTGATGACGGTTGAAGTCTGCTCAGAAAATCTTACAGGCCGCGCGCCTTGCGATACTGCTCGAACAATGCTTCCATCGTCGTGCTGCGCGATTCAGCTTGCAGCTCGGATGGGGGTGAGTAGTTCACCAGACGCACGACCCAATCCGATGCGGAGCGTCCGATATCCATCGCATTGATGCAGCCTGCGGTCTGCGCCAGATTGCCCAGGAAGAGTCGCTGGCCGGTGAGCGCATAGGACAGGATGGCGCGATTGACGCCGCCATGCAGCACCATCAACACGGTGTCCCACTCGGGATCAGCACGCAGTTGGTCCATGGCCGGGTAAACGCGGTCCATCAGCTGGCCGACGGTTTCTCCGCCGAGAAATTGTTTGTTTTCGGGGGGCACACCCTCAAACGCACCAGTGAAGGCTTCGCGCAGCTGATGATCGGGTATGGCTGAGAGCTTGCCACCTCGGATTTCCACCAGGTCGGGCCAATGGTCGAGATCGATCTTCTGGCCTGTTTCGGCTAGTACACGATGAGCGGTCTCGAGTGTGCGGGGGAGTCCGGACACGATGACTTTGTCAAAGCGTATGCCGGCACCGGCGAACACCCGACCGGCGGCCGTGGTTTGCGCCTGCCCCTGCTCATTCAGAGGAACGGTCTCGGGCGGGTAGGGCTTGCCCTCATGGTCGAAGTAAGTGACGCTGCCATGCCGCATCAGGAACACGCGGCGACGTGGGTTGAAGCTCATTGCGGGATTGCTTTCTTGTTGTATTGTTAAACGGCGATCTTATTGATAATGGGGTTTTCTTTTGTCGAGAAAGGCCGTGATGCCCTCCAATGCATCGCGATGGTGCAGACAATCGACAAAGCTTTGTTTTTCGGTTTCCAGCTGCTGAGACAGCGTGTGATTCGGCGCCTCGCGCAGCAGCGATTTGATGTTCTCCATGGCATGCGGCGACAGCCGAGCGAGCTCGTCGCTCCAGTCCAGTGCAGCATTCAATGCTTGCCCATCAACGACCACGCGGTTGACGATGCCTGCCTGATGCAGCCTTGCGGCGGAGATGGCTTTGCCTTCGATCAGGATCTCGGTCGCCAGCTGCCGTGGCAGGGCTTGCGAGAGAGCCCAGCTGATGCCGCCATCGGGCGAGAGTCCTACTTTCACGTAGGCGGCCACGAATTGCGACGAATGCGCGGCGACGATCAGATCACAAGCCAGTGCCAATGAGAAGCCTGCGCCGGCGGCCGGGCCTTCCACGGCAGCGATGACGGGCTTGGGACAATCGCGCAGCGCCTCTATCCATGCGTGCAGCTTGCCAACCGAATCCGCCGCCACGGTTCGCGCTTTGCTGCGATTGTCGAGCAGACGGTTCAGATTGCCACCCGCGCAAAAGGTATCCCCTGCGCCGGTCAGCACCACGGCGCGGATGTCAGGGTCGCGCTCGGCGGTCGACAAGGCCTCGACACCCGCGGCATACATGTCGGGGTGCAGCGCATTCCTTGCGCCCGGATTGGAGAGCGTCAGGATCAGCGTGGCTTCTCGGCGGGAGGCGAGCAGTTCGGCAGACATGGGGTGGCATGGAGCTCGTTAGTAACGCTGTTGAGGCGCGGTTGATCAGCGGTCGGGTATGCGGTCAGTGATAGACTGCACGCCTTCATTGTAACCGCAGCACGCTTGTACAAACACAGCCCGGAATCGTGACGGGTCGACCAACGCCAGGAGGCAGAATGCTAACGTTGTGCGGTTTCTCGGCCAGTAATTACTACAATAAAGTCAAGCTGGCGTTGCTGGAAAAAGAAGTCCCGTTCCAGGAAAAACTCATGTGGGTCGACCGTTCGCCGGCGCTACTGGAAAAATCCCCGCTGGGGAAAGTCCCGTATTTCGAGATCGGGGACAAGGTGCTGTTCGAGTCGCAGGTGATGCTGGATTATGTCGAAGCAGTCTACCCGCAAAAACCACTTTTACCTGCGGAGCCTCTCGAGGCGGCACGCATTCGCGAACTGATTCAGTTTTTGGAGTTACATCTCGAACTCGTGGCGCGCGAATTGTATGGAGAGGCGTTTTTCGGAGGGAAAATCACTGATGAGACCAAGACTCGCGTACAAAAACAATTGAAGCGACACATTGCTGCCTTCGGTCGATTAGTGAAGTTCTCGCCCTATATCGCCGGTAATGAATTTACGATGGCAGACTGCGCAGCGTTTGTTCATTTGCCGCTGATTGGTATGGCGACCAAGGCGATCTACGGCGAGGACATGATGGCGGATTATCCGGTGCGCGATTACCTGAAACTGGTGGGTGAGCGTGCGACAGCGCAAAAGGTAACGGCGGATCGCAAGGCCAGCGCGGCGGAGCTGGCCGAGCGGATCAAGAGCCAGAGCAAGGGCTGAAGCGGGAGGCTCGGTTCATCAGGTTGATAAAAAAATGGCATCATGCTGGCAGGCTGTGTTGCCGTTTTTATTTGCTTAAGGCGGGCTTTCGGCAGGTCCTTGCGCTGGCTGAGTTGCCAATGCCTCTTCGAACCAGCCCTGCCAGGACTCGGGCGGTAATATCGTGAATTGCCCAAGGCGCGCTGTTTTGCGCGCCAGCTTCAACAAGGCCTTGTCCTTGGTGATCAGTACATCGGCTCTGCACGCCAGGGCCACCTCGAGGAACTTCTGGTCATCGCTGTCTTTGCACACAGGCAGCCCAGATGCGGTGTCGCCCGCTGCAGCGTCATCACCGCCGGCATACCGCCTGATGTGCTGATCGAATTCCATCAGTATCTCCGACTGCGCCTGTGTCGAGAGCTTCCACTTGTCATAGGCAAGCACGAGCTCGAACTCGCGCCGGCAATCATGCCGCGTAAATGCCTCGACCTCTCCCCGGACGAGTGGGGCTAACAGCGCCTGCCATCGCAGATCGCGAAACATGAACAGGTCGAGACAGACATTCGTGTCGAGCACGACGCGAGGTCTGAACGATGCGCTTGCTTTGGGTATCATTCGGGGAAATTATCGGGGGGAGTGCTGCTCATGCTCATGGTTTTGTCACCAGCAAAGACGCTGGATTATGAATCCGCACTGACGACGGACGCGCATACTTTGCCAGATTTTATCCCGCGCTCGGCGGAACTGATTGCTACGCTGCGAGACAAGTCGCCCGCAGAGATCAGCAGTCTGATGCAGATCTCCGATCCGCTGGCGCAGCTGAACGTGAGCCGCTACGCCCGCTGGACAAAGAAATTCAGCTTCAGCAATGCGCGACAAGCCGTCTTGGCCTTTAACGGCGACGTGTATGAGGGGCTGGATGCATCCTCGCTGAGCCCAAAGCAACTGGCCTGGGCACAGGATCATGTGCGAATCTTGTCGGGTCTGTATGGGCTGCTTCGTCCACTGGATCTGATGCAGCCTTACCGTCTGGAGATGGGGACTCGCTTGCAGACACCGCGGGGCAAAGATCTGTATGCCTTCTGGGGCGATGAAATCACAGGCCATCTTTCCGACGCTCTAGTATCACTCAAATCAAAAGCATTGGTGAATCTGGCCTCGGAGGAATACTTCAAGGCGGTCCATGCCGATGATCTGCCGGTACCCGTGATCACGCCCGTTTTCGAGGATTGGAAGGGTGGCAAGTACAAAATCATTTCGTTTCACGCCAAGCGTGCGCGCGGGTTGATGGCGCGCTACGCGATCGAGAAAAAAATCACAGCACCAGAAAAACTTCAGGCTTTCGATACAGAAGCTTATGCGTTCGCACCTGCGGCCTCGGATGAGACGCGCTGGGTATTTCGGCGCAGGCAGGGCTGATCGTTCACCAGCATGGGCGCTGGTAAGCCGCGCTTTCTAGACAAGCTCGGTTGCCTGGTGCATCACCAGAACTTCCACCAGGATTTTTCCGTATCGTTGATGATCTGCGCAGCGGAATTGACTTTGTAGTTGAGCTGGAACACGCGCTCGGCATCGTCACGCAGGTCGTTCATGCCCAGCGCATCATAGGCACGGATCTGTACGCGCAGCGCATTGCGTACCGAGGGCGATGCCGGATAATCGCGGATGACCACCTGTGCGCGATTGATTGCTGCGACGTGCGCGCCACGCCGCAGGTAGTAATCGGCCACGTGTACTTCATACTGCGCCATGGCCTCGACCAGATAGCGCAGTCGATCGCGCGCATCATCAGCGTATTTGCTTTCCGGGAAGCGATCGACTAATTGCTTGAATGCGTCGAAAGCATCGCGCGCTGCTTTTGGGTCGCGTTCGGTGGGGTCCTGGCTGCTGATGAAATCGAACAGGCCCTTCTTGTCATTGAAGTTGGCCAGGCCGCGTAGATAGTACATGTAGTCGACGTTGACATGATTGGGGTGAAGACGGATGAAGCGCTCCACGGCGGCCAGGCACTGGGCCTGCTCATTCTGACGGTAGTAGGCGTAGGCAACTTCCATCTGTGCCTGCTGCGCATAGACGCCGAACGGGTAGCGCGATTCGAGCTTCTCGAAATACTTGATCGATTTTTCGTAGTTGCCCGACCTTAGCTCGTCCTTGGCCTCGGCGTATAATTTGTCCGCCGACCAGCCCTTGGTTTCGTCATTTTTTTCTCCCAACGAGCCGCAGCCCGACAGCACAAAGGCGAGCGCAATCACAGCAAGTGTCAGAAATTTTTTCATTATGGGGCGGGGCGCGTGCGCGGAAAATGAAGTGCGCCGATTATAGCTGATGGATACCCCATGAGAGCAGACAGCCCGGCCCCTGCCGATCAACTGATGGATGACGATACGCTGGACGATGCCGACGTCGCGGGTCTGCACCTGGATCCGATTGCTTTGCGTCTGGATGAGAGCAGCCAAGGCGTCAGGCTCGACAAGGCGTTGTCCGTGCTGCTGCCACAGTTCTCACGCGGCCGGATACAGCAATGGATAGAGGCAGGGCGGGTACAGGTGGACGGCAAGCCCGCCAAGGTCCGCAGCCTGATGCTGGGCGTCGAAACGATCTCCGTGCTGCCGCAAGCTGCGGAACAGACGCATGCCTATTCGCCGCAGCCCGTACCGCTCACGGTGGTGCATGAAGATGCATCCCTCATTGTTCTCGACAAGCCGGTTGGACTGGTGGTGCATCCGGCAGTGGGCAATTGGTCGGGTACGCTGCTCAATGGCCTGTTGCACCGCTGGCCTGAACTGGCGGGCGTGCCACGTGCGGGCATCGTGCATAGGCTGGACAAGGACACCAGCGGCCTGCTGGTGGTGGCACGAACGCTGGTCGCGCAAACCGATCTTGTGCGCCAGCTGCAGGAGCGGTCCATGGGTCGGGAGTACCTGGCGCTGGTCTGGGGACAGCCGGTGTCGAGCGGCCGCATCGAAGCGGCAATTGCCCGCCATGCTCGCGAGCGCACGCGCATGGCCGTCAGCAAGTCGCCGCTGGCCAAACCCGCCGTGACGCACTACCAGAAGGTCGCTTCCGGTCACATCGATGGTCGGCCGGTGACGCTGCTGCGTTGCAGGTTGGAGACCGGGCGCAGCCATCAAATTCGTGTGCACCTGCAATCGATCGGCTTTCCCATCGTCGGTGATGCAGTCTACGGAAAATCACACCTGGTATCCGTGTTTCCCCGGCAGGCGCTACATGCACAGAGCCTGCGGCTTGCGCATCCGGACTCTGGCGAGGATTGTGCGTGGCAGGCGCCGCTGCCTGCAGACATGAACGACCTGCTGATGCGCGCGGGCATATCCATTTGACCGCGATGCGTTCATTGCCTATTCATTGGCCCGATCTGCCCGAGCGTGTCGCCGCGCTATCAACCTTGCGATCGGGTGGCGTGAGCCTGCCACCTTACGATGATGGCGCAGGCGCCGGTGGTCTTAACCTCGGCGCCCATGTGGGTGATCTGCCGACCGCGGTCGCGCACAACCGTGCCCGGTTGCGGTCGATGCTGCCCTCGGAGCCGGTGTGGCTGAATCAAGTGCACGGTATTCGGGTCGTCGATGCACAGTCTGCGCTCGCGCAGCACAGCGCGCCCGAGGCCGATGCCAGTGTCGCGACCGAGCCGGGCATTGTCTGTGCGATCATGACCGCCGATTGCATGCCGGTGCTGCTGGCCGATCGTCTGGGCAAGGTGGTGGGTGCGGCGCATGCCGGTTGGCGCGGGCTGGCGGCGGGTGTCATTGAGTCAGCGGTACAGCGCATGAGAGCGGCAGGCGCGGGGGAGCTGACGGCCTGGCTAGGGCCGGGCATCGGGCCGGCTTGCTTTGAAGTCGGGGATGATGTGCTGAGGGCATTCGATCGCCTGGGTCAGGACGCGCGAGGGGCTTTTGCTTCGATCGAGGGCAAGCCGGGAAAATATCTCGCCGACTTGCCTCGCCTTGCGCGCCTCGCGTTGTCGGCCACAGGCGTGACGCGTGTGGCGGGCGGCGAACATTGCACGATGAGCGAGTCCGTGAATTTTTATTCGTTTCGTCGAGAGCGTGTCACTGGCCGCATGGCGACGCTGATCTGGATCAAGTAGATTCGGGCGGGTGGTCGGTTCCCGCATGTTGCTGCTCTTGCATGGCTTGCTGTCTTTCCCTCTCTCGGCGTTGTCTGCGCTGTCCGCTACCACCGATGTAGATAATGATCAGCGTGGGTAACACACCGTAAAAGAAAAACGTCATAATGCCGGCGACTACCGAATCCTCGGTAATAGCCATCATCAGCACGACATACATCCAACCCACCGCAGCGATGTGCATGCGCTCCTCTTGCCACGTTACCTAAGCCATGGCGCGCAGCATACGCGAAAACGGCCATTCGAATACGAGGGATATCGCATGAGCAAAGCAGCCAGCAGCGCGCAACCGGGCCGGAGCAGGGAAACGGATGCTGTGTCAGGGGCAGCTGCCTGGATGGCGCAGTTTGCCGATCCCAAAGGCTGGCAGTCAGTGATCAACTTGATGCAGTCCGGGGTGCCAGGCATGCCCTCCCTGCCTGGATTGCCGGATATGCCGGGCATGCCCTCGGTCATGGCCATGGTGCCGCCGGACAAGCTGGCCCAGCTGCAGAAGGATTACATCGACGAGATGTCCACCTTGTGGACAGGTTTACTCGCGTCGCGCACACCCGAGATACGAGATCGTCGTTTTTCCTCGCCTGCGTGGCGTGCCAATCCCCTGTATGCATTCAATGCAGCAGCCTATCTGCTCAACGCGCGCTATCTCAATGCGCTGGCAGATACGATAGAGGCTGATCACAAAACCAAAAAGAAAATTCGCTTTGCGACGCAGCAGGCCATCGATGCGATGTCGCCGTCAAATTTCATGGCGACCAATCCGGATGCGCAGCAAAAGCTGATCGATACCAAAGGTGAGAGCCTGCAGAATGGCATCATGAACATGATCGCCGACATGCGAAGAGGTCATGTGTCGCAGACCGACGAAAAAGCGTTTGAGGTAGGGCGTAATGTTGCGACCAGCGAGGGCGGTGTCGTGTTCCAGAATCAGGTGATTCAGCTGATTCAGTATCGTCCGCTGACGAAAAAGGTCTATCGTCGCCCGCTGCTGATTGTTCCACCGTGCATTAACAAATTCTACATTCTCGATCTTCAGCCAGAAAACTCGCTGATCCGTTATGCAGTTGAACAGGGGCACTCGGTGTTTGTTGTCTCGTGGGTGAATCCCGGCGACGAGCTAGGGTCGCTCGGCTGGGATGACTACGTCGAGAAAGGCGTGATCGAAGCGATTCATGTCGCGCAAGAGATCAGTGGTGAAAAGCAGGTGAACACGCTGGGCTTTTGCGTAGGTGGCACGCTGCTGGCCAGTGCGCTGGCGGCGCTGGCGGCGCGCGGCGAGAAACCTGCGTCCAGTCTGACCTTGCTGACCACGATGCTCGACTTTAGCGATGTTGGTAACATCGACGTGTATGTCGATGAGGCACAGGTGATTCAACGCGAACAGTCAATAGGCCAGGGCGGGCTGATGCCTGGCCGTGATTTTGCGGCCGCATTTTCCAGTCTGAGACCCAATGATCTGGTCTGGAACTATGTCGAGGCGAACTACCTGAGAGGTGAAAGCCCGCCGGCCTTTGATCTGTTGTACTGGAATTCGGATAGCACCAATCTTCCAGGGCCCATGTTCTGCTACTACCTGCGCAACATGTACCTTGAGAATAATCTGCGCATCCCTGGCAAACTGTCCGTATCGGGTGATCATATCGATCTGGGCAAGATACAAACGCCGGCGTTCATCTACGCCTCGCGTGAAGACCATATCGTTCCGTGGCCTAGCGCCTATGCCAGCGCCGGGCTGATCAATGCGGGCAAGCGCGGCAGGAATCGTTTTGTGCTGGGTGCATCTGGTCATATTGCCGGAGTCATCAATCCGCCCGCCAAAAAGAAGCGCAGCTACTGGGTGAATGACGCTTTGCCTGAACAAGCCGAGGAGTGGTTTGCCGGTGCGACCGAGCACCCGGGAAGCTGGTGGACTGGCTGGGCTGAATTCCTGGCCAGCCATGCGGGCGAGCAGGTCAGTGCGCCTCGTAGCTACGGCAACCGATCACACCCGCCGATTGAACCCGCACCGGGCAGTTATGTAAAAGTAAAGTCCTGAGTGTTTGCTCACCTTGCTGAAGCTCTCCCGCTGTCGGAGGCAAGGGATTTTCATTTTGAAAAAACCGCCAACGTCGCGTTGCAATATATTGCAAAGCTGAAAGACTTTGCTTTGCGAAGTCATTGTTTTCGTGCACTATACGAGGTCGGAGATACGAACTTCGGTTCGACATTTGACTACAATGTCGCGAGTACATTGCGACGCAAAATAAACGGACCCCCCAATGAGCACCGCGAAAAAGGCGTCGGAGCGCCTGATCAAGAAATATCCGAACCGGCGTTTGTACGACACGCAGACCAGCTCTTACATCACCCTGGCTGATGTTAAGCAGCTCGTGCTGGGCAATGAAGACTTTGTTGTTGTAGACGCCAAGACCGAGGAAGACCTGACGCGCAGTATCCTGCTGCAAATCATCCTCGAAGAAGAAGCCAATGGCCAGCCGATGTTCTCGAGCTCGGCGCTGTCGCAAATCATCCGTTACTACGGCCACGCGATGCAGGGCATGATGGGCTCCTACCTCGAGAAAAATATCCAGGTCTTCATCGACATTCAAAACAAGCTCGCAGAAAACTCGAAGGGCATCATGGACGAGAAGACGTTCAGTCCAGAGATGTGGACGCAATTCATGAGCGTTCAGGGGCCGATGATGCAGGGCATGATGAGCAACTACATCGAGCAGAGCAAGAGCCTGTTCATTCAGATGCAGGAGCAGATGCAGAGCCAGGCAAAAAATGTGTTCGGCGTGTTTCCCTTCCCCGGAGCGCCGATGGCCAAGGCAGCGACCGAGGCGAAGTAACCCTCATCACCTCGCCCGGACTGCATGTCGGTCCGGGCGATCATTTGGTTTGAGCAGATCCCTCCCGTTATTCCTGTAGTTTTTTTGACAATCGTCAGCGCATTGCGTTTGCTGGTAATATATAAGAACTTGTATATTCTGGCGAATGAACCCGCCCAAACCCGTCGAATTTCTTGGCAGCTCGCTCCGTGATTTGAAAGATTTCCCTGTCTCTGCCAGACAGGAGGCGGGGTACCAGATCGACAGAGTGCAGAACGGTTTGGTGCCGACGTATTGGAGGCCGATGCCGACGGTTGGTACGGGGGTGAGGGAAATCAGGATTCATGACGCGGATGGTGCATTCCGCGTGATTTATCTGGCCAAACACGCCGATGCCATTTACGTGCTTCACTGCTTTCAGAAGAAAACGCAAAAAACCAGCGATCTTGATCTCGAGATTGCCATCAAGCGTTACCGGGACCTGATGAGAGGAAGATAGCCATGACTACACAACGATACGACACCATCTGGGATGCCGTCGAGGACTCGGCCGAGCAGGCAGAGAACATGCGGCTGCGTGCCAGCCTCATGATGGCCCTTGAGCGTTACGTTACGCGCAATGGCATGAGTCAGGAGCAGGCGGCGACGCTGTTGGGTGTCAGCCAACCGCGTATCTCCAACCTGATGCGAGGGAAGATCAGCTTGTTCAGCCTCGACATGCTGGTGAATATGGTCGCTGCAGCCGGACTGCATGTCGAGATGAAAATTTCAGAAACGGCGTAATACCCGCCGCACTCCCGCACTCCCGCCTTGCGAGCGGGCGAGCGCGCATGACAGGTACAATGCGATCCCACGCCGCCGCTGTGGCGGCCTTGCCTGTCAGCGTCTCCCATGTCCTCAACTTCAACCCCTAAAGTCGGTTTCGTCTCCCTCGGTTGCCCGAAAGCGCTGGTCGATTCCGAACAAATTCTCACACAGCTGCGCGCTGAAGGTTATGACACCGCCAAGTCTTACGATGGTGCGGATCTCGTCATCGTGAACACTTGCGGTTTCATCGACTCAGCAGTCAAGGAGTCGCTGGATGCAATCGGCGAAGCGCTGAACGAGAATGGCAAGGTGATCGTGACGGGTTGCCTCGGCGGCAAGAAGGATGCATCGGGTGAAGACATCGTGCACAAGGTACATCCGAAAGTGCTGGCGGTGACGGGCCCGCATGCGCTGGGCGAGGTGATGGATGCGGTGCATCTGCATCTGCCCAAACCGCATGAGCCTTTCGTCGATCTGTTGCCGCCCCAAGGCGTCAAGTTGACACCGAGGCATTATACGTATCTGAAGATTTCCGAAGGCTGCAATCATCGCTGCAGCTTCTGCATCATTCCCTCAATGCGCGGCGATCTGGTATCGCGTCCGATTGCCGAGGTTATGCTCGAGGCCGAGAACCTGTTCAAGGCAGGCGTGAAGGAGCTGCTGGTAATCTCGCAAGACACCAGCGCTTATGGCGTCGATATCAAATTCCGCACTGGTTTCTGGAGCGGCAAGCCAGTTCGCACGCACATGACCGATCTGGTGCGCGCGCTGGGAGAGCTGGCGCAGCAGCATGATGCCTGGGTGCGGTTGCATTATGTATATCCGTATCCTCATGTCGATGAGGTGATACCCCTGATGAATGGCGGGCATGTGCTGCCGTATCTCGACGTACCGCTCCAGCATGCGCATCCCGAGGTACTCAAGCGCATGAAACGGCCGGCCAATGGCGAGAAGAACATCGAGCGTATCCGCGCATGGCGCGCAGCGTGTCCGGATATCACGATACGATCGACCTTCATCGCCGGTTTTCCCGGTGAGACCGAACAAGAATTTCAGTATCTGCTCGACTTCTTGCAAGAAGCGCAGATCGATCGGCTGGGCTGCTTTGCGTATTCGCCGGTCGAGGGCGCTGTAGCAAATGATATTGCGCCGGCAGTGCCGGACGAGATTCGGGAAGCGCGTCGCGCGCGCGTGATGCAATTACAGGAGACGATTTCCCGCCAGCGGCTGCAGGCGAAAGTGGGCAAGACCCTGCGGGTGCTGATCGATCAGGTTGATCGCACTGGCGCAGTGGCACGCTCTTCTGCCGATGCGCCCGAGATCGATGGCGTGGTTTATGTAAAGCTGCCCTACGATCCCTCGCGCACGCTGAAGGTGGGCGAGTTCGTTGATGTCACCATTACCGCTGCCGATGCTCACGACTTGTGGGCCAGCGCGGATTGAACATGAATGATCCTGACCGACCATGAATGAAAAGAAGCAGCTGCAGACCCTGCTGACCACGACGGACTATCGCCCACCCGAAGGTTTTGCAGCGTTTCCGACAGCGATACATCATGCCTCCACCGTCTTGTTCCAGAATGTCGCGGCACTGCGCGCGCGCCACTGGCAGGACAAGCAGTCCTACACCTATGGATTGCATGGCACCCCGACGACCTTTACGCTGGAAGCAAGGCTGGCCGAGATCGAGGGAGGCGAGCATTGCCTGCTCGCGCCCAGTGGTCTGGCGGCGATATCGATGGTCGACCTCGCGCTGCTGAAGACGGGCGACGATGTACTCCTACCCGACAATGTGTACAACCCGAACCGCGAGATGGGTAACTGGCTCGCTCGCGATTTCGGCATCAGCGCGCGCTACTATGATCCGCTGATGGGTGCGGGCATCGCTGAACTGATTCAGCCGAACACCCGCCTGATCTGGACCGAAGCGCCGGGTTCGGTCTCGATGGAGGTGCCTGACATTCCTGCGATCTGCCGCGCCGCGAAGGCGAAGCAAGTGCACGTCGCGCTCGACAATACCTGGGCCGCCGGGCTGGCGTTTCGCGCATTCGATCATGATGTGGATATCGTGATGCAGGCATTGACCAAATACCATTCCGGCGGCTCGGATGTGCTTATGGGCGCCGTGATCACGCGTGATCGCGAGCTGCACCGCAAGATGGAACTCGCGCACATGCGGCTGGGCATGGGCGTGTCGCCGGATGATACCTATCTGGTGTTGCGCGGCTTGCCAACCATGAAGCTGCGCTTTGATGCGCATGACAGGGCAGCGCGAGAGATTGCAGCCTGGTTGCAGCGTCGGCCGGAGATTGCAAAGGTGTTGCACCCGGCGTTCGACGATTGCCCCGGTCACCTGATCTGGAAACGCGATTTTACGGGCGCAGGAGGCTTGTTTTCAGTGCTGTTTGATCCCGCATTCAGCGAGGAACAGACAGATAGTTTCATCGACAGCCTGAAGCTGTTCAAAATAGGCTACAGCTGGGGCGGGGCGAACAGCCTGGCCGTTCCTTATCGTATCGCGCAGATGCGTCGCGACTGGCACCCAGCCGGACAGCTGGTGCGTTTGAATATTGGTCTGGAAGACGTACGCGACCTGATCAATGATCTCGATCAGGCAATGAAGGCGCTGGGATAGCCTGATTTAATCGAACAGATTCAGTAAGCCATCCAAGCCTGAAAAATTCAGCGCAACGCTGGCTTTTTGCTGCACTACCGGTTTCGCGCGGTAAGCAACTGACAGACCAGCGACTGCCATCATCTCGAGGTCGTTCGCGCCATCGCCAATGACGATGGCGGCTGCAGTCGAGACGCCGAGTGCAGCGCACGCTTGCTCCACTGTGCTGCGTTTGGCGTGCGCATCGATGATCTCGCCAGTGACGCGTCCGGTCAGCTTGCCGTTGCTGACTTCGAGTAGGTTGGCGCGTGTCAGGTCTAGGGGCAGCGATTGCTGCAAGCGTTCCGTGAAATAGGTAAACCCGCCCGATACCAGCACTGTGCGAAGTCCCGCAGCTTTGGTGGCATCCAGCAGACCCTTTGCTCCCCGGGAGAGTGTCAGGCGCTGCTCGAAGACCTTATCCAGCGCTGACACATCCAGTCCCTTGAGCAAGGCGACACGCTGTAACAGGCTGTCCCGAAAATCCAGCTCGCCGCGCATTGCGGCCTCAGTGATGCCGGCGACTTCGGATTTGAGTCCCTGCATGTCGGCAATTTCGTCGATGCACTCGATGGTGATCAGTGTTGAATCCATGTCCATGACCAGCACACGGAAATGCTCCAGCCTGAGATCGGCAGGAAGGAAAGCGCTATCCACACCTGCGCCCAGAGAGGCGCCTCGCACAGCGTCTCGGGTATTTTCGTCGCTCAGTACGCCATCGCATCGGAATACCTGCTCGCTAATCTGTTTGACCGTGTGAGATTGTGCGATGTTAGCGATCCGATGGACAGCATGCCACTCAGCCCGTGAACCTTGAATGATGAGCTTCATATCACCTTGAGTTTTACGGAATCAGGCAGCCAGCGCCTTGATCGTTGCCTTGACCTGAGAGACGCGCGTTGACAGGTCAGGCATGTTGGCGGTGATGCGCAGTTTGTCCTGACCAGACAGTTTGATGTGACGGCTTTTTTGTATCAGATCGATGATGCGTATCGGATCAATCGGTGGTGTAGGTTCGAACTGCAATAGCGCTGACTCCGCATGGGCATCGATCTTCACAATGCCGACTTTTTTCGCGGAAAGCCGCAGCCGGTGAGTCTCGATCAGCGCCTTGACCGCATCGGGCAGCTTGCCGAAGCGATCGATCAGTTCTTCTTGCATATCGTCGATAGACTCTGCATTTTCGCAGTTGGCGAGCCGCTTGTAGATCGACAGCCTTTCGTGCACGTCACCGCAGAAATCAGCGGGTAGCAGGGCTGGGACATGCAGATTGATTTCTGTGGTCGTCGACAAGGGTGCAGCCAGATCAGGTTCTTTGCCATTCTTGAGTGCCTTGACCGCGGCGTGCAGCATGTCCGAGTAGAGCTGGAAGCCAATTTCGGTCATGTCGCCAGATTGGTTTTCACCCAGCACTTCGCCCGCACCACGAATTTCCAGGTCGTGCATCGCAAGGTAAAAACCGCTGCCCAGCTCTTCCATTTGCTGGATTGCTTCTAGCCGACGTTCGGCCTGCTTGGTCAGTGATTGCACATCATGTACCAGCAGATACGCGTAGGCCTGATGATGTGACCGACCGACGCGGCCACGAAGCTGATGCAGTTGCGCAAGACCAAAGCGGTCGGCACGATGCATGATGATGGTGTTCGCAGTCGGGACATCGATGCCGGTTTCGATGATTGTGGTGCATAGCAGGATGTTAAAGCGCTGCGCAACAAAATCACGCATGACTTTTTCCAGCTCGCGCTCATGCATCTGACCGTGTGCAATGGCAATGCGCGCCTCGGGCAGCAGTACGTCGAGTTTGGCCTTGCGGTTGGCGATGGTCTCGACTTCATTGTGCAAGAAGTACACCTGTCCGCCGCGCTTGAGTTCACGCAGACAGGCCTCACGAATGATGGCATCAGATTCGCCACGGACAAAGGTCTTGATGGCTAGACGTTTTTGCGGCGCGGTCGCGATAACCGAGAAATCGCGCAGACCTTCCAGTGCCATGCCCAGGGTGCGCGGGATGGGTGTGGCCGTGAGCGTGAGAACATCGACCTCAGCGCGCAGGGCTTTCAGTACTTCTTTCTGGCGTACGCCGAAACGATGCTCCTCATCGATGATCACCAGTCCAAGGCGCTGGAATTTCACATCGGAGGACAATAACTTGTGAGTGCCGATCACGATATCGATGGTGCCCTCAGCCAGACCCTTGAGTGCCTGTGTGACTTCTTTACCAGTACGAAAGCGCGACAGCTCGGCAATGCGCACTGGCCAGTCAGCGAAGCGGTCGGCGAAGGTCAGCGCATGTTGTTCTGCCAGCAGGGTGGTGGGTGCCAGAATCGCCACTTGTTTCCCGCCCATGACAGCGACAAACGCCGCCCGCAAGGCGACCTCGGTTTTACCAAAACCGACATCGCCGCAGATTAGCCTGTCCATTGGCTTACCCGACGTCATATCTTGAATGACCGCATGGATGGCTGCAGATTGATCAGGCGTCTCTTCAAAACCAAAGGACTCCGCGAACGCGTCATAGTCGTGTGCGGAGTACTGGAACGCATGGCCTTGTCGGCTGGCACGCCGCGCATACAGGTTCAGCAGTTCGGCTGCCGTGTCGCGGATCTGCTCGGCGGCCTTGCGCTTGGCCTTGTCCCACTGACCCGAGCCCAGCGCATGTAACGGAGCGTCTTCAGGTGCGGCACCGGAATAGCGCGACATCACATGCAGCTGCGAGACTGGCACATACAGCTTGGTTTCTTTTGCGTATTCAAGATGAAGGAATTCAGTTTCGCCCTCACCGAGATCCATGCTGATCAGCCCATGGTAACGACCGATGCCATGGTGGATGTGCACCACGGGATCACCGATTTTCAGTTCCGACAGATCGCGAACCATGGCATCGACCTGAGTGACCGCTTCCTGTTTGCGACGACCGGCACGGCGGCCGCTGCCCGCGTACAACTCGGTCTCAGTGATGAATGCGATGCTGCCCAGCTCGTCCGACAAGATACAGCCGGCGTGTAGTGGCGCAACGCACAGCATCAGCTTCTCGGTGTGGCTATGAAAATCGTCAAGGCTTTCGCAAACGGCCAGCGGCAGATCATATTCGCTGAAATAGTCGCGCAAGGTTTCGCGGCGTCCGCTGGACTCGGCGCAAATCATCACCCGGGCCGTCGTCTGTAGCGCGAAAGAACGCAGGTTGTTCAGTGGGTCATCCAGCCGACGATTGACGGCGATATCGGGTAATGGTGAGGACAGTGCAGACGCGGACACATCGTCTTGCAACACCCAGCGACCATGCGGTTTGATCAGCGTGAAAAAATCTTCGTCGGTCAGAAAGATCTGCTCTGGTGGCAGCAATGGACGCTCACGGTCGGCCTTGAGGAACTGGTAGCGCGAGCGGGTATCGTTCCAGAAGCGCTTGATCGAGGTATCGATATCGCCGATCAGCGCGAAACTGCAGCTCTCTGGCAGGTAATCGAACAGCGTGACGGTGTGCTCGAAGAACAATGGCAGGTAATACTCGATGCCGGCGGAGGCAATGCCGTTCCCGATGTCGCGGTACACATGAGATCGGCTGGGATCGCCTTCGATCACTTCGCGCCAGCGGCTACGAAAGGCGCTGCGCGCGTTCTCATCCATCGGAAATTCTCGGCCCGGAAGCATCCGGACTTCTTTGACGGGGTAGAGCGAACGCTGTGTGTCGACATCGAAGGTGCGTATGCTCTCGATGCTGTCGCCGAACAAGTCAAGCCGGTAGGGCAAGGCCGAGCCCATCGGGAACAGATCGATCAGTCCGCCACGCACCGAGTACTCGCCGGGTGACATGACCTGACCGACATGGTGATAGCCGGCGAGCGTGAGTTGTGACTTGAGTTTGTTTTCGTCCAGTCGCTCGCCCTGCTTGAAGAAAAAAGTATATGCGGCGAGAAAGGACGGCGGCCCCATGCGCACCAGCGCAGTGGTGGCTGGAACGATTAAGACATCGCATTCACCGCTCTGGATTTCGTGCAGCGTTGCCAGTCGTTCGGATACCAGATCCTGATGAGGCGAGAATTGATCGTAGGGCAGGGTCTCCCAGTCGGGCAGCAGATGACACCGCAGCTTGTCGGTGTTTGCCTTGCCGAGCCAGCTGATCTCGGTCAGCAAGCGTTGTGCAGTAGGCGCGTCGGCGACGACAATGGCGAGCATTCGTCCACTGACCTTCAGTTCATGCGCAGCTTGCGCAAGCACGAACGCCTCCGCAGCGCCGTGCAGCGCAGGAAGCACGAATCGGTGGCCAGGTTTGGGCAGTGGTGTGGCTAGACTTAGGGGCATGATCTGCAAAGACACTACTGTCTTCGCGATGGGCTTGCCCTCACGGGTGCTGAACCGGGTTGACCAGAGTCAAGCGCTATCAGGCAGATGCAGGTGAGGGCCGAATTGACAGTAAAAAACCAAGATGAGATTATAAATCAGTGATCGCGTGGTGCTGGTCTTGCAGATTCGGCCCGTGATCGACAAAAACCCACGCCAGCCTGCCAGGTTGCCCTCACAAAGCGCTCCATCCGGGATTGCCGGATCCTCACTCATTACCGACCCGACCATGAGCCTGCCGCGTTTCATCGCTCTGATACCCGCCGCCGGCGTGGGTTCGCGCATGGGTGGTGCTCTACCCAAGCAGTATGCGCCGCTGGCCGGCAAGCCGATGATCCAGCATGTGATGCAGACCTTCGCCGATTCGCCGCTGATCGACACCGTTTATCTGGTGGTGAGCGCCGATGATGGCTACATCGATGCGCTGCCAGCCATGCCTCGCACGCAGATCTTGCGGTGTGGTGGAGCGACCCGGCAGGCGTCGGTGAGGAATGGCCTGCTCGCCATGGCGAAGGATGTCCACCCGGACGACTGGATACTGGTGCATGACGCCGCGCGTCCCGGTCTGAGCCGCGAGCTGATCGAGAAACTGATCACCTTGGTAAGGGAAGATCCGGTGGGCGGCTTGCTGGCGCTGCCCGTGGTCGATACCCTCAAGCGTAGCGATGCGCAAGCCTGTGCCGATCACACGGTGCCGCGAGAGCATTTGTGGGCTGCGCAGACACCGCAGATGTTCCGGCATGCGCCGCTCCTGTCAGCTTTGCAGTCCAGCGAGGCAATGACTGACGAGGCCAGCGCTTTCGAGCGCCTCGGTCTGAGGCCGCGACTGGTCGAGGGCAGCCCGCGCAATTTCAAGGTGACGCTGCCAGAGGACATGCTGCTGGCCGAACTCTATCTGAAAGGAAGCCCATGAAGACGCCGCCGCAATTCCGGGTCGGGCAGGGGTACGACAGCCATGCATTGGTGCCCGGCCGTCCTCTGATTATTGGTGGCGTGACGATTGCGCACCGCGCTGGTTTGATGGGGCATTCGGATGCGGATGTGCTGCTGCATGCGATCACGGACGCGCTGTTCGGCGCTGCTGGCATGGGCGACATTGGTCGCCACTTCCCTGACACTGACGCGACCTACGCCGGCGCGGACTCTCGCGTGTTGCTGCGAGCCGCCCGCCAGAAACTACATGACGCTGGTTTTGAAATTGGCAATATCGATTCGACCGTGATTGCCCAGCAACCCAGACTCGCGCCGCACCTGCCCGTGATGGTGGTTCACATTGCCGAAGACCTCGGAATCCTCCCAGCTCAGGTCAATGTGAAGGCCAAGACCAATGAAAGGCTAGGCTGGGAGGGGCGGGAGGAGGGCATCGCCGCTCATGCTGCGGTGCTGATTTACCGTCCCTGATCCTTCCTTTGATAATAGTTCTCATTAAGCTCTTCCTCCGGATCGATTAATTTTCTTAATTGGTGGCATTGAGAACGCCAATTTGAGATTTTTTGAACCCGACCGCACAATCCAGTTCGAAAACCTATACTAGTTAGTCGGTTTTCAGTCGCTGCCGTTCCCGTTGGCTTCCACGACCGGCTGCGGCGACGCGTTTACCTTTGTGAATTCATAAGGAGATACAGATGTCCAAGTTGAAAGGCTCCAAAACCGAGGCCAATCTGAAAGATGCCTTCGCAGGCGAATCCCAGGCAAACCGCCGCTACCTGTACTTCGCGAACAAGGCCGATATCGAAGGCCAGAACGACGTTGCAGCGCTGTTCCGTTCGACCGCAGAAGGCGAAACCGGCCACGCGCACGGCCACCTCGAGTATCTCGAGCAGTGCGGCGATCCCGCGACCGGCCTGCCGATCGGTTCCTCGCGCCAGAATCTGATGGCTGCCGTTGCTGGCGAAACCCACGAGTACACCGACATGTACCCGGGCATGGCCAAGACGGCTCGCGAAGAAGGCTTCGATGAGATCGCCGACTGGTTCGAGACGCTGGCAAAGGCTGAGCGTTCGCACGCGAACCGCTACCAGAAAGCGCTGGACGCACTGGTGGACTAAGCACCCGCTGCCGCTCTGCCGCCGGACGTGAATCTGGCGGCAGAGCACGGCGCCTGGTTGTCACGGCACCGCCATACCCTCTTCGCCTGAGCGGAGAGGGATGCGGCAGGCGAGCAGACGATTCCCCCATGGGTTTGCGCCTGCCACAGCCGCATGTATTCGTCACGCAATAATCACGCACACGAGAGAAACCATCATGGCACGTGAAGGTAATCTGGAAGCACCAACCCGGCATCCGTTGGACTGGCTATCCGAGGACTTCTACAACGAAGAATCTCTGAACGCTGAACTGGAGCGGGTATTCGACATTTGTCATGGCTGCCGTCGTTGTGTGTCGCTGTGCCAGTCGTTCCCTACGCTGTTTGATCTGGTCGATGAATCAGACACCATGGAAGTCGATGGTGTTGACAAGAATGACTACATGAAGGTCGTTGATCAGTGCTACCTGTGCGATCTGTGCTACATGACGAAGTGTCCGTACACACCGCCGCATGAGTGGAACCTCGATTTCCCGCACTTGATGCTGCGCGCAAAGGCCGTGAAGTTCAACAAAGGCGAAGTGTCCGCACGCGACAAGTTTCTGTCAGATACGGATGGTCTGGGCAAATTCGCCGGTATTCCCATCGTGACGCAGACAGTGAACGCCGTGAATAAATCCAGCGTTGCGCGCGGGGTGCTCGAAAATGTGCTGGGCGTCGACAAAAAAGCGTGGCTGCCGGAATTTGCCTCGACCAAGTTCCGCTCGGGCGCGAAAAAATCAGCCCATCATCCCGTGAAGGATGGCAAGAACACACCGGGCAAGGTGGCTATCTACTCGACTTGCTACGTGAATTACAACGAGCCCGGTATCGGTCATGATTTGCTCGCGATTCTGGATCACAACGAGATTCCGTACGTGATGGTCGAGAAGGAAGCCTGCTGCGGCATGCCCAAGCTGGAGCAGGGTGACCTGCAAGGCGTAGCAGAAAAAAAGGCAATCAACATTCCTTCACTCGCAGCATTGGCGAAAGAGGGCTACGCGATTCTGACGCCGATACCATCTTGCACACTGATGTACAAGCAAGAGCTGCCGCTGATGTTTCCCGATTGCGCTGATACACAGCGCGTCAAAGAGGCCATGTGGGATCCATTTGAATACCTCGTCGCTCGAAATCGCGATGGCCTGCTGAAGACGGATTTCACACAGTCGTTGGGCCATGTGTCGTACCACATTCCCTGTCACTCTCGCGTGCAGAATGTTGGTCGAAAGACAGCCGACATGCTGCAACTGGTGCCGGATACGAAGATCAATGTGGTTGAACGGTGCTCTGGTCATGCGGGTACCTACGGCGTGAAGAAGGAATATCACGCCGCATCCATGAAGATTGGCAAGCCGGTATTCAAGGCGATGGCCAACGAAGAACCAAATTACATTTCCTCGGACTGCCAGCTGGCAGGGCACCATATTGCGCAGGGCATGGATGAAAACGGTTTGACTAAAGCCGAAATGGCTCATCCGTTGACTCTGCTACGCAAGGCGTATGCCATCTGATATTAGTGATTGAATCAAGGAGTTTGTCATGATCATTTCCCGTGAGAGCCTAATGACCCTCGAGACCTACGCGAAGCAGCGTCCCGAGTTTCGCAAGCAGGTCATGCAGCACAAGAAAAACCGTACCGTCCACTTGGGTAACCATGTGACATTGCTCTTTGAGGACGAGATGACCCTGCGTTATCAAGTCCAGGAGATGCTGCGCATCGAGAAGATCTTTGAAGAAGAAGGCATTCAGTCAGAGCTGGACGCCTACAACCCATTGTGCCCGGATGGCAGCAATTTTAAGGCGACCATGCTGATCGAGTACGGGAATATCGCTGAGCGCAAAATAGCGCTGGCCAAAATGATTGGTATCGAAGACCGGCTTTTTGTGCAGGTAGAAGGTCAGGCGCGGGTCTATGCTATTGCTGACGAAGATCTCGATCGTGAGAACGAAGAAAAAACTTCTGCCGTGCATTTTGTCCGTTTTGAGCTTACGGCCGATATGAAAGCCGCTCTGAAGGGTGGTGCACAGATGATGGTCGGCTGTGACCATCCAAACTATCCGGTGCATCTGGAAGAGCTGCCGCAAGAAACGCTGGCGGCTTTGCTCAAAGACTTGAACTGAGCGGCGCAAGGCCTGATCAGGCAGCGACCAGCCACACACGAACCGCGAGGCCACCGCCCTCGCGGTTTTTTAGTTCAAGACGGCCGCGATGCCGCTGCACTATACGATCGACAATGGTCAGTCCGAGTCCCGCGCCATTGGCCTGACTGCGCGCCGCATCCAGGCGAGTGAAGGGGCGCAGCACCTGGTCGATCTGATGGTCAGGCAGGCCGGGTCCGCGGTCGGCGATCTCGAACATCACGTGCCCCTCATCATGCTGCCCAATGATCTGGATATCGGTGAATGAGCTCTGGCTCGTCTTTCCGTAGCGGCGTGCATTTTCGATCAGGTTGATCACCACGCGTTGTAGCTCAGTGGGATTGCATCGTACCCTGAGTCCATCAACGATCTGCATCGTGATCCGCAGATCATTATGGCGTGATGATTCGGCAGCGATTTTTTTCAAGGTGTCGCTCATATCAAGCTCAGTAAAGTTCGCGGGCTCGGCAGGTCTTGCGTAGTCAAGAAATTGCGCAATGATGGCTTCCATCTGCGACAAGTCAGCCTGCATGCCTTTTCGCGCCTCGTCAGATAAATGAGCCATTTCGACTTCAAGCATCATGCGCGCGATGGGGGTGCGCAAATCGTGAGAGATGCCAGCCAGGATGACTGCGCGATCAGAATCGACTTGTTCGAGATCTTGCACCATCTGATTGAAGCTCTGGTTTGCCTCGCGTATTTCGGCAGGTCCGGTATCGGGTAGTGGTGCCGGCGTGACCCCGCGAGCGACAGAGCGAGCGGCGGAGGACAATCTCGACAAGGGCTGGTTGATCAGGCGGCTAATGAAGGCTGCGCCAACCAGTGACAGCAACAGCGTCATGGTAGCCCAGCCTGCCCACTGTACGCCGGACGCTCGCTCAACGCGCTCGCGGTCCAGCATCAGCCAGTAATCATCGTCATCGATCCTGAAGCTGACCCAGAAACCGCGAATATCGTTTACATAACCGGCAAAGTGCGTGTCCTCCCCTAGCCGATGGCGAACCGAATCTTCGATGACCTGGATCAGATCGGTCTCGGGCATGGGTTCGGTATCGTCATCTTCTTCGCGGGGATACACACGGATGCCTTGTGTCGTGGCGAGTTCGAACAGCAGTTCACGCCGCAAGGCAGGTGCCGAGTGCAGCAGGGCGGCACGGGTGATGGTGACGATCGACACCACCTGGGCGGCGATTTGCTCGCCACGGGGTGTGCGTTCAACGATCCGGAAGCTGGCGACCCACGCGGCCATGCTCACCGCAATCAGGAAAGCCAGCAGGACGAAGGTGCGCCAGAACAGGCCGCTTTTCATGCCTGATGGGGACCGGCTATGAGTGTCAGCGGCGCTGGCCATCAGGGATGAAGACGTATCCTAGCCCCCAGACTGTTTGAATGTAGCGCGGCGTCGAGGGGTCGGGTTCGATCAGTTTGCGCAACCGAGAAATCTGTACATCTAGGCTGCGATCAAAAACTTCATATTCACGCCCCCGCGCCAGCTCCATCAGTTTCTCGCGCGATAGCGGCTGGCGCGCGTGGCGAGCCAGCACCTTGAGCACCGAGAACTCTCCGCTGGTCAGAGACACTGGCTCACCTGCCTTGCTCAGCGCGCGTTTACCCAGGTCGAACTCGAACGCGCCGAACTGATAGATCTCGTCGTGATCCGAGGGGGCGCCGGGAACTTCAGTGGCGACACTACGGCGCAGCACTGCACCTATACGTGCCAGCAATTCGCGCGGATTGAAGGGCTTGGGGAGATAATCGTCTGCGCCTAGCTCCAGTCCGGCGATGCGGTCAGCATCTTCACCTTTGGCAGTGAGCATGATGATGGGGGTGTGGTCGTCTCCGCCGCGCAGCCTGCGGCAGATGGACATACCGTCTTCACCGGGCAGCATTAGGTCCAGCACCAGCAAGTCGAAACGCTCGCGTATCCATAGTCGGTTCATCTCCGGTGCATTTGACGCCACTGAGACCACGAAGCCGTTCTCGTTCAGAAATCGCTTGAGAAGATCTCGCAGCCGCGCATCATCGTCAACGACCAGTATTTTCGCCTGGGCGCCCCGGGTGCGGCGCGAGGGAACCGGGCGGGGTGCGTTTGTCGAGTTCATAACCGTATGGTAACGTCGATCCTGTCATCCACAGCAGGCGGCAGACCAATGATTACAAAGCTTTACAAAGTCTGCCACGCCTTGTCCAGGCCCATGGTCAGCCCAGCGCCGATGAGGCATCGCCTGATCCTGTCTAGTTTGTTAGTTTTGCTTGGCATGGCGCAGCCGTGCACGGCGGCGGCGCCCTCCCAGGGCAGTGAGCAAAAGTCCGGGCCGGAGCGCGCGCGCGACCTGCCGGCGGGCGAGCGTCGATCGGAGGAAACCCGTCAGCGCGAAGAAGATCGTCGTCCGCCGCGCTTGTCCCCAGAGGAGCGGCGGGCGCTGCGACAGCAGATTCATGAAGCCGGACATGATCTCTATCGGCCCAAGCGTTAGCGGGCCCCCTGCGGGCGAGCCTGGCCCAAACAGTTTTTCTGGTGTTATAATTT
>JBJTAS010000047.1:0-167729 GCA_046090895.1 Oxalobacteraceae bacterium | reverse complement strand
CAGGAGCCCAGGCCTCAGGATGTAGACCTTTCGCATAGCGACGCATAGACATCAAGACATTCGACAAGCCAATGGTATCTGCGTAAAACATGGGGCCACCGCGGAAGAGTGGAAAACCATAACCGGTAAGATAGACCATGTCGATATCAGAAGCACGAAGAGCAATACCTTCATCAAGGATCAGGGCACCCTCATTCACGAGCGCATACACAAGTCGCTCGATGATTTCCTGATTACTGATTTTTCTTCGCTCTATACCGAGATTCTTGGAATGCGTGATGATCATCTGATTGACCTCATCAGACGAATACGCCTTGCGATCACCAGGCTTGTAGTCATACCAGCCTGCTGAAGTCTTCTGACCGAACCGCCCTTTTTCGCACAACAAGTCGGCAAGCTTCGAATACGTGACCTCCGGCTTTTCTACATACCGCCGCTTTCGTATGTACCACCCGATGTCATTCCCAGCCAGATCGCTCATCCGGAATGGTCCCATCGCAAAGCCGAATTTTTCGATCACCTTATCGACCTGCTCAGGCAGACAACCCTCCTCAAGGAGGAACCCTGCCTGCCGGATATATTGCTCGACCATGCGATTACCAATAAACCCATCGCAAACGCCAGAGACCACGCCGGTCTTGCGCAGGGTCTTGGCTAACGCCATGGTAGTGGCCAGCACGTCCTTAGCGGTCTTTGCTCCACGTACGATCTCGAGCAACTTCATCACATTGGCCGGACTGAAGAAATGGGTGCCGATCACATCCTGAGGACGCTTGGTAAACGCCGCAATCTTGTCGACATCCAGCGTTGAGGTGTTCGATGCGAGAATTGCTCCCGGCTTCATGACTTCGTCAAGTTTCTTGAATACGGTTTCTTTGACACCCAAGTCCTCAAAAACCGCTTCAATGACAATATCTGCCTGGCCAATATCGTCATAGGACAGGGTTCCGCCAATAAGCCCCATTCGCTTGTCAAGCTGCTCTTGCGTGAGCTTGCCTTTTTTCAGACTGTTCTCGTAATTCTTGCGGATGGTGGCCAGACCTTTGTCGAGCGCTTCCTGCTTTGTCTCCAATACCTTGACCGGTATGCCGGCATTGACGAAATTCATCGCGATACCACCGCCCATCGTGCCGGCACCAATGACTGCAGCGGACCGAATGGTGCGCAACGGCGTATCCGCGGGCACATCAGGAATCTTGGATGCAGCTCGCTCGCCAAAGAAGGCATGTCGCAACGCCTTCGACTCGGTGGTCTGCACTAACTCGATGAACAGATCGCGCTCAACCTTCAGACCGTCTTCGAATTTCTTGCTGACTGCCGCGGCGACTGCCTCCACTCATTTCAGCGGTGCGGGGAAAGGACCCGCTACGGTGCGCACGGTATTTCGAGCAAACTGCAGATAGCCTTCCGCATTCGGATAGTCAATCTTGATATTCCTTACTTTGGGTAGTGGTCGCGCATCAGCCACTTGGCGAGCAAAGGCCATCGCGCCTTCCAGCAGGTCACCGGTGATCATCTGATCGAACAACGGTGTCTTCGCCAGTTTTTCTGACATCACCGGATTGCCGGAAATGATCATGTTCAGCGCGGGCTCCAGCCCCAGAATGCGCGGTAATCGCTGCGTGCCACCTGCACCGGGAAGGATGCCTAACTTCACTTCGGGCAGCGCGATTTGAGCCCCCGCGACCGCGACCCGATAATGGCAACCCAGTGCCAGCTCAAGCCCGCCACCCATGGCGATGCCGTGAATCGCAGCGATCACGGGCTTGCTGCTGTCTTCGATAATACGAATGACGGTTTGCAGCCAAGGCTCTTGTAAAGCCTTGGGTGTGTTGAACTCGCGAATGTCCGCGCCGCCGGAGAAGCCCTTGCCATCGCCCACCAGTATGATCGCCTTGATCGCATCATTCCCGACAGCGCGCTGAACGCCATCCACGATGCCCTGCCGAGTCTCATGGCCCAGACCATTGACGGGGGGATTGTTCAGGGTGATGACGGCAATGTCGCCCTGCTCGCGGTAAGTGGCAGTCATACGCTTGTCTCCGGTAATTGTGTTTGATCGGGTGGTGCTCGGCTGATGCAAAGTTCCACATTATGGTTTCATGGGCACCACTATAACCCAAAAAAGCACGATCGTATTTTAATTGCCAGTGCGTTTCATTCTCAGCAGTGCACTACGTTGCTGATCCTCGTGATAAGCGTAGTCGACTCGTCCAGCGCTCACCTTGCCGATGACGATCATGTTGGCGGTAATAGCGTCATGATCCTCAGCGCTGAACGGATCATCGTAACTAGTCACCACGCCCTGGTAACGGAAGTTCAAATTTTCTAATGCCCGGCGTATCGCATCCCCCTCCAGCGAGCGTGCCTGCCGTATCGCGTGGGCGAGCAAATGCATGCCATCGTAACCCTGGGCGGCACTCATCGGCGAGGGAATGAGCGCTGTTCTGAACATACGCCGGTAAGCCAGCAAAAAGCTGTTTTTTGCAGTCGATCCCGCATCCTGAATAAAGGTCTGCGGCATCAGGGCACCGTCGCCGGCGGCGCCCGCCAGGTCAATGAAATTGCGCATGGATAGGGTCCAGCTGCCCATCAGCGGCGCTCGCCAGCCCGCTGCGCGCATGGCTTTCGCGATCGCTGCCAGTTCCGGCCCGATACCCCACCCCACGATAGCCTGCGCGCCTGCTGCTCTGGCGTTTTTGATCAGGCCGCTCATGTCGCTCTCACCTATCCTGAAACGAAATTGCGACACCAGGTCCAGACCCGCCAGTCTCGCTTGCTCTGCGAATGCCGTCGCGCCGCTGTCACCGTAGGGTGTGGTATCGGCAAGGAGTGCTACACGGGTCAACGATTTTTTTTTCAGATCAGCAGCCAGCACCCTGGCCTCGAGATCCAGCGTTGGCGATACGCGAAAAATATAGTTGGCTGCTGCTAAGGGGGGGGCAAATTTCCGGGTCAGCATGGGTCCCGTGGATACCGCGACCACCAGAGGAATCCTGGCTTGCTGGTAGTGATCGATCGATGCCAGGCCAACACCGGTATTGACAACGCCTATCGTCGCCACGACCTTCGAGCGGGTCAGCTCCTCGGCTATCTGTGCGCCGACTTTTTCATTCGCATTATCGTCCCGCTCGATCAGTTCAATCGGGACGCCCTGGATGCCACCGGCGCTGTTGATCTCATCAACCGCTAGCCTGACGCCATTACGCATGCTCTCGCCCATCGGGCTGGAGCCACCGGTAAAAGGACCACTGAGACCTATCCTGACCGTCTGTGCGACTGAATAACTGGCTACTCCGTACAAAGCAATCAGCAATACCAGGAATTGCAGCGTCGTTCGCGCAAGCCTGATCCGAGTTCGCAACAAGCTGCAGTACGCTGAAATCATCTCTGTCTCCTTGTGATGTCGATGAGCGCGAGTTTCCGGGCTACCGAAACGATCTGTCCAGAGCGGAGATTCGACTGTGGCGCAGAACATACCTGCGACTCAGCCAATATCCTTGCAAACAAAAAAGCCTGCAGGAAGCAGGCTTGTCGTTGAGCGGAAGCTACCTGACCCATCGTATTTATGAAGGACGCTTCATGCTGCACGATGTGGGTTGGGCGGCAACGTAGGGCTCGACTTTTTGCTCGGTACGCCAACCATAGCCGGTATTTTCCTGATCGTACTTCACTTCCTTGCCGTTCACCTTGATCCAGGTGCTGATATACAAGGGCTGCTGAAGCTGATGATCCGTCTTGCGCATCTCTACTTCGCCATTGAGCGATTTGAATTTTTGTCCTTCCATCGCAAGCGCCACTTTGACCGGATCGGTTGACTTGGCCTGTGTCACACCTTTGGCCAGTAACTGGACCGCCGCGTAGGTGGTCGACGCATAGAAATCGTCGTTGTATTTTTTCTTGAATGATTCAACGATATCTTTACCAGCGGCGACTTCACTGTTCACGTTCCAGGCCCCCACGTTGCGCACATGATCAGCGGCGCTAGATCCCATCACCGTGGGTACCCCCGTGGTGTAGGCGTAATAGGTGTAGAACTTGGCTTTCAGGTCAGACTCGCGTGCCGATTTCACGAGTAATGCCAAATCAGAACCCCAGTTTCCGGTAATGACTGTATCCGCACCGCTGGCGCTGATCTTGGCGACATAGGGAGCGAAATCCTTCACGCTGCCAATGGGGTGCAGATCGTCGCCGACAATCTCGATGTCAGGTCTTTTACGTTTGAGGTACTCTTTTGCCGCCCGGGTCACCTGCTGGCCATGAGCGTAGTTCTGTCCAATGATGTACACCTTTTTTATCGACTTGTCCTTGGACAGGAATGTGGTGAGCGCTTCCATCTTCATATCCGAATTCGCATCGAAGCGGAAATGCCAGAAGCTGCATTTGCTGTTGGTCAGGTCGGGATCGACCGCTGCATAGTTGAGAAATACGATCTCATTGCCCGGATTGCGCTCATTATGCTTGTTGATGGCATCAATCAGTGCCCCCGCCGCTCCCGAGCCGTTGCCCTGAGCGATATAGCGATACCCCTGGTCGATGACGGTTTTGAGGACCGTGAGCGATTCTTGCGGGCTGGCCTTATTGTCGAAGCCCGTGATCTCAAACGTATGCCCGGGCGCCCACTTGTCGCGATTCGCCATCTCGGCCGAGATCTGGAAGCTGCGGAAGGTGTTCTGGCCCACGGGCGCGAACGGACCGGATAAGGGATCGATGAAAGCGATCTTGATCGTCTCGGCCAGCGCAGCTGCAGGGAGGGTGGCGCAGGCCAGCATCAGGCCAGCCATCACGGGGCGGTTTAGCGATTTCATAGGTCTCCTTGGTTGCCTATTGATCTTGGTTGAGAAGGCTTGATGAACAAGCGGTTCAGGCATTCATACTTCCAGCCATTCTTTGCGGACGATAGCATCGCGGCTCAGCTCGGCTGGGGTTCCTTCGAAAACGATGGCTCCCCTGCCCATGACGTAGACACGCTGCGAAATGTCCAGCGCGATGGCCAGCTTCTGCTCTACCAGAAGCACCGAGATACCGCGCTGCTTGAGCGCTTGCAGATAGCTGGCCACCTGCTCGACGATCTTGGGCGCCAGCCCCTCGGTGGGCTCATCAATCATGATCAGCTCAGGGTCGCCCATCAGTGTGCGGCACAGCGTCAGCATCTGCTGCTCGCCTCCCGACAGCACCCCCGCCTGTGTATGCTGGCGCTCGCGCAGCCTGGGAAACATCTGGTACATGTCCTCGAGACTCCAGCGCGACGATTTACCCTTTTTCTCGCCCAGAATCAGGTTGTGCTCCACCGTGAGCGTGGGGAATATATCCCGGTTCTCGGGCACATAACCCAAACCGCAGTGCGCGATTCGGTATGCCGGCAGTCCCAGCATCTGCTGCCCCTTGAACATCACCGAGCCAGTCGCACTCACCTGACCCATCACGGCTTTTACCGTGGTCGAGCGGCCAACGCCATTGCGACCCAACAGGCTGACAATTTCACCCTCAGCTACGCTCAGGTTCACGCCATGCAGCACGTGGCTCTTGCCATAGTAGGCGTGCAGATCACGTATCTCCAGCAGCGCACTCATGCAGACTCCTGCGCGGGCGCATGCCCACCAAGATACGCCTCCTGAACACGCGTATTATCACGTATCGCAGCCGGTGTGTCGCACGCAATAACTTCGCCGTACACCACCACTGCGATACGGTCGGCGACGCCAAAGACCACGCCCATGTCATGCTCGACCATCAGCAGCGTCTTGCCCCTGGTGACATCGCGTATCAGCGCAACGGCCTTGTCCGACTCCGAGCGGCTCATGCCGGCAGTCGGCTCATCAAGCAAGATGACTTCGGCACCGCCCGCGACGGTGATGCCAATCTCCAGTGCGCGCTGCTCGGCATAGGTCAGCAGTCCCGCCTGCGTATCTCGCCGCCAGCCAAGGCCTATCGATTCCATCACCTGTTCGGCCAGCTCGCGGGCGTCTTTCAGGGCGCCCAGCCGGTGCCAGAACGAGTAGCGGTAGCCAAGCGACCACAATACCGCACAGCGCAGATTTTCAAACACGGACAAGCGATGAAAAATATTTGTAATCTGAAAACTGCGCGACAAACCCAGCCGATTAATCCGGGAGGGCGCCAGACCGGCGATTGGACGTCCGTGAAGCAGAATCTCGCCGCTGCTCGGCGCAAACCGTCCAGAGATCAGATTGAACAATGTCGATTTGCCCGCACCGTTGGGGCCGATGATGGCGACCCGCTCACCCGGCTGAACCGACAGGTTCACGCCGCGAATGATGTCGGTACTGCCAAATTGCTTTCGCACGTCATTGAGAACAAGGGCCGGCGTGATCATGCTCGCCTCCCTGCCGCGTGCCGTTCAAGCTCGGCCTGCGCATCGCCCCACACCGCCAGAAATGCGCCTCGCAGCCGCAGGAAAAGCACGCCACCGAGCAGCAGCATCAAGGCCGCGATCAGCCAGGCGGGTGTCGACGCTGCATCGACGTTCAATCCAAACCAGCGCAACGACGTACCGTGTGCCGCATCGAGCGACAAGCGATAGGTCATCTCGATCAGCATCACAAACCCGGTCAGCGCGATAACGACCGGTAGGGCAAGCCGCAGCATAGCCGGCAGCACTCGCGGCATCAGTCCGGCAGATAGCAGGCGCATGGTCATCATGATCAGGCTGGCCATGCCTCCCGGCGCATACATCACCATCATGATGAAAAAAATCCCGAGATAGAGCAACCAGGCCTTGGTAAATTCTGGCAGCATGACCGTCAACAGCACCCCAACGATGGCGCCCAACATCGGACCGAAGAAGACCCCAGTGCCCCCGATGAATGCAAACAACAGCACCGCGCCGGAGCGAGCTGCACTGACATTTTCGGCACTGACAATCTCGAAATTGATGGCCGTAAGCCCGCCCGATATCCCGGCAAAGAAAGCAGACAGCATCAGCATCAGGAAACGCACGCGCTGCGGGTCATAGCCGACAAATTCGGCACGTTCCGGATTGTCGCGCACTGCATTGGCGATACGCCCCAGCGGCGTATGCGCCAGTGCGAACATGGCGGCTGTGCTGATGAACAGCCAAAAAGCAATCAGGTAGTAGACCTGTCGCTGCGGGCCGAAGCTCACCCCGAAAAAGGGCTGGCCAAACACCCGATTACCCGAGACACCGCCCTCGCCGCCGAAGAAACCGGGAAACATCAGCGAGCACGCAAAGACCAGCTCGACGATGCCCAGCGAGATCATGGAAAAAGCCGTGCCCGATCGCTGCGTCGTGACATAGCCAAACAGCACGCCGAATAGCAAGCCCGCAACGCCACCGACCAGTGGCACCACAGTCAGGGGTACCTGCAGCGCGCCCATGCTGGACACATTGATCGCATGAATGGCAAAAAAAGCCCCCAGGCCGGAATACACGGCGTGCCCGAAGGACAGCATGCCGCTTTGTCCCAGCAGCATGTTGTACGAGAGCGAAAAAATCATCATCGTGCCCATCAGCGACAGCAGCGACAAGCTGCTGCCCGAGCTAAACAGCAGTGGTGCCATGATCAGCACCAGCGCGAAGCCACCCCAGACCAGCCAGCGGCCCAAGTTGATGGGTGAGTAGCGAATGGGTCCGACGGGCATGCTCAGCTCTCTCTCTTGCCCATCAGGCCACGCGGTCGAAAGATCAGGACCAGCACCAGGAGCAAATAAGGCAGGATGGGGGCGACCTCGGACAGGGTCAGCGACAACAAACGATAGACCGGCAGCTCCGGGCTCGGTGCGATGCCCACGCGCGCCAGCGGCCCGAGCAGCGACCAGTCGAGTGCCACGGCGAAGGTCTGCACCATGCCGATCAGCAGCGACGCCAGCAATGCGCCGCCCAGCGAACCCATGCCACCGACGACCACGACGACAAAGATGATGCTGCCGACCGTGGCGGCCATCGCCGGCTCGGTCACGAACGCATTACCACCGATGACGCCCGCCAGACCTGCCAGCGCGCAGCCGCCGCCGAACACCAGCATGAACACGCGCGGCACATTGTGACCGAGTGCTTCAACGGTCTCCGGGTGCGTTAATGCGGCCTGTATCACCAAACCGATACGAGTGCGCGTCAGCAGTACCCAGATCGCAATCACCATCAGCACCGCCACCAGCATCATGAATCCCCGGTAAGCAGGAAAAGCCATCGTGAACAACGCGAATAGCGGCCCGTCCAGCGCGAGAGGTACCTTGTAAGGGACCGCTGCACGCCCCCAGACCAGCTGCACCAATTCGGCAATCACATAAGACAGGCCAAAGGTGAACAGCAATTCGGATACATGCCCGTGCCGGTGCACAGCGCGCAGTCCGAAGCGCTCCACCAGCGCGCCCGCCAGTCCGGTCAGCAACGGCGCGATCACCAGCGCCGGCCAGAATCCGAGCTGCTGGCTGATCGCATAGCCGAAATAAGCGCCCAGCATGTAGAAACTCGCATGCGCAAAATTGAGCACGCCCATCATGCTGAAAATCAGCGTGAGACCCGACGAGAGCATGAACAGGAGCAGTCCATAGCTTAGGCCGTTGAGCAGTGAGATGAGCGTAAATTCCAATTCCCGAGTTCCTGCGCGAGATGCGGTGGGCGATGTCAGCGATTATCCGGCCGTCGGCAGCTTGTAGTCGCGATAGGCTTCCCGGATTTTGTTTTTCAATATCTTTCCGGTAGCGCCGAGCGGCAGGCTGTCAGTGAAAACCACATCGTCTGGTGTCCACCACTTGGCTATTTTGCCCTCGTAAAAAGTGAGCAGCTCGTCTTTGCTCACCTCCATGCCGGGTTTTTTCACGACGACCAGCAACGGTCGTTCGTCCCATTTCGGATGGGCGACACCAATACATGCAGCCTGCAGTACGGCCGGGTGCGCAACAGCGATGTTTTCTAGGTCGATACTCCCTATCCATTCGCCCCCGGACTTGATCACGTCTTTGCTGCGATCCGTGATTTGCATGTAGCCTTCGTCATCGATCACTGCCACATCGCCGGTCGGGAACCAACCATCTTGCAACACCTGACCGCCTTCGTTTTTAAAGTAGGCCTCAATGACCCAGGGCCCTTTGACCAGCAGGTTGCCGTAGGTCTTGCCATCCCAGGGGAGTTCCTTGCCATCGTCATCGACAATTTTCATATCCACCCCGAAAATGGCACGTCCCTGCTTTTCGAGGCGCGCTTGTTTCTCGTCCTCCGACAGGTGGGTGTGCTTGCCCGTCAGCGTGCAGCTCGTACCGAGCGGCGACATTTCCGTCATGCCCCAGGCGTGAACCACCTCCACACCGTACTCATGGCGGAAAGTCTTCATCATGGCGGGCGGACAGGCCGAGCCGCCGATCACGGTGCGTCTGAAAGTGGAAAATTTCAGGTGGTTCTGAGCGGTGTAGGTCAGGAGTCCTAACCAGACCGTCGGCACGCCAGCGGAGAAAGTGACCCCTTCCTGCTCAAATAATTCGTAGATCGATTTGCCATCCAAGGCCGGCCCGGGAAACACGAGCTTGGCGCCGGTGAGCATCACCGAGTAAGGCAAGCCCCACGCATTTACATGAAACATCGGTACGACAGGCAACACCACGTCGCGCGCTGAGACATTTAACGCATCCGGCAGCGCCGATGCGTACGAGTGCAGCATGGTCGAGCGGTGCGAGTACAGGGCCCCCTTGGGATTGCCGGTCGTGCCCGAGGTATAACAGAGGCTGGACGCCGAGTTTTCATCAAACAGCGGCCAGTCATACGCATCGTTGCTGGCCGCGATCAAGTCCTCATAGCAGAGAAGATTCGGTACCTTGGTGTCAGCCGGCAGACGATCGCGGTCGCACATCATGATGTAGCCTTTAATCGTCTTGGCCAGTGGGGCGATCGCCTCAATCACGGGAAGAAAATTCAGATCGAAAAAAAGGTACTGGTCCTCGGCGTGGTTCGCGATGTAGGCAATTTGCTCCGGATGCAGTCGCGGGTTGACCGTGTGCAGCACGGCACCCGATCCAGAGACCGCGTAATACGCCTCGAGGTGACGATAACCGTTCCAGGCAAGCGTGGCGACCCGATCACCCATGCTCACACCCAGTGCGGTCAGCGCATTGGCCAGCTGACGCGCGCGACGGTGGCAATCCCGATAGGTGTACCGGTGGATATCCCCCTCAACCCGTCGGGACACGACTTCGGTGTCGCCGTAATATCGATCCGCATGCTTGATCAGGCTTGAAATGAGCAGCGGCTGGCTCATCATCCGGCCCATTAACGGGCTCTGGGGGTACTGCGTCATGATGTCTCCTGTCTCGGTTCTTTTTTAAGAGCAATTTTTGACGGGCGATTTTTGTGCCGGACTTGTCCTTTAGTCAACGGATTTTAATCTTGCGGCGCAGCAATTTTTTAGCGAGGGTTCAGCATGCCTTACCCACTGCAGCCCGTTCGGTGAGCTGCGCGCTTCTCTGTCAAAATACGGCGTGATCGCCGTTGCCCCGCCGCCTTGGTCGCTTTGTTTCTTTCGAGCATCGTAACAGAAGCCCTCCGATGAATTCCCCTGACCTGCCCTTGACTGCGCACCGCCGCCTGAGCGAGCTCACGTGGGGGAATACCTTCGCTGAGCTGCCCCCCTCGTTCTATACCTCTCTGAATCCGACCCCGCTGCCCTCGCCCTACCTAGTCTGCGCGAGCAAGGCGGCCGCCGCGCTGATCGGCCTCGACCCCGATGAATTCCACCGTGACGATGTCTTACAGGTGTTTTCCGGCAATGCAGTGCATCCGCACTCCAGGCCACTCGCCGCTGTGTACTCCGGCCACCAGTTTGGTGTGTGGGCAGGTCAGCTCGGGGACGGCCGCGCGATTTTGCTTGGCGAGGCCAGTGCACCCGCCGAGCCAGGTGGCTCGCTGGAGCTGCAACTCAAAGGATCTGGCAAAACACCGTACTCGCGCATGGGCGATGGGCGGGCGGTGCTACGCTCGTCGATACGCGAATTTCTCTGCTCGGAGGCGATGGCCGGACTGGGTATTCCAACATCGCGTGCACTGTGCGTGATCGGTTCGGACAGCCGCGTCATGCGCGAAACGCCGGAAAGCACGGCCGTGGTCACGCGCATGGCGCAGAGTTTCGTGCGCTTCGGTTCGTTTGAGCATTGGTTTTATCACTCGCATCCTCAGGCACTCAAGACACTGGCCGATTACGTGCTGGCGCAAAGCTACCCCGAGCTGCGCGATGATCCGCACCCCTACCGGGCACTGCTGCGCGAAGTGACGCGTCGCACGGCCGAGCTGGTCGCCCAGTGGCAGGCTGCCGGTTTCATGCACGGTGTACTCAACACCGACAACATGTCGATACTCGGCATCACCCTCGACTACGGCCCCTTTGGTTTCATGGAAGCCTATGATCCGGCACACATATGCAATCACACCGATCAGCAGGGACGCTATTCGTATCGCATGCAGCCGCGTATCGGTGAATGGAACTGCTATGCACTCGGTCAGGCGATGGTCTCGCTGATCGGCGATGTCGATGAGGTACATCAGGCACTCTCTGTCTATCAGCCCACTTTCGATGCGCGCATGATGGGGCTTTGGCAAGCCAAGCTCGGCCTGAGCGGCAGCATGGAGAGCGACGAGGGGCTGCTTGAGCGCTTGCTGGACACTCTCGCCACCCATCGTGTCGATTTTCCGCTGTTCTTTCGGCGGCTGTCGGATCTCAAGCGCGACGACCCCAGCGCAGATGCCCCTTTGCGCGATCTGTTCTTGGATCGTTCCGCCTTTGATGCGTGGTCAGTAGAATACCGACAGCGGTTACACCATGAGCAGAGCCACGACGCAGCGCGCAAGCTGCGCATGGACCGGGTGAATCCGAAATATGTGCTGCGTAATTATCTGGCCCAGACAGCGATAGAAAAAGCACAGCAAAAAAATTTTTCGGAAGTACGACGACTGCTCCAGATATTGCAGCACCCGTATGATGAACAGCCAGAGCATGACGATTACGCGAAACTGCCGCCCGACTGGGCTGCGAACATCGAAGTCAGTTGCTCATCTTGAGGAAGCACGATGAAGACCAAAGTCACGCGCAGCGATGAAGAATGGAAGTCCATGCTGGACCCGATGGCGTATCAGGTCACGCGCCATGCGGCCACCGAACGCGCGTTCACGGGCCGCTACTGGGACCATCATGTGCCAGGGATTTACTCCTGCGTCTGCTGTGGCACCGCCTTGTTTGCTTCGGATACCAAATTCGACTCGGGCTGCGGCTGGCCTAGCTACTTCCGCGCGCTCGATCCGGCCCATGTGAGCGAACGTATTGATCGCAGTCACGGCATGACCCGCACCGAGATCTTGTGCGCCGTCTGTGATGCGCACCTAGGTCATGTATTCCCCGACGGTCCGCCACCCACCGGACTACGTTACTGCATTAACTCTGCGGCGCTAAGCTTTAGCGCTGATTACGCCGCATAAATTGCAATGAAACTTCTCTTCGATCTGTTTCCGGTGATTCTGTTTTTCGCGGTCTTCCGACTGGCCGGCGCAAACCCCGAGGCGGCGCAGGCATTCGGAAGCCACTATCTGTCTGCTTTGGTGTCAGGCGGCGAGGTCACACTGACGCAGGCACCGATACTGCTGGCGACCGCAGTCGCTATCCTCGCTACCGTGGGGCAGATTGGGTGGCTGCTGGTGCGGCGTAAGCCCGTCGATAACATGCTTTGGGTATCGCTGGTCATCATTGTGCTCTTCGGTGGTGCAACGATTTATTTTCATGATGAGCATTTCATCAAACTCAAACCTACCGTGCTGTACTGGTGCTTTGCACTTGTGCTGCTCGCCAGTCCGTGGCTACTCAAAAAAAACCTGATGAAAGCCATGATGGGTAAGCAACTCAGCTTGCCCGAGAGCGTATGGTCTCGGCTCAATCTTGCCTGGGGATTGTTTTTCTCGCTCATGGGCGGATTGAATCTGTACATCGCCTTCAGTTTTCCGCTGGACTTCTGGGTTAATTTCAAGCTGTTTGGATTTCTTGGCTTGATGATCGTTTTTGTCGTGCTGCAAAGCATTTACCTTTCGCGCCATATGAAGGAAGCCGAATGAATCGCGTGGAGCGAATACATCAGTTGCTGAGCCTCTCGCTCTCGCCCGTGTCACTGACGATCGATGACGAATCCGCGCTGCATGCCGGGCATGCCGGTGCCGCTTCAGGCGGTGGGCATTATCGGATTCGCATGATCTCAGCACGGTTCGAGGGCCTGGGCAAGCTTGGTCGGCATCGGCTAGTGTATGATTGCCTGCGCGAGATGATGCAAAAAGACATACACGCGCTCGCAATGACCTTGCTGACGCCGGCCGAGGCCACGGCATCGGAAGCCTGAGTACCCATCAGCGCTCCACTGTGGCGCCTGCCGTTTTTTTAACAACGACCCCCTAAATCAATAATTATCATGATGAACCTGAAAACTGCTCGCCTGCTCGTGCTGCTGATGGCATCGGCCGGCCTGCCCGTGCTGGCGCAAAACGTCGCTGTGGTCAACGGCAAGGCCATTCCGACCTCGCGCGTCGATGTGATGGTCAAACAGATGGTGCAGCAAGGCCAGCAAGATACGCCAGAAATGCGCGCCATGATCAAAGATGAGCTGATCAATCGCGAAGTGCTGGCGCAAGAAGCCGACAAGCAAGGCATCTCTAGCCGCGCCGATATCAAGAACCAGATCGACATGGCGCGTCAATCCATCGTGATCCGTGCGATGGTGACGGAGTATCTGACCAAGCATCCGATCAAGGATGAGGACATGAAAGCCGAGTACGAGAAAGTGAAATCCTCGAACAGCGGCAAGGAATATCATGCGCGACATATTCTGGTTGAAAAGGAAGATGAAGCCAAGGCCATCATCGGCAAGTTGAAAGGCGGCGCCAAATTCGAAGAGCTGGCCAAATCATCCAAGGATCCTGGCTCGGCGGAGCAAGGCGGCGACCTCGGCTGGGCACCACCCGATGCCTTCGTCAAGCCCTTCTCCGAGGCCATGGTGGCGTTGAAAGCCGGCGAGTACACACAGAACCCGGTGAAGTCACAGTTTGGTTACCACGTGATCCGCCTCGAAGAGATGCGCGATGCGCAGTTTCCGCCATTTGAAGAAGTCAAAGGTCAGATCGGCGAATCGCTGCAGCAACGCAAGCTGCAGGCTTTCCAGCAAGACCTCAAAAAGAAAGCAAAGATTCAGTAAGTATCTCGCCAGACTCGGCAAACAAAAAACGCTCCCTGGGGAGCGTTTTTTACTGGGTTACCGTGCCCAAGACGAATCAGCCCAACCAGGTGCGTGCGTTGCGGAACATTCGCATCCACGGTGCATCCTCGCCCCAGCCATCCGGATGCCATGAGTGCTGCACCGTGCGAAACACGCGCTCCGCATGTGGCATCATCACCGTGAAACGACCATCCGCTGTCGTGACTGCCGAGATGCCCGATGGCGATCCGTTCGGATTGAAGGGATAACGCTCGGTAGGCCGGCCGTGGTTATCGACGAAGCGCAGAGCAACCTGCACTTTTTCAGCATCACCCGTGTGCGCAAAATTGGCAAACCCCTCGCCATGTGCCACTGCAATGGGTGTGCGCGTCCCAGCCATACCGTCAAAGAAAATCGACGGCGATTTCTCTATCTCGACCATCGCAAAGCGCGCCTCGAACTGCTCGGACTGATTGCGCGTAAATTTCGGCCAGTGTTCAGCGCCGGGAATGATGGATTTAAGGCTGCTCATCATCTGACAGCCGTTGCAGACGCCCAGCGCGAAGGTATCCTTGCGCTGGAAGAAACCTGAAAACTGTGCCAACAACACTGGATTGAACAGAATCGTCTTGGACCATCCCTCGCCGGCGCCCAGCACATCACCGTAGGAAAAACCACCAACAGCAATCAGGCCGCGAAAGCTTTCCAGTGAAAAGCGTCCCGCGATCAGGTCGCTCATGTGCACATCGATTGCATCAAAGCCTGACTGATGCATCACATACGCGGTCTCGACATGTGAGTTCACACCCTGCTCCCGTAAAATCGCCACACGAGGGCGCGCGCCGCTCGTAATGAAGGGAGCGGCGACATTCTCTGAGGGATCAAAGCTGACCACGGGCTGCATGCCAGGATCCGATTCATCCAACCAGCGATCATATTCAGCGTCTGCGCAGGCCGGATGGTCGCGCAGACGCGCCAGCCGCCAGCTGGTCTCGCTCCAGAGGCGATGCAGCACGGCACGCTGCTGGCTGTAAATGATCTTCGCATCGCGCGTCAATTCGATCACGCCGCGATCATTCAGCTTGCCAATGATATGACTGCACGCGCCCAGCCCAAACTCGCGCAGCACAGTCATCACCTCGGATTTTTCGGCCGCGCGCACTTGCACCACGGCGCCCAATTCCTCGTTGAACAACGCGCGCAACGTCAGATCATTACGACGCGAATCGACCTGGCCCGCCCAGTTCTTTGAATCACCCCAGTCCGTCGCATGCTCGCCCTCGGTCACCAGTATGTCGAGGTTCACCGAGATACCGGCATGACCAGCAAAAGCCATCTCGCAGAGGGTCGTGTACAGACCGCCATCGGAGCGGTCGTGATAGGCCAGCAGCTTGTGCTCGCGGTTGAGTCGTTGCACCGCGTTGAAAAACCCTTTCAGGTCAGCCGCATCATCCAGATCGGGAACCTCATTACCCAGCTGCTGCATCACCTGCGCCAGCGCCGATGCGCCAAGGCGATTTTTGCCACGCCCGAGATCGATCAGGATCAACGCCGTCTCGCCCAAGTCCGTGCGCAGCTGCGGGGTCAGCGAGCGCCGCACATCCGCCACCGGCGCGAATGACGACACGATCAGCGACACCGGCGAGATCACGGCCTTGTCGCCTTCGTCGTCATGCCAGGTCGTGCGCATCGACAGCGAATCCTTGCCGACCGGGATACTGATACCCAGCGCAGGACACAGTTCCATGCCGACCGCCTTCACAGTATCGAACAGCGCAGCATCCTGCCCCGGCTGTCCGCACGCGGCCATCCAGTTGGCCGAGAGCTTGATGTCCGACAGTGCGTTGATCGCGGCGGCCGCGATATTCGTGATCGCTTCACCCACCGCCATACGTCCCGAGGCCGGCGCATTCACCACGGCCAGCGGCGTGCGCTCGCCCATGGCCATGGCCTCGCCAAGATAACCCACATGACTCATGGTCGTCACTGCGCAATCTGCCACCGGCACTTGCCAAGGTCCGACCATCTGGTCGCGCACGGTATGCGCGCCAACGGTACGATCGCCTATCGTAATGAGGAAAGATTTGTCTGCAACGGTGGGCAACTTCAGCACGCGTTCTGCAGCCTCGTCGAGCGAGATCCCGGTCAGGTCAAGGGGTATCGAGACTTGCTGCACGCGCTTTACATCGCGATGCATTTTCGGTGGCTTACCCAGCAAGACATCCATGGGCATATCGACCGGATAATTATCATGCGCGGGGTCGATGACGCGCAGCTGTCGCTCTTCGGTCGCCATGCCCACCACCGCAAAGGGGCAGCGCTCGCGCTCGCACAGCGAGGTGAACAGTGGCAGACTGGATGGGGCAATGGCCATCACATAGCGCTCCTGCGATTCATTGCTCCAGATTTCTTTGGGCGCCAGTCCGCTCTCTTCCAAATGCACTTTGCGCAGATCGAACACGGCACCGCGCCCGGCATCATGGGTCAGCTCGGGAAAGGCATTCGATAAACCGCCTGCGCCGACATCATGGATAGACAGCACCGGATTGTTCTCACCCATCGCCCAGCAGGCATTGATCACTTCTTGCGCGCGACGCTGCATCTCGGGGTTGCCGCGCTGGACCGAATCAAAATCCAGATCTGCCGTATTCGCGCCCGTCGCCATCGACGATGCCGCACCACCGCCCATACCGATGCGCATGCCGGGGCCACCGAGCTGAATCAGCAAGCTGCCCACCGGCAGTGCTTCTTTTTTAGTGTGAAGACCCGAGATATTACCCAGACCACCGGCAATCATGATCGGCTTGTGATAACCATAGACCGTGCCGCCCACATTCTGCTCGTAACTGCGGAAGTAACCGCTCAAGTTGGGGCGGCCGAATTCATTGTTGAATGCCGCCCCGCCGATCGGACCATCGATCATGATCTGCAGCGGCGAGGCGATGCGATCCGGTTTGCCGGTGATGGCAGACATGCCCGCGTCCTTGCGCTGCGAAGGTGGCAGATTGACGTCGCGGGCATTTTCCCAGGGATGCACCGCGTGCTGGATCATCAGGTTGGACACCGTGAAGCCCGTCAGGCCCGCTTTCGGCTTGGCGCCCCGGCCCGTTGCGCCTTCGTCGCGGATCTCGCCGCCAGCGCCAGTCGAGGCGCCCGGAAATGGCGAAATTGCTGTCGGATGGTTATGCGTCTCGACCTTCATCAGGATGTGGGTCGCTTCGTCGCTGCTCTGGTATTGCCAGCCTTGTTCGGCGCGCGGATAAAACCGCGCGACGGTGGCGCCTTCGATCACGGAGGCATTGTCGGCATAGGCGACGATGGTGCCTTGGGGGTTAAGCTGATGCGTGTTGCGGATCATCGCAAAGAGCGAGCGATCCTGAGGCTGTCCGTCGATGGTCCAGTCGGCATTGAAGATCTTGTGCCGGCAATGCTCGCTGTTCGCTTGCGCAAACATCATCAACTCTACATCGGTCGGGTTGCGCCCTGCGCGGGTAAAAGCGTCCAACAGATAATCGATTTCATCATCAGACAAGGCGAGGCCGAGTGCGACATTCGCTGTTTCCAAGGCTTGCTTACCGCCCTCGCGAATATCTACATAAGCCAAAGGCTGCGGCGCCAGTTCGCGGAACAACCCGATGGCGTCCGCAGCGTCGCGCACCACCGTCTCGGTCATGCGATCGTGCAGCAGTGCGATGATCTTCGTGAGCTTGGTGGCGGCGAGTTTTTTTTGTCCCAGCAGTCCGGATTTGAGCTGCACGACGTAGCCAATGCCGCGCTCGATCCGATGCACATGGGGCATGCCGCAGTTGTGCGCGATATTGGTCGCCTTACTCGCCCAGGGCGAGATCGTGCCGAGACGCGGTATGACAATGAATAGCTCGCCCGATTCATCTCCGTGAAACGGTTCACCATAGGTGAGCATGGCAGAGAGCTGCTGTTTTTCTGCTTCGCCCAGCTCGGAGGGCGCATCGATGAAGTGGTAGTAGCGTCCGGAGATTCCGGTAATCGCTGGATCGACATCTTTCAGTTGTGATAATAAACGCTGTAAACGAAAGCCGGACAGGGCGCTAGAGCCCGGAAGAATGAGCATGGCGAAGAGGCAGTTGGCGAGATGGACTGGCCAGCGAAAAGTGCGGCGCAGCCCCGTGTTCTCGGGTTGGATCGGGGTGCCCGAATTATACCGCGCGCACCTTGGTGGCCCGGCAGCCTGACGACGAAGCATCACCCCCGCAGCCCGAGGCCATCGGGCTCATGCTATCGTTGTCTCAACCAACCACCGCTCAGGTACTGTAGCCTGTTCCGCTATGACGATCACTTCGCTGAACACCCAGAACCGCCGCGAGCTGGTGCAGGCCAGCCTGGCCATTGCGCGCGAACCTTCCTCGGTCTTTAACCAGCTGTATGCCGATGCAGCACTGGCGGCGGCGGCGCACGCGGACGTGCTGCGGGTGGCTGGCCAGCACAGTTCGGCACTGGCTGGCTTGCCGGTCTCGGTGAAAGACTTGTTCGATGTCGCCGGTGAGACCACGCTGGCCGGATCGATGGCCTTGCGCGACGCGGCTCCCGCTGATTCGGATGCGGTGGTGGTCGCCCGCCTGCGCGCGGCGGGTGCGGCCATCATCGGCAAGACCAATATGACCGAGCTTGCTTACTCGGGCGTGGGCATCAACCCGCATTACGGCACACCGGCCAACCCGGCGGATCCTACGCGCATCCCGGGCGGCTCATCGTCTGGCGCCGCAGTCTCAGTCGCCAATGGCAGCTGCGTGGCCGCCATCGGCTCGGATACCGGTGGCTCCGTAAGGATACCGGCTGCCTTGTGCGGCTTGGTGGGTTTCAAGCCCACCATGCGCCGCGTGCCTGTGCGAGGCGCGCTGCCGCTGGCGCCCTCACTCGACTCTATCGGACCGATTGCTGCAAGCGTCGACGATTGTCTGCTGATTGACCGCATCATCGCCGATGATCCACTGGATCTGCCCGCGGTGACACTGGCTGAGCTCAGGCTGGCCATTCCGGAAGATGTAGTGCTCGACGCGGTAGATAGTCAGGTGGCCAAGGCATTCACTGCCGCCGTGTCACGCCTCTCTGCGGCGGGTGCGCAGATTATCGAAGTGCCCATGCGCATGCTGGCCGAAGCAAAAGATCTTTATCTGATCTCGCCGTATGAGGCCTACCCCTTTCACCAAGCGCTACTATCTCGGCGCCAGCATGAGGTTGACCCGCGCGTCGTGTCAAGAATCATGCTCGGTGCTCAGGCCACTGACGCGGACAGAGACCGCTTGCGTGGCGCGCGCGAATCATGGCGTCAAGGACTGGAAGATGTTCTCTCCAACTACGATGCGATGATCATGCCCACAGTACCCATCGTCGCCCCCAAAACCGAGGCGCTGCTCGCGTCCGACGACGCCTTTTTTGATGCCAACCGCCTGTTGCTGAGAAATACCTCGATCATCAACCTTCTGGACGGTTGCGCCTTCTCGATTCCGTGCCATCGCGAAGGCGATCTGCCGGTTGGTTTTTCGCTGGCTTCTTCGGCATCGACTGATGCACGAATCGCCGCTGTCGCCCGCCTCATGGAAGCGGTAATTGCGCCGTCTCGTCTCAGATAAACTGCTGCCGCCGATAAATTTTGTTGGGCAGCTGCTGGCCGTAGCGATCGCCCAGCCCATATGCGCGTTGGGAAAGATGCTTCAATTTAAAATGTCGGGCTAGACCTGACTAACATTTCTTTTTTTGCAATTCGCATGCTAAACACATTCGGAGATAGAACTATTTGTTCGGTGGGCGATTGATTTCTTTTTGTGGTGCGCCAAATACATGGAGATCGAGCCATGCACTATGTGAATGAGCGCTGCGGGTGCAATCGGTTCCAATGCACCACATAAGTACCTCGGGTGTCCTCGGTGTGGATTGTTTTAGAACTGTTTTACAGATAATCTAGAGGGCGTTGTTAAAATAGTCCGAATAATAGACAGCACTCTTTCCTGCAAATTGAATTAATTGAGTAGTTTTTCCTGAACCAGCAGGCACAGACCTGTCCCACGGCGACGTCAGCCCTGCCGTGAGGTTCTTTAACAAGCTGGAGTCCAATGCGCGTAGCTGTAATCGGTGGTGGTGTGATCGGTGTGTGCACTGCCTATTATCTGGCGGAAGCCGGCCATGAAGTCGCGGTAATCGAGCGATATGGCAATGTGGCCCAGGAAGCAAGCTTCGGCAATTTGGATCTGATGGGTCCGTCCGGGCTGAGACTCTGGGCGACCCCCGGCGCGCCGGGCCGCGTGCTCTCCATGCTGTTCCGCCCCGAATCATCGTTTGCCTTTAGCGCACGCTTTGAGCCCGCCATGTGGCGCTGGCTCAAGCGCTCGATCTCCGAGACCGCGCTCGGACGCTACAAACAAAACCAGCAGCGACTTTACCGTCTCGCCAGTTACAGCCAGGAGTTGATGCAGCATCTGGTTCAGACACATGATCTGGATTTTCAGCAGCGTAGCGGCATGATGGTCATGTTTCGTTCGGCCAAAGAACTGGAGATGGCATTGCCCTATATGGAGCTGCTGGGCGAGTTTGGCTGCCGCAATGAATTGCTCGATGTGGATGCCGCGCGCCAGCTAGAGCCAGCGCTCTCGGGGGAGACGGCGTTTCACTCTGCATTGCACGTGCCGGATGACTGGGCGGGCAACTGCCCACTGTTCGTCAGGCAGCTCAAAGCGCTGTCACAAGATAAAGGCGTTGAATTTCACTTCAATTGCGAGGTGCAGGCCATACGTCCTGAACTGGGTGGCATCAGCCTGCTAATTGAGAACCGCCAGATCGATGCTGATGCCGTGGTGGTTGCCGCAGGCAGCGACAGTACTCGGCTGCTCAAAGCGCTGGGCATTGGTCTTCCGGCCTACCCGGTCAAGGTGTATTCCGCATCGACTGCCATCCAAGAATTCGAGCTGGCGCCAGAGACCTCGCTGTTCGACGACACCTATCGCGTCGCGCTGACGCGTCTGGGCAAGCGGATTCGTATTGCGGGTTGTGCCGAGCTGGGCTCCTCCAATCTGGATCTTCATCAGAAAGCGATCAATACGCTGGTCAAGGTTGCTGATGACTGGTTCCCGAATGCCGCCAATTATCGCACCGCGAATTTCTGGACCGGACCCGTGGCCATGCTGCCCGAGGGTGTACCGCTGATCGGGGCGACTCGTTACCCGAACGTCTTTGTCAACACCGGGCAAGGTTCGGCCGCTTGGGCCATGGCCGCAGGCAGTGGAAAGCTGTTGGCTGACACGATTTCTGGCAGGCGCCCTGAAATCGATACCGATGGCCTCACCCTGACCCGCTATGGCGACCGCATGCGCTGATCACGCCGTCGATGGGCTCTACAGCGTCTCTCAAATCCGGGCGATAGAGCAGGCCGCGCTGGCTGCCCTGCCTGCCGGCACCCTGATGCAGCGCGCAGGCGCCGCCGTCGCTCGCGCGGCACGCTCACAGCTGAGTCACAACACCTCACACGCGCGTGTTTTGGTGGCCGCCGGCCCTGGTAATAATGGCGGTGATGCACTGGAAGCCGCCGCGCTGCTGGCCGCCGAAGGACATCAGGTCAGTATCGTGATGCCACAGATCCCCGACCACGCCACGCCTGATGCGCAGCGCGCACTCGACAAGGCCAGGCACAGCGCGGCTCACTTCATCCCTGTCGAGTCACTGGCACCGTCCGACGAATGGGATTTACTCATTGATGGGCTGTTCGGTATCGGACTCACGCGCCCGCTTGAGGGCGTGTTTGCCACGCTGGTGGCCTACATGAACGCGCGATCCTGTCCCTGTCTGGCCATTGATGTCCCCAGTGGATTAGATGCCGACCACGGCAGTCTTGTCGGCGGCAAGATGGCCGTCGCCGTGTGCGCCAACGCCACGGTCAGCTTCATTGCCAACAAGCCGGGGCTTCATACGGGAGAAGGCCGAGATCATGCAGGCGACATCTTCACCGATACGCTGGATATCGATGCGGCGCTGTATCCGGTGCCGTGTGCGAGACTGAGCCACCCAGCCCTGTTTCGCCACCGCGCAATGCCACGTGTGCATGCATCGCACAAGGGCAGCTTCGGCGATCTGATGTTAATTGGTGGTGCCGGTGGCATGGGCGGCGCGCTATTGCTTGCGGCTCGCATGGGCGCCATGGCGGGCGCGGGGCGCGTGTATGCCGGTTTCATTGATGCTGCGCCCGCGTTCGACCCGCTGCATCCCGAGCTGATGTGCCGCGATGCCGATACGCTGCCACTATCCTCTGGTGTCGTGGTGACAGGCCCCGGACTTGGACAGTCGCGTCATGCTCATGACGCCGTATCCCGCACGCTGGCCAGCGCACTGCCTGCCGTGCTGGATGCCGATGCGCTGAACCTGATTGCTGCCGAACCGGCTCTGCAGCAAAAGACTCGCCAGCGTCGCGCGCCGACGCTGCTTACACCGCATCCCCTGGAAGCTGCACGGCTGCTCGGTACGAGCGCTGCCAGCATTCAGTCAGACCGATTGGGCTCGGCGCACGAGCTGGCTGCGTTTTTTCTGTCGACGGTAATTCTCAAGGGCTCGGGTACCGTGATCACCGATCAACACGGACAACAGGTGATCAACACCACTGGTAATCCGGCGCTGGCCACGGCCGGCACCGGCGATGTGCTCTCGGGCCTGTGCGGCGCGCTGCTGGCTCAGCACTGGCCAGTATGGGAGGCCGCACTGGCTGCCGTGTGGCTACATGGCAGAGCCGCTGACACGCTGGTCAGCGAAGGTAGGGGTCCGCGCGGTCTGACGGCGAGCGAGCTGCTGCCGGGCATACGCTCATCGCTGAATCAGCTCGATCGCGGCTGAGCGCTGTCGGCGACGAGCCGGCCGGCAGCGATGGTCAGCGTGCGTTCGCAGCGTGCGGCAATGGAGGGATCATGCGTGACCAGCACCAGTGTCGATCCCTGCTCCCGGTTCAGCGTGAACATCAGCTCGATCACGGCTTCACCGGTGGCGGCGTCCAGACTGCCGGTGGGTTCATCAGCCAGCAGCAGCGGCGGGTCGGTGACGAAGGCACGCGCCAAAGCAACACGCTGCTGCTCGCCACCGGATAAAAATTTCGGATAGTGTCGCAGTCGTTGGGCCAACCCGACACGACCCAGCATCTGCTCTGCTTTCTGGCGCGCATTCGGATCAGCACGCAGCTCGAGTGGCAGCATCACATTTTCCAGTGCAGTCAGGTGAGAGAGCAACTGAAATGACTGGAACACAAAGCCCAGCTGCGACTTGCGCAGCGTCGCGCGGCCATCTTCATCAAGCGCGTACAGGTCGGTACCATTGATCAGCACCTTGCCGGACGAGGGCAAGTCCAGTCCGGCAAGCAAGCCTAGCAGCGTTGATTTGCCCGAGCCCGACGCACCCACCAGCGCGACCGTTGAGCCAGAGCGCACGGTAAAATGAATATCGTTCAGTATCGTCAGATCACCGCTGGCATCCGCGACTCGCTTGGTGAGTCCGGTCACATCGATCAACGGCGGCGGCAGGGAGTGTTCGGGCATGCAGCATCAATCAGAAGAGGAACTGCGTTTAACAGAGGGTGTATTGGCCATCGGCCGCTTTTGCGCAGGGTGCTGTCGGCTGGCGCGAACGCTCATGCTGACTGCCCCGCTGGCCGCCCTACTGGCATCCGGAATGCTAGCCGCTGGCAGCGCGCATTCTGCAACAAAAACCGTGCTTGTGCTCGGCGACAGCTTGTCTGCAGAATACGGGCTGCCACGTGGCACTGGCTGGGTCAGTCTGCTTGAGAAGCAACTCAAAACGGACAAGATGCCCTTCAACGTGCTCAATGCCAGTATCAGCGGCGACACCACCGCCGGCGGCAAGACGCGGCTGCCTGCGCTGCTGGAACAGCATAAGCCAGCGGTCGTCATTCTCGAGCTGGGGGGTAATGATGGCTTGCGCGGCTTGTCGCTGGCTGTCACGCAGTCCAATCTGCGTGAAATGATCACGGCATCGACTGCCAGCGGCGCCAAGGTGCTGTTGGTCGGCATGCGCCTCCCGCCCAACTATGGGGTGGATTACAGCAAGCGCTTTAGCGCCATGTATCAAGGACTGGGCCGAGAAAAATCGGTCAAGCTGGTTCCTTTTCTGCTGGAGGGATTGGACGACACCGAGCAGTATTTTCAGCCGGACCGCATTCATCCTAACCAGAAAGCGCAAGCAATCATGCTCGACAATGTCTGGCCAACGCTGCGCATGTGGCTCAAATAAACCATGCTGCGCAACTCGCCTCAGACTGCCGCATGAGATATCCCGTCCTGCGCTCCGCCAGCGAGGCACTCGCTGACTTGGCGGCATTCGACACGATCATTGATGTGCGCTCCGAGTCCGAATTTGCGCTTGACCATATCCCCGGCGCAATCAACTGCCCGGTGCTCAATGATGACGAACGCATCAGAGTGGGCACGCTGTACAAACAGGACAGCCCGTTCAAGGCCAAGAAAATCGGCGCTGCCCTAGTCGCGCGCAATATCGCCGCGCACCTGGACGCCCATTTTGCCGAGCATCCCAAAGGCTGGCGACCATTGGTCTATTGCTGGCGCGGTGGCAATCGCAGCGGCGCAATGGCGCATATCCTGGCCAAGGTGGGTTGGCCAGCGGTTCAGCTCGAGGGCGGCTACAAAGCCTACCGCCAGTACCTGGTCAGCCAGATCGACGAGTTGGCCGGGTACTATCGCTTTAAGGTGGTATGCGGCACCACGGGGAGCGGCAAGAGCCGGCTGCTGGCAACGCTCGCTGCGATGGACGCTCAAGTGCTCGATCTGGAAAAGCTCGCAGCGCACCGAGGTTCTCTGCTCGGCAGCCTTCCCGGCGAGCCCCAACCTACTCAGAAAATGTTCGAGAGCAGGATCTGGCAGACGCTGCGACGCTTCCATCCGAAGCAAGGAGTCTTTGTCGAGTCGGAAAGCAAGAAGATTGGCAACCTGCGCGTGCCCGACACCCTGATGGACGCCATACGGGCATCGGCCTGCTTGCGGGTTAACATCAGCGACGCGAATCGCGTTGAGCTACTGATTGAAGATTATCCTCATCTCGCCACTGATGTAGCCCAACTGATGGCGCAACTGGAGCATCTGACGCCGCTGCACGGCCGTGACAAGATCGGTGCCTGGCGCGCTCTGGCTGAATCAGGGAACATACCCGCACTGGTGCAAGCGCTGCTGACCCAGCATTACGACCCCGCCTATCTGAAATCGATCCACCGCAATTTTAGCGGATACCGCAACGCGCGGCCGGTGGACCTAGAGGATGTGTCGGCAGCCTCGTTTGCGTCGGCGGCGGCGGCCTTGCTCAGCGATGAGCGCTGAATTACCTGACGCTTAACTTGGTGACGCTTAACTCGGTGACGCTAACTACATGGCGCTGTAAACGCTTGGGCATCTCGCTGCAGAACTCGGCGAGATGCCCACCCAGAGAGCGGCGGCTGAGCTGATCTGAACCCTACTTGGGCGCTGGCTGCGGTGGTCTGGCTGTCGCGACCGGCGCAAGGATCTCCGCTTTCGCACGCTTCTTGATGACGCCAAGATAGGCTGCCATCTCCTGCGCTGCGAGGAATTCATTCACCTGCTGCTGCTCAGCCTTCATGGCGGCGTCATCGCCAGCTTCCTCGGTGACCTTGCTGATTTTGAATATGCGGTAGCCCATACCGCCGAGATCGACGCCAACAAAAGCGGGCAACTTCGTGGGGCTCGCTTTCATGATCGCGTTGACGGCCGGTGGTGGCAGCCCTCCCGCGCTATTTCTCGACACGGGCTTGGCGGCGCCGAAATCGGCGCTCCCGCCGTTCTTGAGTTCAGCCAGCTTGCCCTGGCCGGCCGCAATCGCGAGCTTCTCGGCCTCCATCGCGATGACTGTTTCCTCGACCTGTTTTTTCACCTGTTCCAACGGAATGCGCGTGACCGGCTTGTAGTCCACCACGCGTGCGGCAATCAGTAAGCGCGGGGTGTCTTCCATGGCTTCCGTATTGCGTTTTGATTTCGTGGATTCGTCAGAGAACAGCGCACCGAGAAATTTGGGTTGATTGTAGGCCGCCGTCTTTGGCAGTGCCGGGTTGGGCTTGCGAGTTAAGCCGCTGATGGTCTCGATCTTGAGACCGAGCTTGTCGGCGACAGGTTTCAGGCTGTCGGATTGCTCATACACCATATTGGTGAAAGTCTCGGCCATCTCCGCGTATTTCTTGCCAGCCTGCTGGCGGCGCAGTTCATCCGCAATGTTCGTCTTGACCTCTGTCAGCGGGCGGACTGTTGCGGGCTTGATCGCTGTAATGCGAATGATGTGAAAGCCAAAGTCAGACTGCACCACTTGGCTGATCTCGCCTTCTTTCAGCGCATAGGCAGCATCCTCAAAAGGCTTGACCATCATGCCCTTGCCAAAGAAATCGAGATCGCCGCCGCGCTCGGCAGAGCCAGGGTCTTGCGAGTTTTCTTTTGCCAGTTTGGCGAAATCGTTGGGATTCTTGCGTAATTGCTCCAGCAATTTTTCTGCCTTGGCCTTGGCGGCTGCTTTGTCGGCTGCCGCCGCCTCACGGCCTGAATTGATGAGAATGTGGCTGGCGCGACGCTGCTCGTCCGTGCGGTAGCGCGACTGATTCTGCTCGTAGTAGGCCTTGATGTCGGCATCGGTGATCTCGATACGCGATTCGACGACATCAGGGCTGAATACAACAATTTCTGCCTTGATGGTCTCGGCCTGCTCGTACTGCGAAGGGTGCTCTCTGTAATACGCCTCAACCATCGCCTCGGTCGGTTTAACCTGCGAACGGAACGCCTGCGGAGTAAAGGAGATTTCCTGTACCTCGCGGATCTGCTGGTTCAGCGCAGAGATGCGCGTCGCGACGGATTTCGGAGAGAATGCGGTGCCCTGAACGACGGCATTGAGCTGCTGCACGGCCATGTCATGCCGCAGGCCAGCCTCGAACTTTTCGGGCGTCAGCCCCTGCGCGGCGAGAAGCTGCTGGTAACGCTCTTTGTTGAACTGTCCATCCGGATCTTTCAGACCCGGAATCTCGAGGATGGTCTTGCGCAGGGTGTCATTCGACACGGTCAGATGGTTGTCCATCACGTGCGCCGACAATGCTTTTTGTGCGACCAGATTTTCGAGTACGCCCTGACGCGCTTCAGGATTGTCGAGCATCGCTGGATTGAACTGTTCGCCAAACACCTGCTTGAAACGTTCAACCTGGCGCGCCTGCGCCGCATCCCATTCGGGCTGCGTAATACTCTGGCCAGCGACTTTGGCGACCGGGGACTCCTTGCTGTCCATGCGCAAGTAGCTCTCGATGCCAAAGAAGGCAAACGAAGGGAGAATGATCAGAAGCAGCAAGAACTGCATCAGACGCTGGTGGGTACGGATGAACTCAAGCATGGGCAAGTACTCTGTGAAGTCTGGTGTCGGTCGCTGATACACAACCGGCGCTGGTTCTCATGGGCTGCCCTTGGATTACTCTCTCGGGCCGCATATGAAAAAAGGCGAACACAGGGTTCGCCTTTTAGGTTTTGGCGGAGTGGACGGGACTCGAACCCGCGACCCCCGGCGTGACAGGCCGGTATTCTAACCGACTGAACTACCACTCCAATGCTACGTAAACTGCTTGCTGGCTGCTTGGTGGGTGCTGAGAGGCTCGAACTCCCGACCTACGCCTTGTAAGGGCGCCGCTCTACCAACTGAGCTAAGCACCCCTGAAACTTCGCTTGCCTTGATTGCTCGTTTCGACTTAGCCAGCCAACTCCAACGTTGTCACGACGCCGGAAAAACAGTTAGTTTAACGCATCTTTCAACGCTTTGCCAGGCTTAAATTTCGGCACCTTGGACGCACTGATCTTGATCTCCTCCCCAGTGCGCGGGTTGCGACCCGTGCGCGCCGCGCGGGCGGTCACGGCAAAGGTTCCGAAACCCGCCAGGGTCACTGAGCCATCATGTTTCAGTGTCGAGGTGATTGATTCGATTACGGCTTCCAGCGCGCGGCTGGCAGAAGCCTTGGAGATGTCCGCTGCTTTAGCGATTTCATCTATCAGTTCAGTTTTGTTCACTGACTCCCCCTGGGACGTGTTGTTGAATTTGTTCTTGCTGTCGGAACGCTGACACTATGCGACAGCACGATGTGCAGTTCATCTGCACTGAATATTAGACTCGTCGCTGGCCATTAGTGTCAAGAAATTTACCCGATAACATTATTTAAAACAGATGATTTTAATGACATAAGCAAGCTTGCAGAACAAGGCTGACTTCTCTCTTCTTCATCGAAACATTTGGTTTGCGATCACAAAACACCGCTAACTCGTTGATTACGCAAGCCTTGCGCATAGTGTCCATGATGCTGCTCTTGCACAGCACAAAAAGTCTTGTCGAAAGAACTCCAACTGACATAGAAATTTTGCATCAAAAAAGCGCTCCGCAGAGCGCTTCTTTGTGGTGCTTGCACAGACTCAGTGCTTGACCACGGTTGCCTTGGGTTTCTCTTCTGTCGACGCCACAGCAGGTTCGGGTGCGGCTTCTTCATCCGTCAGAGGGACCGGCTGACGCTCCAGCGCGATCTCAAGTACTTTGTCTATCCACTTGACCGGCACGATCTCAAGACGACTTTTTACAGTCTCGGGAATCTCTGCGAGATCTTTCACATTTTGGTCAGGAATCAACACGGTTTTAGTGCCGCCGCGTAGCGCAGCCAACAGTTTTTCCTTCAGCCCGCCAATCGGAAGCACTTCACCGCGCAAGGTGATCTCACCCGTCATCGCGACATCGGCACGCACCGGAATACCGGTAAACACCGACACCAAGGCGGTGGTCATTGCAATACCCGCCGACGGGCCATCTTTGGGTGTCGCACCTTCGGGCACGTGAATATGAATGTCGGTCTTCTCGAACACGTCGTTCTTGATGCCCAGTACCTTGGAGCGGCTGCGCACCACAGTACGCGCAGCCTCGATGGACTCTTTCATCACATCGCCGAGCGTACCGGTACGAATCACATTGCCTTTGCCTGGCATGGTCATCGCTTCGATCGTGAGCAAATCACCGCCGACCTCCGTCCAGGCCAGACCCACCACTTGTCCGATCTGATTGTCTTTTTCGGCGACGCCAAAGTCATAGCGGCGCACACCGAGAAATTTGCCCAGGTTCTTGCCAGTGACAGTAATTTTCTTCTCCTGCTTTTTGAGCAGGAGCATCTTGACCACCTTGCGGCAGATCTTGGAGATCTCACGCTCGAGCGAACGAACACCGGCCTCGCGCGTGTAATAGCGAATGATGTCGCGCACCGCAGATTCTGCGACGCTGATCTCGTTATCCTTCAAACCATTGTTCTTGATCTGCTTCGGCATCAGATAACGCTGAGCGATGCTGGTCTTTTCATCCTCGGTATAGCCCGAGAGGCGAATGACCTCCATCCGGTCGAGCAAGGCCATCGGAATATTCAGCGAGTTTGCAGTCGCGACGAACATCACGTCCGACAGGTCGAAATCCACCTCGACATAATGATCAGCAAACGTATGGTTCTGCTCGGGATCAATCACTTCGAGCAGCGCCGATGCCGGGTCGCCGCGGAAGTCCTGACCCAGTTTGTCAATCTCGTCGAGCAAGAACAGCGGGTTGCGCACGCCCGTCTTGGTCAGGCTCTGCAGGATCTTGCCTGGCATGGAGCCGATGTAGGTTCGACGGTGACCACGAATCTCGGCCTCGTCGCGTACACCGCCTAGCGCCATACGAACGAATTTGCGGTTCGTTGCGCGCGCAATCGATTGCCCCAGCGAGGTCTTGCCGACACCCGGTGGTCCGACGAAGCAGAGGATGGGTGCCTTGACCTTGTCGACACGCTGTTGAACCGCGAGGTATTCGAGGATGCGTTCCTTGATCTTGTCGAGCCCATAGTGATCGTCCTCAAGCACTTTTTCTGCATGGGTCAGATCATTGTTGACCTTGGATTTTTTGCGCCATGGCAGACCGATAAGCACATCAATGTAGTTTCGAACAACGGTTGCCTCGGCCGACATCGGCGACATCAGCTTGAGCTTCTTGAGTTCGCTTTGCGCCTTCTCGCGCGCCTCTTTGGGCATCTTGGCAGCAATGATTTTCTTTTCCAGCTCTTCGAGGTCTGCGCCCTCTTCACCCTCGCCGAGCTCTTTCTGAATCGCTTTGACCTGCTCGTTCAGGTAGTACTCTCTCTGCGATTTTTCCATCTGGCGCTTCACGCGGCCACGGATGCGTTTCTCGACCTGAAGGATGTCCAGCTCGGCCTCGAGCTGACCGAGCAAATGCTCGTGTCGCTTGGCGACATTGAAAATTTCAAGGATGACCTGCTTTTGCTCTAGCTTTAGCGGCAGATGCGCGGCAATCGTGTCTGCAAGCCGGCCGGCGTCGTCGATGCCGGCGAGCGACGTCAGGATCTCGGGGGGTATCTTTTTGTTGAGCTTTACGTACTGATCAAACTGCTGGACGATGGCCCGACGCATCGCTTCGACCTCGGACTCGTCGCCCGGCTCGGATTCCACCGGCGACAAATCGGCCATGAAGTGCGTATCGACTTCGGTAATCTGATGGATACGAGCGCGCTGCGCGCCCTCGACCAAAACTTTCACGGTGCCATCAGGCAGCTTGAGCATCTGCAAGATATTGGCGATACAGCCGATTTCATAGATGTCATCGGCGGAGGGCTCATCCTTGGCGGCGGCCTTTTGTGCGGCAAGCATGATGCTCTTGCCCTGCTCCATGGCCGCCTCAAGCGCCTTGATGGATTTGGGACGACCTACAAACAGCGGTATCACCATATGCGGAAACACCACCACATCGCGCAACGGAAGCAGCGGCAACTGGGTGGGTTCGGGGAATTGGGAAGTGATCGTCATTGCGAGCCTTTTGATAAAACCTCAGCCTTATGTTGGCATGTTTCGGCCAATCACAAGTCCTTTGTATGGCAAACCTTACAACAGTTACTCTGTTTTTACTCTATAAACCTGACAAATCGCGCATTTGACCCTGTTTATGGCCAGAAAATGCACGAAAAAACGCACTGGCAGCTACAGCAGGGCCCGTTTCGATTCCGAAAAGCGCCAAACGCTGACGACAACTGCCTCAGCGTGTGCGCCGAGATACCTTGTTGTGGAGTCGATTGTACTGTGTTTGTTCAAAAAACTGACGCAAAACAGCGTTTTTCAGCGGTTTTTTGCGATTTATGCAGGAATTTGAAGAGGAAACCGCCCGACTGAACTGACGGGCGGCCTATTTACTTTGCGCCGGAGACCTTGGGCTGTTCGTGATAGATCAGCAGAGGTTTGGCGCCGTTCGTAATCGTGTTCTCGTCGATCACCACTTTGGCAACATTTTGCTCGTTGGGCAATTCGAACATCACATCAAGCAGCGCATGCTCGACAATCGAACGCAATCCGCGCGCGCCGGTCTTGCGATCCAGTGCCTTTTTGGCGATTGCATGCAATGCCGCAGGACGCACCTCAAGTTCAGCACCCTCCATCTCCAGTAATTTCGAGTACTGCTTGATCAGAGCGTTCTTGGGCTCCAAAAGGATCTGTATCAGTGCTTCTTCTGTCAGCTCGGACAAGGTCGCCACGACCGGCAAGCGGCCAACCAGCTCAGGAATCAGGCCAAACTTGATCAGGTCTTCCGGCTCGGCACCCGTCATGACTTCGCTTGCAGTGCGCTCTGCCAGGCTCTTCACCTCGGCAGAAAAACCGATGCCGCTTTTCTCGGAGCGATTGGAAATGATCTTTGCCAGACCATCGAATGCACCGCCGCAAATAAACAGGATGTTGGTGGTGTCGATCTGCACGAAGTCCTGATTCGGGTGCTTGCGACCGCCTTGCGGCGGAACTGAGGCCATCGTGCCCTCGATCAGTTTGAGCAGTGCCTGCTGCACTCCCTCACCGGAGACGTCACGCGTGATTGATGGGTTATCCGACTTGCGTGAGATCTTGTCGATCTCGTCAATATAGACAATGCCCCTCTGGGCTTTGTCCACTTCGTAATTGCAATTTTGAAGCAGCTTCTGGATGATGTTCTCGACATCCTCGCCCACATAGCCAGCCTCGGTCCGGGTGGTGGCATCCGCAATCACGAAAGGCACATTGAGCATGCGTGCCAGCGTTTGTGCGAGCAGGGTTTTTCCCGAGCCGGTTGGACCGATCAGAAGAATGTTGCTCTTGGCAAGCTCGACTTCGTCTTTCTTGCCCAGATGGCGCAGACGCTTGTAATGGTTGTACACCGCGACAGACAGTGTGCGCTTGGCGGTCTCTTGTCCGATGACATACTGGCCAAGCAAGTCGCAGATTTCCTGCGGCGTGGGAAGGTCTGATTTCGGCGTGGCAACTGTCTCGACCGTGGAAGCCTCGTCCCGGATGATGTCATTGCATAGATCGATACATTCGTCGCAGATGAATACCGATGGACCGGCGATCAGCTTTTTTACCTCGTGCTGACTCTTTCCGCAGAATGAGCAGTAGAGCGCCTTTTCGCCGCTGGACGACTTTTTTTCGGACATGGAATGACCAGAATGGGTGAATTTGGGTCGATCTTACCTGCGAAAACGAAATCCGTCACGCAGGAGCGCCGCCCTCTGGACGTCGCCATCTTTCCGTTAGGAAATATATTATAAAAATATTATGTTCAGGCGCGGTGGGTCAATACCTTGTCTATCATCCCGTATTCGACCGCTTGCTCAGCAGACATAAAGTTGTCGCGGTCGGTGTCGCGGCTGATCTGCTCAATATCCCGACCCGTCTTTTCCGAGAGGATGCTGTTGAGTCGCTCACGCAGGTAGAGAATTTCGCGGGCCTGAATCTCGATGTCCGACGCCTGGCCCTGTGCGCCGCCCAGGGGCTGATGGATCATCACACGGGAATTTGGCAGAGAGAAACGCTTGCCCTTGGCGCCAGCAGCCAGCAGGAAAGCACCCATGGATGCGGCCAGTCCGGTGCACAAGGTTGAGACGTCCGGCTTGATGAATTGCATGGTGTCGTAGATGGCCAGACCAGCCGACACCGAACCACCCGGCGAATTGATATAGAGCGAAATATCCTTGTCCGGATTCTCGCTTTCAAGGAACAGCAGCTGCGCGACCACCAGGTTCGCCGTCTGATCATTCACCGGGCCCACCATGAAGATCACGCGTTCTTTGAGCAAACGAGAGTAGATATCGTAAGCGCGCTCGCCACGGCCGCTCTGCTCGATCACCATTGGCACCATGCCGAGCATGTCGGTATCGATTGCAGATTTGCGATAAACGCTGTCTACCATAGTCATTCCCATCTTCAAACGTTGAGTGGCGGTCAGGCTGGCGGCGTGAGGCCGCTCAGTCTTGCGAGTTGTTCATCAGATCATCGAAAGCCACGGTGGTTTCCTTGACCTTGGCTTTTTCCAGCACGAAATTCACTACATTTTCCTCAAGCACCAGCGCCTCGACTTCGGCGATGCGATTGCGATCGCTGTAGTAGTACTTGATGACTTGCTGCGGATCCTCGTAAGCCTTCGAGAAGTCTTCGATGTACGTTTTTATCTGTTCAGGGGTGGCACTGAGCGAATTCGCCTTGACCATGTCGGACAAGATGAGGCCCAGACGCACGCGGCGGTCAGCTTGCTGGGTGAACAGGTCTGCGGGGAACGGCATGTCTTTGACATTGACACCTCGCTGGCGCATATCTTCGCGGGTCATGTCGGCAAGTCGCTCGGCATCTTGCTCGAGCAGCGACTTGGGCACGTCCAGCTCGGCGACCTTCAGCAACGCATCCATCACGCTTTGCTTGGTGCGTGACTTGATGCGGCTGCCGACTTCACGCTCCAGATTCACACGGATATCGTCGCGCATTTTTTGCAGGTCGCCATCGGCGATGCCCAGACTCTTCGCAAATTCTTCATCGACCTCGGGCATGTGCGCCCATTCAACGTTCTTGACTGTGATCGTGAATTCAGCGGTTTTGCCGGCGACATCCTTGCCGTGATAGTCCTCAGGGAAATCCATGGGGAAGGTGCGGCTTTCGCCAATCTTCAGACCCACGGTGGCTTTTTCGAAATCGGCCAGCATGCGGCCTTCGCCCAGCACGAAGGAGAAATTGTCTGCCTTGCCACCGGCGAATTCCACGCCATCGATCGTGCCAACGAAATCGATGGTCACGCGATCACCGTTCTGTGCGGAGACGTCGGCACCGCCGTCGCCGTGCGCGTGATGCTCTCCCTTGGTGTGAAAGTGAACGCGCTGTTTACGCAGAATATCGATGGTCTTGTCGATTTCAGCTTCGGTGATATCGGAGCGGCTTTTCTCGATCTCGATGGATGACAGGTCACCGATTTTCACTTCAGGGTAAATCTCGAACGTCGCCTGAAATACCAGCGAACCCTCAAGGCTGGCTCCCTCTTTCGGCTCGATGCGGGGGTAACCGGCAACACGCAGATTGTTTGATGCTGCCGTCGTCGCGAATGCGCGGCCCACGGTGTCGTTCAATACCTCGTTCTCGACCATTGGCCCGTACTGCGCCGCGATCATCTTCATGGGCACTTTGCCGGGCCTGAATCCGGGTGCCTTGGCCGTCCGGGCGCGCACTTTCAGGCGCTTCTCGACCTCGGCGTTAATCTCAGCCAGGGGCACGGTCAGCGTCACGCGGCGTTCGAGTTTTTCAAGGGTTTCGACTTCAGTTGACATGTGCTTCGTCCAAAAAGGTTAATCAGAACCGTGGTGCGAGGAGGGGGACTCGAACCCCCACACCATTGCTGGCGTCAGGACCTAAACCTGGTGCGTCTACCAATTTCGCCATCCTCGCGGCAAGCGGGCTGGGCCTCGCAACGGCGCGGCTGACCCGACACAGTTTCAACAAAAGCAAAGGGCGACCGAGTGTCAAGAGCGGTCGCCCTGCGTTGCCATTGTGGTGGCTGTGACTCAACCCCGAATTTTACTGGAAAATCAAGCAAATTGCTCCGGTTTTGCACCCCGCTGCGCCCGCCGGAAGGCGAGATTCTGCGGGGTTCACGCTCATTGCACCGCAGGAGAAACCGGGCGCTTCACCCTAAACCACGCCGCATATAGCGCGGGCAGGAACAGTAGCGTGAGCACAGTCGCCACGATCAGCCCGCCCATGATCGCCACTGCCATCGGTCCCCAGAACACCGAGCGCGAGAGCGGAATCATCGCCAGCACCGCGGTGGCCGCCGTCAGCATAATAGGACGACAGCGCCGCACCACTGAGCCAACGATTGCATCCCAGGCCGGGATCCCGGCCGCAATATCCTGCTCGATCTGATCCACCAGAATGACCGAATTTCGGATAATCATCCCGAACAAGGCAATCACCCCGAGCTGCGCGACGAAGCCGAAAGGCCGCTGCAAGATCAACAGCGCCATCGCCGCGCCCGCCACACCGAGCGGGCCTGTCAGAAATACGAGCACCGAGCGCGAAAAGCTGTGTAGCTGAAGCATCAGCAGCGTAAACACAATGAAAATCACCAGCGGCACATTGGCGGCGATGGACTCCTGCGCCTTGCCGCTGTCGGCAATTGCGCCCTCCAGACTAATTTTGTAGCCCGGCGGTAGCTTCGCGCGCAGGTCATTGAGCTGAGGATCGATCTGCATCGACACCGTGGGTCCCTGTATGCCATCCGCCACATCGGATTGCACCGTGATGGCCCATTCGCGGCCATAGCGCCAGATGACGCCCGGCTCCCAGACGAAACGCGGTGTGGCCAGTTGTGACAGTGGTACCGCGCGGCCGCTGGCCGTCGGTATGCTGGCGTTGCTGAGTGCGGTGATCGTGCTGCGTTCTTCCACCGGCTGCCGCATCACGATATCAATCAGCTTCTCGCCCGTGCGGAACTGCCCGATAGTCGAGCCGCTGAGTATCGTGTTCGCGGCCCGCATCACCGTCTGAGAACTGACACCCATCGCCCTGAGCTTATCCTGATCCAGATCGATGCGCAGCACCTTGACCGACTCGTTCCAGTTGTCGTTTACACCGATGGCATGCGGGTTCTTGCGCATGATCGCCTTGACCTCATCGGCAATCGTTCTCACCTTATCGATCTCGGTACCCGTCACGCGAAACTGCACCGGATAGGGAACAGGCGGGCCGTTGGGCAGCAATTTCACCCTTCCCCTCACCTCCGGGAAATCCGTCTTGAACACCTGAACAATCTTCAGGCGCAGCGCCTCGCGCGACTTCGCATCCTTCGGCAAAACGACGATTTGTGACACATTCGTCTGCGGGAAGATTTGATCCAGCGGCAGATAAAAACGCGGGCTGCCCGTGCCGACGTAGGTGGTCACACTGTCGACACCCGCTTGCTGAGTGATGAATTGCTCGAATTTTTTTGCCTGCGTCTCCGTCGCCTGATAAGACGAACCCTCGGGCAGCCACAGCTCCACCATCAGCTCCAGTCGGCTGGAATCCGGGAAAAACTGCTGCTCAATGAATTTGAACCCGAACACACCCAGAAAAAAACCAGCCAGCGTCAGCATGATCGTGGTCTTGCGCCATGCCACGCACCAGTTCACCACCCGCCGCAAGCGCGTGTAGAAAGGCGTATCAAATAACTCGTGATGACCATCGGCATTCGTCGCCGGCTTCACGCGCAGCAGCACGTAACCGATGTAGGGTGTAAACAGTACCGCAGCGAACCACGAGATCAGCAGCGCAATCGCATTCACCGAGAACATGGAAAATGTGTATTCGCCTGCGGCCGACTTCGCAAAACCGATCGGCAGAAATCCGGCTGCCGTAATCAGCGTGCCCGTCAGCATTGGCATCGCGGTCGAGGTGTAGGCAAAGGTCGCCGCATCGAAACGCGACAAACCCTCTTCCATTTTGCGCACCATCATCTCGACGGCAATGATGGCATCATCGACCAGCAGGCCCAGCGCGATGATCAAGGCGCCCAGCGAGATCTTGTGCAGATCGATGCCAAAGATACGCATCGCCAGAAACGTGGCAGCCAGCACCAGAGGAATGGTCAGCGCCACCACCAGACCGGGGCGCACATCGATGCGCAAGGGTTGCGTGTGCAAGCCGAGTGCAATAAAACTCACCGCCAGCACAATGAAAACGGCCTCGGCCAGCACTTTCAGAAACTCATTGACCGAGGAACTGACCGCACGCGGCTGATCGGCAACGCGCTCGAGCGTGATTCCAACCGGCAGCTTGGCGCGTATTTGCTCGGTGGTGTCATCGAGATGATGTCCCAGCTCGATGATATCGCCGCCTTTTTCCATTGACACGCCCAGCCCGATGACTTCCTTGCCTTTGTAGCGCAGCTTGTCGCGCGGTGGGTCGGCATAGCCACGCGTGATGGTGGCAAAGTCCCCCAAGCGGAAGCTGTTGCCATTGGCACGCAGGGGCAAGTTCTCCAGGTCTTTGGCTGTCAACAGCGCGCCCGTCACGCGCACTTGCAGGTTATCAGTCGGCGTCACCAGAATGCCGCTACCCTCGACCGCATTCTGCGCATTGATCTGTGCGATCACGCTGTCGATCGGAATCCCTAGCTGGGCGAATTTTTTTGTCGAGAAATCGATGTACAGCTTCTCGTCCTGCACCCCATACAGCTCCACCTTGGACACCGAGCGCACCGAGAGCAGCTGCTGACGCACGAAGTCGGCGTATTCTTTGACCTCGGCATGACTGAAACCATCGCCTGACAAGGCGAAAATAGATCCAAAGGTGTCGCCAAACTCGTCATTGAAAAAAGGCCCCTGGACTCCTAAGGGCAGGTTACCGCGAATATCGCCGATCTTTTTCCGCACCTGATACCAGATCTGAGACACCTCTTTGGGGGGCGTCGATTCGCGCAGCTCGATGATGATCAGCGTCTCGCCCGGCTTGGAGTAGCTGCGTATCTTCTCGATGTAAGGCGTCTCCTGGAGTTTTTTCTCCAGCTTGTCGGTTACCTGTTCCGCCATTTGCACCGAGCTGCTGCCCGGCCAGTAAGCGCGTATCACCATCGCGCGAAAAGTGAATGGCGGATCCTCATCCTGACCCAGCTTGCTGTAGCTCATGACACCGCCCAGCAGCAGCACCACGATCAGGTAGCGAATGAACGGTATGTGCTCCAGCGCCCAGCGAGAAAGATTCAGCCTGCCTTTCATTTTCCTGCCCCGGCGTCTGCCTTGCCGGCCGCAGCCGCCGGTGTTTTGGCCGACAATTCTTCACCGAGCAAACTGACCTTTTGTCCCGCCTGTAGCTGATTGACGCCGGCCGTCACCACCACCTGCCCGGGATTCAGTCCCGCGGCGACCAGCAACTCATTCCCTGTCGTACCAGCGACCTGCACTGCCACCAGCGTGACCTTGCCGCCGTCGACCACCCAGACCGCGGTGCCGTCTTGCTGCCGGACCAGTGCGGACAGCGGCAAACGGATGGCGGCCGGTGCGGGTACGGCAAATTGCACCGTCGCCGTCATGCCCAGCCGGACCTCTGCCCCGGCCTTGGGCAAAGCGATCTTCGCCGTGTAGGTGCGGGTCGCCGGATCCGCGACCGGCGAGAGCTCACGCAGCTTGCCTTCCATCCCCGTGTGCGGATTGGCCCAGAGTCTCACCTTCAGATCGCTCACCTGACGCAGCGCCTCGACCTGGTCTTCAGGGATACTGACCCGGACTTCCTTGTCACCGGCGCGCGCGAGCCGAATCACCGGGACGCCCGCAACGACCACCTGCCCCACCTCGGCATCGATGCCCGTGATCACGCCAGCGGCATCGGCATAGAGATTGTTGTAGCCGCTCTGATTGGTCTGAAGTCTCAAGCCTGCACTGGCCTGCTCATGCGAGGCAAGTGCCGATTGGTACGCCGCTTCTTTTGCATCAAGCAGCGCCTGACTGACAAAATTTTTCTGTCGCAGCTCGCGATAACGTTGCGCCTCGGCGCGCGCCAGCGACAAGTTGCTGTCCGCTGCGCTGAGGGCCGCCTTGGCCTGCGATTGAGCGAGCTGCAGGTCGGCAGGATCAAGCTGCATCAGCAGCTGGCCGCGCTTGACCACACTGCCGACCTCCACCTGTCGTCCGATCAGCTTGCCGCCCACGCGAAAACCTAGTCGTGATTCATAGCGCGGCTGAATATCTCCCGAGAGCTCCACCAGTGCGCGATGTTCAGCAGGCGCCACCGTCACTGCCCGAACCGGGCGCACCAGCTCGACGCGCTCGACGGGCTTGGAGCAGGCGCAAAAGACGAGCGCCAGCGGCAGGATCCGCCAGTTCATTGAGAGGAACAGGGTGCGGGAAGCGAAGCGGGCCACGTTTTTTCCTTTACTATTCAGCCTGCAATATCAAGATAAATCAGACTTTGCGGAACTTACCTGGCCATTCCGGGTTGATGGCCTTCCAGCATCATTGATGAACGCCCTGGGCTACGCACCGTGGCGTTATCGGTTGCGGCGCCTCCCCGGTCATTACTGACTTAGCGGTTAGTAATTATAGCGAAAGCACCTTCCTTTGCATTAACGACATCTCCGCCAGCCCTCGTCTGCATGCCTGATCAACACTACGAAAACTTCCCGGTCGCCTCGCCGCTGTTACCCCGCGAGATGCGCGCCCCGGTCCGGGTGCTCTACGCATTCGCTCGCAGCGCTGACGATCTGGCCGACGAAGGCGATGCGACGCCAGAAGAGCGCATCGCGGCACTGGAGGCGTACGAGCACGAACTCGATCTGATCGATGCCGGGCAGAGCCCCACGTCGCCACTCTTTGATCAGCTCTCCAGCACGCTGCGTGAGCAACACCTGGGCACGGCCTTGCTGCGTGATCTGCTCTCGGCATTCAAGCAAGATGTTCACCAGACACGCTACGCCAACTTCCATTCGCTGCTCGACTACTGCCGACGCTCCGCCAACCCGGTGGGGCGCCTGATGCTGGCACTGGCGGGCGAGTCGCACGAGCGCTTGCTCAGCATGAGCGACTCAATCTGCAGCGCTCTGCAAATCATCAATTTTTTACAGGATGTGGCCATTGACTGGCAAAAGTCGCGCATCTACCTACCTCAAGATGATCTGCAGCGCTTTGGCGTCACCGAACAGCAGATCGCGAGCGCCACCATCGATGAGTGCTGGCACGCGCTGATGCAATTTGAGATAGAGCGCGCCCGCGCGATGATGTGTGCCGGCGCGCCGCTAGCGCTGGCCATGGGCGGCCGACTGGGGTGGGAGTTACGGCTGGTGGTACAAGGTGGTCTGCGCATCCTCGAAAAAATTGAAGCGGTCGGTCATGATGTGTTTCATCGCCGCCCGAGGCTGCATGCGGCGGACTGGTTGCTCATGATCTGGCGTGCGTGCGTGCAACCCGTGCCCGAGCACCGTCAGTTTTCTGCGCACTGATTTTTTGGTCTTGAGGGTCTTACGGATCTGACGATGACACCCGACGAATACTGCCAGCAAAAAGCGGCTCGAAGTGGCTCAAGCTTTTACTATAGCTTTCTCTTCCTGCCCCCATCGCGGCGCAAGGCGATCACCGCGCTGTATGCCTTCTGCCGCGAAGTCGATGATGTCGTCGATGAGACCAGCGATCCTTCCATCGCACGCACCACACTGGACTGGTGGCGGCGCGAGGTACAGAGCCTGCTCTCGGGTGCGCCGACCCATCCCGTGACGCAGGCACTCCAGCCGCACTTGTCCGTGTTTGGCTTACGTGGCGAACATTTGCAGGCAGTCATCAACGGCATGGAAATGGACCTGACGCAGACTCGGTATCTTGATTACCCCGCACTCGAGCGCTACTGCTGGCATGTCGCCAGCGTCGTCGGCATCATGTCCGCCAGCATTTTTGGCTACAGCGACGAGCGTACACTGCGCTATGCAGAGACACTCGGGCTGGCCTTTCAGCTCACCAATATCATTCGCGACGTGGGTGAGGATGCGCGCCGGGGCCGTATCTATCTGCCCATCAGCGAGTTGCAGGAACATCAGGTCACGGCGGCCGAGATCCTCAACACTCATCATAGCGAGCGATTTGACGCACTGATGCAATTCCAGGCACGACGTGCGCAGTCCCTGTACGACGACGCCTTTGCCATGCTGCCCGCCGCCGATCGCCGCGCACAACGGCCCGGTCTGATCATGGCGGCGATTTATCGCACCTTGCTTGACGAGATACAGCGTGATGGTTTCCACGTGCTGCAACATAAAGTGTCGCTGACCCCGTTGCGCAAGCTCTGGCTGGCCTGGAAGACGTGGGTCAAGCCCTGAAAAAGACATCCGCATGAAGAAATCACCGGTCGCCGTCATTGGCGCTGGCTGGGCCGGCTGCGCAGCAGCCGTCGAGCTCGCGCGGCGCGGCGCGCGCGTCACGCTGTTCGAAGCTGCACGTACCGCCGGTGGACGAGCGCGGCGGGTCGAGCATCAGGGTCGCACCCTCGATCATGGACAGCATTTGCTGCTCGGCGCCTACCGCGACACGCTGCACATGATGCGACAAGTCGGCATCGATCCTGCGCGAGCGATGCTCCGCTTGCCGCTGCAGATGCGCTATCCGCCCGGTACTGGCGGCATGGACTTCGTTGCGCCGCGACTCCCCGCGCCGTTTCATCTGCTGCTCGCTGTCCTGCGCGCGCGCGGATTGAGTGCGGCTGACAAGCTCTCGCTGACACGTTTTGCGACTGCTGCTCGCTGGATGGACTGGCATCTCGACATCGATTGCAGCGTGACGACACTGCTGGATCGCTTCGACCAGACCGAACGGCTGGTGCAACTGATGTGGCGACCGCTGTGTATCGCTGCACTGAACACGCCCCCTGAACGCGCATCAGCGCGCGTATTTCTGCGCGTGCTGGGCGACTCACTGGGCGCCACCCGCAGCGCGTCCGACATGCTGCTGCCCACAGAAGATCTGTCGGCCCTGTTTCCGGACGCTGCCATTACCTACCTGGAAAAACATCATGGCCATTATCAGCCGGGGGCGCGGGTGCGCTCGCTGCAGACGGTGAACCACCACTGGGCGCTGGAGATTGATGGCGTAAATCCGCCCGCGGCGGGCTTCGAGCAGATCATCATTGCCTGCCCGGCCTCGGTGGCGCAATCATTGCTGGCGCCGCACGACAGCGCACGGGCGGCGTCGCTGCAGTTCGCGCATGAGCCGATCACGACTTGCTACCTGCAATACGATGCCAGCCTCCGGCTTGCGCGGCCTTGGTATGCACTGGCAGACCAGCCTGATCAGCGTCAGTGGGGGCAATGTGTGTTTGATCGCGGCTGGCTCAATGCGTCGCACGCGGGGCTGCTGGCGGTCGTCATCAGCGCCTCATCCGAGGTCATCCCACTGTCGCATTCGACGCTGAGCGAGTCCATCGCGTCCCAGCTGGCCGCCGCGTTCAGCGATCCTGCGCTGGCATCACCGCGCTGGGTTCAGATAATCACCGAGAAGCGCGCCACGTTTGCATGCACGCCCGATCTGAAGCGCCCAACGAATCAGACCTCGCTGCCGACGGTCTGGCTGGCGGGCGATTACACCGAGGGTCCGTATCCGGCGACGATCGAGGGCGCAGTGCGTAGCGGCCTCAAGGCGGCGCAACACGTGCTGGCCCACTTGCGTTAAGTCGGATCCACGGGTGCACCGGTGCACGGGTGCACACCCGCTACGGCAACTCCCGCACACGATTCATCGCTTCATCGATACGCTCAACACCGAGCACCTGCAGACCTTCGATCTTCTGTTTGGGAAGATTTGCCTTGGGTACCAGCGCCACCGAGAATCCCAGTTTCGCCGCTTCTTTCAAACGCTCCTGACCGCGCGGCGCCGGACGAATCTCTCCTGCGAGACCGACTTCGCCAAATGCCACGAGTCCCCGTGGCAAGGGCTTGTTGCGCATCGAAGACTGTATGGCCAGCAGCACCGCCAGATCGGCCGCGGGCTCGGTGATCTTGACACCACCCACCGCGTTGATGAACACATCCTGATCGTAGGCCGCAACGCCCGCATGCCGGTGGAGTACCGCGAGCAGCATCGCCAGCCGGTTCTGTTCCAGCCCGACGGACAGTCGGCGCGCATTCGGTACATGCGAGGCGTCGACCAGCGCCTGTATTTCCACCAGTAGCGGGCGTGTGCCTTCTTGCGTGACCATCACACAAGAACCGGGCACTTGGCTGTCATGCTGCGACAGGAACAGGGCCGAGGGATTCGAGACGCCCTTCAAACCTTTGTCGGTCATCGCAAACACACCCAGCTCATTGACCGCGCCGAAGCGATTCTTGAAGGCGCGCACCAGTCGGAAGCTGGAGTGGGTATCGCCCTCGAAATACAGCACGGTATCGACGATGTGCTCGAGCACGCGCGGGCCTGCCAGCGCGCCCTCTTTGGTGACATGACCGACCAGAATGATGGTGATGCCCGACTGCTTGGCCACGCGTGTCAGCTGCGCTGCGCATTCGCGCACCTGCGCCACCGAACCCGGCGCGGACGTGAGGGCATCCGAGTACAGGGTCTGTATCGAATCAACGACGGCGACTTCCGGCTTGTGCTCGACCAGCGTGTTCAGAATTTTTTCCAGCTGAATCTCGGCCTGTAATTGCAGGCTGTCGGCATCAATCGCCAGACGCCGCGCGCGCAAGGCCACCTGAGCGCCCGATTCTTCGCCGCTCACATACAGCGCGCGCTTCTGGTGCGACAGATTGGCCAGTGCCTGCAGCAGCAGAGTCGATTTGCCGATACCGGGATCACCACCAATGAGCACCACGCCACCCGCCACCAGGCCGCCGCCCCGCACGCGGTCGAACTCATCAATGCCGGTGCCGAAACGGGGCACATCGGTCGCTTCGATGTCCACCAGCTTGACCACCGGTGCGCCCTGCACCAAGCCTTTCTGAGACGAGAAGCGATTGCCTCCCGCGGGCTCGACGAGGCTCTCGACCAGCGTGTTCCAGCTACTGCAGGAGGGGCATTGCCCTGCCCATTTGTTGCTGACACCACCGCACTCGGTGCAACTGAATTGGATTTTTTGTTTGGCCATCGCAGTGCTCAAGGCGTGGTCGCACGCTGCACACGCGGCGTGATCGAGCACATCAACTCATAGCCTATGGTGCCTGCTGCTTGGGCGACTTCATCCACAGGCAGCTCGGCACCCCAGAGCATGACCTCGCTGCCTACCTGGGCATCGGGAATGCCAGACAGATCGACATTCAGCATATCCATCGAGACGCGTCCCAGCAGCTGGGTGCGCTGGCCGTGGACCAGCACCGGCGTACCGGTGGGCGCATGACGCGGATAACCATCGGCATAACCGCACGCGACAATGCCGATGCGCATGTCGCGCTCGGCGCGAAACAGGCTGCCATACCCAACCGAGTCGCCCGCTTTCAGAGACTGCACCGCAATCAGGCGAGTCGTCAGACTCATGGCGGCTTTCAGGCCAAAGGATTGCGCGCTTTTGCCTCCCGGCGAGCCACCGTACAACATCACGCCCGGCCTGATCCAGTCGCAGCGTATGTCGGGATGCAGCAAGATGGCAGGTGAATTCGCGACACTGACCTCCGCCGGGAGATCCGCAGTCGCTTCAGTGAAGCGACGCATCTGCTGGCTAACATCGGGATCGGCATTTCTCTGGTCGGCATTCGCGAAATGCGTGATCAGCGACACCTTGCCCACTGCGGGCATGGCCGCGAGCCGCTCCCACACCACCCTTGCCTGCGCCGCTGGAAAACCGAGGCGGTTCATGCCGGTGTTGATCTTCAGGTGCACGTCCACCGGCTGCAACGGTTTGAAATGATCGAGCAGGTTGAGCTGCTCGGCGGTGTGGATCACGGGCTGCAGGCCATGCTCGCCAATGATCTCCAGGTCCTGGTAGTCGAACATGCCTTGCATCATCATGATCGGCCGCTGCCACCCAAGCTCTCGCAGGCGCACAGCGCGGTCGAACTCGATCAGTGATAGGCCGTCTGCTTGCGTGAAAGCGGCCAGTCCGTTTTCCAGCCCATGACCGTAGGCATCGGCCTTGATGACGGCCCAGACTTTGGCGCCTGGGGCGGCGGCGCGCGCGAGCGCAAGATTGGCTCGCATGGCGGCGAGATCAGTGGTCGCGACGATGGGACGGGGCATCGAGTGGAGTCGAATCAACTACAGTGGCAAACCCTGAATTCTACCGGACGCCGACCCCGCACCGCCGAGGAAAGGACGAGATTTCATGGTATAAAGCCGGGGTCGCTGCGCGGGCGAGCCGCTCGCCGGATCAATCTAACAGCGACAAAAAACAGCGCAGATCAATCGCAGGTAGCCTGTCTTTTCATGAATCCCGGCTTTTACACCATCATGGCGGCGCAGTTTTTTTCGTCGCTCGCCGACAATGCGCTGCTCATCGTCGCCATCTCCTTGCTGGCATCCACCGAAACTCCCGGCTGGATGACGCCTATGCTCAAGCTATTCTTTGTCACCTCGTATGTCGTGCTGGCACCCTTCGTCGGTGCCTTTGCCGATTCGCTGCCCAAGGGCCGGGTGATGTTCATCACCAACCTGGTGAAAATTATCGGCTGCCTGATGATGTTCTTCAGTATCCATCCGCTGTTGGCCTATGCGGTGGTCGGCTTTGGCGCTGCCGCCTATTCACCGGCGAAATACGGCATCCTGACCGAGCTGCTGCCCGCAGAAAAACTGGTGGCCGCCAATGGCTGGATCGAGGGCCTGACGGTGCTCTCCATCATCCTGGGCACCGTGCTGGGCGGCGCGCTGGTGAGTGAAAAATTTGCCGCGGCGATCACCGCGATGCTGCCCGTGAATCATTTTGAACTCAGCCTCTCGCTCGAAGTGGCGCTAGGCGTGGTCATGGTGGCCTACTTGCTTGCCGCCTTGTTTAACTTGAAGATACCCCACACCGGCGCGCACTACCCGGCACAGGAACGGCATCCGGTGCGCCTCATCGTTGATTTCTCGCATTGCTTTGTCGCACTCTGGAAGGACCGCCTCGGTCAGATTTCACTGGCAGTCACCTCGCTGTTCTGGGGCGCTGGCGCCACGCTGCAATTCATCGTGCTGAAATGGGCTGAGAAAGCACTCGATATGCCCCTCGCGCAAGGTGCCATCCTGCAGGGCGTGGTGGCCTTTGGCGTTGCCTTCGGCGCCATGGCCGCGGCGCGCCACGTGCCCCTGAAAAAATCACTGAGCGTCATGCCACTCGGCTTCGCCATGGGTATCATCGTGATCGCGATGGTGATGGTGACCAACGTGTCCTTCGCCTACCCCTTGCTCGTACTGATCGGTGCGCTCTCTGGCTATTTTGTGGTGCCAATGAATGCTCTGCTGCAGCATCGCGGGCATGTGCTGATGAGTGCCGGACACTCGATCGCGGTACAAAACTTCAGTGAGAACCTGTCTATCCTGATGATGCTGGGCTTCTATGCGCTGCTGGTGAAACTCGATTTCAGCGTGCATGTCGTCATCGTGCTGTTCGGTTTGTGTGTGGCAGGAGTGATGTGGGCCGTGATGCGGCGGCATGCGGCCAATCAGCGGGAATATGATTCACTGCATCTGATTGGTGAGCAAAAGCACGTCGGCACCTGAGTCAGGCGTGGGCAGCAGGCTTGCGCTCTGCGCGAGCTTCCCAATCGGTAGGCACCACGAAACCGCGATCGGTTTCTGTCCATTGTCCATTAATTTCAGACAGATTGGCCATCATGACCGGCATGTCATTGGATGCCAAGCGTTGCCTGAGTGCCGCATCAGCTTGCTCGACTGAGCTGAATTCGGTATGCATCGCCTGCGCAGGCGCCAACCATGACAGGCGCGGCAGTACCATCGACGCGGGCGACAAATGATGACCGAGTTCGTCAATGCGGCACCACCAGCCACGGCAATGAGGCGACGACACGCCGAAGGTCTCGCTGTTGATCGGATCATCCAGGCGGTAGAACAGCCAGCCCTTGATCAATGCCTTGGCTGCGGCCAGCGGCTCACCTAATAATGCCTGCGCGGCAGGACGTTCACCCAGCAACAGCTGCCGCCCAAAGATTTTTTGCATCTTCGCGCCCAGCGTATCGGCCAGATTCGGTCCGATGAAATAATCGGGTCTGTCCTCTCGCTGGTCCACTGCTGCACCCGCCACCGGTTGCGGACGTAGCAGGTAAAACTTGGTCGCCAGTTCCCAGTGCTCCAGCCCCGCTGGCAGACGCAGCAAAAAATCGAATTCTCCGAGCGTTCCTTCAACGGGATCACGTACCTGGAGACCCTGTGCATGTAACACGCCCGTGTGCGCAAAGTGCCAGGCCAGAAGTTTTTCGGCATACCGTCCCAGCCGGACCAGCGGCTGCGCATGCAAAAACTGATGCAGCGCATCGGGGTGCTGGTCGAGCGCGAGCAGCGCGTCGGCATCAACCCGATGGCCGACGCTGGCCAAGCGGCCCTGCCAACGAGGCGAGTTCGTATCCAGCAGATCAGGTGCGTCCAGCAGCCAGGCGAGCGAGCGCACATGCGGATCGCGCAGTACGCCCCAGCGACGATGAAAATCGGATTGAAACGCAGAAAAATCAGCGGCCATCGCAGAGCTGCTGTGCCAGACAAAGGTCTTGCCAGCTCTTGGCTTTGTCGGCGGGCTTGCGCAGCAAATAGGCGGGGTGATACGTGACGACCAGCGGTATGCCAGCATACGCGTGCGGTTTGCCGCGCAGTCCGGACAAGGCGGTATCGTCACTCACGCCGAGCAGTGATGCTGCTGCGGTCTTACCCAATGCGATGATGACCTCGGGCTTGATCAGCGCGATCTGGCGTTCGAGATACGGCAGGCAGGCGGCGGCCTCTTCCGCAGAAGGTGGGCGATCGCGACCATCGTCGCCCACTGGCCTGCACTTCACCACATTGGCGATGTAGGTACGCTTGCCGCGCATCAGACCCAGCGCAAGCAGCATGTTGTCCAGCAGCTTGCCCGCCGGTCCCACGAAGGGCTCACCCTGCGCATCCTCATGACGACCCGGTCCCTCGCCAACGAACAGCCAGCGCGCCTGCCGGTCGCCGATGCCGGGAACGGCGTGGGCTCGGCCCTGGCACAGTCCGCAGCGTGTGCACTCGCGTATGGCTGATTCGAGCGTGTCCCAATCCATGGCCGGGAGGGTGTTCTCAGCATGGCCTGACGGTGGCTCTGCCGAGGAGGGCGCGGGCGCATGCGCCGAAGGCCAGACCCTCGCAACGTGGCTGTCATCGCCGGCATGCCCGCCGGACTGGCGCAAGGCCCAGACCGGGCCCAGACCCATCTGCTCCAGCCGTTTGGCCTTGTGCTGATCAATCATCATCGTGGTCCAGCATCAGTCGCATGACAATCGCATCCTCGCGCGATGTACCCGCGGCCGGATAATACTGTTTGCGAACGCCAATCTGCTCGAAACCGCAGTGGCGGTACACCGCCAGCGCGTGCTCGTTTGACGGGCGAACTTCCAGCAGCACGGAATGCATGTCGGCATGGCGCGAGAGCTGGATGACCTTGTCCAGCAGCAGTCGGCCATAGCCTCGGCCGTGCAAGTCCGGCCGCACCGTGATGTTCAGCAGATGGGTTTCATCGACCGCATGCATGAGCAGAAAATAACCTGCGAGGCGCGCATCGGATTCGCGCAGCGTCCATGCGTCGTAGCGGCTGGCAAGGGAATCGAGAAAATTACCGCGCGTCCAGGGGAAAGGATACGCATCCTTCTCTACCGCGACCACCGCCTCCACATCCAGCGCGCGCATCATGGCAAAACGCAGCGCCGCCGCCGTGCTGGTTGCTGACGCATCATTCATGGCGTGGCTCCGGCCAGACGCTCTTGCGTGGTCAGCGCCACCTTGTTGCGCAGATACAGGGGTTGGGCATCCCTGGCATGCACCGCCCTGCCCTCTTTCAGTTCAAGCAAGGCCAGCATCAGTATATCCATCGCATGCGGCATCACTTCTGGCAGACGATGATTCAGGTCCAGATGCAAGAGCTCATGCTGATAGGCGCTCAGCCCATTGCCGCACACCGCTGGCGCCCCGCTCGCGGTGACGCGGGCGATCACCTGGGCAGCCGGCGACACCGTCGGCGCGTGGATCGTATGCCAGCCATCACTGAACTGATATTGCGCCCAGTACACTTCGCCCATGCGCGCGTCGAGCATCGAGAGCACGTGCTCCGCACCCATCGTACGAGCCCGTTCTGCCATGGCTAGCAAGGTCACGACGGGCACGACGGGCACGCGGGCACCGAAAGCCATGCCTTGCGCCAGGCCGCAGGCCGTTCTCACGCCGGTGAAAGAACCGGGACCCGCACCAAAGGCCAGCGCATCGCAATCCGAGAGGCGAATACCCGCCTCTTGCAGCAGCGATTGAATCATCCCGGGCACGGTGGCCGAGTGCGTTTGCGCACCCAGGGATTCTCTGCTGTATCGCTCTCCCCGAAACAGTAGCGCCACCGACGCGAGTTCAGTCGAGGTTTCAATGGCAATCAGCGTGGCAGCAGCGGTGGACATGCGCGCTATTTTACCGCGCAGGGCGAGGGGCGTTGAGCGGCGGCTGTGCGCGTGATAACACGCTGTGCGCTGCGGTAAAATCGGGTGTCATGAGTAGCCTGTTCCTTGTCCCCGATCATTTTTCTCAACTGTCTGCGGCGCTCGCGTCAGGTCGTTGGGTCATTGCCTGCCTGTGCGCAGGCTGGTGTGATGTGTGCAAGCAGTATCGACCGGGGTTTGATGTGCTGGCAGAGCAATATCCTCAGCACCAGTTTGTCTGGATCGACATCGAAGATCAGGCAGCGCTGGTCGGTGATCTCGATGTGGAAAATTTTCCAACGATACTGATTCAGAAAAACGACGTGGTGGCTTTCTACGGCCCCATGATGCCCGAACCACGGCTTATTGCGCGAATGATGGAGGCGCAATTGACGCGATCGGAAGCCGAGCTGCGACGCGAAGCATCGAGCACACCGGAGCGCCAGAAATGGCAGGCTGAGTGCAATCTGATCGCGCGGCTAGACGAGCTCAGTTAAAGCCGCAGGGGCAGACTACGCAATCGTTTACCGGTGAGCTTGAATACGGCATTCGCCACCGCCGGTGCGATCGGCGGTGTGCCCGCCTCACCCACACCACCAGGACTCGCGTCGCTATCGATGATGATCACCTCGACATCCGGCATCTCATCGATACGCAGGATGGGCGCATCATGAAAATTCTTTTGTTTCACACGACCCTGGGCAATCTTCAGATCGCCATGCAATGCCGCAGACAATCCGAATGCGATGCCGGATTCCATCTGCTGACGCACGATGTCGGGATTCACCACCAGACCGCAGTCAATGGCGCACACGACCTTGTGCACTCGCACGCGGCCCTCCTCAATACCCACCTCCGCCACCTGCGCGACGATACTACCGTAGCAGTCATGTAGCGCCACGCCATGCGCGCGCCCGCCCGGCACTTTGCCCGCTCGCACTACCGCCTTGTTGAGCACGGCGAGATGCCGCGCGTGTGCCGAGAGCAGGTCACGCCGGAACTGCACGGAGTCGATGCTTGCTGCATGCGCCATTTCATCAATGAAGCTCTCTTTGAAAAACGCATGATGCGAATGACCGACCGAGCGCCACGGCCCGACAGGCACGGGCACCTCTGCGATCACATGCTCTATCTGCTGGTTGGGAATCTCGTAGGGATGATCGAACAAACCCTCGGCCGCCGTTTTATCGGGTCCGGCCATCGGCAGACCAAAGGCGCGATGCAGTAACTGCTGTATGGGCGCTGCCGAGGCCGATTTGATGTGCAGCGATTTGATCTTGTGCTCGGTGCCCAGCACCCCGGTCAGGCGCGCCACCGACGCTGGTCGATAAAAATCATGAGCGATGTCATCCTCGCGTCGCCAGACCAGTTGTACCGGCACGCCCGGCATTTCTTTGGCCAGCGCCACTGCCTGAGCCACCATGTCCGTGTCCAGTCGACGACCAAAGCCACTGCCGATCAGCGTCGCTTGCAAATCCACCTGATCCTCACTGATATCGGCAACGCGCGCCGCGGTGCTGACGGCAATCGAGGGGACTTGCGTCGGCAGCCACAGACGCAGCCGGTCATCGATCAGTTGCGCGGTGCAGTTCAGCGGCTCCATGGGCAGATGTGGCAGATAGGGCGCGCTGTAATCCGCCTGTATGGCTTGAGGAAGATCATCCGGGTCGACGCCATCACCGACGCTGTGCAGCGTGGTTCCCGATGCGTGCGTCAGATGGTCAGAGAGTTGCTCCATCAGCGACTCCGTGCTCAGCGAGGCCTGCTGTCCTTCGTCCCATTCCGGTGTCAATAGGGCCAGCGCGCTCTGCGCGGTCCACCAGCTACCCGCGATCACGGCCACCGCATCCGGCGCGCCGGAGCGATCAGCGGCGAGCTTGACGACCCGCAGCACACCGGGCTGATCATTCGCTTCTCGGGTATCCACACTGACCAGCTTGCCGCCAAACACCGGACACATCATCACGGCGGCATAGACCAAGCCTTTGGGTCGAATGTCCATGCCAAAGCGCGCCGTGCCATCCGACTTTTCCGGCACATCAAGGCGAGGGATGTCTTTGCCGATCAGACGAAAGCTGCTGGCCGGCTTGAGCTGAAAACCAGGCGAAGACAGCTCGGCGGCATCGGCCGCGAGATCGCCATAGGTGGCGACCAATCCGCGCGCGTGCTTCACCTTGCCATGGGCGGTTTCGCACTCGGAGGCCGGCACGCCCCAGCGAATTGCCGCTGCCGAGATCAGGCGAGCGCGCGCCTCGGCGCCAGCCTCACGCATTGGCAACCAGCTGTCACGCACGCTAGACGAACCGCCGGTGGCGATCACGCCGATCTCTCTGGCCAGCTTGCGCGAGAGCCAGTGCCCAAGATGCCGCATCGCACTCTGATCTTCCGGATGAAACGGTAATCCGTCGGCCAGCATGGTGGTGTCGCCGTAGATCTTGTCGATCGGCGCGGCAAGCACGCGCACCATGGACAGCGGCACATCCAATTCTTCTGCCACCAGCATGGCCAGCGCGGTCATCACGCCCTGTCCCATCTCATTTTTGGCCAGCATCACACTGACCACATTGTCTTTGCCAACCATCACCCAGCCGTTTAGCGCGACGTCGGTCTCGCGTCCGGACAAGGGCGTGTCGCCCACGAGGCGCTGCCGCGGTGGCAGGAAGCTCCAGCCCCCGAGCCACGCGCCAGCCACTGCGGCGCCACCCAGCAAAAAGTGGCGGCGATGCGCTGAACTCGAGACAGGCTCAAACATAAACGGGCAGTCAGACTAGTATGAACAGCCTGAATGCTAGCCTATCTTCGGTTTTCTACCGGAAATATCTCGTTTTACGAACGGAGGCGGTATGCCTGAGAGTTTTTTTCAGACCTTTGTGCTCCTGCTGCTGGTCACCGACCCCTTTGGCAATGTCCCGCTGTTCACCAGCACCCTGGCGGGCGTGGCGCCAGAGCGCCGGGCGCGCGTGGTGGTGCGCGAGTGCCTGATCGCATTCTTCCTGCTGCTGCTGTTCATGTTTGGTGGTCGGCATTTTCTGGGCGCGCTGCAGCTCAGCGATATCTCGCTGCGTATTGGCGGCGGCGTGATCTTGTTTCTGATTGCGCTGCGCATGGTTTTTCCGCAGCCCGGCGGCGTGTTTGGCCTGCAGGACATGACCCACGAACCGCTCATCGTGCCGCTGGCGATTCCGGCGCTGGCCGGTCCCTCGGCGCTGGTCACGGTGCTGCTGTTTTCGTCGGCGCAAAAAATGCCCATGGCACTCTACGTCGCGGCACTGATGCTGGTCGCGGTGGTGTGGCTGGTCGTGTTGCTTTCGGCAGAGCGGCTGCAACGGGTACTGGGGCCCGCCGTGATGACCGCCTTCGAACGCCTGATGGGTCTGATCCTGAGCGCGCTGGCCATCGAGATGCTGCTGGCAGCGATCAGAGACTACGTGGCCGCGCTGACCCTACGCTGACTGTCATACTGCAGCTGCGGTGGCCACGATAGCGGGCTGGGTGACGGTATCATGGCGTTTTAGTCACCACTGATCGACGGCTCCTGCCGCCCGACCTGCCTCTTTGCGATGGATCAGTTTAAGCAGATCTCCACCTTCGTGGATGTGGCGGCACGCGGCAGCCTGTCGGCGTCGGCGCGTGCCGAGGGCGTTGCACCGGCGGTGATCGGCCGGCGGCTCGACGCGCTTGAATCACGACTCGGCGTGAAACTGCTGCAGCGCACGACGCGCAAGATCGCGCTGACCAACGAGGGGCTGGCCTTCCTCGAAAACTGCCAGCGCATCCTGCACGACCTCGATAATGCCGAGGCCCAGGCCTCGGAGCGCAGCGCGCGGCCGAGTGGCCATCTGAGCGTCTCCGCACCCGCCGGTTTCGGGCGCCAGATTGTCGCACCGCTGATTCCCGCCTTCATCGCTGAACATCGCGAAGTGGATGTGACGCTCGACCTGAATGATCGTGTGGTCGATCTGATCGGCGAAGGCATCGATGTCGCCATCCGCATTGCTGATCTGTCGGACTCCAGGCTGGTGGGCGGGAATCTCGCCAGCAACCGGCGCGTGGTCGTCGGCGCGCCCGATTACTTTCGCCGCCACGGCAGACCGGCCACCCCGGATGAATTGTCGCGGCATAACTGCCTCGCCATTTCTGGCGCAGGTAGCCAGCGCGGCTGGACCTTTCGTCAGTCCGGCAAGACGGTCACCATGAAAGTCGGCGGCAACATGGCCTGCAATGACGGTGCGGTGCTGCATGACTGGGCACTCGATGGCCGGGGATTATCCTGGCGCTCGATCTGGGAGGTGGGCGCAGAGATTGAGCAAGGCTTGCTAGAGACCGTACTGGATGACTATGCCGCGCCGGGCAATGATATTTATGCCGTGTTCGCGCAAAGACAGCACCGGCCGCTGCGCATCCGGGTCTTTGTGGATTTTCTGCGGACTGCCTTCGCCGAGCCGGATTACTGGCGGCGACGCTGAACCGTCGCCGGTGGGAGGGTATCAGCGCTTTCGGACTGGCGAAAAAAAATCTCCGCGAACGGAGATTTTTTATTCGACGACGCTGACTTGCTTCTCAGAGATACGTCAGATCACCTGAATGTTCGATGCCTGCTTGCCCTTGGGGCCCGTGGTCACGTCGAACTGCACGCGCTGATTTTCCTGCAGCGACTTGAAGCCGGAGGATTGAATCGCCGAGAAATGCGCGAACAGATCTTCGCCGCCCTCATCGGGTTTGATGAAACCAAAGCCTTTTGCGTCATTGAACCATTTCACGATACCAGTTGCCATTGCCATTTCCTGTCTTAGTTAACAAAGGCGGAACACCCGCCAGATAAGCGTCTCAACCAAGTAAGGAATTACAGAACACACTGCACCGCTACTACTCGAATCTCAACGTGGGCCAGATTATACTTGAGAAGATATCTACATCTGGCCTACCCGACCAAGAATTTGATCCAGATCGAGTACCTGATAGTCGGTAACAAACATGCGACACTGACAACTAGGCTTCTGCCACGACGTCCGGGCGAATTGCGGCCCCGAATCAACGAACTCCCTCAGCACCGAACGCCCATCTCAGCGTATAGTCCATTCACCTAACCACTCGCCTCCCCTGACCGAAACAGCTTACTCATGAATGTCGATGTCGCCATCGTTGGCAGTGGCCTGGCCGGCCTGTCAGTTGCTCTTCACCTCGCAGACCGCCGCAAGGTGGTCGTGATCTCCAAACGCTCGCTGCGCGATGGCGCCAGCGACTGGGCCCAGGGCGGCATTGCCGCTGTGCTGGACGCCGCCGACAGTCATGAGCAGCATGTGACTGACACCCTGGTGGCCGGTGCCGGTCTATGCGACGACAGCGCGACCCGCTTCATCGTCAGCCAGGGCCGGGAGGCGATTGAATGGCTGATCGCTCAGGGGGTTCCCTTCACCCGCGACGAGCAGGCTGCGCTGGGATTGCATCTGACCCGCGAAGGCGGCCACAGCCAGCGCCGCATCATCCATGCCGCCGACGCCACCGGCCATGCGGTGCAGGTAACGCTGGAGCAAAGAGTCCGCGCACATCCGAACATCACACTGCTTGAGCATCACTATGCGATTGATCTGATCACCTCGGACAAGCTGGGCCTGCCCGACGGCGCCGCCCAGTGCCTGGGCTTGTATGTGCAAGATGTGCAGCGCGGTGACGTGCTCACCATCTCGGCGCCACAGACCGTGCTGGCGACCGGCGGCGCGGGCAAGGTTTATCTGTACACGACCAACCCCGACACCGCGACCGGCGATGGCATCGCCATGGCCTGGCGTGCCGGCTGCCGGGTCTCGAATATGGAGTTCATCCAGTTCCATCCGACCTGTCTGTATCACCCGTATGCCAAATCCTTTCTGATCACCGAGGCCGTGCGTGGCGAGGGTGGCGTGCTGAAACTGCCCGCCTCGGCGGGTGCGTCTGCCGGCCAGCGTTTCATGCCCGCACACGATGCGCGCGCTGAGTTAGCCCCGCGCGATGTCGTGGCGCGCGCGATCGACTTCGAGATGAAAAAACGCGGTCTGGATTATGTCGACCTCGACATCAGCCATCAGCCGCCAGAATTTTTGAAAGCGCATTTCCCTACCATCTACGCGCGCTGCCTTGAGCTCGGTATCGACATCACGCAGCAGCCCATACCCATTGTGCCGGCGACGCACTACACCTGCGGCGGCATCGTCACTGACTTGTCGGGACGCACCGACGTGCACGGCTTGTATGCCGTGGGTGAGACTGCCTGCACTGGCCTGCATGGCGCGAACCGGCTCGCCAGCAATTCCTTGCTGGAGTGCGTGGTGCTCGGCCGCGCAGCGGCCATGGATATCGAAAAGCAGGCGCCTGCCACGCACGCTGCGCTACCCGCCTGGGACGAGAGCCGCGTGACGGATGCAGATGAAGAAGTCGTGATCACCCAAAATTGGGATGAACTGCGCCGTTTCATGTGGAATTTCGTGGGGATCGTGCGCACCACCAAGCGGCTGGAGCGGGCGCAGCACCGTATTGCGCTGCTGAAGGAAGAAATCGATGAGTACTACGCCAACTTCCGCATCACCCGCGATCTGCTGGAGCTGCGCAATCTGGTGGAAGTGGCCTCGCTCATCGTCGGCAGCGCATTATCGCGCCGCGAGAGCCGGGGCCTGCACTACAGTCTGGATTTTCCCGAGACCTTGCCCAAGGCACTGCCGACGGTACTCAATCCTCTGAAAAAACACGGGCCGCACAAGCGATAACGCGCAGACTCACCCTTACCCCTGCACGCGCATCGAGTAATCGATCGCACGTATATCCTTGGTCAGGCTGCCTATCGAAATGCGGTCCACCCCTGTCTCGGCGATGGCTCTGACCGTATCGCGGTTCACACCGCCCGACGCTTCAAGAATCGCCCGGCCAGCGGTCATGTGCACCGCCTCGCGCATCTGCGCTGTGGTGAAATTGTCGAGCAAGATAGATTCGGCGTTGGCCTCGAGTGCCTGCCGTAACTCATCGAGATTTTCTACTTCGATCTGAATACTGACACCCGCGTTCAGCGCACGTGCAGCCGCCATGGCAGCGGCGATACTGCCAGCGGCGGCAATGTGATTCTCTTTGATCAGGATGCCATCGTACAAGGCGAGGCGCTGGTTCTTGCCGCCACCGACACGCACGGCATATTTTTGTGCCAATCGTATGCCGGGCAAGGTCTTGCGCGTGTCGAGTATGGCCGCACGCGTGCCGTCGATCAGTCGCACCACATCACGCGTGGCGGTGGCAACTGCGGAGAGCAATTGCAGGAAATTCAGCGCAGCGCGTTCAGCCGTCATCAGCGAGCGCGCCGGACCATGAATGCGGCAAACCTCGGCCTGCGCTGGCAGGTGGTCGCCCTCGGCCACCCGCCAGTCGATGTGCAGACGCGGGTCCACCTGTGACATCACGCCTTCGAACCAGGGCGCACCGCACAGCACCGCAGGCTCGCGGGCAATTACATTGGCCGTGACCATCGTCGTCGCTGGCACCAGCTGCGCGGTCCAGTCGCCGCTCCCGATGTCCTCTTCGAGCGCGGCGCGGATGTTGGCTTCAAAGGCAAGCGTCAGCGCCTCGTCGAAGGGCGCGAAAGGATTTTTCAGCGTGCTCATGCCGGGCCGATGCCGGCGAACAGGGTCTGCTCCGCCGCGAGATCGGAAGAAGGACGGACATTCGCCTTTTTTGCGGCAGCGAAATCCAGCATGCGGTTGATGCAAATGACGGCCTTCTCGCGCACGGCAGGATCGACTTCGATACGATGACCACCGCTCTCGAGCACCTCGGCGAGATTCTGCAAACTGTTCATGGCCATCCACGGACAATGCGCGCAGCTCTTGCAGGTGGCGCTGTTGCCCGCCGTCGGCGCTTCGATAAAGACTTTACCGGGCGCGGCCATGCGCATCTTGTGCAGGATGCCATTGTCGGTGGCGACGATGAATTCCCTGGCCTCCAAGGTGGCGGCAGCCGCAATGAGCTGCGAGGTCGAGCCGACCACATCGGCCTGGGCCACGACCGCTTCGGGAGATTCGGGATGCACCAGGACTTTGGCATCGGGATGCTGCTGCTTGAGCAAGTCCAGTTCTATTCCCTTGAACTCGTCATGCACGAGGCAGGAACCCTGCCAGAGCAGCATGTCGGCACCGGTCTGCTGCTGGATATAGCTGCCCAGATGGCGATCCGGCGCCCACAGGATTTTTTTTCCCTGGGCATGCAGATGGGCGACGATGTCGAGGCCGATCGATGAGGTCACCATCCAATCGGCGCGCGCCTTCACTGCAGCGCTGGTGTTGGCATAGACCACCACGGTGCGATCAGGATGGGCATCGCAGAAGGCGGAGAATTCATCGGCGGGACAACCGAGATCGAGCGAACAGGTCGCATCGAGATCAGGCATGAGCACGGTTTTTTCAGGGGACAATATCTTCGCGGTCTCGCCCATGAAACGCACGCCAGCCACCACCAGTGTCTTGGCCGGATGATCGCGACCAAAGCGCGCCATCTCCAGCGAATCGGACACGCAACCACCCGTTTCTTCTGCCAAGTCTTGCAAGTCCGCGTCGACATAGTAATGCGCTACCAGCACCGCCTCTTTTTCTCTCAGTAGCCGGCGGATCTTGTCTTTCAGCTGAGCACGGCGCTCCGTGGTCAGCGACTCCGGAACACGTGCCCATGCCGAGGCGACGCAGCTTGCGCCCTCGCCCGTGGGACGCTCGAACTCAACGGTCTTGATTTCCATTCACGATCTCCACAGAGAGAGCCTAAGCTTTACTGAATACCCTGAGATGCCAGATAGTCATCGTAGCTGCCCTTGAAATCGATGATCTGACCATCGCGGATCTCCAAAATTCGCGTGGCCAGCGAGGATACGAACTCGCGGTCATGCGAGACAAAGATCAGGGTGCCTGCGTATTTTTCCAGGGCGATGTTCAGTGATTCGATGGATTCCATGTCCATATGGTTCGTTGGCTCGTCCATCAGCAGCACATTGTGACGGCCCAGCATCAGCTTGCCGTACATCATGCGGCCCTTCTCTCCTCCGGAGAGCACCTTGACTGACTTCTTCACCTCGTCACCCGAGAACAGCAGTCGGCCCAGAATCGAGCGTACGACCTGATCGTCGTCCCCCTCCTGCGTCCAGTAGCTCATCCAGTCGGTCAAGCTATGGTCTTGTGCAAATTCTTCCGTCGGATCCTGCGGCATATAGCCAAGGTTCGCGTTCTCTGACCATTTGACCGTGCCTTGGTCTGCCGTCAATCCGCAGGTGTCACCACCCAGACAGCGCAGCAGCGTGGTCTTGCCCGCGCCGTTCTCGCCAATGATGGCGATTTTCTCCCCCGCTTCTACCGCGATACTGAAATTCTTGAACAAGGCCCGATCGTAGGCCTTTGACACACCCTGAGCCTCGACCGCCAGACGATGCAGCTTTTTCTCACCTTCGAAACGAAGGAAAGGATTCTGTCGGGAGGAAGGCTTGACATCCTCGACCTTGATCTTGTCGATCTGCCGGGCACGCGAGGTCGCCTGACGTGCCTTGGATTTATTGGCTGAGAAGCGGCGCACGAAATCCTGCAGCTCGGCGATCTTTTCTTTGGCCTTTGCATTTGCCGCCAGTTGCTGCGTGCGCGCCTGTGCCGAGGCCAGCATGTAATCGTCATAGTTGCCCGGATAGATTTTCAGGGTACCGTAATCCATATCGGCCATGTGCGTGCATACCTGGTTCAGGAAATGCCGATCGTGCGAGATGATGATCATCGTTGAATCACGATCATTGAGCACTTCTTCGAGCCAGCGAATCGTATTGATATCGAGGTTGTTAGTCGGTTCGTCAAGCAGGAGAATATCCGGATTCGAGAACAGCGCCTGCGCCAGCAGCACGCGCAGTTTCCAGCCGGGCGCAATCGCACTCATCATTCCCTGATGCTGCTCGTTCGGAATACCCACGCCCGAGAGTAACTCGCCCGCACGCGCCTCAGCGGTATAGCCGTCATACTCGGCGAACTTCGCTTCCAGATCCGCCGCCTTCATGTAATCGTCGTCGCTCGCCTCGGGGTTCGCATAGATCGCGTCACGCTCGGTCATCGCCGCCCACATCTCAGTGTGTCCCATCATCACGACGTCCATTACGCGCATGTCTTCATACGCAAACTGATCCTGGCGCAGCTTGCCCAGCCGTTCATTCACATCGAGGCTGATGTTACCCGCGCTCGGCTCCAGATCGCTGCCGAGAATTTTCATGAACGTCGATTTTCCGCAGCCATTGGCGCCGATCAGCCCGTAGCGATTGCCATCGCCGAATTTGACTGAGATGTTTTCAAAGAGCGGCCGGGCGCCGAACTGCATCGTGATGTTGGCGGTGGAAAGCAAGGGGTAACCTGAGAAGACGAGATTGGATAAAAGGGCGTGGCAGCGCGGTCTGGCCGCCAGAATCCGCGACATCGGACAGCGGAAAAGGCTGCAAGTGTAACATGCGCCGGCCTGCGCCGGGACGGCGCGCCGCGGGGTAGCCGGTGCCGGCCGGCGTCTGACGAGCGTCGACCACCGTCGCGTACTAGCGGGACACCTGCAAACTGAATCCGGACGCATCCGCTTCCACCCGGCCATGCCCACCCACCGGCAGACTCAACTTGTCGCGCACATGGCCAAAGGGCAGCCCGGTCAGCACGGGTAGCCCGAGACGCTCGCGCAGATAATCGACCATGGCGCCAAAGTCATAACCATTGTCGTACTCGGCGAGCCGGTAGCCTGAGAAATCTCCCAACAGAATCGCTCGCTGCCGGTGCAGCACGCCAGCATGCATCAGTTGCAGCAGCATGCGCTCCACCCGATACGGGTGCTCGTTGATATCCTCCACGAACAACATGCCGTCATCGACCGTCGGCATCCAGCGCGTGCCCGCCAGATGGGACAGCATAGCCAGATTACCGCCCCATAGCCTGCCCTCCACCGTGACTGCCGGATTACCCGGGGTATCCACACGCACGGCAAACGCAGGCTCGGACACCGCTTGCCAGAAATGCCTGTGAGTAAACTCGCTGAGATCGTCGCGAGAGAAATCATCGCAGATCATCGGACCCGCGATACTGATAGCACCCTGTGCCAGCAAGCCCATCTGAAGGACAGTGAAGTCACTGTGACCGACAAACAGCTTGCCGCTACTTGCCAGATGCGAGAAATCGATCTCGGGTAACAGTCGAGAGAGACCATAGCCACCCCGCACCGCAATCACGATCTCCGCCTCGGGATGGTCGGCAGCCGCATGCAGTTGCGCCACACGCGCTGTGTCGCTGGCCGCAAAGCGCTGATGACGCGAAGTACCCGCGGACAAATCGTAGACGGTATGCCCGAGTGCGCGCAGGCGCTGCAAGCCACGCTGATACGCTGCCTCATCCGGCGCATAACCGCTGGGCGCGATAATCGCGATATGGTAGGGTGCAGGCGTCATGGTCGCGGTCCTGTTCATGAGGCGGCTCGCGCCTGCTGGCGACGCTCCGCAAAAAAAGCGGACAGCAAGGTGCCGCACTCCGCCGCCAGCACCCCGCCCTGCACCTGCGTGTGATGGTTCAGGCGAGGCTCGGTAAAGAGATTCACCACCGAACCACAGGCGCCGGTTTTGGGGTCGTGTGCGCCAAAGACCACACGCGCGAGTCGCGCATGCAGCATCGCACCGGCACACATCACACAGGGTTCAAGGGTGACATAGAGCGTGCAGCCCGGCAGGCGGTAATTACCCAGCTGTTGCGCGGCGGCGCGCAAAGCCGCGATCTCGGCGTGCGCCGTCGGGTCGTGATCGATGATGGGCTGGTTGTGGCCCATGGCGATCACGGCACCGTCTTTGACCAGCACAGCGCCAACGGGGACCTCGCCCACGCGCTGTGCCCCGGCAGCCGCATCAAGCGCCATGCGCATGAAGACCTCGTCGCTCATCCTTCTTCCGTGACCTCGGCCCAGCAGTTCGGTGTCTCGTGCAGCACGATGCGATGCAGCCTGAGGCCCGTGCCATAGCGATCCTGATACACCGGCTTGAGCATCTCGAATGCTGTGCGAGCGAGATTCTCGACCGTGGGTATCTTGTTGATGATGACGGTCTTGTGATCGGGCAGGCTGGCCAGAAAATCCATGACCGCCGTATCTTTCTCGTACACTAGAAACGCATGATCCCAGACCTGCACCAGATGCTCGTTGGCCAGCGCCTTGACATCGGAAAAATCCATCAGCATGCCATGATCCGAGCTACCCTCTTCTTCGATCACGGCGCCGATCAGGGTGATCTCTATCGTGTAGCGATGCCCGTGCAAGTTACGGCACTGACTTTTGTGTTCGGGAATCCGGTGTCCGGCATCGAATTCCAGTTTGCGGGTAATCGTAATCATCAGATCATCATGGAAACGCGGATCAGGGTATCTGCAGCAGCTTGTGCGTTTGCAGAGAAAGCCGCCATTGAGGGTGCGCCTTGCAGGTAGCGATCGCAAGGCGCGTGTGGTGTTCTTTGTCCGGGCCATCCATCGGCTGCAGGAAAAAATGGCGAAACTTGAGCGCCGCCAGTGCGTCGAGGTCTTGGGCTGCCTGAGGTATCACGACCTTGATCTCGTCGCCTTCATGCACCACCAGCGATGCGCCTTGCTTGGGGCTGACACACACCCAGTCCACGCCCGCCGGTACCGGCAAGGTGCCATTGGTTTCAATGGCTACATCAAAGCCCTGCGCATGCATGGCCGCGGTCAGTGCTTCATCGAGCTGCAACAGTGGCTCGCCGCCCGTAAACACCACATACCGACATGGCTTACCGGCTGGCCACTGCGAGGTGATCGTGTGTGCGAGCGACTCGGCACTCTCATACTTCGCCCCCAGCACTCCCTCGGTACCGACAAAATCGGTGTCACAGAAACGACAGATGGCCGTCGCCCGGTCTTGCTCGCGGCCCGACCACAAATTGCAGCCGGCAAAGCGGCAGAATACCGCTGGCCGCCCGGCCTGCGCGCCCTCGCCCTGAAGCGTGTAGAAGATCTCCTTGACGCTGTACACCCGCGCGACTCCGCCGACAATCTAAAACCGGGATTATCCAACAAATTCGAGGGATACCCGTTCGGCTCAGGCTTCCACGCGGGGGAATCGCACGATGAAGACCGTACCTCGTCCGTGGGAACCCGAGCGTGTCTCGATCGCGGCTTCATGATCTTTGGCGATATCGCGCACGATCGCAAGTCCGAGCCCGCTGCCTGGTTGGGATTTGTCCAGACGGTAGAAGCGACTGAAGATTTTTTCTTTTTCCGACTCCGGAATTCCCGGGCCATCATCTTTGACTTTAAGCACGCCCTGCCCTTCGATCTGGGCGCAGCTCACGGTCACCGCGCCCCCTTGTGGTGAGTAGCGAACGGCGTTATCGATCAGATTGTCGATCATGTCACGTAGCAAGAAGCGGTCGCCATTGACGAAGGTGGGTTGCAGATGAAAACCGATATCGATACTTTTCTTTTGTGCTTCCTCGACAAAATGCTGAACTGATTCGGACACCAGTTGATCAAGCGACAAGCGCTCAAGACGTTCGCGCTCAAAACCCCCAGGCTCGGATCGCGCCAGCACGAGCAGCTGGTTTGCCTGGCGGACCATGCGCTCGGTCGAGGCCATCATCAGTGCTACCGAATCGGAAATGTCGGGGTGGCTCGTGTTCTGTGCCTGCAGCCACTCCAGCTGCGCCTTGAAACCTGCCAGCGGCGTACGCAGCTGGTGCGCGACATTGGCCAGAAAATCCTGTTTGGCCCGAGCGCTGCTCTGCACACGTGAAAGCAAATCGTTGATCGCTCGTATGAAGGGCACCAGCTCGACCGGCGCGTTGGCGATCTGCAGTGCCGACAGATCATCCGACTTGCGGCTCTCGAGATTCTCTTGCATCTCGCGCAAAGGCAACAAACCGCGGTTGAGCGCCATCCAGATCACGGCCGGGATCAGAATCACCAGCAACAGCTCCAGTAAAACCAGCGATAACAAGATGCGCAGCTTGAACTGAAAACGTTTGACGCGCGTCTCGGCCACGCCAATTAACACCGTCTCTCCCCCCACCTGCGTACGCAGCGAGATCACGCGCACATCTTCTCCGCGCATCTCAGAGAGGTAAGCTTCCCAGGTGTTATCGCGGGCAGGCACATGCAGGGACGGAAAATCACGATCGCCAGCGATGGTCCTGCCATCGATATCGCGCACCACCAGATAGGTCTGATCAAAGTGATCGACACGCAGCACCTGCTCGGCCTGCTGGGACAAGCGCAGTTCGACAGAATCGCCCGTGTCCTGCACATGCGGCACCAGTGCCCAGGCAGCATCGGCCAGGCTCTGGTCGAACGCGGTCTGGGCGGGAATCCATGCGAGCCAGTACACGGCTGCCGCACCGGCGAGATTGACCGCAACCAACGGCACCACCAGCCATTTGAGCAGCTTGACCCGCAGGCTCATCGGCAGAGGATCAGCGTGACGTCGGCTCGAGCATGTAACCAAAACCACGAATGGTCTTGATCGCGATGCCGGCCTGCGCGATCTTGGCGCGAATGCGCGAGACATAGACTTCCACCGCATTGAGCGTGACTTCTTCGCCCCACGGCAGAATCGCGTCGATAATCTGCTGCTTGGACACCACGCGCGATGCGTGCTGCAGCAGGTACTCCAGCACGGCCCATTCACGCGCTGACAAGTCGATGATCTGACCATCGACGGTGGCGCGACGCGCAAAAGGATCGAGCTGCAAGCCCCCCAGCTGCAATTCAGCAGGGCGCGGGTTACTGCGGCGGACCAGCGCCTTGAGCCGCGCGACCAGCTCTGGCGCGGCAAAGGGCTTGACCAGATAATCATCAGCGCCCGTCTCCAGTCCGCGCACGCGGTCCTGCACATCATCGCGCGCCGTCAACAGCAACACAGGCAGGCCACTGCCCCGTGCGCGCAGACGGCGCAGGACTTCGAATCCGTCGATGCCCGGCAGCCCGATGTCAAGTACCGCGACCGACATTTCGCGGGACTGCAGCGCACGGTCTGCATCGTCCCCATTGTGGACGACATCCACCACCATGCCATGCCCGCGGAGTATCCGGGCCACGCCATCGGCCAGCACCATGTCATCTTCGACCAGCAATACGTGCATGTGGTAATCCGTCTTCATCACGAGTCCTTTGCTATTTTGCCAGAGAGTCCGATGAGGGCTGTGGCGGGAGCGGCTGCGGCGGGATCACGGGTGCCTGAGCCTCCTGGAACCAAGGGTAAGCCAGCGGCAGCAGCAGCAAGGTAAACAAGGTGGCCGACACAATGCCGCCGACAATGACGACTGCAAATGGCCGCTGGGTTTCTGATCCGATGCCGTGTGAGAGCGCTGCCGGCAGCAAGCCCAGTCCAGCCATCAGCGCCGTCATCAGGATAGGACGCAAGCGGGAGACCGCGCCCTCGATAGCCGCAGTCAGCACCGATTTTTCACGATGCAGCAGCTCGACCATCTGCTCGAGCATGATCACCCCATTCTGGACCGAGATACCAGCCACGGCAATGAAGCCCACCGCTGCCGACAAAGAGAAATGCAAGCCAGCGAGCGCCAATGCCACGATGCCACCGATCATCGAGAATGGCACAATCAGCAGCACCAGGATCGCCTTGCGCACGGAGCGGAACGCCCAGAACAGCAGAGAAAAAATCAGCAGCAGCGTGATCGGTACGATGATCGTCAGCCGTTTCACCGCGCGTTGCTGGTTCTCAAACTGACCGCCCCAGGTCATCGTGTAGCCGGGTGGCAGCGCCACGTGTTCACGCACTTTCTTTTGCGCTTCTCTGACAAAGCTGCCCTGGTCACGACCCAGCAGGTTGGCCTTCACGGAGGCATTGCGGACGCCCGCCTCGCGGCTGATGCGCGAGGCGCCCTGGCGCACCGCAATAGTCGCTACCTCACCCAGACTGACGGTTCCTGCGCTGCCCGGCAGACTAACCTGCACCAAGGCGATATCATCGACCGCATTGCGGTAGTTTTCTTTCAGACGAATCGTCACCTCGAAGTGCCTGTCACCCTCGTAAAAAGTATTGACCGGTAAGCCCGCCAACGCGGTCTGAATGGCGACATTCACATCGGCGACATTCACGCCAAGCCGGGCGATCTTTTCGCGATCAATCGCAATATCCAGCTCGCTTTGGCCGCTCAGGGGAATCGCTGCCACATCCGATGCGCCGCGTATGCCCCTGAGAATGTGGGCGACCTGCTCGCTTTTTTCGCTCAGGATGGCCAGATCCGGGCCGTAGATCTTGATCGCGATTTCACCTTTCACACCAGACAGCGCCTCCTCGACACTGTCTTGAATGACCTGCGAGAAGTTGGTGGGCACGCCCGGTATTGCGTGAATCTTGCGGCCCATATCGGCCACCAGTCTTTCCTTGGTCCCAAAACGCCACTGCTTGGCGGGCTTGAGATCAACCAGAATCTCGAGGTTATTCGGGCCCTTGGGATCCGTGCCGTCATCGGGCCGGCCCACATGGGTAATCACGGTTTTCACCTCCGGGTAGCTGCGCAGGATGTGCCTGACTTGTCGCTCGATCTGTTTGGTCGCATCCAACGAGGTCGACGGCGGCATCGCGATAGTGAGCCAGATATTGCCCTCATCGAGCTTGGGGACGAACTCGCTACCCAGCAGAGGCGATAGCAGGAAGCTCACCGCCAGTACCGAGGCGGAGCTGGCGAGCACCAGAAAACGATGCAGCGCCGCCCAGCGCAGAAAACTGCGGTAGCGCTGCTGCAGACGCTCCATCCAGACTAGGTGATTCTCCTCCAGCGACTGCGTGCGCATGGACACCGCCAGTAGCGTGGGCACCAGCGTCATCGTGAGAATCACGGCCCCCAGCATCGCAAATGACAAGGTCATCGCGACCGGTGCGAAGATTTTTCCTTCCACGCGCTGAAAAGTAAAAATCGGTATGAAGGCGACGATGATGATGGCCTTGGCAAACAGAATGGGATGCCCCATCTCCACCACAGTGCGCCGCAAGGAGGACAGACGCAGCAGGTAGCTGGCCTCGTCCGCCGCATTGGCCTCGACGACATTTACCGCCAGCCGTACCATGAGTGCCTCAACCAGTACCACGGCACCATCGATGATGATGCCAAAGTCCACCGCGCCCAGCGAGATCAGGTTCGCCGGAATACCCCTGATATCGAGCATGATGAAAGCACACAGCAAGGACAAGGGAATCACGGTCGCGACGATCAGCGCGGCCACCCAGTTGCGCAGAAAAATCACCAGAATCGCAATCACCAGGGCGGCACCCACCAGCAGGTTTTCTGCAACCGTTCTCACGGTATGCCCGATCAGCTCGGTGCGGTCGTAAATGACGTGCATCTTTACGCCCGCTGGCAGCTTGGCGTTGATTTCTTCGATTTTGTCTTTGACCTCGGCGACCACTTTGGCGGCATTACCGCCTTTGGTCATCTGCACGATACCCTCGACCACGGAATCGCGGTCGTTGTACGCCACCACCCCGGCGCGACTGCGCGCACCCAGCGCCACTTCGCCCAGATCAGCCACCAGCACGGTTTTGCCTTCTTTGGCCCGCACGACGACGCGGCCAATATCGGCCAGACTATTGAACATACCCATGCCGCGAATGACCAGCGCTTCGTCACCCCGGCGCACGAAACCGCCACCGGCATTGGCAGCATTATTTTTGAGCGCCGTGCTGACCTCATCGATCGCCATGCCGTAACGCTTGAGTGCATAGGGATCGATACGGACTTGATATTCCTTGATCGTGCCACCAAAACTGACCACGTCGGCGACATAAGGAACTATCCGCAAGCTCGGGCGGATCACCCAGTCCTGGATCGCGCGTGCCTCACTAATGGGCATGTCTTGCGGTACTTCAAGCACGTAGCGATAGATCTCCCCTACCGCTGTGCTGAGTGGCGCCAGCGTGGGTTGCACGCCGGGCGGCAGGTTGATGTTCTGCAGTTTTTCAATGACTTGCTGACGTGCGAAATAATCATCCGTGCCATCACCAAAGGTCAGCGTGACCACTGACAAGCCCGAAATACTGACCGAGCGCAGCTGAGTCTGGCGCGGCACACCCGACATCTCGCGCTCAATGGGCAGCGTGACATTACGCTCCACTTCTTCGGGTGCCTGACCGGGATACTGCGTTACGACCAGCACCTGCACATCCTGCACATCCGGAAAGGCTTCGATCGAGAGATTGCTCACTGCGCGGTAGCCAAAGGCGCACAGCACGGCGGTCATGACCAGCACGAACACGCGCTGGGTGAGCGCAAATTTGATGAGCTTATTCAACATCTGCCATGGCCTCGGCGTTGAGCAGCAGCGCGCCCTCGATTACGACTTTCTCACCCTCGGCAAGGCCGCTCTCGATGAAGGAGTGGTCATTGCCGCGCAGGCCAAGACTGACCTTGCGCTTCTCAAAAGTACCGGGCGACGTATCGACGAACACATAGACATACAGGCCCTCGGTGACGAGACTGGTATTTGGCACGCGTATGCCCTTGTGCGCACTGTCTGCCAGAAAGGACACGCGCGCGAACATGTCGGGCTTGAGCTTGTGATCGCGGTTCGTGATGGCACAGCGCACCTGAACGCGGCGCGTGACCGGATCGACCGCCACACCAATACGCTCGACCTTGGCGCTGAAACGCTCATTCGGCCAGGCGTCAGTCTCGATGCTGACCGTCTGCCCGGCTTTGACGTGCGAGAGACTTTTTTCCGGTACGTCGACCAGTACCCAGAGCTGGCTGATATCCGTCACCACGAACAAGGGCGCTTGCAGATCCGGGCGAACTTCCAGACCCGGATTGACCGAGCGCTCGACCACCACCCCGGCCAGCGGCGAACGTAACTGGAACTTCCCGTTCTCGTGGCCGGACGCCTGAAGATTGCGCATGCGCAGCGAGGTGCGCCTGACATCGGCCTGCGACTGACGATAATCTGCCTCGGCTGCCTCGAATTCCTTGCGCGCGATGACCTCATGCTCGTAGAGGTTTTTTGTCCGTTCATACGCGAGGTGACGGCGCGCCTCCTCGCTCGATGCCTTGGCCAGATCGGCTTCGGCGGCAGCCAGATCGGGCGAGTCAATGTCCAACAGCGCCGCACCACGTCGGACAGGATCTCCGACACCCGCACGCAGGGCGAGCACGCGCCCTGCGATCGGCGAGCTGATGCGCGCGGTGAGATTTTCGTCGTAAACCAGCCGGCCATTCATCGGCTCGGCGGCTGGCATGGGCTCAGAGGTGTCCGATTCGGAACGTAGGGAAGCTAGCTGCGGTTCTCCCGGTCTGAAGCTGACGATGCCGGGTTGATGCGTATCGGGCTTGACTTTGTCCAACTCGGCCTCGTGCTGTGCATTGCGATACTGGACAAAGCTCACGATCCCTGCCGTGGCCGCCGTGATAACGACAAAAAACAGAATTTTGGTGGCTGTTTTCATTGAGAGAGGTCCGGAGTGTCAGGGGCGGGATCGGTGGCGGCCATCCACGCATGCCATGCCTTGCTCAGTTCTGCCTGTGCCGCCAGTGCGTCCAAGCGGGTGGCGCGCAAGGTGCGGCGTGCATCTAGCACATCCATCACCCCCGCAGCACCATGGCGGTACGCATATTCGGCCGCAGAGGCCGCTTTTTCTGCGGCGACGAGCAATTCATCACGATGGCGGCGCACGCGCTTCGCGGCAGTGACCAGTGCAGACCCTGCTGCACCAATCTCACTCTCGGCCATCGCTCGAGTGCGCAGCAGCGCCTGGTGCGCCGCTGTGCGAGCTGCCTCGGCAGCCTGAATCTCGCCCTGAAAGTAGTAGCGCGTGAACAGCGGCAGCTGCACCAAAAAGCCGACACTGTTGCCATTGCCACCGTGGGGATCACCGGGTTGCGGAAAGTGCTCGTATTGCATCCCCAGGGTGACATCACGTGTGCGCAGCGACTGCGCGAGCCGCCGACCGGCATCGGCCGCCTCCCTACGGGCGAGTGCCGCACGCACATCGGGCCGACGAGAAATGACTTCCTCAAGGGCGCTGCCGGTCAGCGGTGGCGGCGTCGGCAGCTCAGGCCACGCATCACTGGCCTGCAGCTGCTCGACCCGATCACTGACGCCCATCAGCAGCGCCAGCGCGCGACGGGCTTGCGCCAGCTCACCCTCAGCGACAGACACCTCATTTTGCGCGCGCAGTGCATCAACGCGCACTCGCTCGACATCAGCGCCGGCAATGTCGCCCGCGCTGTTCCTGATCTGTGCGGCGGATAGCACCGCAGCCAGCAGCCTCTGGTTATCCATCGCGGCGCTGTGCTTGTCCTGTGCCAGCTGAAGATCGGCGTAGGCCTGCGCGACCAGCGCGCGCACTTGTCGAGCGACGTCATTCACCTGAGCCTGTACCGCGCGGGCCTGCTGCTGCGCGCCCTCGCGGCGCAGCTCGCGCTTGTCACCGCGCTCGATCAGCTGAGCGACCTGCATCACGGTATCCACCGAGCGCTTCCATAAGCCACCGCCGGCCCTGCTGGCGCTGCTGATGCTGCTGGTGGAGACGGTGAGATTGGGATTGGGTGGCGCGCCCGCCATTTCGATGTTCGCGCGGGCGCTCATGATCGCGCTGCGAGCAAGCTGAAGATCATGATTGCGCTCGTGTGCGATCGCTTGTGCCTCGGCCAGCGAGAGTGGCCAGTGGCCATCGGTGGCACCCAAGGCCTGGGCACTCCACAGCGCCAGACTGCTGGCCCATATCCACAGTAACTTCACATGCCCCCTCGCCGTTGTCCCGATGCCTGCCATGCCGGGACTGTAGAGGGTAAGAACACTAGCTGTCTGGCTCCTGAGCAATGGCTGACGCATCACTGACATCTGTCAGCAGCTGTAAAGATCGGGCCACTGCCCACAAAAAAACACCGGGCGTTGCCCGGTGTTTTTTTGGGTCATGCGAGCAATTGATCAAGCCGCCTCGGGAACGCTGGGCAAACCTGCCAACGCCATGGCCAGTTCTTTTTCATCGTACTGCTCGTCCTTGAGGCTGCCCGAGAAGTAGGCGGAGTACGCTGCCATATCGAAATGGCCATGGCCGCACAGATTGAACAAGATCACCTCGCTCTTGCCCTCGCGCTTGCAGCGCAGTGCCTCTTCAATCACCCCCTTGACCGCGTGGTTCGCCTCTGGCGCCGGCACGATGCCTTCGTGACGGGCAAACAGCACACCGGCGGCAAAGCACTCGGTCTGGTGGTAGGCCACGGCTTCGATCAGATTCAGCTCTTTCAGGTGCGAGACCAGTGGCGCCATGCCGTGATAACGCAGGCCACCCGCATGGAAACCCGGTGGCGTGAACGACGAACCGAGTGTATGCATCTTGGTCAGCGGCGCCATGTGACCCGTATCGCCGAAGTCATAGGCATATTTGCCGCGCGTGAGCGACGGGCAGGCGGCGGGTTCGACTGCGACGATGCGCGGCTTCGGGCCGCCGCGCAGGCCAGCACCGATAAAGGGAAATGTGATGCCGGCAAAATTTGAACCACCACCCGTGCAACCCACGATCACATCCGGGTAAGCATCTGCCATCGCCATTTGCTCCATCGACTCAATGCCCACGATGGTCTGGTGCATCAGCACATGATTGAGCACCGAGCCAAGCGCGTATTTGGTGTCATCGTTGGTAGCCGCGACTTCGACCGCCTCGGAAATCGCAATGCCGAGACTGCCCGGATGATTCGGTGTCTTTTCCAGCACCGATCGGCCGTAGTGGGTTTCATTGGACGGCGACGGCAAGCATTTGGCGCCATAGGTTTCCATGACGGCACGGCGATACGGCTTCTGGTCATATGACACGCGTACCTGGAACACCGTCACATCGATATCGAAGAGCGAACCGGCGAAGGACAGCGACGTGCCCCACTGACCAGCGCCGGTTTCGGTAGTCAGCCGCTTCACACCCGCCTGCTTGTTGTAGAAGGCCTGAGGAATCGCGGTATTCGGTTTGTGGCTACCGGCGGGGCTGACGCCTTCGTATTTGTAGAAAATCTTTGCCGGTGTGCCCAGTGCTTTCTCGAGCGCATACGCACGGAACAGCGGTGCCGGACGCCACAGACGATAGACATCGCGCACTGGCTCGGGGATATCGATCTCGCGTTCCTGAGTCACCTCTTGCATGATCAGGTCCATCGGAAACAGCGGTGCGAGGTCATCCGGACCAATCGGCTGCAGCATGCCGGGATGGAGCACCGGCGGCAGCGGCTTAGGCAGATCGGCCTGAATGTTGTACCAGCGCTTGGGGATACGGTCCTCTGGCAGGAGGAATTTGACTTGATGCGACATCAGCGGTTCTCCATCGTTTTTTTGTTTATCTGGGTGCTTTGACGGACGCACTGCCGGTATTTCAGCTGGTATCTCAGCTAGCAGACAGATGCGTGCCATTTTAGCAAGGCGTCGACCTCGGCATCATGCGAGGCCAGAACCGAGAATTTACTTGGTGAATGCCCTCCTCGTCCATCTTACGATCGATATCCCCCAAAAAACAAAGCCCCCTCCGTTCGCAGAGGGCTGATGGAACGGGCGAGCCGGATTATTTGGCCTTGAGGCACTCGCTCATGAACTTCTTGCGCTCGTCGCCTTTCATGCCGGCCGCCTCCTTGTTACAGGTGGCCATCTTGTTCTGTTGAGCGTTCTTTGGCGCCTCTGCAGGAGCCTCTGGCTTTTTGCTCAGGCATTCTTTCATGAAGGCTTTACGCTCGTCACCCTTTTTGCCGGTGGCGTCCTTGTTACAGGTAGCCATCTTGTTTTGCTGCTCGGTCGCGGCAAACGCAGGATGGATGGAGAGCAGGCCCAACAAGGTCAGTGCAGCAATGAAGGATTTCATGAGGTCTCCCAAGAGGCATGGAACGAAGTGACAGGCACGACAGCTTGTCGGACTATAAAACCCTATCCTGACAGTCAGCTTAACCGCTCGCCTTGCTGAGGGTCAGACCATCGCTCGTGTTAGCCGCATGACAAGCGATGCATGAGCCAGGCAGCCACTCGCAGGGCGACTTTATCTTCCGCATACCGCCCAACCACTTGCAGCCCGACTGGCATGCCGGTCGCACCACGGCTAAAGGGCAGATGCACGCATGGCAGCCCCAGCAGGGTCCAGACGCGACCGAATACCGGGTCCCCGGTTTGCTCAAGGGTGGCCGGTGCCTCACCGCGTGCGCTCGGCGCCAGCACCACCTCATGCTCGCCCAACGCTGCCGAGACCATGCCGCGTGCCGCGTGTGCGAGCTGCTGCGCTGCGCGATACTGCTCAACCGACACCTGCATGCCGGCGGCCAGCAACTCGCGCAATCCCGGACTGAGCAAGTCGGCATGGTGCAGTCGCTCGTAGGCCAGCGAGCGCGCCAGATCAAAGCTCATGATGTCCTTCTGAGCCTGCAACAGCCCCGCAAACGCAGCCGGCAGCACCAGCTCGCGCAAGGGAACTCCCGCCTTGGCCAGCGCGCGCGCTGCCTGCTCCATGACGCCTCGGGTATCGTCATCAGCATGAGGCCATTCATGGGTATGACACAGCGCGACTCGCGGCGTAGATGAGATCTCGAGTTGCATCAGGCTGTGGTCGCCGCTCGCCGCTGCGGCAAACAGCGCCACATCCGGCACCGAGCGTGCGAGAAATCCCAGCGTATCCAGCGAATCAGACAAGGCTTTCACGCCCGCTCGGTTGACTAGTCCAACACTGGGCTTGTATCCGACGATGCCGCAAAACGCCGCCGGGCGGATCACTGATGCAGCGGTCTGCGAGGCAAAGGCCAGCGGCACCATCTGATCGGCAACCGCCGCCGCGGAACCACTCGACGAGCCGCCCGGTGTATGCGTGAGCCGGTGCGGGTTGCGTGTCTTGCCCGGGGTGAAGGTGGCAAACTCGGTAGTGACAGTCTTGCCCACCATGATCGCGCCCTGCTCGCGGCACAGAGCGACGACGGCAGCGTCTGCCGGGGGACGATGCGCGGCATAGATAGCCGAGCCATAGGTGGTGGGCATGTCAGCCGTATCGAACAAATCTTTCACGCCGAGCGGCAAGCCATGCAAAAGACCCTGAACCGGCGCATCATCGAGTTGCTTCGCCCGCGCTAGCGCCTGATCCGCCGACAGATACGTCCAGGCCTGAACCTCGGGTTCGCGCAGCGCGATGCGGTTCAGACAAGAGCGCAGCAGATCCGTGGCACTGATCTCGCGCCGTGCCAGCTGACGCGCCAGATCCGAGGCGCTGAGTTCATTCAGTAGAGCAGTCATGCGGGTTCCTCGTGCCTTGCTGAGCGCACATCCATATCACGCGCGGCTGCAGTGTACCCTCCCTCGTCGCCATCCACGAAGTGCAGGTGCAACTCGGGCGAGCGCACGACGCAGGTAAACAGCGCCGCGCCAGAAAAATGCCATCCCCAGCGTATGCCATGCTGTCGCTGCGCGTCGTCGAGTAAGTCCGCGATAGCCTCTCGCTGTGCATCGCTGACATCGATCACCATGCGCAGACAATCATCGAGCTTGAGGTAATCATTGTTCTGGCACAGGCTGGCGATGTAGCGCCCTGCGGCCGATTGCAGATCATCGCGAGTGCGTCTTACGATCAGCGTCAGCAGGCCGGTCAGCGCCGCCACACCCAGATAATGAAGCCACTGCGCCCACCGGCCCTGATGTTTCAGCCGGGATTCATGCATCAGAAATTCCGGTGGCCAGCGATCGGGCAAATTGGCTGGCGTAATCGGCATCGCCTCCGGTGCAATTCGGCTGATGGAGGACAGCAGCATCTCGTAGAGCGGCAGATGCTCGCCCTCGGCCTGAATGATCAGCGAGAGCATGCCATCGCGACGCGCAGGCACAGCACACCAGCGGCACTCCAGCCCGTCCATCGCTGGTGGGGAATCCACGTCCTGATCGACCAGATAATGTCTTTCAGACGATTTAACCATCGCGGTCGCCTCATTGAGCCCACCACCAGCAAACAGGGCAATGTGGTTGCCCTCGCTCAGCTGGCGGCGCGCGACCAGCAAGCGCACGCCGCGGCTGAGGATATCCGCGACCGGAACGCAGCCCACCCGCAGCTCAAGCCCGAACTCGAGCAGGGATTTTCTTGAGAGTGCCGACAAGGCCTTGGCGACCGCCTCGCGACCCTCGGGCGGCACCATCAACGTGGCACCATCGCCGCCAAACACGAAAGGAAAATCCAGCCCGGGGCAGGCGTTTTGCGCGCTGAGGATACTGGCCGCGCCTATCGTGTTGACTTCCTTGTAGCGGCCCGCGGCGACCGCCGCCGTGGAACCACGCACATCGGTAATGAATACCCACCAGTCACGCGGCGCAGGATGGTAATGCGCGGGATGGGTCAGATCGGCCAGCGAGACAATCGGCGGCAGTTGCGCATAGAACGCCGCCGATGCGCTCTGTGGAGTGGGGTTCTGCAGCATGAAGGTCGTGGCTAGTGGTGTTTACCCGCCCTGAGCCGTTAGCGAGAACCGCAAAGATTGACAAGCTTAATGTGCCCGGCAGCAGGTGGCTGTTGGTGGAGGATTCATGCCGTGGCTTGGGCATTCACCTCATCAAAGGATGATACCCGGTTGCGACCGCCGGCCTTGGCCTTGTACATGGCCTGATCTGCCTGACGCTGTATGTCCAGCATCAACTGGTCGCTGTGCTGGTTGCGCGCGACGCCGATGCTGGCGGTGATCTTACGCAGATCCGTGCCGAGATCCGGCATCAGCGCCTCGATGGAGACGCGAATATGCTCTGCCAGCTCGGTCGCGCCGTTAATGTCGGTATTCGGCAGAAAGATAGAAAATTCCTCGCCGCCGATACGACCCAGCGCATCGCTGTGGCGGATATTCCCGGTCAGGCAATCCGCCACCGACTTGAGCACGTGATCTCCCGCCGCGTGTCCGAAAGTATCGTTAATCGATTTAAAGTGGTCCAGATCGACAAAGAGCACGGCATAGGGTTCTCTGTTTCGTTTGGCGACACGGATCATTCGGTCACAGACTTCGTAATAGGCGCGCGCATTGAGCACGCCGGTCAGCGCATCGCGGGTTGCCATGAAGCGCAGCTGTTCGTTGGAGTCGCGCATGCGCGTGAAGAAGGAGAACAAGCGGCTGGCGTACGCATGAAAAAATGCTGCAAAATAAATCATGGCAGTGACCCCGGTCGCCACGGCATTGGGAGAATAGGGCGACGAGAGATGCGGGTTACCCAGCAACAGCCCGATGATAATCACCACCGTCATCAGCGCGCCCACGCGTCGGCCTAGCAGTAGATAGGTTCCCGGAATATTCGTGAACAACCAGATGATCCTCAGCTCATCGCCCGGCACATACATGATGGCCGAGGCAAGCTCAGCCAAACTTGCGATCTCGAAGGCCCAGGCCACCGGAATGAACCACTGCTTGCGCCCCCGAAGCAGCACCCACAACACGACACAGGCGGCAGTGAATATTTTCATTGACCGCATATGTTCTGCCGGCATGGGCAGCGCTGACTGATCGCCGCTGGCGACGATGAAGACCAGGGTCGCCAGCGCGCCGAACGCCAGCAGCACCATCAGAAATTTATATTGGAATTCCCGATATTCCTCGCTCTCCGGGAATTCGATATGTCCGAAAAAAAGTGTGGAGAGCTTCACGGGACCAGGTCTTGAGTAGCTTTTCGTACATTTTTGACACGATTCCAGCCGCAGCCGGGCACGAGATGTTCCTTATTATTGCCATACCTAAATTTTTGTCAAATCAGGATTAGCCGCTAACGGCCGATGGCCTGCCTGGGGCCGACAAGAGGAGGAAATTTTTGAAATATATTTTAAAACATAAGGTTATATATGAAACTTAAAGTAAAATCTACTCCCACTCGATGGTCGCCGGCGGCTTCCCCGAGATGTCGTAGACCACCCGATTGATGCCCCGCACCTCATTAATGATGCGGTTGGACACCCGCCCCAGCAGCTCATGCGGCAAATGCGCCCAGTGCGCGGTCATGAAATCCTGCGTCTGCACCGCGCGCAGCGCGACTACGTATTCATAGGTTCGGCCATCGCCCATCACACCCACGGACTTCACCGGGAGGAAGACTGCGAAGGCCTGACTGGTGGCGTCGTACCAGTTCTTGTGGAAATGTCCGACAGGCTGGCCTTCTGCGAGCTCTTGCGGCAAAGGGATAGCGGTGTTGCGTAGTTCTTCAATAAAGATCGCATCGGCACGACGCAGCAGTTCAGCGTATTCCTTCTTCACCTCACCCAGGATGCGTACGCCCAGTCCCGGGCCAGGGAAAGGATGGCGATACACCATGTCATGCGGCAGTCCGAGTGCCACACCCAGCTTGCGGACTTCATCCTTGAACAGGTCGCGCAAGGGCTCCAGCAGCTTAAGATTGAGCGTCTCCGGCAGGCCGCCAACATTGTGATGGCTCTTGATCGTATGCGCGCCCTTCTTGCCCTTGCCGGCGCTTTCGATCACATCGGGATAGATCGTGCCCTGCGCCAGCCAGGTGGCATTCTTTAGTTTGGCGGCCTCGGTCTGGAAGACTTCGACAAACTCTTTGCCGATGATCTTGCGCTTGGCTTCCGGATCGGCCACCCCTGCGAGCTTGCCCATGAACTGATCGGTGGCATCAACGTGTACTACCTTCACGCCGAGGTTCTTGCCGAACATATCCATCACCATCTTGCCCTCATCCAGCCGCAGCAAGCCGTGATCGACGAACACGCAGGTTAGCTGATCACCAATGGCGCGATGAATCAATGCAGCAGCAACGCTGCTATCGACACCGCCTGACAAACCCAGAATGACTTCGTCGGACCCCACCTGCTGTCGTATCGCTTCGATCGCCTCGGACACATAGTCCGGCATGTTCCAGTCGGACTGGCAGCCGCAGATCTCATGCACGAAGCGGCCAAGTATTGCTGCGCCCTGCACAGTGTGCGTGACTTCGGGGTGGAACTGCACCGCATACAGCCGGCGCGATTCGTCGGCCATGCCAGCGATGGGGCAACTCTCAGTCGAGGCCATCAGCTTGAAGCCGGGAGGCATGTCGATCACTTTGTCGCCATGACTCATCCAGACTTTGAGCATGCCGTGACCCTCTGGCGTGACGAAGTCATTGATGTCTTTCAGCAGCGCGGTATGACCACGCGCGCGCACCTCGGCATAACCAAACTCGCGCACCTTGCCGTTTTCTACCGTGCCGCCAAGTTGCGCCGCCATGGTCTGCATGCCGTAGCAAATACCGAGCACCGGCACACCAAGATCAAATACCGCTTGCGGTGCGCGCGGCGTATCGCCCTCGGTCACGGAGGCGGGTCCGCCGGAGAGAATGATGCCTGCGGCACCGGATGCGCGTATGACGTCGTCGCTGACGTCATAAGGATGCACCTCCGAGAACACGCCCGACTCGCGTACTCGCCGCGCAATCAGCTGTGTCACCTGTGAACCGAAATCAAGAATAAGTATCTTGGCGTGCATGGCGCGTGGTCATTTGTCTTGAGCGATGTCTGAAAAAATTCAGGCGGCATGACTGCCGCCTGTTCGGTTGGCTGTTGGCCTTAATCTGCGCGGTAGTTCGGCGCTTCCTTCGTAATCTGCACATCGTGCACGTGCGATTCGCGCATGCCTGCTGAGGTGATTTCGACAAACTGCGCTTTCTCGCGCAGCTCTTCGATGGTCGCGCAACCGCAATACCCCATCGAAGAGCGCACGCCACCGACCAGCTGATACAGAATCGCCAGCACGCTGCCTTTGTAAGGCACGCGACCTTCGAGACCCTCGGGTACCAGCTTGTCAGCATTGTTGGACGCATCCTGAAAATACCGGTCTGCTGAGCCATCCGTCATGGCGCCCAGACTACCCATGCCACGATACGATTTGTAGCTGCGGCCCTGATACAAAATGACTTCGCCCGGCGCTTCTTCTGTGCCGGCGAACATACTGCCCATCATTACGCTGGACGCCCCGGCAGCCAGCGCCTTGGAGATATCGCCCGAGAAGCGAATACCGCCGTCGGCGATGCACGGCACGCCGGTTCCCTCGAGCGACCTCGCGACATTCGATATGGCGGTGATTTGCGGTACGCCCACGCCTGCGACTATGCGCGTGGTACAGATTGAACCGGGACCGATGCCAACCTTGACGGCATCCGCACCAGCGTCCACCAGCGCCTTGGCGGCGTCAGCGGTGGCGATATTACCGCCAATGACTTCCACTTCAGGAAAACGGCGCTTGACCCATTTGACGCGATCAAGCACGCCCTGAGAATGACCGTGCGCGGTATCCACCACGATCACATCGACCCCCGCGTTCACCAGCAGCTCGACGCGCTCATCGTTATCCGGCCCCACCCCAACGGCGGCGCCCACACGCAGCTTGCCCTGATCATCTTTTGCAGCGCTCGGGTGCTCTGTTGATTTGCGAATATCTTTTACGGTGATCAGACCGCGCAGCTCAAAGGCGTCGTTCACCACCAGCACGCGCTCGAGCCGATGCTTGTTCATGAGCCGCTTGGCCTCGGCAGGATCTGCGCCTTCTTTGACGTACACCAGTTTGTCGCGCGGCGTCATTTTGACGCGGACTTCTGCGTCGAGCTCTTCTTCGAAGCGCAGATCGCGGTTGGTGATGATACCCACCACAGTCTTGCCTTCGACAACGGGAAAACCGCTGATGCCATGCTGATGCGATAGTGCGATCACCTCTCGCACCCGCATGGTCGGCGGAATCGTGATCGGATCCCGTACGACACCGGCCTCGAAACGCTTGACGCGGACCACTTCACGCGCCTGCTCTTTGGCCGTCAGATTCTTGTGGATGATGCCAATACCGCCCTCCTGGGCAATGGCAATGGCAAGGCGTGATTCGGTCACCGTGTCCATCGCGGCTGAGATCAGCGGCATCGATAGCGAGATATGGCGTGTCAGGCGGGTGTGAAGCGACGTGTCTTTGGGCAGGATTGCCGAATAGGCCGGCACCAGCAGCACATCATCGAAGGTGAGTGCTTTCTGTAGGAGACGCATGAGGATTCCTGTAGGCGCAAAAGCGAATTATACAGAAATCACTCTCGCCCCTCCCCGATGCGCCTGCTCAGTTCTTGCCGGTGGCGCGGGATTTATGCTGTGCGCGGCGGCGACGCGAATCCTTGGGGTCAGCAAGCAGCGGCCGATAAATTTCTATGCGATCACCCGCCCGAGCCAGATCCAATAACGATCGCAGCTTGCCGAACACACCCACTTTTAGCACTCCCAGGTCAATCTCGGGGTGGCGTGTCAAGATGCCGCTGGCATGAATGGCCTGCTCCAGTGTCTGCCCCTCATCCAGGTCGACGGTCAGTACACTGACCGCATCCGGCAGCGCATAGCAGACCTCAACGCGCAGTCGTTCAGCCATAGATAATTTGCGCCCGTTTACGGAATGACTCCACAAAACTGTCAGCGATGCTCGAGAACACGGGGCCGATGAGTTTTTCCAAGAGCTTGCTGGAAAATTCATAATTCAGATTGAATTCCACTTTGCAGGCATCATCCCTGAGCGGCGTGAAACGCCATTCGCCATCCAGCTGAGAAAATGGGCCTTCCACCAGGGTCATTCGCATCAAATTGGGTGGGACATGGGTATTTTGGGTGGTGAAGCGTTGACGCACACCGCGGTAATCGATCGTGATCGCAGCCACCAGGCGGTCTTGCGCGCGCTCGCGTACCTCCACACCACCACACCAGGGCAGAAAGGCGGGGTAATCCTCCACCTTGTCGACCAGTGCGAACATCTGCGCTGCGCTATAACTCAGCAATACCGATTTATGAACAACGGCCATGATCCCCATGATCTCGTTTGTTAGAATGCCGGGTTGGGATTCTACCCTGATCACCCGACTCACCTCGCCGGCCAGCCCGGCAGCTAGCCCGCCCCATGAGCATTGTCGACAACAAGAAGGCGTTTCACGATTACTTCATCGAAGATCGCTTCGAGGCGGGCATGTCCCTCGAAGGCTGGGAGGTGAAATCGATCCGTGCCGGACGAGTGCAGCTCAAGGAAGCTTATGTGATCGTCAAAAAAGGCGAGGTTTATTTATTCGGTGCGCACATCAGTCCCCTACCCACCGCCTCCACCCATGTGCACCCGGATCCTGTGCGCACTCGCAAGCTGCTGCTGCGGGCCGAGGAAATCAGCAAGCTGATCGGCAAGGTCGAACGCGCCGGTTACACCATGGTGCCGCTGAACCTGCACTACACCCGCGGCCGCATCAAATGTGAGATTGGTCTGGCCAAGGGCAAGAAGCAGCACGACAAGCGCGACACCGAGCGCACAAGGGATGCGCAGCGCGAGATCGACAAGGCGATGAAGCAGAATCGGCGTTAAGACAGCGCCCGGGGAGCGTTATGCACTGAAAAAACCCTCTCTAGTACATCGACAAGCATTCATCCACCCTCTCCAAACCACTTTTTCCTGTAGCCTGAACTGCAACCGCTCCCGGGAAGCTCTGAAATCTGCCGTGCCCTTACAAATGGGCCACGTTCGCTCACGGGCCTACGACCCCGAAGACATTTCATACGCACGGTGACTCTCTCGTTGCGCTGCCAGCGGTATTTTGAAAGAGCCTCTTAAAAGCAGCTCGGCTGGGGAAATCAAACTTGAAATTTGAGGTGATTCTGTGCCCAAGATAAAAGGTCAAACGATAACCAATCCTGAAGTCTCAAAGAGAGATTCAGAACCCGGCTCTGAAAAGCCGGGTATTTGGGGGAAATTAACGGCACTTTTCAACCGTCAAAAAACACAGAGTACAACTCCAAAGACCGCAAATTCCCCACAAGGCTCAAATCCTATTGAAAAATTTATTTTGAAACTTTTTCGAGGAGGATCTCAGGCTAAATCATATGTTTCCGAACAAGATGACACCCGTCGGAACATATCGAATATCAATGACGAAATACGCCATGGAAAAACTGAGGGGATGCTGTCCTCAAAAAATCAAGCATTATCGAAGCCTGAAATCAAATGGCAACAAGTCAGAAAACCTGTTCAGGCGAACTTGCCAAGTCACGATTTTCAACTATCCGCGTCAAGGACAAAACCTAGCACTTCTTCTCATGGCGTGACTGGACCATCTGCGGAAAACAAACTTCCGCCTCTTCCCAAAGAACTCGCACTGTCCGAATTTGAACGGAGCACCATAACCTTTAAGGAGATAGCTAAACATACCCCTGACCCCATTTATTTTACGGAGGACCCACCGGAAACCGTTGATACAACGGATGCACCTGACGTAGAGCAAATACCTGAAGAAAAATACGCCCGACTTGATCGGAATCGCGCATTTGTCGAGTCGAGCGCATTTCGTTTCGACTTGGATATCGCAGAAATCGGAACATTACTAAGACAACCTGTTGGACAGTTCCGAGCACCATTTGGCCTGAACGCAATAGCAAGTCTGAGTGATGGTTTTCAGATTTATTACGAGGAAGGGAAAAAAACTCATGAAAACAGTTTTTCCTACCCCGATTGGAATTTCAGGCAAATTTCTCAATCGCCTGAAACTTTGAAAAATCTGTTGTCCGATCTCGAAAAAATACAGGGTACGAACGACCAGACTCAAAAACTGATTGAGAAAGCGAAAGCCTCGCTGCAAGAGCGGATCGACAGCCTGTGAATGCCTTCCAAAAAACAAAACCCCCGGGCCGTGAGGCGCGGGGGTGAAACAGTACCGCTGACTGTTCTTGTTAGTTATTCCGAAATCGAGTTGACCAGTGTAGCCATTTATTTCCGTATGTCAACACTCGGCCCCGGAAATTTACATTCTTTGATTATGTCCCGGCCAGCGTCTGCCAGGTCTCGATCACGGAATCCGGGTTCAGGGAAATCGAGCTGATACCCTCCTTCATTAACCATTCGGCAAAATCCGGGTGGTCCGATGGCCCCTGGCCGCAGATGCCCACGTACTTGCCCTTGGCCAGACAGGTCTTGATGGCCTTGGACAGCAGCACACGGACGGCCGGATCGCGCTCGTCGAAATCCGCTGCCAACAGCTCCATGCCGGAATCCCGGTCCAGGCCCAGGGTCAGCTGGGTCAGGTCGTTGGAGCCAATCGAGAAGCCGTCGAAGTATTCAAGGAATTCCTCAGCCAGCAGCGCGTTGGAGGGGATCTCGCACATCATGATCAGGCGCAGACCATTCTCGCCGCGCTTCAACCCGTGCTTGGCGAGCAGGTTGACCACCTTCTCTGCCTGCCCCAGCGTCCGCACGAAGGGCACCATCAGCTCAACATTGGTCAGCCCCATCTCGTCGCGCACGCGCTTCATCGCGATGCACTCCATGGCGAAGGCTTCAGCGAAATCCGCTGCCACGTAACGCGCCGCGCCACGGAAGCCGAGCATCGGGTTTTCTTCGTCGGGCTCGTAGCGCGAGCCGCCGATCAGCTTCTTGTATTCGTTCGACTTGAAGTCAGACAGGCGAACGATGACGGTGCGCGGATAAAACGCGGCGGCAATCGTCGCCACACCCTCGGCCAGTTTGTCCACGTAAAAGGCTTTGGGCGATGCATGGCCGCGCGCCACGGATTCCACCGCTTTCTTCAGGTCAGGATCGACATTCGGATAATCGAGAATCGCCTTGGGATGCACGCCGATGTTGTTGTTGATGATGAATTCCAGACGCGCCAAGCCGACGCCATCATTCGGAATGCTCTGGAAGTCGAAAGCCAGTTGAGGATTACCCACATTCATCATGATCTTGACGGGGATCTTGGGCAACTCGCCGCGCGCGACTTCGCTGATCTCGGTCTCGAGCAGGCCGTCGTAAATCTTGCCCTCGTCGCCCTCGGCGCAAGATACGGTGACCAGCGTGCCGTCCTTGAGCACCTCGGTCGCATCGCCGCAGCCCACGACCGCGGGCACGCCTAGCTCGCGCGCAATAATCGCCGCGTGGCAGGTACGGCCGCCACGATTGGTGACGATCGCGGAAGCGCGCTTCATCACGGGCTCCCAGTTGGGATCGGTCATGTCGGCAACGAGCACATCCCCGGGCTGCACCCGCTCCATCTCATCAGGATCTTTGATCACGCGCACCGGACCGGCGCCGATTTTTTGGCCGATCGCGCGGCCGTGGGTCAGAACGGTACCGCTACCCTTGAGCTTGAAGCGCTGCTGCACATCCGCATGGTGCTCTTGCGATTTCACGGTCTCGGGCCGCGCCTGCAGGATGTAGAGCTTGCCATCGCGGCCATCTTTCCCCCACTCGATATCCATCGGGCGGCCATAGTGCTTCTCGATGGTGACCGCATAGCGCGCGAGTTCGGCGATCTCGGCATCGTTGAGCGAGTAGCGATTACGCAGTTCAATGGGCACGTCCACCGTGCGCACCGAGCGGCCTGCCTTGGCTTCGCCGGTGGACTCCATCTTGATCAGCTTGGAGCCAATGTTGCGACGGATGATAGGCAGCTTGCCCGCAGCCAGCATGGGCTTATGCACATAGAACTCGTCGGGATTGACTGCGCCCTGCACCACGGTCTCGCCCAGCCCGTAGCTGGAGGTGATGAACACCACGTCCTGAAAGCCAGATTCGGTATCGATGGTAAACATCACGCCGGCCGCGCCCAGATCGGAGCGCACCATGCGCTGAATGCCCGCCGACAACGCCACCTCAGCGTGGGTAAAACCCTTGTGCACACGGTAGGAGATGGCGCGGTCGTTGTACAGCGAAGCGAACACGTGCTTGATCGCTTCGAGCACATTATCGATGCCGACGACGTTGAGAAAAGTCTCCTGCTGGCCGGCAAAGGAGGCATCGGGGAGGTCTTCGGCAGTCGCGGAAGAGCGTACTGCAAATGAGACTTCGCTTGAAGAATCGTCTACAAGTCTATGATAAAAATCATCTATTTCTTTTTGTAGGCGTGGCTGAAGTGGGGTATCGGTGATCCATTGACGGATCTCGGCACCGGCTGCGGCCAGTGCGCGAACATCATCGATGTCGAGCTTGGCAAGACGATCGGCGATGCGCTCGGCCAGCGACGGGCCGCCATCACTGTAGGACAGGAAATCCCGGTAAGCCTGCGCCGTGGTGGCAAACCCGCCGGGCACACGCACGTCCATGTGCGCGAGCTGGCTAATCATCTCGCCCAGGGACGCATTTTTGCCGCCGACGGACTCGACATCCGTCATGCGCAGGTTTTCGAAGGCAACGACGTAGGCCGCCCCCTGATCAGGGGCTTGATGAACCCCCTTGGTTGCTACGTTGGACATGACTACGACCTTTTTGATGATGAGAAATCTTCATAAGTGCCTCGCAACCGGGGATCGTTTTGTTATTCTTGGAACAAGCTGCGTGGGAAAAATCAGGTGGTCGCCATTTTACAGGCCGACAGCTGCTTTTTTCTGCGAATGACCGTACTTTTTGCATTATTCTTCTGTCAATTCACGATGCCCGATTCGATTCCTGCTTCCCGCTCTGGCTGCGACCGCACCGCTTTTTTCGTCTCCGATGGTACCGGCATCACGGCCGAGACCTTCGGGCATTCCGTGCTAATCCAGTTTGACCTCAGATTCCGTGAAATCCGGCTGCCCTTCGTGGATACGATAGACAAGGCGCATGAGGCAGTGCGGCGAATCAATGAATCAGCGGCAGCAGATGGCAAGCGACCTATCGTGTTCACGACGCTGGTCAAGTCGGACCTCTCAGCGATCGTGCGCAAGTCCGACGGGCTGCACATGGACCTGATCCAGACCTTCGTCGAGCCGCTGGAGCAAGAACTCGGTGTGCCATCGACTCACTCCATCGGCCGCAGTCACAACATTGCCGATGCTAACGACTACAAAAACCGTATCGAGGCCATCAACTTTGCATTAGCGCACGATGACGGGCAGTCACACAAAAATCTGGCCACCGCCGATGTGATCCTGGTCGGCGTCTCGCGCTCGGGCAAGACACCCACCAGCTTGTATCTGGCCATGCAGTACGGGATCAAGGCGGCCAACTACCCGTTGATCCCGGAGGACTTCGAGCGCGGTCATTTGCCCAGCGGATTAGTGCCGTACCGCAGCAAGATCTTCGGCTTATCGATCGCACCGGACCGTCTCACCGAGGTACGCAATGAGCGTCGGCCTGGCAGCAAATACGCCTCACTGGAAAACTGCCGCTATGAAGTCAACGAGGCCGAGCGAATGATGCAGCGCGAGGGCATACGCTGGGTATCGACCACAGTGAAATCGATCGAAGAAATCGCCACCCTGATGCTGCAAGAGCTGAGACTGGAAAAGCGCGCCTACTGACCCGCGCGCCCGGCTATCGCTGTAACAGCATTTGCCTGCGCTGCTCAAACAAACAGACGGCAGCAGCCGCAGCGACATTCATCGATTCGACGCTGGCTTGCTGAGGAATCGCCAGCACGCTCGTGACGCGGGAGAGTAGCTCGGGCGATATGCCCGCACCTTCGTGACCAAACAGCCAGGCACACGGCACATGCAGCGGCTGGTCGTAGATTGATACCGTTGCGTGCGAGCTGGTGGCGTACACCGGCACGGCCGCGCTCGCCATCCATTGCCCCACCTCGGCGTGTTCGGTGATGTCCAGCACAAAATGCGCGCCCATGCCCGCGCGCAGCGCCTTGGGCGACCAGGCGGCCGCCGTACCCTCGCCGCAGATCACCTGTCGTATGCCAGCCGCCGCTGCGCTCCTGAGAATTGACCCCAGGTTGCCAGGATCCTGCAGCTTATCTAGCAGGACCGTCGAGCCATCGGTCGCTAACGGGGTCGGCGCGAGCGGTACCGAGATGATGAACAGCAGCTCGACACCGTGCTCGACCTGACTCAGGGGCGAGAACAGCGCGTCGGGCAGCTGAACACAATCCACCTGCATGGACAAGCATTGTTCGAGAATGCGCGAGACCTCGGGATGCAGGCGGGCGCGCTCGGAGAAAACGCACAGCTCGGGGCGACCCCGGTGCGCAAGCCAGGCTTCACACAGATGCACGCCATCGAGCAGGGTCTTGCCCAACTTGCGCCGAGTCTGCGCGCTGCTTGCCAGCTGCCTGAGCTGCTTGTACTGCGGATTATCGCGCGAGGCGACGGGCTTGATGCTCATCGCAGACTCAGGCGTTGTCAGCGGCGTTGAGCAAGTCGCGCACCGGCGCATAGGAGCGCCGATGCACGGGCGAGACGCCATGCGCCCGCAGTCGTGCCAGATGCAGCGCTGTCGGGTAACCCTTGTGCTGATCGAAGGCATACTGAGGATAGGTGCGGTGCAGGTCCGCCAGCGCGGCATCGCGCGCTGTCTTGGCCAGTATGGAGGCGGCCGAGATTTCGGCAACCTTGTCATCGCCTTTGACAATGGCCTCGGTGCGTATCTGGCACACGGGAGACCGGTTGCCATCGATCAGCGCCAATGACGGCTGAACGGACAAGCCTTCAATCGCGCGTCGCATCGCCAGCATCGTGGCCTGAAGAATGTTGAGTGCGTCGATCTCGGTTTCGGAGCACTGCGCAATCGACCAGGCCAAGGCATCGCGGCGGATGATTAAGGCCAGTTCATCGCGCTTGACGGCGCTGAGTTTTTTGGAGTCGCGCAGTCCCTCGACAGGACGCATGGGGTCGAGTATCACGGCGGCGGCAAACACAGGACCTGCGAGCGGTCCTCTGCCGGCCTCATCGACACCGCAAATCACCTCACCGCGGGTATCGAACAGCGACAGGTTGGCCGCAGGCTCGGGCATGACACTCAGAGCCTACCGCTGCGCGAGAGCAGCTCCATGACGGCATGTGCACTCTGCGATGCCGTATTGCGCATGAGATCATGATGAAGATCGACGAAGCGCCGGCGCAGCCGTTGACGGTTCTGATCATTCGATATTTGTGCCCATAACGCACTGGCGAGACTGGCCGGCGTGGCCCGGTCTTGCAACAGCTCAGGCACCAGAAATTCACGCGCCATCACATTCGGCAGGCCAACCCAGGGCTGATACGCCATCAGCCGTAATACCTGCCAGCTCGCAGGATTCATGCGGTAACTGATCACCATGGGTTTCTTGAACAGCGCGACCTCCAGCGTGGCGGTGCCGCTGGCGACCAGTGCCGCATCGCACGCTGCCATGGCGGTATGAGAATTACCCGTCGTGACCGTCAGTGGTAATTTTTTTAATTCGGGGCGATCGATCAGTTGCTCGAAATACACGCGCTGCGCCTCACCCGCCATCGGAATCACAAAACGTATGCCCGGATCGCGCTTGACCAGCTGCGCTGCGGTTTCGACGAACACGCGCGAATTGTATTTCAGCTCCGAGAGCCGGCTTCCCGGCAAGATGGTGACGATCCTGTCCTGATGATCGAGCCCAAGCGCATCGCGCGCCGCTTCCTGATCCGGATCCATCGGTATGACTTCAGCGAGTGGATGGCCAACATAGGTGACTGGTATGCCCGCCTTGTTGTAAATGGCCTCCTCGAAAGGGAAGATCACCAACATGTGATTCACCGCGCGCGCGATCTTCTTGATGCGGCCACGCCGCCAGGCCCAGATCGACGGGCTGACGAAATGCATGGTCGGTATACCGGCCTGCTTGAGCGCGACTTCGAGATCCAGATTGAAGTCTGGTGCATCGACACCAATGAATGCCGCCGGTTTTTCTTCCAGCAGCCGATCGCGCAACTCATCACGGAAGCGTTTGAGCTCGCGATAATGCGAGATCACCTCGAACAAGCCACGAACAGCGAGCTTGTCCATGGGGTAATCGGAGACAAACCCATGCTCGGCCATTGCCGGGCCGCCGATGCCATGAATGCGGGCATCGGATAGCATCAGCCTCAGGCCCGAGAGCATGCGGCCCGCAAGCAGGTCACCGGAGGCTTCTCCGGCGACCATGGTCAGCGTCAGGTCAGCGGATGATGCCACGGGTGCTTGTCTCCAGAAATTCGCGCAGCAGTCGGATATGAGCAGCATGCTCAGGCTGTGATTGCTCCTCGGCGATCAGCGCGGCCTTTGCCTCGTCCAGCGTATGACCCGATTTATACAGCAGCTTGTAGGCATGGCGCAGCGCCTGAATGGCTTCCTTGGAAAAACCGCGCCGCTTCAGACCCTCGGTATTGATGCCGTGCGCCGCCGCCGGATTACCATTGAGGATCACATACGGAGGAACGTCTTGCGTCAGGCTGGTGAACATCCCCAGCATCGCATGCGCGCCGATCTTGCAGAATTGGTGAACGCCAGAGTGACCGCCCAGTATCGCCCAGTCGCCCACCTGCACATGGCCTGCCAGCTGCGCATTGTTGGCGAAGATGGTGTGATTGCCGATCTGACAGTCATGGGCGAGATGCACGTAGGCCATGATCCAGTTGTCATTGCCGAGGCGAGTCACGCCGCCATCCTGAGCGGTGCCGCGATTGAACGTACAGAATTCACGGATGGTGTTTCGGTCGCCGATGTCCAGAGAGGTCGGCTCGCCCGCGTATTTCTTGTCTTGTGGTGCCGCACCGATCGATGAAAACTGGTAGAAAAGATTGTCTTCGCCGATCGTCGTCTTGCCATCCACGACGACATGCGGTCCGATACGCGTGCGTGCACCAATCACGACCTCAGGGCCGATCAGACTGTACGGGCCGATCTCGACGCTCGGGTGCAGCTCAGCACCCGGCTCAACGATCGCGGTGGGATGAATTTTTGCCATGAGCTCTTAGTCCACCCCGGGCGCGTCGGCGATACTGCGCATCGTGCACATCAGCTCGGCCTCGACCACCAACTGCTCTTCTACCGTGGCGCGTGCATGAAACTTCCAGATGCCGCGCGACTGCCGTAATATATCCACTTGCATGCGCAGCTGATCACCCGGCTCGACAGGACGCTTGAAACGCGCGCCATCAATTCCCACGAAATAGACAACGGCGTTGTCGTCGGGCTTTTGGCCATTGGTCAGGAAAGCCAACAGCGCCGCTGTCTGTGCCAGGGCTTCTATGGTCAGCACGCCCGGCATCACGGGTTTGTGCGGGAAATGTCCGTTGAAGAATTCTTCATTGATGGTGACGTTCTTGATCGCAGTGATCGTCTTGCCGGATTCCCAGTCGATCACACGATCGACCAGCAGCAGCGGATAACGATGAGGCAGATATTCTTTGATCTGATTGATGTCTAGGCTTTTCATTGTGATAGTCGCCTGTTCTCAGGATGATGATGAATGCTTGTCGGTCAGCTGTCGGACCATCTTCTCCAGCTCGCGGATGCGATCGCGCAAGGTATCGAGCTGACGCACCACGGCCGCTGTCTTTTCCCAGTCGGCGTTTTTTGCCAAAGGATAGAAACCGGTGTACTGCCCGGGCTCCGTAATCGAGCGTGACACCAGGCTTCCAGAAGAAATGTGCACATGGTCAGCAATCGTGAGATGACCCAAGACCATCGCTGCGCCGCCAAAGGTGCAGTGACGTCCGATCTTGGTGCTGCCTGCCACGCCCACGCAGCCGGCCATCGCGGTGTTTTCTCCGATCACGCAGTTGTGGGCGATCTGTATCTGGTTGTCCAGCTTCACGCCGTTGCCGATGACGGTATCGTCGAGCGCACCGCGATCAATCGTGGTGTTGGCACCGATCTCCACATCGTCACCGATGCGTAAGCCGCCGGTCTGGGGGATCTTGATCCAGCGTCCCCGGTCATTCGCAAAGCCAAAACCATCGCCACCGATCACCGCACCCGACTGGATGACACCGCGCGCCCCCATGTGGCAACCCGCCAGAAAACTCACCTTGGGATGCAGCACCGTGCCCTCACCCAGACTGGCCGCCTCGCCGATCACGCAGCCGGCGCCGATGATGCAATGCTCGCCGACCACAGCGTCCGCTGCAATGACGACATGCGGACCAATAAGCGCTGTTGCTGCGATGCGTGCACTGGCATCAATCACTGCGCTAGGGTGAATACCCGGCTCAAGTGGCGGCGCATTGCGCTGTACGAAAAATTGCGCGGCCCGTGCGTAGTAGGCGTAGGGGTTGTCGGTCAGTACCACCGCGCCCGTGTACGCGCCACCGATCTCCGAGTGATCGGTCGCAGAAAGGATCAGCGCTGATGCGCGGGTCTGCGCGGCGCCGGACCGCAGGCGGGGATTGGACAGAAAGGTGATGTGCGATGCACTGGCGGCATCTAGCGGTGCGATCCCGGTGATGACAATGCCCGGATCGCCAATCAACTCCCCGCCCAGGCTTTCGACCAATTCGCCTAGTCGAGTGCTCATGGCGGAAGGTCCTGTTTTATTTGTTCAGTGCCTTGAGCACTTTGTCAGTGATGTCGATGCGAGGGCTGAAGTACACCGCTTCCTGGAACACGATATCGTATTTTTCCGCGTCCGCGATCTGCTTGATCACCTTGTTGGCGCGCTCGAGAACAACGGCGAGCTCTTCATTGCGGCGCTGGTTCAGGTCTTCGCGGAATTCGCGCTGACGGCGCTGAAAATCCTTGTCCATTTCGGACAGTTCGCGCTGGCGCTTGCCGCGCTCGGCGTCGTTCAGCACGGGGGCGTCTTTGTCCAGCTTTTCGGCGGTCGATTTCAGCTTGGCTGCCAGCTCTTGAAGGTCTTTCTCGCGCTTGGAAAACTCCTGCTCCAATTTGGCCGTTGCCGCTTTCGCCGGCGCAGCGTCACGGAAAATACGCTCCGTGCTGACGAAGCCCACCTTGAGATCCTGCTGGGCGCACACCGCCGTCGGCAAGCTCAACGCGATGCCGGCTATGATCAAAGCTGATGTTGCCTTTTTGATTACTGATTTCAATTCATTCTCCGCAATACGGGATGGACCATTCGCCGAGCGGGCGAACCGGCGGCCTTGGAGCCCTCTGGCCAAGCCACTGCCGCTGCGCCGGCCTGCATCGAGCCGGCCCGCTATTATGCCATTCGCCTCTCAGAAGCCGGTACCCAGCTGGAACTGGAATCGCTGTGTGCGGTCGAATGACTTAGGATTCATCGGATAGCCGAGCGATAGCTTGAGCGGTCCCACGGGCGAGATCCAGCTAATGCCCAGACCCGTGCTGTAGCGCAGGTCGCCCAGGCTAATGTTTTCGCCATCCTGGGGATTGAATACCTGACCCGCATCCAGGAAAGTAAACCAGCGCAGGCTGCGGTCGACACCGGTGCCGGGGAAAGGCATCTGCAGCTCGGCATTGGCCAAAATCCGCGCCTGGCCGCCAATGGGCAGCCTGAACAGGCTGCTGCTGGTGTTACTGCCGTAGTTATTGCCGGCCACCGACAAGGATCCGGCCTGATAACCGCGCACGGTCCCGATGCCACCGGCATAAAAATTCTTGAAAATCGGGTAAGGATCACCACCCAGGCCGGCACCGTAATTGACCTCGCCATTGATCGCCAGCGTCGCGGTATTCGCCAGGTTGAGCGGGAAGTAGTACTGATCCTGATAGGTCGTACGGTAGTACTTTGCGGTGCCGCCCGGCGACACCTCGAGATTCGCTCGGCGGTAACGCCCTTTGGTCGGAATCAGCGCACTGTCGCGGTTGTCGCGCTGCCAGGCCACCGTCAGCGGGATGGCCGTGGTGTGCGCACTGCCCACGCCATCCTTGGAGATCGTGCCGAATTTATCGACGTATTCGATATAGCGCGCAGGGCTGCGGTCATTGCCATAAACGTCAACCGTGGTGTCCTCGATCCCGACCCCGAAAAACACGCGATCGAACTCGGTGAACGGAACACCAAAGTTAACGTTACCGCCTTTGGTGACCACCTTGTAGTCCACATTACTGAGGTACAGCGGTGGGCGGGCGGTCCGCAAAAAAATCTCGGTGGTGCGACTGACACCATCTTCCGTGAAATACGGGTTGGTATGCGACAGCGCAATCGTCCTGAATACTTTACTGGTGTTGAGATTGATACCGATATTATTTCCGGTACCAAAGGCATTCGATTGATTAATCGAGCCGGTCAGGGTCAGTTTTTCGCTGCTGGAGAAACCGGCGCCGACCATGATGTTGCCGGTCGGCTTCTCGGTGACGTTGACATTCAGGTCCACCTGGTCGGGCGCGCCCGGCACTTCCAGTGTGTCGACATTGGTGTCGAGGAAAAAACCCAGCCGACCGAGACGGTCACGCGAGAGCCTGATCTTGTCGCCGTCGTACCACGAACTTTCGAACTGACGAAACTCACGGCGAATGACTTCATCGCGCGTGCGGTCATTGCCACCCACATTAATGCGACGCACGTAGACGCGTTTACCCGGGTCGACAAAGATCGTGAAACTGACTTCGTTTTTTTCCCGATTGATGTCCGGTACGGCGTTCACATTCGCAAAGGCATAGCCAAATACCCCCATGCGCTCCGTGATCTTCTTGGTGGTCTCGTTCATCTTCTCGCCTGAGTAGGCGTCACCCTTGCTGAGCGTAACCAGTCGAGACAGCTCATCCTCGCGGCCCAGCATCTCGCCCTCAAGCTTGACGCCGGAGACGGTAAACTTTTCTCCCTCTTTGATATTGATGTTGATGTAAATGTCTTTCTTGTCCGGCGAAATCGAGACCTGCGTGGAATCGACCTGCATCTCGAGGTAGCCGCGGTTGAGATAAAACGAGCGTAGCACCTCGATATCACCGGCCAGCTTCTGCTTCGAGTACTGATCGGATTTGCTATACCAGGTGAACCATCCCGGTGTACTCAGCTTGATCTGATCCAGCAGCTCACTATCCTTGAAGGCCTTGTTACCGACGATATTGATCTGCTTGATCTTCGACACCTCGCCCTCGTCAACGGCGAACGTCACGTTGACCCGGTTGCGCTCGATGGGCGTGACGGTCGTGGTCACCTGCATCCCGTACAAGCCGCGCGACAGATACTGTCGTTTCAGTTCCTGCTCGGCGCGATCTACCAGCGCCTTGTCGAGGATGCGTGACTCGCCCAGACCGAGGTCTTTGAGCGACTTCGTCAGCTGTTTTTTGTCGAATTCCTTCACGCCAGTGAAATCCACGCTGGCGATCGCGGGACGCTCTTCGACGAGCACAACCAGCACATTGCCGTCGGCCTCGATACGCACATCCTTGAAAAAACCTGTTGCATAAAGCGCCTTGATCGCTGCTGCCGCTTTTTCATCGTTGAAGGTATCGCCGACACGCACCGGCAGATAACTAAACACCGTGCCTGCTTCGGTGCGCTGTATGCCCTCGACACGAATATCCTTCACGGTAAAAGGATCAACCGCGAAAACGTGGCCAGCGCACAAAGAGAAAGCTGCAGCGGCAATCAACCGAGGAATGAAGGGCAGCACGCGGCGATCAGGGTGTGGTGTCATTGAGGTTTAACCAAGAGAGTTGAGCCAGTGCGCGGAACGTGAGCACGATAGTTGATCGGACCGTCACCAGACGAGGCGGACAATATCGTTAAACAAGGCGACAGTCATGAGTGCCATCAGAATGCCAAGACCCGCACGCTGGGCGATGTGTCCAACGCGTTCAGGCACAGGACGCCCTGAAAAAAGTTCCAGCGAATAATACAACAAATGACCTCCATCAAGCACCGGAATGGGCAGCAGGTTCATCACGCCCAGACTGATGCTGATGAAGGCCATGAACGACAAAAAACTGATCAGCCCAATGCGCGCAGTTTGTCCTGCATAGTCGGCAATCGTCAGCGGACCCGTGATGTTCTTCAGCGAGGCCTCGCCGGTTAGCATCTTGCCAAGCATGCTGAGGGTCATGCTGCTGGTCTCCCAGACTTTTTTCGTGGCTTTGGCCATAGCCTCTAAGGGCCCCGAGCTGACGATGACTGTTGCCCCCGACAGATCCATCTGCGCCATGATGCGACCGATGCTGCGATCGCCGACGCGCTCGGCAGCCGGGGTCACCTCCACCGACAGGTAATCGCTCTGCCGCTTCAACTCGAGCTGCACCGTCCGCCCGGGGGCGGCCTGCACTCGCTCGATAAAGGCCAGCGCATCGGTTACCGGCTGCCCATCGACGCTGAGCAGGATATCGCCAGGCTGCAGTCCGGCCTTGCTGGCTGGCCCGCCCGCAATAACTTCCCCCAACCGCGCAGGAGGGCGCCACGCCTGCAGGCCCAGATGACTCATCAGCTCCTGATCGGGCTCACCTGCGGCGACACCACGAAAATCGATGGCGGTGATCAGCGTCTCGTCGGCGGCCGCCGCGCCGGGGCGGGTAAACGTGATGTCGACGCGTTCGCCGCGCAAGGCGGCCTGCAGCAAGCGCCAGCGCATCTCCGACCAGGCCGTCACCGGCTCCGTGCTGATCGCCACGATCGTGTCGCCCGATCGCAGGCCCGCCCGCTCTGCCAGACTGCCTGCCTGCACCGACACGGTAGAGACCGCCTCGGGAACTCCGTGCAGGTAGAGGCCAGAAAATATCGCGATCGCAAGAAGAAAATTTGCCAGCGGACCAGCCGCGACAATCGCGATGCGCTTCCACACCACCTGCCGCGTGAACTCTCTGGTCAGGTCGGCCTCGGAGATCACGCCGGCATCGTCGGCGCGTGCATCGAGCATCTTCACGTAGCCGCCCAGCGGTACCATGGCAATGGCCCACTCGGTCTGGTCTGGCCCGACTCGACGCGACCAGATCGGCTTTCCCAGACCGACAGAAAATTTCAGAACCTTTACCCCACACCAGCGCGCGACCAGGTAGTGTCCAAACTCGTGGATCGTCACCAGCACGCCAATGACGATGATGAAAGCCGTAACGGTATGCAGTAACTCCATGGATCCCTCTGAAGATCAGGCCGCAATCAGCTCGCGTGCCATCGCGCGTGCCGCATGGTCCTGGGCGAGAACACCCTCAAGATCGGCGATCGGCGTGACGGGCATGCGGTTGAGGACGGTCTCGATCAGGCCCGGTATCTTGCGAAAACCTAGCCTTTGGTCCAGGAAAGCCTCGACAGCAATTTCATTGGCCGCATTGAGGACGGCGGCGGCGCTCCCCCCCGCGCGCAGCGCCTCAAAGGCCAGCCGCAAACAAGGAAACCGCTCATCATCCGGCTTGCGAAAATTCAGCTGCGCGATCTGCGCGAGATCGACGCTGTTGACCCCGGACTCGATCCGGTCCGGATAGGCCAGCGCATGCGCGATCGGCGTGCGCATGTCGGGATTGCCGAGCTGAGCAAGCACGGATCCATCGGCGTACGACACCATGGAATGAATCACGCTTTGCGGATGGATCACGACCTCGATCTGGTCAGGCGTCGCACCGAACAGCCAGTGCGCCTCGATGACTTCAAGGCCTTTATTCATCATGGTCGCGGAATCCACCGAGATCTTGCGTCCCATGCTCCAGTTCGGATGCGCGACGGCCTGCTCGGGCGTCACGTGCTCCAGCGTTTCCACAGCGCGATCCAGGAAAGGACCCCCAGAGGCGGTCAGAAGTATCTTGCGGATGCCATGATGCACCGGCTGTCGCTGATAGCCCAGCGGCAGGCATTGGAAAATCGCGTTGTGCTCGCTGTCAATGGGAAGCAAGGTCGATCCACTGGCTGAGATAGCATCCATGAACAACTGACCCGAAATCACCAGCGCTTCTTTGTTGGCGAGCAGTACTTTTTTGCCTGCGCGCGCGGCGGCAATCGTCGGCGCCAGTCCGGCCGCGCCCACAATCGCGGCCATCACGGTAGTGCAGGCAGACGCACTCGCCACGTCGCATAGCGACGCCTCACCGTAGGTAACCTCGGTCGACACCCCCGCCTCGCGCAACAACGCCGACAAGCGCTGCGCCGCCTCTGCACTGCCTACCACCGCTACCTCGGGATGAAACTGCACGCATTGCGCCGCCAGCGCCTCGACTTGGGCGTGCGCAGTCAGCGCAAACACGCGGTATCTTTCAGGGTGGCGCGCAATCACATCCAACGTGGACACGCCGATGGATCCTGTAGCGCCGAGTAGAGTGATGGACTGCATCGTCATGTCTGGATTTGATCTCAAGCCCGACCAGCAAGCAACAGCGTCAGCGGCATAACCGGCAACAGTGCGTCGATGCGGTCGAGCACGCCACCATGTCCGGGCAACAAATGGCTACTGTCTTTGACACCCGCGCGCCGTTTCATGAGCGACTCGAACAGATCGCCAATCACGCTGGCAGCGACCAGCAGGCTCATCAATAGGAGCCACAGTCCCCAGCCAAACCGCTGCTGCAGCACGGTGGCAAAGCTGTGCTCGAGCCAAGGGCTGAACGTCGATGCTGCGCCCAGCAGCAATACGGCCAGCCAGCCGCCCAGCACACCTTCCCAGCTCTTGCCGGGAGAGATAGACGGCGCCAGCTTGCGCCGACCGAATGCGCGCCCCGCGACATAAGCGCCGATATCGGCGACCCACACCACGGCCATCGCAGAGACCAGCAGCATCGTTGAACGCTGCAGCAGCTCGGCCATCGAGATAAAGCAACCAAGCAGCGCGATAAAGAATACGGTGGCAAACAAGAGCCCGCGCACGCCCTCCTCACTGGGCAAGCCAAACTTCAGCGCGGGTGCAAAGCGCAATGCCCAGATCAACACACACAGCAAGGCCAGCGATGTCCAGTCACGCTCCGGGCTGAACAGCATGAGCAGCAACAGGATGCCGCCTGACACACTCAGCGGGATCACCCATCGTAGTTTGAGCAAGCGACAACTCTCCCAGCACGCAGCAGCAAAAAAAACCGCCAGCGTCAGCCTAAAAGCGATCATCGATTGTGAACCCAGAACGACTGCCAGCAAGGTCAGCAGCGCCACGGCGGTCAGTACGCGCTGCCTGAGCATCAGGAGGCTCTCCTGACCTCGATCAGCTGGGCGCTGGTGCGACCGAAGCGCCGCTCACGCTGCTGATACGAGATAATCGCCTCGTCCAGCGACGCGGCGTTGAAATCAGGCCAGTAGGTATCGGTGAAGTACAGCTCGGTATATGCTAGCTGCCAGAGCAAAAAGTTGGAGATGCGCTGCTCACCGCCCGTGCGTATGAAGAGATCAGGCTCAGGCGCATGCGCCATCGCCAGATGCGGCGCGATGTCGTGCTCGGTGAATTCGGTCAAGCCGGGCCGGGCCGCCGCCGCCTGATTCATCGCCTGCAACATGTCCCAGCGGCCACCATAATTCGCGCAGATGGTCAGGGTAAGACGCTCATTGCCCGCCGTGCGCGTCTCGGCATCAGCAATCTGCTGCTGCAACGTGCGATCAAAGCGGCTCAGGTCGCCGACAATGCGCAGACGTATGCCATTGGCGTGCATGCGGCTTACCTCACGCTCCAGGGCGGTGGAAAACAATCGCATCAGCAGCGAGACTTCTTCGGCTGGACGCCGCCAGTTCTCGGAGCTGAAGGCAAAAAGGGTCAGGTAAGCGATACCGCGCGACACGCAGGCCTTGACGATGCCACGTACCGCCTCTACGCCCTTGGCATGTCCGGCCACACGCGGCAGATAGCGCGATGTCGCCCAGCGTCCGTTGCCATCCATGATGATGGCCACGTGATTGGGCATCAGCGAAGCGTCCGGGATGTCCTGCGTAGAGCTCGATCGTGTCATGGGCGAAGGCGCAGAAAAAGGAAACAAACCCAGCGCTCTCGCGCCGGGGCGGGTTGACTCAGACTGTCAGGATCTCTTTTTCTTTTTCGGCGACCAGCTTGTCGACTTCGGCGACGAACTTGTCGGTCAGCTTTTGCACATCATCCTGCGAACGGCGCTCATCATCTTCCGAGATGGTCTTGTCTTTCAATAGTTTTTTCAGCGACTCGTTGGCGTCGCGACGAATATTTCGGATAGCGATCTTGCCATCTTCGGCTTCGCTCTTGACGAGCTTGACCATTTCCTTGCGGCGTTCTTCGGTCAGCGGTGGCGTGGGAACACGAATCAGATCGCCCTGTGTGGACGGGTTCAGGCCCAGATCGGATTCACGAATCGCCTTTTCAACCACAGCCAACATTTTCTTTTCCCAGGGCTGCACGCCCACCGTGCGCGCATCGAGCAGCGTCACGTTGGCCAGCTGCGTAATCTGCGTGGGTGTACCGTAGTAATCCACCTGAATATGATCCAGCATGCCAGGATGGGCGCGACCGGTGCGCACCTTGGCGAGGTTGCCCTTGAGTGTCTCAATGGACTTTTGCATTTTCTGCTCGGTGTTTTTTTTGACGTCAGCGACAGTCATGCGGCTCTCCTGTGATTCAGTGCAGCGAATGAGGTGTTCTTGAAATCGTGGTCGGGGTCATACGTGAACGAGGGTGCCCTCGTCTTCGCCCAGCACGACGCGCTTGAAGGCGCCCGGCTTGGTGATCGAGAATACGCGTATCGGCAGCTTCTGGTCGCGGCACAACGCAAAGGCGGTCGCATCCATGACCTGCAAATGTTTTGCAATGGCCTCGTCGAAACTAATCGTCGCATAGCGCGTCGCGGTCGGATCTTTTTTCGGGTCGGAGCTGTAGACGCCATCGACCTTGGTCGCCTTGAGCACGACCTCAGCGCCGATCTCGGCGCCGCGTAATGCCGCAGCGGTGTCGGTAGTGAAGAACGGATTGCCGGTACCCGCGGCGAAGACCACGATTTTTCCCTCTTCAAGATATTGCAGCGCCTTGGGGCGCACATAGGGTTCGACCACTTGCTCAATACCGATGGCCGACATCACCCGCGCCGTCATGCCGGCCTGACGCATCGCATCGGCCAGTGCCAGCGAATTCATCACCGTCGCCAGCATGCCCATGTAATCGGCGGTTGCGCGGTCCATGCCCTGTGCACCGGGCGCCACCCCACGGAAGATGTTGCCACCGCCGATGACGATCGCCACTTCGATGCCCAGCCTGGCGACTTCGGAAACATCGGCTACCATGCGCTCGATGGTGGTGCGATTGATGCCATACGCATCTTCGCCCATCAGGGCTTCGCCGGAGAGTTTCAAAAGGACGCGCTTGTAGGCCGGTGACGTCATGTGCATTGCTCCCTGATGACTCGGTTGTTCTGTGATGCTATCAGAACCTGCCGATATTTTACCGGCTGCTTGCGCTGGCTACTGCCTCTGTGCTGACCTTAAAAAAACGGGCCGTGAGGCCCGTTGTTGAATCAGATCAGCCCTGCTTGGCGGCGGCTACCTGCGCCGCCACTTCCGCAGCAAAGTCATCCTGCTTCTTCTCAATGCCTTCGCCCACGACAAACATGGTGAAAGCCTTCACGGTTGTGTTGGCCGCTTTGAGCATCTGCTGAACAGTTTGCTTATCGTTTTTGACGAATGCCTGGTCGAACAGCGAGACTTCCTTCAAATACTTTTGTACCGAACCCTCGACCATCTTCGCGGCGATGTCGGCAGGCTTTCCGGACTCTTCCGCCTTGAGCTTGGCTACTGAGCGCTCTTTTTCGATCAGCTCGGCAGGCACTTGATCAGACGACAGCGCCACCGGCTTCATCGCGGCGATGTGCCTCGCGATATCCTTGCCCACCTGCTCGTCGCTGCCGTCGAATTCCACCATGACGCCGATGCGTGTGCCGTGCAGATAGGAGCTTAGCTTGCCAGACGTCTGGAAACGCTGGAAACGGCGGATCGACAGGTTCTCGCCGATTTTGCCAACCAGCGCAGTACGAATCTCATCGACCGTCTTGCCATCCAGCGGCAGCGCGGACAGTGCCGCCACATCAGCGGGATGCTTGTCAGCGACCAGCTTGGCGATGTCGGATGAGAACTTCAGGAAGTCGTCATTTTTGGACACGAAGTCGGTTTCGCAGTTGATCTCGACCAGTGCGCCTACGCCACTGGCGATGTGCGCTGCAACCACGCCTTCCGCGGTGATCCGCGATGCGGCCTTGGACGCCTTGCTACCCAGCTTGACGCGCAGGATCTCTTCGGCGCGGGCCATGTCACCGTCGGCCTCGGTCAGGGCCTTCTTGCACTCCATCATGGGCGCATCGGTCTTTGCGCGAAGCTCACCCACCATTGCTGCGGTAATTGCTGCCATTCTTCTCTCCTAAACTGTGGATGGCGGTGCTGCCATCCGGTATTCAATTCCCGAAAAAAAGGGGCGAACCATTGTTGCCCCCGTTTTTCCGTCGCGGTCGGCCGCAACTGGCGTGGAGGCCATCAGGCCTGATCGACCTCGACAAATTCGTCTGCGTTACCCTTGACTGACTCAACGATATCCTTGACAGAGTTTGCGCGACCTTCAAGGATGGCGTCGGCAATGCCGCGCGCGTAGAGGGTGATCGCTTTGGATGAGTCGTCGTTACCGGGGATCACGTAGGTCACGCCCTGTGGAGAATGGTTGGTGTCGACCACGCCAATGACCGGAATGCCCAACTTGGCTGCCTCAGTGATGGCACCTTTGTGGTAGCCGACGTCGATCACAAAAATCGCATCCGGCACGCCGTTCATGTCCTTGATACCGCCAATCGCCTTTTGCAGCTTTTCCAGCTCGCGGTGGAACATGAGCGCTTCTTTCTTGCTCATTTTGTCGACCGAGCCATCGGCGACCGCCGCTTCCATTTCTTTGAGGCGCTTGATCGAGGTTTTGATGGTCTTGAAATTGGTCAGCGTACCGCCCAGCCAGCGCTGGTCAACGAAAGGCACACCCGCACGCTGCGCTTCGGCAGCAATGATGTCGCGCGCCTGACGCTTGGTGCCCACCATCATGATGGTGCCGCGATTGGCCGACAGCTGGCGGATGTACTTGGTCGCTTCCTGGAACATGACCATGGTCTTTTCCAGATTGACGATATGAATTTTGTTGCGATGGCCAAAAATGTACTGGGCCATTTTGGGGTTCCAGAAGCGGGTCTGGTGACCGAAATGGACACCGGCTTCCAGCATTTCACGCATGGTGACTGACATGTAGAGCTCTCCAGGGTTGGGTCTGGAGCCTGGCCAGCGACCCCGGGGACGACGTCAAGGCCGTTGTCTGAGGGCACCCTTGGAGGCACAGGCTCGCGATTTTCAAAAATTTAACTAAAAAGCAAAAACTGACCGAAAACGCTCAGCGTGGTGCGTCTTCGCAAATGAGTTCCCGGTCAACCCGCGATTCTAACCGATTTCCGGTGTGTTTTACAAACCCGGCAAGACCGCCCGACCACCCACGCGGGCTCGACTATAATCGGCGCTTTAGATCTACCCAGTGTCGGCTGAGCAGCTGCAAAGAATTCTCCCATGGGCTCCATATCCATCAAAACCCCCGAAGACGTCGAGCGCATGCGCGTCGCTGGCCGGCTGGCAGCTGAGGTTCTCGATTTCATCGCGCCGCATGTCAGGGCGGGCATCAGCACCGCTGAGCTCGACCAGCTCTGTCACGACTACATGGTGAACGTACAGCAAGCCATCCCGGCGCCGCTGAACTACTGCCCGCCCGGCTACACGCCCTACCCGAAATCCATCTGCACCTCGGTGAACGACGTGGTCTGCCACGGCATCCCCGGCGATAAGGTGCTCAAGCAGGGCGATGTGATCAATATCGACATCACGGTCATCAAGGATGGCTACCACGGCGATACCAGCCGCATGTTTTTCGTGGGCGAACCGTCGATTCTGGCCAAGCGACTCGCGGACATTACCTACGAATGCATGTGGCTGGGCATCGCCAAGATTCGCCCCGGTGCTCACTTAGGCGACATCGGCCACGTGATTCAGCAGTACGCAGAGGATGCGGGTTTTTCGGTCGTGCGCGAGTTTTGTGGCCATGGGATAGGCAAGGTATTCCATGAAGAGCCTCAGGTGCTTCATTACGGCCGTCCGGGAACACTCGCCAAGCTGGAAGCCGGCATGATCTTCACCGTCGAGCCCATGATCAACGCCGGTCGTCGAGAGATTCGAGAGATGGGCGATGGCTGGACCATCAAGACCCGTGATCGCAGCCTCTCCGCGCAATGGGAGCACACCGTGCTGGTGACCGAGACCGGTTTCGAAGTGCTGACCGTGTCACCGGCCATGCCGGCACCCCCCGCTTTCATCCGTGAGCACCATGCCGGCAGCGTTGCCGCCCTCGCCTGAACCAACCTCGTTCGCGCGTTCGCTGCGCGAGCAGCTGCGCGAAGGACGGCGGGCTCTGGTGAGCGATTATCAGCAAGACCCCAAGCCCGAGCGGCTGCTGAAGCGCCTGCGAGAATTCACCGATCAGGTGATGATCACTGCCTGGAAAAATTTCAACTTGCCCGCCGACACGGCGCTGGTCGCCGTGGGTGGCTATGGGCGGGGCGAACTTTTTCCGTACTCGGATGTGGATCTGCTGGTTCTGCTGCCCTCAGCGCCCGATGAGGCTTTGCGCGACAAGCTGGAGCAGCTGGTGCAACTGCTCTGGGATCTCGGTCTGGAGATCGGTCACAGCATACGCACCGTTGAGGAGTGCCTGACCGAGTCGGCTGCGGACATCACGGTACAAACCAGTTTGCTCGAAGCACGACTCATCTGCGGCAACCGCGCGCTGTTCGACACGCTTCGCGAGAGATATGCGCACGCGATGGATCCCCGCGCATTTTTTCAGGCCAAAGTGCTGGAGCTGCGCCAGCGTCACGTGAAGTACGAGAACACGCCCTATAGTCTGGAACCCAATTGCAAAGAGAGTCCCGGCGGTCTGCGTGACCTGCAAGTGATTCTCTGGGTCGCCAAAGCAGCTGGCCTGGGCGATTCATGGCGCGAGCTGGCAGCCAATGACATGATCACGCCCACCGAGGCTCGTCAGGTCGCAGAGAAGGAGCGTGCTTTCAAGGACATTCGTATCCGGCTCCATCTGCATACCCAGCGGCGCGAAGACCGCTTGGTGTTCGATGTGCAGAGCCCAGTCGCCGAGACGTTCGGCTTTCAGACGACCGAGGCACGACGCGCGAGCGAGGTGCTGATGCAGCGCTATTACTGGGCCGCCAAGGCGGTCACTCAGCTCAACAGCATCCTCCTGCAAAACATCGAAGCCCGCCTGTTCCCGCAACCGAGCGCATCGCGCCCGGTCAACGAGCGCTTCAATGAAGTCAACGGCATGATCGATATCGCACACGACAGCGTGTTCGAAGACACGCCATCAGCCATGCTGGAGATTTTCTTGCTGCTGGAGCAGCACGGCGAACTCAAAGGCATGACCGCCCGCACCCAGCGCGCACTGTGGCACGCCCGCTTCCGCATTGATGATGCCTTCCGCCGCGATCCGCAGAACCGCGAACTATTCCTGCAGATACTCAAAGCACCCAAGGGCATCACGCATGCCCTGCGCAACATGAACCAGCTGTCCATACTCGGCCGCTACCTGCCGGCGTTCCGCCGCATTGTCGGGCAGATGCAGCACGACCTGTTTCATGTGTACACCGTCGATCAGCACATCCTGATGGTGCTGCGCAATGTGCGCCGCTTCGCGATTCCCGAGCATGCACACGAATATCCGTTTTGCAGCCAGCTGATGGCCAATTTCCCTCAGCCGTGGTTGATTTATATCGCTGCATTGTTCCACGATATTGCCAAAGGTCGCGGTGGCGATCACTCTGAACTTGGCAAGGTCGATGCGCAGCGCTTTTGCAGCGATCACGGACTGTCAACGGAAGATACCGAGCTGGTCGTATTCCTGGTCGAGCATCATCTGCAGATGTCACACGTGGCACAGAAGCAGGACCTGTCTGACCCCGATGTGATACGCGCCTTCGTGAACGTAGTGAAAACCGAACGACACCTCACCGCGCTGTATCTGCTCACCGTCGCCGACATCCGCGGCACCAGCCCCAAGGTCTGGAATGCCTGGAAAGGCAAACTGCTGGAAGATTTATACAGAATGAGCCTTCGCGTACTCGGCGGTGAGGCGCCCTCGTCTGACCGCGAGCTACAGAAACGCCAGCAGGAGGCCATCGCTGCACTGCGCCTTCACGGTCTGCCATCGGATGCTCACGAGGTGCTTTGGAAAACACTCGATGTCGGCTATTTCCTGCGCCATGACGCCTCAGAGATCGCGTGGCAGACGCGCGTCTTGTGCGAGCATGTTGATAGTGAAAAGCCCGTGGTTCGCTGCCGGCTTGGCCCGATCGGTGAAGGTTTGCAAGTCGTGGTCTACCTGCCCGATCGCCCTGATCTGTTCGCGCGCATCTGCAGCTATTTTGATCGCAAGAATTTCAGTATCCTTGATGCAAAGGTACAAACCACGCGTACTGGCTACGCGCTTGACACCTTTCTGGTCAGCGAGCCCACGTTTGCTGACAATTACCGTGAGCTGATCACGCTCATCGAGCATGAACTGAGACAATGGCTAAGCTCCGATGACGCCTTGCCACCCCCAGCCAAGGCGCGGCTATCACGACTCTCGCGCACCTTCCCGATCACGCCCACCGTGCATTTGCAGCCCGACGAGCGAGGTCAATATCATTTGCTCTCGGTGTCGGCCAGCGATCGCACTGGCTTGCTGTACTCGATCGCCAGCGTGCTGGCCCGCTACAAGGTCAATCTGCACACCGCAAAAATCACCACGCTGGGCGAGCGGGTTGAGGATGTCTTTCTGGTCGATGGTCCGGTGCTCTCGCACGCGCGCAGCCAGATCGCGCTTGAATCTGATTTGCTCGATGCGCTGCGTGCCTGATCGCTTTCCCGGTTTTAAACATGACTGAACCCCTACGCCTGTCCAAGCGCATGTCTGAGCTGGGCCTGTGCTCGCGCCGTGAAGCGGATGAATGGATTGCCAAAGGCTGGGTGCGTGTCGATGGTCAGATCGTGGCCGAGCTGGGCAGCAAAGTGCTGCGCCACCAGACAATCACGATTGAAAAACAAGCGCAAGCGCAGCAGGCGCGCCGGGTCACCGTGTTGATCAACAAGCCCATGGGTTTTGTCAGCGGGCAGGCTGAAGACGGCTACCAGCCCGCGGTAACGCTGGTGCGTCCCGAGCACCGTTGGTCGCAGGATAAATCCCCGCTGCAGTTTTCACCGGCCCAGCTGAAAAGTCTGGTACCCGCTGGACGTCTGGATATCGATTCCGTCGGGCTGCTGGTGCTCACGCAAGATGGTCGCATCGCAAAACAATTGATTGGCGAAGAGAGCGGCATCGACAAAGAATATCTGGTGCGAGTGACCTACGCCAAACCGGGACGACTACCCGATCAGGATTTGAAGCGCCTCAACCACGGCCTCTCGCTCGATGGCCAGCCACTGCTGCCGGCCAAGGTGCACTGGCAAAATGACGACCAGCTGTGCTTTGTTCTGCGCGAGGGCAAGAAGCGCCAGATCCGACGGATGTGCGAGATGGTGGGGTTGAAAGTGCTGGGCTTGAAGCGTGTACGAATAGGTCGCGTGAGGCTCGGTAATTTACCGACGGGCCAATGGCGTTATTTGGGCGAGGATGAGGGGTTTTAAGCAGGCATCAAGGACAGATCAGCTGTAGACCGGGGAAATAACGTCTATATCGAGTAAGGTCACGCGTCAGCACTGGAACTCGCATCACGGCGGCATGTGCGCCAATGAAAAAATCACTCAAGACATTCGTCTTGGTGCCACCCGCACGCCTGTATTTCAAAAAGGCCTGTCCGGCCAAAAACAAAGCCGGTTTGGGTAGCTCAACGAGATCGAGCTCCATCTGTTTGAGCACCCTATCCAAGGCTTCTATCGTAGCGAAAGTTACTGAAAGCTCGGCATAGATGATCGGATTGACGATCAGGCGGTGAATCTGGGACTGAATTCGCAGCTGATTGACAGACCATTCAGCCCACTCAGGGTCATCCTGAAGAACATCGACCAATACGTTGGTGTCTACCAGCATCAGTCTGCACGCAACAAGGCCATGAGATCATCTGTTCTCCACCTGATCTCTGCTTTCCCTCTGACAGAGTCAAAACGATCAGCCCTTCGGCCAGACTTTTCGCCGACTTTTCGCAGGATGACCTGCCCCTGTTCATTCAAGGCAAAGTCCAACTGGCTGCCGGGCTTGAGCTTGAGCGCATCCCGGATCTGCTTCGGGATAGTTACCTGTCCTTTGACGGTGAGTGTGGTCGACATGATGGCCCTCAAGTATTACCAGAATCCAAATGGTAATACCTTCAGCAGAGTACCGTCAAGCGAACGATGCTTAGTCCTTTGCAATCAGTCATCAGCACCCGGATCTATCCCCGGAAACAAGACCTCGGTGTAGCCGAAGCGACTGAAGTCCTTCACCCGCATGGGATACAACACACCGATCAGATGATCGCATTCATGCTGCACCACCCGCGCATGAAATCCATCGACTTCGCGATCGATAGTCTGGCCATAGGGATCGACCCCCTGATAGCGAAGCTTCGTGTAGCGCGGCACCACGCCACGCAAACCAGGAACGGACAAGCAGCCTTCCCAGCCTTCTTCCATCTCATCGGATAGTGGCGTGATCAGTGGATTGAGCAACACGGTTTCCGGCACTGATGGCGCCTCAGGATAGCGAGCGTTGTTGCTGACGCCGAAGATCACCAGTTGCAAGTTCACACCGATCTGCGGCGCTGCCAGCCCGGCGCCGTTCGCCGCATGCATGGTGTCGAACATGTCGGCAATCAGTGCGTGAAGCTCCGGTGTATTGAACTCGGTGACCGGCTCGGCCTGTCGTAACAAGCGCGGGTCCCCCATTTTCAATATCTCATGCACTGCCACGATGGGTCTCCGTTCAGGATGAATGACGCTTCGCCAGCCACTCGGCGAATGCCGCGCCGGTCTCGGCGTGCTGCAAGCCGATTTCAACTGAGGCTTCCAGATAACCGAGCTTGGAGCCGCAATCAAAACGACGGCCTTTGTAGCGGTAAGAGAGCACGGTTTCGTATTGCATCAGTGCCTCGATGCCATCGGTAAGCTGAATCTCGCCGCCTGCGCCTTTGCCGAGTTTTTCAAGGCACGAGAAGATTCGGTTGGTCAGCACATAACGACCGACCACGGCCAGTGTCGAGGGCGCCTTGTCGGGCATGGGCTTCTCGACGATGCCCTTCACCTTCTCCAGCCGATCGCCAAACGCCTCGGTACTGACAATACCGTATTGGCGTGTATTCTCGCGCGGTACGTCCTGAACAGCCAAAAGACTGGCCTGATCACGGGCGAAGCTGGCGGTCATCTGCGCCATCACGCCAGGACCACTTGGCTCGCCCTGCATGAAATCATCGGCAAGCAGCACAGCGAAGGGGTCTTGGCCCACGATGGGGCGCGCGCAGAGTACGGCATGACCAAGGCCCAGCGCCTGCGGCTGGCGTATGTACATGCAGTTGACGGTTTTCGGTATGACTTCGCGCACCATCCGCAACAGCGCTTCCTTGCCGGCCGCTTCCAGCTCGGCTTCCAACTCATAGGCTTTGTCAAAGTGATCTTCAATAGCGCGTTTGTTACGCCCGGTGATGAAAATCATCTCGGTAATGCCTGCCTCAACGGCTTCTTCCACCGCGTACTGAATCAATGGCTTGTCGACGATTGGCAGCATTTCTTTGGGTTGCGCCTTGGTCGCCGGTAGAAAGCGACTCCCCAGACCCGCTACCGGAAAAACAGCCTTGGTAATTCTTGTCATTGTTCCGACTCCAGCAATTGAAGAAATTCTGTTTCATCGAGTATTGGCACACCCAGCTCTTGCGCCTTCGCCAGCTTGCTGCCGGCGTCATCACCGGCGAGCACGTAACTGGTTTTCTTTGACACCGAACCAGCGACCTTGCCGCCAGCCGCCTCGATCATCGCCGCTGCCTCATCGCGCTTGAGCGTGGGCAAGGTACCGGTCAACACGAAGGTCTTGCCAGCCAGCGTATGATTCCCGCGCTCGGGCTCGCTTTCTTTCCAGTGAACGCCGGCCGCACGAAGTTGTTCAATCAATTCACGATTCAGCGGATCGGCCAGAAAGCCGAGTATCGACTGCGCGACCACGGGACCAATATCATCGACGGCCAGTATCTGTTCCTCGCTGGCCGCCAGCAGCGCATCCAGCGTGCCAAAATGCCGCGCCAGTGACTTGGCAGTGGATTCGCCAACATGGCGTATGCCCAGCGCATAGATGAACCGCGCCAGCGTGGTCGACTTGGATTTTTCCAGCGCGACCAAAACGTTCTGCGCTGATTTCTCCGCCATACGATCCAGCTCGGACAGCATCACGAGTCCGAGCTTGTAAAAGTCAGCGGGCGTCGTGACCAGACCCCGATCGACCAGCTGCTCGACCAGTTGCTCGCCCAGACCTTCGATATCCATCGCACGCCGCGACACAAAGTGCAGTAACCCGCCCTTGCGCTGCGCCGCGCACTGTATCCAGCCACCGGAGCAGCGCGCGACGGCCTCGGACTCCGGGCGAACAATCGGCGAACCACACACGGGGCAATCCACCGGCATCACGAATTCACGCACATTCTCTGGACGACGCTCGGGCACAATCGCCACGACTTCGGGAATGACATCCCCCGCGCGTCGAACGATCACCACGTCGCCAATGCGCACATCCTTGCGCCGCACTTCATCTTCATTATGCAGGGTGGCATTGGTGACGGTGACGCCGCCCACCAAGACAGGCGCCAGACGCGCCACCGGCGTCAGTGCGCCGGTACGACCGACTTGTACGCTAATATCGAGCACGGTGGTCGTCGCTTCTTCCGCTGGAAATTTATGCGCCAGCGCAAAGCGCGGTGCACGCGATACAAAGCCCAGTGTGTGTTGCTGCGCCACACTATCCACTTTATAGACGACTCCATCGATCTCATAAGGTAGCTGCGCACGACGCCGGCCGATGTCGGCAAAAAAATTCAGTAAGCCGCCAGCACCACTGACCACCGCGCGCTCATCACATACAGGAATACCCAGCGTGCGATACCAATCGAGCAGCGCTGAGTGACGCGAAGGAGGCGCTGCGCCTTCTAGCCTGCCCATGCCGTACGCAAAAAAACGCAGATGGCGCTGCGCGGTGATGCGCGCATCGAGCTGACGCAAACTGCCTGCGGCGGCGTTACGCGGGTTAGCAAACTCTTTTTGCCCGGCTTCGCGCTGGCGCTGATTGAGTCGCGCAAAATCCGCCTTGAACATCAGCACCTCACCGCGCACATCGATCAGCGCCGGCGGCTCGTTCGATTGAAGCTTGAGCGGTATCGAGCGCACGGTGCGCATGTTGGCGGTCACATCCTCGCCGGTCGCGCCATCACCCCGCGTCGCGGCTTGCACCAACACACCGTGCTCGTAGCGGAGATTAATCGCCAGACCATCAAATTTCAGCTCGCAAGCATAGTTGACCCGCCCCTCGCTATCGAGGCCTTCGCGAACCCGACGATCGAAATTCTCGATGTCTTCCTCCGAGAAGCCATTGTTAATCGACAGCATGGGCACGTCATGCTGCACCTGACTGAATTCAGGCAGCGGCGCACCGCCGACACGTTGGGTCGGGGAATCGGGCGATCTCAGCTCAGGATGCTCGGCCTCCATGCCCTGCAGCTCGGCGAACAGGGCGTCATATTCGGCATCCGGAATACTCGGGTTATCCAGCACATAGTAGGCATGCGCATGGCGGTTGAGCTCATTGCGCAACCATTCAGCGCGAGCCTGCGCATCGGCTGGGTCAGGCCCCCGATGCGCGGTGCCTCTGAACAGCTCGCTGTGGGACATCAGGCAAACAAGCGCTGTGCGCGGGGCGATCCCGGTGAGATGCCGGTCTGCTCCATCGCGCCATAGAAGGAACGAATTTGCTGAGCAATGGCTGCCAGCGAGGCGTCGGACAGCGGATGACCTGCATCGTCGACCACTGTTCCCGACAAGCGACTCGCCAGTACGCGAGCGAAGGCGGTCATCGATTTGAAGCCGTCGCGCTCAGGCGCTACCGTCGCCACCGGCAACAGTAGCGTCATCAGGCTACTGGTATCGTCAGCCGGATTAGCATTCGTTAGCACCCAGTACAGCACGCTGCCCTCGCCATCTTGCATCACCATGCGCCCATCGGGGCGAATTTCCAGTCCCTGACGCTGCAGCGCAGGTCGTATGGTGGCCAGCGACCAGGGCCCTTCTTTTGCGCGCACATTGATGGATAGCTGCACATCAAACTCGTGGATCAACTGGTACAGGCGCTTGGCCAGCGTCATAACTTCCGACATCTCCGGGAGCTCGGGCGTGGCATCGAGCTCATCGGATAACTGATTGAGCCCGGTCACCAGCTCGGAATACTCCAGCTCTGACAACGGCCCGTGCCGGTTCGCCAGCTGCACCCCGACCTGAAGCGCATGATAGACGCCCGCGACCGCGACTTTTTCCCAGTGGCCGGTCTCGGTCTCACCAATGACTTCGACATGCTTATTGCCGACCAGTCTGAGCTGGTGAAAAGCGGCCGAAATTTTTTCGCCACGCAGCGGCATCCCCAGGGCGAGTGGTATCACGCAATCGATGAAGGTATCCAAGGGAAAAGGCTTGGGCGCGGTCTCGACAAACGACGCGCCGGGATGTCCATGCGCCTCCTCATGCCGGTCATGCTGACCGTCACCGACACCCGACCCGTGCGCATCGGGCGCTGCCGTGTCCGAACTCAGGGCACCCAGCACGGGCTCCTGACGCTCAGCGACGCTTTTGGGGCCCATCAGCACATCTTCTTCGAGCGGTGAAAACGCATTGTCCACCGAGCGTCGCGCGCGCCACTCTTGCCATTTGTTATACGACACCACGCCCACCACAATGGCGCCGCCGATGCCGATCAGGCTGGCCTGCAACTCTGTCATTGCGCGTTCTCCGGCTTTCGTTCAAGAAATTTCGATAGCAGCTGGTGGTCTTTCGCAATCACTAGCGCGTCTCGATGCAAACCGACATTGTAAGAGATGCGCATCCATTGATTGCCCTGCGTGGTCATTTTCTGGAGCCACCGCGCAAGCTCAGCAAACTCTTGCCAAATCACATTATTGACAGATGTCAAAATCACGAAAATTTATTGTCATTAAGATAACTACACGATCACTGCGCTCAGGAGGGCCCACCGTGCACGACACCACCGAGATCAACGACATCAAGCTGCAGAATTTGACCATGCTGTCGCTGAAGCCCCTGGTACGCCGCCTGCGACGCTGGTGGCTGGAGCGGACTGAGGAGCACTATCTGATGTGTGCCGCTGTCGAGCAGGTCCGAGCGCGCGAGGCAGAAGAGAACGAAGCCTACTACCAGAAGCGCGCAGCGCTGGCCCGCTCGGCACTTCTGTGGGACTAAAGACAACGAGAGCGCTCAATTCACTGCCTGTCTGCTGCGCCCTGCCCGGCAGACAGGCGACGCCCTCAGGCCGCCTGCACCTCCGAAGCGAGATGGGCGGCGGCTTCCATATCGACGGCAACGAGACGAGAAACGCCTTGTTCTTGCATGGTCACGCCAATTAGCAGCTGGGCCATCTCCATGGCGATCTTGTTGTGGGTGATGAACAGGAACTGGGTCTGCGCCGTCATGCGCTTGACCATCGTGCAGAAACGCTCGGTGTTGGAATCATCTAGCGGCGCGTCCACCTCATCGAGCAGGCAGAACGGTGCAGGGTTGAGCTGGAAGATCGAGAACACCAGCGCTGTAGCCGTCAGTGCCTTTTCGCCACCCGAGAGCAGATGAATCGTCGCATTCTTTTTGCCCGGCGGCTGCGCCATGACCTGCACCCCTGAATCCAGAATCTCTTCTCCCGTCATGACCAGCTTCGCATTGCCGCCCCCAAAGAGCTCGGGGAACAGCTGGCCGAAATGATGATTGACCTTGTCAAAGGTATCTTGCAACAAACCGCGGGTTTCCAGGTCGATCTTCTGGATCGCATCTTCCAGCGTGGTGATCGCTTCGGTCAGATCGGCATGTTGCGCGTCAAGGAAATTCTTGCGCTCCGAGGCCTGTGCGAGTTCATCTAGCGCCGCCATGTTGACCGGACCCAGCGCAGTGATCTGATTCGTCAGACGTGTCACCTCGCCTTGCAAATAAGCCGGTCGCATGTCGTCATTGAGCTTCTCCGCGAGGACGGCTTCATCGACCTCAGCCTCGGCCAGGTGCTGGGCAAACTGTTCCTGGTTCAGACGCGCGGCCTGCTCCTTGAGTTGCAGTTCAACGATGCGATCGCGCAGAGGTTGTTGCGCGCGCTCGGCGGCCAGCTTGGCTTCTTCCTGCCCGCGCATGCGCTGGGTGAGCTGATCCAGTTCGTGACGTGCATTGGCGAGCGCGACTTCCTGTTCGCTGCGCCGCTCCAGCAGGCTCTGCAAACCCGCCTGTGCTGCCTGGTCATCCAGTGATTCCAGCTCGAGCTGGCCCTGCTCCATGCTGGCAAATAGCTGCGCGGATTGCTCCAGCGCCGTGGTGATGCTGCGCTTGAGTTCTTCGATGCGGTTCTCGTGCGAGCGTTTGGAAAACTCGGCCTGCTGCGCGGCCAGCTCCAGCTCACGCAAGGCTTCGCGTGCCTGATTGAGCTTTTGCTCATGTTCCAGAAAGACGGTCTGGCCGTCCTCATGCTTTTCTTGTACCTCGCCCAGCTCGACATCCAACTGTTCCAGGGCCGCTTCGGCTTTCTGACGGATCTGGCTCTGCTCGGCTTCTTGCGCGGCGATCTCAGCCAAGTCGGTGTCGATCTGCGTACTGCGCTGACTGATGCGCTCAATCACTTCATCCTGGCGCAACAGATCCATCTGCAGCGCATGCAGCGAGTCGGTGAGCGATGCGACCTGACGCGTGAGCTCTTCCAGCTTTTGCGTGCCCTGTGTGAGCGCCGCATCGGCCTGCACCGAGCGTTGACGCGCTTCATCGGCCAGCAGCTGCTGCGCTTTGACCTGACGCACCAAATTGTCGATTTCCTGTTGACGCGCGAGCATGCCGTCCTGTTCAGAGTCGGTCGCATAAAAACGCACCGACAGCTTTCTGATCAGATGGCCCTGCTGGGTGACGAAGCAAGCGCCGGCCGGCAGGCGCGAACGCTCTGCCATGGCCGTCTTGGCGTCCTCGGCAACATAGACGTTATGCAGCCAGTCCTGCATCAGCGCGCGCAGGCCCGGGTCGTTCAACTGCATCAGCGACAGTAACGGCTTGAGTCCGGCAGCGGCATCCCCCGCACCAGCGGCCGAGCCCGACAAGGAAAACAGTGACAGCTTGGCCGGTGGCGCATCGCTGAAAAAGGCCTTGGCCCACTCCAGATTCGACACTTCGAGCGCGCCAGTACGTTCGCGCAGCACCGATTCGAGCGCGGTTTCCCAGCCGGCTTCGATATTCAGTTTTTGCCACAGGCGCGGCAGCTTGCCCAGCTCATGCTTTTCCAGCCAGGGCGCGACTTTGCCTTCGGTCTGCAGGTTATCCTGCAGTTGTTTCAGCGTCGCCAGCCGAGCTTCCAGCTGAGCATGCGTGGCGTTCTCCTTGATCGCCTGCTCCTGGGCATCGCGGCGATCCTGCTCCAGCCGAGGCTGACGCTGGCGGGCGTCTTCCAGTGCGGAGTTGGCATGCTCTAGCTGCTCCTGCTTTTCTTCGACGTGCGCGCGCAGCTCTGAGAGCTGACTGGTGTCCGGCAGCGACATACCGCCTTTTTCCTGCTGCAGACGTTCACGACGCTGAGTCAGGTTGGCGAGAATATTCGAGGCATTCCGCTGATTCGCAGACTCCAGCTCGATGCGCTGCTGCACTTGCATGATGCGCGAGCGTGATTCCGTGCTGGCCATCTGCGCCGCGCGCCACGCCTCTTCCAGTGCGGGCATCTCGGCGTCTTTGTGCTCGACTAACTGCCCCGCCTCGGCGACACGGCCTGAATGCACTTCCAGCTCAGCTTCAGCCTGCGACAATTCATCCTGAAACTGTGTGCTTTGACGTTGCCACTGATCGCGCTGTGCCGACAGCGAGCTCAGCTGGGTCTGCAAGCGAGAGCGTGATTCGATTACGAATTTGATTTGTGCTTCCAGACTGCCGATCTCGGAGTTCGTCTGGTATAGCGCCCCCTGCGCCTGGTGCATGCGATCGCCCGACGCATAGTGCGCCTGACGCATGTGCTCGAGTTCGGTTTCGATATGGCGAAGCTTGGCGGTTTGCTCCTCCAGATCGGTTTGCCCTTTCTCTATGTCGCGCAAGAATTTTTCTTGCTCGCTGCGCGCTTCATTACGGCGCAGCAGCCATAGCAGTCTCTGCTTTTCCTCCTGCTCGGCATGCAGCGTGTGGTACTTGGCGGCGACCTCGGCCTGCGCTTCAAGCTTGGCAAGATTGGCGCTCAATTCGCGCAGAATGTCTTCCACGCGCTGCAGGTTCTCGCGCGTATCCTGCAAACGATTCTCGGTTTCGCGACGGCGCTCTTTGTACTTGGACACACCGGCAGCTTCCTCGAGGAAGATGCGCAGCTCTTCCGGGCGCGCCTCGATGATGCGCGAGATCATCCCCTGACCAATGATGGCGTACGCACGCGGGCCCAGACCGGTGCCCAGGAAGATATCCTGCACATCGCGCCGACGCACTGCCTGATTGTTGATGTAGTAGGTAGAGGACCCGTCGCGCGTCAGGATGCGCTTGACTGAGATCTCGGCGAAGCTACTCCATTGCCCCGCTGCCTTGCCGGAGCTATTGTCGAACAACAGCTCGACCGAGGCACGGCCTGCCGGCTTGCGACTGGTGGTGCCATTGAAAATGACATCTTGCATGGACTCGCCACGCAACTCGGATGCCTTGGTTTCGCCTAGCACCCAGCGCACCGCGTCGATGATATTGGATTTGCCGCAGCCATTCGGACCGACGACGCCCACTAGCTGACCGGGCACCTGGAAATTGGTCGGATCGACGAAGGACTTAAAGCCGGAAAGTTTTATCGAAGTTAACCGCACGTTATCGACTTTTCAGCAATGAAATGAGATTCAGGGGACCGGCCTCGCGCACGATGTCGGCTCAAAAAAAGACAAACCGGACAAGATGTGTCCGGCCGCTGTCATTCAAGCTTTCAATGATAACACCCTGGATGCGTCACTTTGCGATTTCTGCTCAGGGCCAGCTCAGCTCATACGGGAAAGTCGTTGCCAGATCAGAGGCTTATGGAGGAATCCCAGAAATCACTGAGAAGCCAGGTGATCGCGCATCGGCATCCCATGCAAGAAAGCTTTGCCAGAAAGGTATCGGGCCGCGGCCCATCAGCGATGTCACTCGGAAGGTATAATCGCGCCGCCCGCTACCTCACCAGCACGCTCACCCAAAAAGACGCTCGCGCCGTGAATCCCTTACTGGAAAAACTTCAGCCTTATCCTTTTGAAAAACTCCGGCGCCTGTTTGCGGATGTGACACCTGAGCGCTCGTACCGCCCGATTAGTCTGGGCATTGGCGAACCCAAGCATCCGACCCCGGCCTTTATTCAAAAAGCGCTGGCAGACAACCTCAGCGGGCTCGCGACCTACCCGACGACGGCTGGCACCGACGCACTGCGCGCCGCGATTTGTGGCTGGCTGGAGCAACGCTACCGTCTGCCACGCCTTGATCCTTCCTGCGAAGTGCTGCCAGTGAACGGCTCGCGCGAAGCGCTGTTTGCACTGGCGCAGGCCGTCATTGATCCCTATGCCAAAGCGGTCGTGGTCTGCCCGAACCCGTTCTATCAAATTTATGAAGGTGCCGCTTTTCTGGCGGGTGCCGAACCCTTCTTCGTGAACTCCGATCCTGCGCGTAACTTCACGCCGGATTTTTCTGCGGTACCCGCTGATGTCTGGCCGCGCGTACAGCTCCTGTTTATCTGCACGCCCGGCAATCCCACCGGCGCCGTGCTGACGCTGGACGACTGGAGAGAGCTGTTCGCGCTCTCTGACCGGCATGGTTTCGTGATTGCGTCTGATGAGTGCTACTCGGAGATTTACTTTGGTCGTGAGCGTCCGCTGGGTGCCCTGGAGGCGGCGCACAAGCTGGGCCGCAAGTATGATCGTCTGATTGCTTTTTCCAGCCTCTCCAAGCGATCGAATGTGCCCGGCATGCGCTCCGGCTTCGTGGCCGGCGATGCGGGCATACTGCAAAAATTCCTGTTGTATCGCACCTACCATGGCAGCGCGATGAGCCCGTCGATACAGGCGGCGTCTATCGCTGCGTGGAATGATGAGACCCACGTCGAAGAGAACCGCACGAAGTACATTAAAAAATTTACGCAGGTGACGCCGATGCTGGCTGAGGTGCTCGATGTGGCCTTGCCCGATGCCGGCTTCTATCTCTGGGCGAAAGTCGACAAGCTGGCCAAGATCAGTGATACCGAATTCGCGAAGTGTCTGTATGCCGAATATAATGTGACCGTGCTACCTGGCAGCTACGTGGCGCGCGACGCGCATGGTATCAACCCCGGCGCACACCGCGTGCGCATGGCGCTGGTAGCCGAAGTCGAAGAATGCCTCGAGGCCGCGCAGCGCATCGTCGAATTCACCCGCAAGCTCGCCGGCTAACGCATGACCTGAACCCCCACTGACATTTCATCAATAAAAAACCCTCATGAGCCAATCACTGCACACCCTGATCGACGCCGCCTGGGAAGAGCGCGCGAATTTTTCTCCAAAGTCCGCACCGGCCGACGTACGCACGGCGGTGGCTGATGTGCTCGAGCAGCTCAACCAGGGAACGCTGCGCGTCGCCCAAAAAGACAGCGGTCAGTGGGTGGTGAACCAGTGGGTAAAAAAAGCGGTGTTGTTGTCCTTCCGCCTGGAAGACAACGCGCCCATTCCCGGCGGCCATGGCATGCAGTTCTATGACAAGGTACCGACCAAATTCGCCAACTACACGGCCGATGATTTCGCCAAAGGCGGATTCCGCGTCGTGCCGCCCGCCGTGGCGCGTCGCGGCAGCTTCATCGGCAAGAACGTCGTACTCATGCCTTCCTACGTAAACATCGGCGCTTATGTCGATGAGGGCACCATGGTTGACACCTGGGCGACCGTCGGCTCCTGCGCGCAGATTGGCAAGAACGTTCACCTGTCCGGCGGTGTCGGCATTGGCGGTGTGCTCGAGCCCATGCAAGCCAACCCGACCATCATTGAAGACAACTGCTTTATCGGCGCGCGATCCGAAGTGGTGGAAGGCGTGATCGTCGAAGCGAACTCCGTGATCTCGATGGGCGTGTACATTGGGCAGTCAACCAAGATCTATAACCGCGAGACCGGTGAAGTCAGCTATGGGCGCATTCCCGAAGGCTCGGTCGTCGTTTCCGGTAATCTGCCCTCGGCCGATGGCAAGTACAGCCTGTATTGCGCAGTGATCGTCAAGCGCGTGGATGAGAAGACGCGGGCGAAGACCTCGATTAATGAGTTGCTGCGGGATTGATAAGTAACGCCGCTGGATTCCGGGCTGCGCCGGGATCCAGCGTCTTTAAAACCACCAAGCCATGATCACCCTCTACGGCATCCCCAACTGCGGCAGCGTCAAAAAAGCGCGTGACTGGCTGGAGAGTCAGGATATCGCCTACGAATTTCACGACTTCAAAAAAGCCGGCATAGACCAAGACACGATTGCCCACTGGATGAAGCAGGTCTCATGGGATGTACTCGTGAATAAAAAAGGCACGACCTGGCGCGGACTGCCGGAGGCGACCAAAGCATCCGTCACTAGTGCCGCCAGTGCGACAAAGCTGATGATAGAGAACCCCAGCGTGATCAAACGTCCGGTGCTCTGCAAGGGCAAGACCGTGCTGGTAGGCTTTGATGCCGACTCTTACGAAGAACACCTCGCCTGACCAATCTGACGCCATGAGCAAGACCCTAGCCCTTACCGAAGCACTGATCTCGCTGCATTCCGTCACCCCGGCAGATGGTGGCTGTCAATGGAAGATGGCAGAACGTCTTGAACCATTGGGGTTCACCTGCGAGACGATGGCCTCGGGTGATGTCACCAATCTGTGGGCCAAGCGCGGTAGCGCTCAGCCACTGCTGGTATTTGCTGGCCACACCGACGTGGTGCCCACCGGCCCGCTCGAGCAATGGCATTCTGATCCCTTCAAGCCAACACACCGCGAGGGCAAGCTGTATGGCCGAGGCGCGGCGGACATGAAAACCTCGCTCGCAGCGATGGTCGTTGCCGTCGAAGAGTTCGTCGCCACCCATCCTGATCACAAAGGCTCGATAGGATTTCTGATTACCAGCGACGAAGAAGGCCCGGCGATTGATGGCACGGTCATCGTCTGCAATGAGCTCAAGGCACGAGGCGAACAGCTGGATTACTGCATCGTCGGCGAGCCGACGTCGGTGAATCAGCTGGGCGACATGATCAAGAACGGCCGCCGTGGCACGATGTCTGGTCGTCTGGTGATCAAAGGTGTTCAGGGCCATATCGCCTATCCGCACATGGCCAAAAATCCGATTCACCTGGCCATGCCGGCACTGGCCGAGCTGACGACCATCGAATGGGACAAAGGGAATGAATACTATCTGCCTACCTCATGGCAGATGTCGAATATTCACGCAGGTACCGGTGCATCGAATGTGATTCCCGGCGAATGCGTGATCGACTTCAATTTCCGCTTCTCGACCGCCAGCACCGTCGACAGCCTGCAGCAGCGCGTGTATGCGATTCTTGATAAACACGGTCTCGATTACGATCTAAAATGGACCGTCGGTGGATTGCCCTTCCTCACGCCACGCGGTGAACTGAGCAATGCGCTCAGCACCGCGATTAAAGACGAAACCGGTTTGACTACTGAACTGTCGACCACGGGTGGAACCTCCGATGGTCGCTTCATCGCGCAAATCTGTCCGCAAGTGGTGGAGTTCGGTCCTACGAATGCGAGCATTCACAAGATCGATGAACATATCGCCGTGTCGGAGATCGAACCGCTGAAGAACATCTATCGGCGAACACTGGAAAATCTGCTGCTTTGACATCATTTTTTGGTTTTACTTCGGTGTCGCAATGAACGCATAAGCTTCAGCAGTTGCATAGACAATAAAGATCTGTGCTCCCACCGGATCGCCGCCTGGCTGAGGCAATCCGGTATCCTTGCGGTTTCGGAACTTACCTGCCCCATGTGCCGGGCCTGCCGCAATGCACCACGCTTTCCACACCCTGCGCGACCTGCTGCGCCATGCTGTTACCCGTTTCAATACCGAGGGTCTGTTTTTTGGCCACGGCAGCAGCAATGCCTACGACGAAGCGGCCTATTTGCTGCTACACAGTTTGAAACTACCGCTGGACAAGCTGGACCCCTTTCTGGACGCCAGGCTGCTGCCGGACGAAATTGAATCGCTGCTGGGACTCATCGAGCGCCGCTGCTCAGAGCGCCTCCCCGCCGCCTATCTGACGAATGAGGCTTATCTCGGCGACTACCGGTTTTATGTCGATGAGCGGGTGATCGTTCCCCGCTCTTATATCGCCGAGCTGATCCCCGAGCAGTTCCAGCCCTGGATTGTCGACCCTTGGGCAGTGACGGATGTGCTCGAGCTGTGCACCGGTTCCGGGTGTCTGGCGATCATGCTCGCGGATGCCTTCCCCCATGCGAAGATCGATGCGGTGGATCTGTCCAAAGAGGCGTTGGAAGTCGCGCAGCGCAACGTAGATGATTACCAGCTTCAGCAGCGCGTGTCTCTGCACGAATCCGACCTGTATGCCAGATTGCCCGCAAAAAAATACGATCTCATCGTCAGTAATCCGCCGTATGTGAATAGCGAATCGATGCATTTTCTGCCGGCGGAATATCGTGCCGAGCCGCGCATGGCGCTGGCCGGCGGTAAAGACGGGATGGATATTGTCCGTCGCATCATCTCGGGTGCCAAAGAGCGGCTGACCAGCCATGGTGTGCTAGTGATCGAGATCGGGAATGAATATGCGCATGCCGAGGAAGCTTTTTCGGAGCTTGAGCTGACCTGGCTGTCGACGAGCGCGGGGGATGGGTCGGTGTTTTTGCTGACGGCGGGTCAGCTGTGAATGACTATAACGATACGGGATCCCGGCCTTCGCCGGGATGACGGTTTCATGATCGGCCGCTCTACAAATATCGTTCATGCACGATCTCTTGTTGCTCTCCCCGGATTTACCTTCCCATGATTCGCTTCTTACAACTCAGCCTGATGCGCGGCACCAAGCCGCTGTTCGATGGCGCTGAGCTGACCCTTAACCCCGGTGAAAAAATCGGTTTGATCGGCTCGAATGGCTCTGGCAAATACACGCTGTTTGCCATGCTGCGCGATGAGCTGCATCCCGATCAGGGCAATCTGGATTTTCCGCGCAGCTGGCGGGTCGCGCACGTTGCGCAAGAAACGCCCGCGCTGGAGCGGCCTGCGGTCGAGTATGCGATCGATGGCGATGTGGCACTCAGAAAGCTGGAGGCTGAGCTCGCGCTGATCGAGGGCAGCAACACCGAAGGACAGCGTATCGGCGAACTGCATGCGCAACTGGGCGATGCAGGCGCATATACCGTGCGCTCACGCGCTGAGCAATTGCTGACCGGTCTGGGCTTTACGCAGCAGCAGATGATGCTGCCTGTAGCGAGCTTTTCCGGAGGCTGGCGCATGCGGCTCAATCTGGCGCAGGCATTGATCTGCCCCTCGGACCTGCTGCTGCTGGATGAGCCGACCAATCACCTCGATCTGGATGCCATTCTGTGGCTGGAAGACTGGCTCAAGCGTTATGCCGGGACGCTGATCGTGATATCGCATGATCGCGATTTTCTGGATGGCGTGACGAATGTCATCGTGCACATTGATGAACGCAAACTGAAACGCTACGCCGGCAACTACAGCGCATTCGAACGGCAGCGCGCAGCACAGATCGAACTGGCGCAAGCCATGCTCGACAAGCAGCAGCGCAAACGCGCGCACCTGCAATCTTTCATTGACCGTTTCAAGGCCAAGGCGACCAAGGCAAAACAGGCGCAGAGCCGTATCAAGGCACTCTCCAGAATGGAGGAACTGGCGCCGCTACGCGCAGCTGCCGAATTTTCATTCGAATTCCGAGAACCCGAGCGTGCGCCCAATCCGCTGCTCTTGCTGGATAAAGTCGATGCCGGCTACCAAGGTGCGACGGGGGAAGAAAAAATCATCGTCACCGGTATCAATTTCTCTCTGACGCCCGGGCAGCGTATCGGCCTGCTCGGCGCGAACGGCGCCGGCAAATCGACACTGATCAAAACGATTGCCGGTGACCTGCCTCCCCTGCACGGTATCGCGCGGCTGGGCAAAGGTCTGGCGATTGGCTATTTCGCGCAGCATCAGCTGGAGATGCTACGTCCCGATGATAGCCCGCTGATGCACCTCACCCGTCTGGCGCCCGATGTGCGCGAGCAAGAGCTGCGCGATTTTCTGGGCAGTTTCAATTTCCCCGGAGAGATGGTCAAGAGCCCGATCGCCCCCTTCTCGGGTGGAGAAAAGGCACGGCTGGCGCTGGCGCTGATCGTCTGGCAACGTCCCAACCTGCTACTGCTGGATGAACCCACCAACCATCTGGATCTGGAAACACGCGAGGCGCTGACCGAAGCCCTGGCGCAGTTTGAAGGTACGGTACTGCTAGTGTCGCACGACCGGCATTTGCTGCGAGCGACCACGGATGAATTCATGATCGTCGCCGATGGCAGGCTGCAGCCCTTCGATGGCGATCTGGATGATTACAAAGACTGGCTGTTTCAGACGCGACTGTCGGCTAATGCCGCGCCTGCGCTGTCTCGCGAATCGCCCGAATCTGCCGCTCCTCAATCCCCGATCGACAGGCGCGAGCAAAAGCGGCTTGAAGCACAGGAAAGACAGCGCCTGTCTGCGCTAAGAAAACCCGTCGAAGCACAGCTGCGCAAGCTCGAATCGCAGATGGAACCCCTCAGCACAAGACTGGCCAGCATGGAGAACACGCTGGCTGACAGCGGCATTTACGACGCCCGTCGCAAGGACGAGCTCAAGCAACTGCTGGAAGAGCAGGTATCCTGCAAAAAAACGCTGGAGCAGCTGGAGGGCGAGTGGCTGGCGCAGCAGGAAGCGCTGGAAAAAATTCTGGCGGATGAGTAAGCATCCCTCTACAGTAAAAAATGCGAGACCTTTCATGACTGCACCCAACGATAGCGCTCAACTTCCGCTCGCCGGCATCACGGTGCTCGACCTTACCCGCCTGCTGCCCGGCCCGATGGCCACGCTGCATCTGGCCGATATGGGCGCTACCGTCATCAAGATCGAGGACAAGGGCGTGGGCGATTATGCGCGCACCATGAGCCACGTGCGCAATGAACTCTCGCAGTTGTTCATTGCTGTCAATCGCGGCAAGGATATCCTTCATCTCGACCTCAAAGACCAGGCCGACCATGCGCGCTTTCTGAACATGGTGGAGACCGCCGATGTAGTGATAGAAAGTTTTCGTCCGGGCGTGATGGACCGGCTGGGGCTGGGATGGGAAGTGCTCAAGGCGCGCAATCCTCAACTGGTCATGTGCGCAATCAGCGGCTATGGACAGACCGGGCCGCTAGCGCTGGCTGCCGGCCATGACATCAACTATGTCGGCTACGCAGGCATGCTGGCACAGAACGCTGGCGACGATGGCCGACCCGTACTGCCAAACCTGCAGATCGGTGATTTGCTGGGCGGCTCGCAATCGGCGGTGCAAGGCATGCTCGCGGCGCTGCTGGCCGTAAAAATGGGCGGCCCGGGACGCTTTGTGGACGTGTCGATGACGGATGCCGTCTTTGCGCACCATGTGATGCCGCTGCTGGCGTTTAACACCTACGGCAAAACCGCCGCACCGGCGAAAGATTTTCTGACCGGTGGCGTGCCCTGCTACAACGTGTACCGAACTCAGGATGATCGTTATATGGCCGTCGGTGCGCTGGAACTGAAATTCTGGGAAGCCTGCTGCGACGTGATCGGACTACCCGAACTGAAAACCCGTCACTGGTCATTAGGGCAGGACATCGGTGGCGAGGATGCGATGCAAGTCAAAGCCCTGCTGGACGAAGTCTTTGCGACACGCACGCAGCAAGCATGGACCGATGCCTTCAAGGAGGCCGATTGCTGCGTTTCGCCCGTGCTGAGCACGGAAGAAGCGATACAGCATCCGCAGTTCATCGCACGTGAGCTTGCCACGGTCGCGCACCATCCCACCGAGGGCGATTATGTGAAGACGCGCGCGTCCGTGCTATTTGCTCGCTAAAGAAAGGGATGTAAGGGATTTTTCAACCTCCGATCATCATCAGATGATTCCGCTTATCGAGCCGCTTTTCTTTTCGCTCAATCAATTCACGCTTATCTCCCGAATCAGAGGAACGATTCATCGTTCGTCGCAACTGAAAGCCGGTTCGATGTTGGCCGCACTTGGTGCCGCTCAGCAAACGATTTCTGCTATCTCTGGAGATGACATGCAAGCTGAGACTAATTTCTCTTATCAAGCCTCGAATACTCAGAGGTATCCGATATTCAATCCCGCAGCACAAAGACCTGCACAGCCCGCTGTACTGCGCTATGGCACGCCTGACCGAATTTTGTTTGATGCCGTCAGATATGCCAGCGAACATGATTTCGTCACGCTGATGCATGCGGCGCTGGCCGAGGGTGCCAGCCTGCATACGCTCGATGACCACAACAAAAGCCTGCTGGAAGTGGCTGTGAGTAGACATTCCCTCCGTATCGTCCAGGCGCTTATCGCGCAAGGCGCGCCCCTACCCTCTGCGGATCCCGCCGGATTTGACGTACTCATGCAAGCCGCTCTCGCCGGCCATGTGCAACTCATGGATCTGCTGATGGATGCCTTTGATCTGCTACCCGATGCAAAGGACAATGGCGGCTGGACGGCGCTGCATTATGCGGCCATGTCGGGTTCGCCGGCAGCGCTGGAAGCCTTGCTGCGGCGAGATCTTGAGTGCAACGAATCGGCGACAGGCACGGATCATCATCCGCCATGCCAGATCTTCGGCGAAAAATACCGGCTCAATGCATGGAGCCTGACGCCCCTGAATATCGCTGTGGTCTGCGGCCATACCAGCTCGGTTCAGGTGCTGCTCGCGCATGGCGCGCACGGACTCGCCGGCGTTGGCAACACGATCGTCAAAGCAATCCAGTTCGGTGACTCTGCCATGCTGGAGCTACTGTTGGAGCATGGCAAGCGCCACGGCTACTTGCCCGCCATGCTCAGTCATTCAGTACTAGAACAGGTCTTGTTGCGAGACGACCAGACGCCGATGCTCCGACAGCTTCTGGACTGCCATCGAGCCCATCCTATTATTGACCTCGACCTTGATGCGGCATTAGCGACGACGATCTCACAGGAACACCCCCATCAGCTGGCGCTGCTTCTCGACGAGGGCGCGCGACTCGACAGCACCCGAGAATTTCACTGGTCGCATGCCTGCGAAGCTGAGGATCGCACACTGATTGATCTGCTGACAGCCTCCTGCGATACCGCATTTGACCTGCTGATGCTCAGGCATCCTGACGGCACTCCGCCGAGATTGCTGGTGGAACTTCCCGACATGATTGAGGACACGGTGGCACTATCGTCGAACGGTATTTTTTACTCCCTTCTACATGGAGCCCTGCCGGCTCTGGCGAGTCTGAATCGGGACAGCGCATCACTGTCTCAGGCGCAAATCGCCGCGCAAACAGCGCATGGCTTACTACAATTCTTGCCTGTACCGCCGCAAGCCGACAGCGACCTATCCACTCAGAAAAATGAGCATCCTGACGCACTGGTGCCGGCCGGGCAGCTTAAGGAAGAGCGTGCAGCGATGCGGCCTGCGTCTGCAGCAAAGGTTCAGCAGGTAATGGCTGAGCGGCGCAGCCGCATGCGAGATCTGGCAACGTCGCAGATAGACGCGTTGCACGATACGCTGACTCAATGCTTGTCTGCCGAGTTTTTCTCGCTCATCCATGGGGTCAATGAAGCCGGCGACATCGTACCCGAGATGGAATACCACTTGCGCGACGTCGCCGGTGTGCCTGATGCACTGGTTGGCCTGATCGTCGATACGTGGACAGAAGCCGAGGATCTCCTGCGCAAAAACGCGCACAGCAGCGCTGCCCCAGACGCGGCCGCCATCTCCCGGCTGATGGCAACTACCTTGTTCTGCAAACTGGATCAGATCAAGATCGACTTCAATCACTACCCGACACTGCCCAACAGCCTCCTGCATGACTGCACCAACAAACTGGCTGCTGAACTCTCTGCGCAGCGTTTGCCATGGGCCCTGCTGATTACCCATCCAGCAAATTTTTTACGTAAGCTCGAAGGCCGAACGGGTCTGCGCGCGGTATCCGTCCCCTCGCTGACCCGGGCGATCATCAATACGACCGGCCTGCCCGCGACCGTGTGCAACGCAGTAGCCTGCTGCTGGCAACGCGCCGTCGAGAATGCCGCCGCCGTGCCTTACAGCAGGGAGCTTAACCAACGATTTCAACAAGTCGACAAGGCATTCGCCGGGTACTGGCAAGACTGGCTGGAAGACCATACCGCCGATGCCGAGACCGTCCTTTTCCCTTTCACGCCCCAAGAGGTCCTGGACGCGAGGGAGTGGTGCGTGCAGACACAGCAAGCGCATAGCATCTCAACGGGATCTCTCAAGCGCAAGGCCAGCGCAGCGCCCGATGGCGCGCCACCACCCAAGCCACCACGGCTGCAATGACGAGCACCGTCTTTGAGCCAGCCTCAATCGTTCTTCACCACAATCGAGGGGAATTTGCTCGACATATCTTTCGCTTTCTCGGCCACGCTGACCGCCACCTTGCGCGCGATCTGCTTGTATAGCTGCGCCACTGCACCGTCAGGCTCGGCAATCACGGGCGGCCTGCCGGAGTCGGATTGCTCACGAATGGCCATGGCCAGCGGCAGCTTGCCAAGAAAATCGACGCCGAAATCAGCGCACATCTTCTCGCCGCCGCCCTCACCAAAAATCGCCTCGGCATGCCCGCATTGGCTGCACACATGCATGCTCATGTTTTCCAAGATACCGAGGATGGGAATGCCGACTTTCTCAAACATCTTCAAACCCTTGCGCGCATCGAGTAGCGCAATATCCTGTGGGGTGGTGACGATCACGGCACCGGTGACCGGGACTTTCTGCGACAGCGTCAGCTGGATATCACCCGTGCCGGGTGGCATATCGACCACCAGGTAATCGAGATCACGCCAGTTGGTCAGCTCCAGCAACTGCTGCAATGCCTGAGTGACCATGGGCCCACGCCACACCATGGGCTGATCTGGATCAATCATGAAACCTATCGAGGCGATTTGCAGTCCGTGCGCCTGCAGCGGCTCCATCGTCTTGCCGTCGTGGGACTCTGGCTTGCCGGAGACACCCATCATCATCGGTTGTGACGGGCCATAAATGTCGGCATCGAGTAAACCCACCGATGCGCCCTCTGCAGCCAGTGCCAGCGCCAGATTCGCGGCCGTGGTGGACTTGCCCACGCCGCCCTTGCCCGATGCCACTGCGATGATATTACGCACGTTGGGCAGACGCTTGACGCCGCGTTGCACTGCATGCGCGACAATGCGGGAGAATACATTCACGCTAACCTGCCCCACATCCGGCAGGGACTTGATCGCCGCGATTGCCGCGTTACGCATAGGCTCGATCTGGCTGTTTGCCGGATAACCCAGCTCAATGTCGAGCGCGACATCCGCACCGCTGATCTGGAGGTTCTTCGCCGACTTGCTGCTGACGATATCCTTGCCGGTATTCGGGTCAATCACGCCCGACAAGGCGGCGCGGACTGCTTCTTCAGTCATGCTCATTACCTCTCCTGATGGTCAGACCGCGAAGTCTAAACCAATCCGGAGAGGGCTTCAGCGAGCGAGTTATTTGAACAGCACCGCAGATTTTTGCAGCGTCACCCAGATGCCGTACGCGAGCGGAATGCCCACAGCCAGCCAGGCCAGCACGGGAATCGCAGGATTCGATTCCCTGGCCGCATCGCTGGCTTGTCCGTCTGTCTGAGCCAGCGTCTTCTCGTGGGCCAGCTTTTTCTCTTCGGCCAGCTCGGCATCGGACATGAAGTAGTGATCCGCGACCGGACGCACCAGCAGATTGGCCAGTAATCCGACCACCAGCATCGCCGCCAGCACATAAAAGATCGGGCCGTAGATCTGATCAAACGGTACTTGCTGCTCCAGACGAATGTCATGCATGTAGTTGACCACCACCGGCCCGAGAATACCCGCCGTGGACCATGCCGTCAGCAAACGTCCATGAATCGCGCCGACAAACTGGGTGCCAAACATATCAGCCAAATACGCAGGTATGGTCGCAAAACCCCCGCCATACATCGAGGCGATCACGCAGAAGCACGCCACGAAAATAGCCAGAGATTTCCAGCCCGCGGATACCGACGCCAGCACATACAAGGCAATGCCCAGCACGAAAAAAATCAGATAGGTCGGGCGACGGCCGAGCTTGTCGGACGACGACGCCCAGACGAAACGACCCGCGATGTTAAACAGCGAGATCAGGCCAACAAATCCGGCGCCGATGGCCACCGCGCCCTTCAACAGATCCGGGTTCTGCTTGAGCTCAGCAAAGCCAATGTCAGGCTGACCAATCAAGGCACCCCCAAAGGTCTCTTGCATCATGGGTGAGGCGGCGCCAATGATGCCTATCCCTGCGGACACGTTCATGCACAGAATCACCCAGAGCAACCAGAACTGCGGCGTCTTGTGCGCATTCCGCAAATGAACGTGATGCATCGCGATCATGGATTTCGATGCGCTGGGTTCAGGGGGTTCCCAGCCCGCTGGCTTCCAGCCCGTGGCCGGGACCCGGTAACTGAAGGCGCCGGCGAACATGAACACCGCGTAGATGACCGCGAGTGTGACAAAGGTTTGCCACACGCCAGGATCACCCGGCGTGGCGAATTTCGACATCAGCAGCGTCGACAAGGGCGAGCCAATCATCGCGCCTCCGCCAAAGCCCATGATGGCCATGCCCGTGGCCATGCCGCGCCGGTCGGGAAACCATTTGATCAGCGTCGACACCGGCGAGATATAACCCAGCCCGAGCCCAATGCCCCCGATCAGCCCTGAGCCCAGCCACATCATCCATAACTGATGCTGGTAGACGCCCAATGCCGAGATCAGCAAGCCGCCGCACCAGCACACGGCTGACACAAATCCGGCCTTGCGCGGGCCGGCACGCTCGAGCCAGCCACCCCAGATCGCTGCGGAGCATCCGAGCACCACAAAAAAGAGCGTGTACATCCAGCCCAGATCAAACTGCGTCCAGTTACAGTCGGTCGCAAACAGCGCTCGCGCGGTACCCGCCAGCTTGTCACCAAAGCTCGCAGCGCCTGCGGCGCACGACGCTAGCGGCGCGCCATCAGGCCCGAGCAGCGCACCACCCAGCGGCTTCCAGAACACCGAAAAGCCATAAGCCATGCCAATGCACAGATGAATCGCCAATGCCGCCGGCGGCACGAGCCAGCGGTTAAAACCAGCACCGGCGATCGTGCGCTCTTTTGCCAGCAGATCCGGCAACCGAAAAAAACCCATATCTCCTCCTGAATGGTGAGTGCCCGGGAAAACGCTGAATGATTCCCAACCGGCACGGGTACCTATCCCTCTGATACAGTCTGCGCTGTATTTATTTAACCGACCCGGTCGGCCGCTATTCTAATCTGCAATAGTCAACGCAAGACGCATGTTCAAGGTCAGAATCAGTCCTCACTGGGAAATCCGCCGCGCTGAAGGCAGTGCGCTGGATACAGCCGTGCTGCTGTCTTTGCTGCGCGCCATTGAGGAAACAGGCTCGATTGCCCGCGCTGCACAAATTGTCGGCTTATCCTATCGCTACGCCTGGGGCCTGCTGCGCGAGGCTGAATCCCTGTTCGGACACAGCCTCATGCAGACCGGGCGGGGTCGCGGCACATCGCTTTCACCACTCGCCGAAAAATTGATCTGGGCCGATCGCCGCATTGCAGCACGGCTTTCGCCAACCCTCGACAGCCTGGCCTCGGAACTCGAAACCGAACTCGGAAAAACCCTCGGAAATACAGGGTCAGTGACCCGGCTGGATGCCAGTCACGGCTTTGCCGTGGCGGCCTTCCTCAAGCAAGCGGGCGAATCCGGTGTGCCTATCGATCTGCGCTACCGCAACAGCAGCGATGCGGTGGCCGCGCTTTCGCGCGGCGAGTCCGATCTCGCCGGGTTTCATGTGCCGCTGGGCGAATTCGAATCACTGACCATGGAGCACTACCGGCGCTGGCTCGATCCCAAAGCACATAAACTGATTCATCTGGCCGTGCGTGAACAAGGCTTGTTCGTCAACCCTGGCAATCCGCTCGGCATCGAGGCTATCACGGATCTCGCGCGCCACCCGGTGCGTTTTGTCAACCGTCAGGCAGGTTCCGGCACGCGCACGCTGCTCGAATTACTGCTGGAGCGGCAAAGCATCCTGCCCTCACAGGTCAGCGGTTTCGAGAACACTGAATTCACGCATTCAGCGGTAGCCGCTTTCATCGCCAGTGGCATGGCAGACGTCGGCTTTGGCGTGCAGACCGCAGCGGAACGATTCAAGCTGGATTTCATTCCGCTCGTTCGCGAGCGCTATTTCTTTGCGGTGAGGTCAGAGGCGCTGGAACAAGCGCAGATGAAGCAATTGGTCTCGGTGCTTTGCTCGACCAGCTTTCGCGACGCTGTCAATCAGCTCCCTGGTTACGATGCCGCTGACACGGGCAAGATACTCACCCTGCCCGAGGCATTCGGCTAGGACCTCAGATGGGCAAGCCTATTCCGCAAGAACAGATCACTGGGCTGCTGCTGGCCGGCGGTTTGGGCACGCGCATGGGTCATCTCGACAAGGGATTGCAAGCACTGGATGATTCAACGCTGGCCGGCGTGGTCCTGAAGAGGATCAAACCGCAGGTCAACACCGTACTGATCAACGCCAACCGCAACCTGAGCATCTACGCACAATTCGGCTATCCCGTGCTGCCGGATGACATCCCCGGGCACGCCGGTCCCCTGGCAGGTCTGCATGCAGGACTTCAACACTGTAAAACGCCTTACCTGCTCAGTGTTCCATGCGACACACCCGCTTTCCCGAACGATCTGGCACAACGTCTTGCCTTTGCCCTGACACTCGCGGCAGCCGATCTGGCATTTGCCGTGACGGGCGAGCACAGTCAACCCACACGCCATCCGGTGTTCTGTCTGCTGAAAACCTCGCTACTACCCTCACTGGATAGTTACCTGCGCGGCGGCGGACGCAGGGTCGCCGACTGGCTGCTGCAACAGCCGCACGCGCAGGCACATTTTGAGGATCAGTCAGCGTTCATGAACATCAATACGCCAGAAGATTTGCAGGCATTCACCTCGCAGCCCCGTCCTTGGGCTTGAAGTGCTTGTCGCTGATTCTGAACTTGCCCCGTCGGTCGCCCATCAGCTGCCGCAGCTCAGCAATCGACAGCGCGCTAACCTCGTGCATGCGTATCAGCAGCGACGCCGTGACGGGCAGCCGGCGGTGGCGTATCTTGCTGATCACCGGCGGCGACACCTCCAACGCGCGCGACAGCGCCGCATCGTTCTTCAGGTTCAGCTTGCCGATCAGCGTAGCCAAGAGCTGATCCGGATCGTAGCGCTGCATCATCTGCACTTTCTCTTGTTCCATGCGGTCCCCATGCGAGTGTTGAAGTTGACATTGAAGTGGAAGTCGACACGATTCTGAGCTGGGACTCAGGGAATATCTTGAGACTCAACAACGCAAAGAGCACGCTGCAACGATTCAGCTACGGCACCTGCTTCAGCGCAAATTGCCGCTGATAGGCAAGGCAGTCTTGTACTTCACCTGCTTCAAGGCGAAGCTCGACTTGATATTTTTAATACCAGGGATGCGCGTCAAATTCTCGAGGATGAATCGCTCCAGTGCCTGCAGGTCGGGCACGACGATACGCAGCAGGTAATCCTCATCGCCTGTCATCAGATACACCTCCATCACTTCGTCGAAATGACTTACCGCTTTCTCGAAACGTTCAAGTGCGGCGGCTTCCTGCTTTTCCAGCGACACGCGAACGAAGACATTCACCTTCAGCCCCAGCGCATGCGGATCGACCAGCGCGACATACTTCGATATGACCCCATCGTTCTCCAGTTTTTTCACGCGCGATAGCGTCGGTGAGGGCGACAGACTCACCTTGGCGGCCAGCTCCACATTGGTCAGACTGGCGTCCTGCTGCAGCCATTTCAGCAGCCTAAGATCTGTTTTATCTAAGTTTTCTATCATAAACATTCTCCAAATATATTTTTTAAAGCATTTTATGCCGTAAATTACCATTTCGGCGAAGTTTTTCGGCATCACCTGCTGCGCCACTTGTCGTAACGTTACGGCATCAAAAACCTCTGACAGTGAAGCCATGGACATGAGCACTCCGGACCACCTGGTGCGGCACATCGATACCGACGAACACGAAACTGCGGAATGGATCGCCGCCCTGCATTCCGTACTGGAGACATCGGGCCCTGAACGCGCTCGCTTCCTGCTCTCGCAACTGGCCTCTGCGGCTCGCGAGCAAGGCCTCAACTGGCGCGACGCGCGCATCACGCCCTACGTCAACACCATTCGCGTGACCGATGAACCACCCTACCCGGGCGGTTCAGATGCCGTGGATATCGAAGAACGCATCGCCAGCATCCTGCGCTGGAATGCGCTGGCGATGGTGGTGCGTGCCAACCGTGCGCATGGTGAACTGGGCGGACATATCGCCAGCTACGCCTCTGCTGCCGATCTGTTTGAAGTCGGTTTCAACCATTTCTTCCGCGCGCGCAACGACGAAGCGGGCGGCGATCTGGTCTACTTCCAGCCGCATTCCGCACCGGGCATTTATGCGCGCGCCTTTCTGGAAGGTCGGCTGAGCGAGGATGATCTGGCGCACTACCGTCAAGAGATCACTGCAAAATCGCTTGGGCATCAGGGCTTGTCGTCCTACCCACATCCCTGGCTGATGCCAACCTTCTGGCAATTCCCGACCGGCTCGATGGGCATCGGCCCGATCAGCGCAATCTATCAGGCGCGCTTCATGCGCTATCTTGAACATCGCGGCCTGATGCCGCCGCAACCACGCAAGGTGTGGGGCGTGTTCGGCGATGGCGAGATGGATGAACCGGAATCGCTTGCCGCGTTGTCACTGGCCTCGCGTGAAAAGCTCGACAATCTGGTCTTTGTCATCAACTGCAATCTGCAGCGTCTGGATGGCCCGGTACGTGGGAATGGTCACATTGTTGACGAGCTTGAAACCCTCTTCGGTGGTGCCGGCTGGAATGTCATCAAGCTACTCTGGGGCTCGGACTGGGATCCCCTGTTCGCGCGCGACACCACGGGGGAGCTGGTGGACGCACTCAATCGCACCGTCGATGGTCAGCTGCAGACCTTTGCCGCGCATGATGGCGCGTTCAACCGTGAACATTTCTTCGGGCAAAACCCGGCGCTGCAGGCGATAGGCGCGACGATGACTGATGAAGAGATCGACCGCCTGAAACGAGGCGGCCATGATCTGCGCAAGATCTTTGCCGCTTACCACGCTGCGCATCATTATCACGGTGGTCCTACGGTGATCCTGGCGCAAACCAAAAAAGGCTTCGGCATGGGCAGTGCCGGTCAGGGCAAGATGACCACACACCAGCAAAAGAAACTGGAGCGGCAAGACCTGCTTGAATTCCGCGACCGCTTCAAGCTGCCGCTCAGCGATGAACAGGTCGATCAGCTGGCGTTTTACCAACCTGCGCCGGACAGCCCTGAGATGCGTCACTTGCAAGCGCGCCGCGCGGCGCTGGGCGGTTATCTGCCGCAGCGCATCGCCACGCGCAGCACGCTGCCGGTTCCTGCGCTCGCCTCGCACGCACAGTTCGCGCTCGATGCCGGTGGCAAGGAAATGTCGACCACGATGGCGCTGGTGCGCATGATGGGCAATCTGCTGAAAGACGAACATCTGGGCAAACATGTGGTGCCCATCGTGGCCGATGAAGCGCGCACCTTCGGTATGGCGAATCTGTTCCGTCAGGTCGGTATCTATTCGGCGCAGGGTCAGTTGTACGAGCCGGAGGACATTGGCTCCATCCTCTCGTATCGCGAAGCCAAGGATGGACAGATTCTGGAAGAAGGCATCAGCGAAGCGGGCGCCATCTCGTCGTGGACTGCGGCCGCCACCAGCTACTCGGTGCACGGGCTGCCCATGCTGCCCTTCTACATCTACTACTCGATGTTCGGATTCCAGCGCATTGGCGACCTGATCTGGGCGGCGGCCGATCAGCGTGCGCGTGGCTTCCTGATCGGCGCCACCTCAGGCCGCACCACGCTCGGTGGCGAGGGATTGCAGCATCAGGACGGCAGCAGCCATCTGGTCGCGGCCACGGTGCCGAACTGCGTGTCCTACGACCCGGCTTATGCGTATGAGCTGGCCGTGATTATTGATGAAGGCATGCAGCGCATGCTGGCACGCCATGAGGACGTGTTCTACTACGTCACCGTCACCAATGAGAACGAAGCACAGCCGAGCCTGCCGGACACGTCGGAGGCGCTGCGCGAAGGCATCTTGCGCGGCCTCTACTGCGTGTCGCCCTGTCAGCAGCCACAGGTCCGATTGCTGGGTGCCGGGCCTTTGCTGAAGGAAGCCATGGCCGCTGCCGATCTGCTGGAAGGTAGTTTCTCGGTGCGCACGGAAGTGTGGAGCGTCACCAGCTTCTCGGAACTTGCGCGGGATGGCATAGCCTGCGAACGTGAACGCCGCCTTCAGCACAGCTCCCGCCAAGCCTGGGTCACTCGCCAGCTAGGCGACAACCAGGCACCAGTGATTGCCGTGTCCGACTATGTGCGAGCCGTGCCTGAGAGCACACGCGCCTATGTGCCCGCGCGTTATGTGACGCTGGGCACCGATGGATTTGGTCGCAGCGATACGCGTACCAGCTTGAGGGATTTTTTCGAGGTTGATGCGAAATGGATCGCTTACACCGCGCTGTGCGAAGTGTTCGCCAGCACCAAGACCGCCGCCGAGATGCGCGAGATTGCCTCCCGGCTGGAGCTGGACATCGACAAGCCGCTGGCCTCGACGATCTGATCAAGGCAGCGCTTGTCAGGGTGAGTCAGCGACCCGTCGCCCAACCACTAGCTGCCGAACACCCGCTCCATCTCGCGCCGGAACTTGACCGCCGGCGCGTCCGCATCAAAGGCCACATCATTCCAGCCGACCGCAGCGCCCGCTTTCACTGGCCGCACGAGCTTGACACCATGCGCCAGCCCAAGCGGCAAGCCGCCCAGCGCCAGCGATTCTTTCGCGGGCAGCAGCTTTCCGTACACCGTGAAACCGCCTTCGCCATCGAGCATCTCACCCGCCGCGAGGTCGCGCTTCGCCGTGGCGACGACATCGCCATGCCAGCAGATCGGCGCGCCGGTCGATTCATGGCGCACGCCCACTGAGGCAACGCTGATGCCCAGCTCAAGCCCAATGAGGTGATACGGTTTGTACATCGATGAATACTGGCCGCTCGGATCGGTGAGCAAGCCGTATTCCTTGAAGCAGCGCGCGACGTATTCGCTGTCCGCCGCGAAGGTCACATACACACCCCAGCGCAAATCGCGGAACACCGGACGGGTATCGCGCTCGACACTGGAGATGACTTCGACCTGACCGCGCACATCAAGGATGCCGCCGTCGGATTGCGGCTTGAGGATGCGGGCAAGATCATCCACACCCACTGGCGGGAAGCGCAATCCGTGCGGTGCAGACAAGCCCGTCGCATTCGCGACCGTGGCCATTTCAATCGCGCTCTTGGTACCGTCGAGGAAGCTGTTGAACATCTGCGCATTCATGCCGCCGCGCTGGGCATCTTCTGCAGTCAGACCGTAATGCTGCCAGACCGTCTCCGGTGTTGACGCATGATAGCTGGGCAGGTATTTCGTGCCCTTGCCCGCAGCGACCACCGAGAAACCGGCAGCGCGCGCCCAGTCCACCATCTCACAGATCAGCGCAGGCTGATCGCCATACGCCAGCGTGTAAACGATGCCGGCTTCGTCGGCGCGACGCTTCAATAACGGCCCTGCGAGCGCATCGGCTTCGACATTCACCATGACGATATGCTTTTTGTGCTCGCAGCAGGCGAGCACATGCGCAATGCCGATCGCGGGATTGCCGGTAGCATCGATGATGATGTCCACGTAAGGCGAAGTGATCAGCGCCATGCCGTTATCGATGATCGCGGTATTGCCCTGCTTTGCCGCTTGCTCCAGCGAACTCGCTGAGAAAAAGTCATCCTTCCAGCCGACATTGCGCAGCGCGGCCCTGGCGCGATCCGGCGACAAGTCCGCGATGCCGACCATATGAATGCCCGGCGTGCGCGGTACTTGCGACAGATACATCGAACCGAACTTGCCGGCACCGATCATGCCAACGCGCAAAGGCTTGCCCTCTGCAGCCAGTCGCTGCAGTTTCGCGTAAAGATTCATGCTGACCTCAGGCGGCCTGACCGTCGGGAATGCCGTACAGCTCGGAGGCCGGTGTGCCCTCTTTCCACGGCAGATCGACCGGATAATCCTTCAGCAGGCAGTCATCCAGCAGGCATTCGATCGCATCGAACTGGCGATGCGCGATATAGCCCGGTCGCTTGAAGCGACGCACATGGTTCGACACGGCGCACAGGCTGAGATACACCGCAACGCGATTCCATGGCGAGAGGTTGGGTGAGGATGCATGCACCAGACAGCCATGGAACATGATCATCGAACCCGCAGGGCCTTTGGGCGCGACGATGCCCCCCTTGTCGACCAGCGTGCGGATATTGTCGTTACTAATGGTCCACAGCGGATAGCTGGTGGTCGAGGTGTCATGCCCGGCTTCCAGCGCGCCCATCTTGTGGCTGCCGGGGATGAACATCAGCGGGCCATTGAATTCATTGACGTCGTCGAGAAAGATCGCGACATTCATCGCGCGCGCCTCGGGCATCGCATCATCATTGAGCCAGGTGCCGTAATCCTGATGCCACTGCCAGACATCGCCATCAAAGGCCATCTTGCCGTTGATCTTGAACTGGTGCATGTAGAGCTTTTCATTGAACAGCTGCTCGACCGGCTTGATCATGCGCGGATGACGTGCCAGCCGCGCGAAGGGTGCGCTGTACATGTGCGCGGCGAAGTTCGTGCGCACGGACGTCTTGCCCTTTTCGCGAATATTCTCGAGCCTGTCCTGTGCGTACAGGTGCGGCACCTCATCGGTAAGCTTCTTTATCTCTTCCGGGGTGAAATGCGAGGGAAAGAAAAGATAGCCATCGCGATCGAACTGCTCCAGCTGCTGCTGCGTGAGTTGCATCTCGGTCTCCTGTGATTATTTCTGCGGTTGTTTGCGCTGGTATTGGTGCGGTTATTACCGCTGCTATTTCTATGTTGATGTCCGTTCCCTGATGACTGCTCGTTTCAGGCTTGCTGCATCTCCGGTTCAGCCAGGCTACCAACGCGCGCCACCAGTGTTTGTCCGGCGTTCTCGCAGTGATGCAGCGCGAGCTGCTGCGCAGCAGGGTCGTCGCCCTGCAAAATGGCTTCGAGCATGCGCTCGTGCTCGTCCCAGATCGCGGCGCGCGCGCCCACCTGACTGAGCGTCGCGCCCATGATGCGGCGGATATGGCTCCAGTGCCGCTCGGCGCTCTGCGCCAGCACCGGATTGCCCGCTGCTTCGTAAATCGCGCGATGAAAGGCAAGATCGGCCTCGATCATGCTGCGCAAGTCTTTGCCGCGCGCTGCCTCACGCCCACCGGTGACCAGCTTTGGCGACAGCCGCGCGCGGCGGCGGGCCGCCTCGCGCGCAGCCAGTCCATCCAGCACCGAGCGCACCTGATACAGATGGGCGATGTGATCCACGGTCAGCGGCGCCACCATCACGCCGCGCCCGCCGGCATCGATGACCAGACCATCGCGCTTGAGCAGCAGCAAGGCCTGCAATACCGGCTGCCGGGACACCGACAAACTCTCGGCCAGCGCTTCTTGCGTGATGCGCTGACCCGCCTTGAAACGACCCTTGCAGATCGCATCCAGAATGGCCTGATAGGCCTGCTCGGCGAGGTCAGGTGCGACGGCGATGGGAGAAATGGGGGCGATCACGGGCTTGAATGCTCAGTTTTGTCTTCTGTATACAGAATACATGAGGATCAAAACCCGCACAAGCACGCAGCGTCAATCGACCGAAACTCAGCAAAAAAGCGCTTGAAAACAGTGGCTTAAGAATTGCCCTCAGGGGCAAATCGATCCGGAGGCTATCAGCTGGCCCGCTTCGCCAGCGACAGAATGCGCTCTGCCTTGATCAGCACCGGCTTATCGACCATCTTGCCATCGACCTGCACCGCCGCGCCATTCGCGGCACCGGCGGCGTCGATCACTCGGGTCGCCCAAGCGATCTCGTCGGGCTGCGGCAGATAGGTGGCGTTCACGGTCGCGACCTGTTTCGGGTGGATGCACAGCTTGGCGCCAAACCCAAAGCGCTTGCCGCGCAGGATGTCGGCGGTCAGCACGGCCGTATCGTCAATGGCCGTCGTCACGCCATCGACGGGTGCTGCCAGCCCGGCCAGCTTTGAGGCTAGCACGAGTTGCGAGCGAAAATAATCCGGCTCACGATCATCATGCGCTATGCCCATATCGACGCAGAAGTCGATGGTGCCGAAAATCAGTCGGGTCACCTTGTCGCAAGTGGCCAGCGCGTCCAGATGGGCGATGCCCTGCGCGCTCTCGATCAACAGCTTTACCGCCTTGGCGCCGGCGGCGGTCACCCGCTTCACATCGTCCACGTCACCCGCCTTGGGCAGAATGACTTCAGCGACGCTGGCGTGTCCGCACAAAGCCAGATCTCGCGCGAACCATTCGGTATCCGAGCTGTTGATACGCACGGCCACTGGTTTGCCCGTGTTCAGCCAGACGGCAAGTGCCTCTCGCGCCGAGTCTTTGTCAGCCGGCGCCACCGCATCTTCCAGATCGATGATCACACGATCCGCGCCAGCGGCCAGTGCCTTGTCGAATCGCTCGGGGCGGGTCGCGGGAACAAACAGATAGGAAATCGGTGCCGCTGATGCGATGTGCATGAAAGTCTCCGAGGCGCTCAGATCGCCTTTTCTTGTTTGAGTGCCGCGATCGCCTCAGCGGAATAACCGAGCGTCGAGAGAATGGCCTCGGTGTGCTCTCCCAGTGCAGGAATCGCATCCATGCGCGCTTCCCAGCCATTGCTCGCACCGGGCGGCAGCAAGGCTGGCAGCTTACCGACCGGCGAAGCCACTTCGGCCCAGCGCTGCCGGGCTCTCAGCTGCGCATGCTCCCACAGATCTTTCATTTCATTCAGACGCGCATTCGCGATCTGCGCTTTTTCGAGGCGTTCAGTCACCTGCTCTGCCGTCATCGATGCAAAGGTATCGCGGATGATCCCGTACAGTTCTTTGCGCGCCGCGCTGCGCAGGGTGTTCGATGCGAAGCGCGCATCGGTGGCCAGCGCCGGCTGCTGCAGCACCTGTTCACAGAACACGACCCATTCGCGCTCATTCTGTAGACCGAGCATCACAGTCTTGCCATCGCCCGCCGGGAACGGACCGTAGGGATAAATCGTCGCATGCGACGCGCCCGCGCGCACCGGCGGCGACGCACCGTCGAATGCGTAATACATCGGAAAGCTCATCCATTCGACCATGCTCTCCAGCATGGACACATCGATGCGGCAACCCTTGCCGGTGCGGCCACGCTGTATCAGTGCAGCGAGGATATTGGTGTACGCATACATGCCCGCGGCGATATCGGCCACCGAGCAGCCTGCCTTCGACGGTTCATCTTGCGTACCAGTCACGGAAAGAAAACCAGATTCGCTTTGAATCAGCAGGTCGTAGGCTTTTTTGTCGCGATACGGGCCATCGGCGCCATAGCCGGAAATGTCGCAGACAATCAGCTGCGGGAATGTCTCATGCAGCGCGTCGTACGACATGCCCAGCCGTGCCGCTGCGCCGGGCGCGAGGTTCTGCACCAGCACATCGGCATCGGCGAGCAAACGATCGAGAATGACTTTGGCCTCGTCATGCTTCACGTCGAGGGTCAGGCTTTCTTTGGAACGATTGGTCCACACGAAGTGCGAGGCCATGCCATGCACGCGCTCATCGTAGGCGCGCGCGAAATCGCCGACGCCGGGACGCTCGATCTTGATCACGCGCGCGCCGAGATCGGCCAGCTGGCGCGTGCAGAAAGGTGCTGCGATCGCGTGTTCCAGGGTAATCACGGTGATGCCGTCCAGCGGGCGCATAGAGGTCCTGTCTTTCATTTTGAAGTCGCCAAAGCTGGCCATCAGGCTAGCGTTGCCTCGGCTTGCATGCACAGCTCGCCACGGGCATTCGCTGCCCATAACTGCACCCGGTCATCGTCGCTCATCTTGCCGTTCACGCTCAAGGTGTCCGTGTCGAACACCGGGCTGACAGCACGAAAGCTGAATTCTGCCACTGAGCGCTCGGGCAGTTCACGTCGCACCAGATCGATCAGCAGCGTCGCGATCAAGGGGCCGTGCACGATCAACCCCGGGTAGCCCTCGACCTCGGTGACATAGCTGCGGTCGTAATGAATTCGGTGTCCGTTGAAGGTCAGCGCCGAATAACGAAACAGCAGCACCGGGTCCGGCGTGATCGTTCTTGACCACCGCGCATCGGTAGGTGCGGGCTTGGCGAGTGCAGGGGCCGCACCGGCCTGCGGATGATCGCGATAGACGATATCGTGCTCTTCGCGTATCGCGCGCCGTCCGTCAGCGCTGATCTCGTGCTCCACCGTCACGAACGCCAGCCGACCGCTGTTGCCGGTTTTGGCGCTGACTTCTTTGATTCGAGAGAGGCGCGTGGCCGTCGACCCCACGGCCAGCGGCGCAGCAAAGTACAGCCGTCCACCCGCCCACATACGACGTGGCAGTATCACCGGTGGCAGGAAACCACCGCGCTTGGGATGGCCATCCGGCCCAAGGGCCGAGGCCGGGCTGACCGACCAGAAAAACAACCAGTGCCAGAGCGGCGGGAGTGCATCGCCGTCGCGGTAGTGATCGTCCCGATCCAGCGTCGCCGCCATCGCGTTGACGATGGCGGTATGCATCAGGTCTTCACGTGTCTCGGACCGGCCTGTCCATTGACGCAAATGGTCAAGATCAAGGGGTGGCAGCGGCTGGCTCATGGCATGCAGGGTTCAGAGTGCGAAACGCGCATTCTGTGCCAGCCACCCACGCCCGACAATTTGCATTTTCTGAAGTAATGATTGCGGCAAAGAGACTTGCCAGTTTTGGAAGATGTGCAGTAATGCGCGGTGATGTGCGATCACGCGTTCAACGATTCAGCGTGTCTTTTCAAAGTGCTTTCTTGGCGTCGGCAAGCGCATAGATCTCGGAAATCATTTCGCCTACCGGAGAGTTCCGCACCTGATCGAAACGGAACTTTGCGCGTCGGTCACCCATCATGTCGCGCAACTGGCGTGCGCTCCAACCGCTGACTTCTTCCATGCGGATCAGCAGCTCGGGCGTGACAGGAATCTCACCACTGCGAACTTTTTGAATCAGGGGTCCGGGCACTTCCAGCGAACGTGCCAAACCCTTGTCCGAACGACGTTCAAGGTTCGCGCGCAGCGCAGTCAGCAAGCGCCCCGGATCGTAGCCATCGCTGCTTGGTCGAGAGGTTTTCATGAGCGGTGCCGATGGAATGAACAAGGGAAGCAAACGGCCAACGATTATCCCATGGGAGCAGCGCCCCGTGACCGCCGTCGCTCGTTGCAAACACTAGTCCAGGGCAAAAAATACTGCCTTTCATGATCCGCGACAGCGATAATGCAGCGGTCAAATTTCCGCATAACAATTATTGGCCCAGCACATCGCGCCCGATTCGACTGAGCTTCGCGCCCGGCACACCAAGTCGCGCGCGACGAGCAGGCAATGCAAGCGCGTATAATCCCATAGTCGATTTGTTCTCTGCGTGTGGCCACGGCCAGCCTGTCGATCATCGCCATTCTCGTTGCTCCCGATGCCCTCCTCTCGTCCACTGCTCGCCTCCGGCCAGCCAAGCCCCGGAAGGGACCTTGCTCGCTCCGTCTGGCGCGAATCGCTCGCGCTCGGCTTGGTGCTTGCACTGTGGTTGTTCAGCACGTCGTGGGTACGCCCGCTGGGCATGCCCGACGAGGGCCGCTACGTTGGCGTGGCGTGGGAGATGGTGCGCTCGGGTGACTGGCTGACACCGACGCTGAACGGACTGCCCTACTTTCACAAGCCGCCGCTGTTCTACTGGATTACGGCGCTATCGCTGTCGGTATTCGGCAATATCGAGTGGGCGGCCCGGCTGGCCTCGTTGCTGGGCGCGATGCTGTGCGCAGGCAGTGTCTATCTGCTGCTTCGTCGCTGGATGCCCGAACGACTGGCGCGCTGGTACCTGCCCGTGCTGGCCACCACGCCGATCTTTTACGGCGGGGCGCAGTATGCCAACCATGACATGCTGGTGGCGGGCTTCATCAGCGCTGCCATTGCGTTCACTGCCGATGCCGCCTTGTCTATGCAGGCCGGTCGCAGCTGGCGCTGGCAGCTGGCTGGCGGCTGGGTGGCCGCCGCGCTGGGCCTGCTGAGCAAAGGGCTGATCGGTATCGTACTGCCCGGTGGGGTGATTTTTTTCTGGATGCTGCTAAGCGGACGCGGGCGCCAGTTAATCCGTTTGTTCTGGTGGCCAGGTCCACTGCTGTTCCTGGGGATGGGTGCGCCATGGTTCTTGCTGATGCAGCAGCAGTTTCCGGAATTCTTGCACTACTTTTTTGTGTATCAGCACTTTCAGCGCTTCTCGCAGGGTGGTTTCAACAATCCGCAACCGCTCTGGTTTTATCCCGCCGTCCTGGGCTTGACCTTGCTTCCCTGGACGCCCTGGCTGCTGGCGCGCTGGCGTATCGGCAGCGCGAATGTCGCCTCACCACCTGACGACACCACCCGGACCATTCGGCAGTTGTTATGGACTTGGGTCATCGTGATCACGGTTTTCTTCTCCCTACCCTCGTCTAAGCTGGTTGGCTATGTGCTCCCCGTCGTGCCACCCCTGCTGGCGCTGGTGACCGAGGGCTTCGTGAGTGGGGTGTCGATACGACAGCGATGGCGCATCGTGCTGCTGGTGCTGGCCGGCGTGGTGTGCATTGGCGGGATTATCGCAGCCAAGCAGGCCGACGAAAGCTCGAGCGAGACCCTGGCCGCCGCCTACCGGCAAAACGCCCGACGCGATGAGCCGCTGGTCTTTGTGCGCACCTATCGCTTTGACGTGCCCTTCTATGCTGGCTTGCACGATCCTGTCCCGGTGATCAGCGAATGGCATGAGACCATCACCAAAGACAGCTGGCCCAAAGAGTTGGCCGATGCCTCAGCCTTCAGGCCTGCGCTGGGACAACACGTGCTAGTCGATGTGACTCAGATGCAGGCCTTTCTGTGCCGCCTGCCTGTGAGCTGGGTGATCGCGCCAGCCGACTATGCAGCTGGCATCGATGCACTGAAAAATATGACGCCCCTCGCACGCAACAAGCTCTACGTGTTGTTGCGGGTCGATGCCTCGGACCCAGCTTTGCACTGCCGCTGACTGGGTTACCGTGGTTTATCACCTGAGACGCTATGCAAACCGATTTAACCCGCTTACCCCGGAATAAGGAACGCATCATGATGATCCGCACTGCTGCCTGTCTGTTCGCTGCGGCGACGATCAGCCTCGGCGCTTGCGCTCAGGCGCAGCCCCTCTCTCCACCCGCCGGACTGGATGAGGCGGCCGTGCAATCGACGCGCGAGATGGCCAATGAGTTGCTAACGCAGCTTGGCCAAAAGATGAAGGCCTCGTTATCGGCTGAGGGACCAGAAGCGGCGGTCAGCGTGTGCAAAGACGCATCGCCCGCGATTGCCAAAGCACTCTCTGCAAAACATGGCGCGCAGATGACGCGCGTCGGTACCCGTGTGCGAAATCCGGCGATGGGTACGCCGAATGCCTGGCAAAAAGAGGCACTCGCCCAGTTCGAGACACGGCTGTCACAGGCCGAGTCGCCGTCCACCATGGAATACTGGAGCGTGGTGGAAACCGGTAACGGCAAGCGTGAACTTCATTACGCCAAAGCGATCACGGTGCAAGCCATGTGCGTGACCTGTCACGGTACCGCTGCGGACATTCCGGCCAAGCTGGCCGAAAAAATCCGGGCAGAGTATCCGCAAGACCAAGCCACTGGCTACAGCGTGGGCAAGTTGCGCGGCGCCGCCGTGATCAGCCGACCTTTGCCCTAGTGACCTCTGTTGCGGTTGCTCGTGTCCTTAGTCCTAGTGCAGCCCTGAGACACAAAGCCATCCCAGTGACGTAAGAATGCCGTCAGACTACAGGCGCATTGTTCTGCCTCGGCGCTGCTGCCTGCGTAACAGGAATCCACGTGTCAATCAGTAATCCGGAATTCTCGCAATCCTCGATCATGCGGCCGGTCAATGTGACCGGCATGGGCCATCGCGTTCACGACTCCGTGCCAGTGCTGCTGCTGGCCGCGATCGGCGTGGTGTTCGGCGACATCGGCACCAGCCCTTTGTATGCCCTGAAAGAGTGCTTTAGTCCCGTACATGGCATTCCTTATTCCGAGGGCGCCGTGCTGGGGATCATCTCCATGATTGTCTGGTCGCTGATTCTGGTCGTGACGGTGAAATATGTCGTGTTCGTCCTTAGAGCAGACAATGATGGCGAGGGTGGCGTGCTGTCGCTGATGGCACTAGCGATGCGCGCCACGCGATCGGACCGCCACCACATTACGGCAGGACTGATGATGCTGGGCGCGCTGGGCGCCTGCATGCTGCTGGGCGAATCCGTGATCACGCCGGCAATCTCGGTGCTGTCGGCAGTCGAAGGGCTGGAGGTGATCACACCCGATCTTAAGCGCTACGTGATACCGATCACCCTGCTGATCGTGATCCTGCTGTTCTGCGTGCAAAGCTATGGCACGGCCACGGTGGGCCGTTGGTTTGGTCCCATCATGCTGATCTGGTTCTCGGCTCTGGCCGTGCTGGGCATCATGAACATCTGGCAGAACCCGATGATCCTCAAGGCGGTCTCGCCTTACTACGCTGCAGCGTTTATTCATGAGCACGCACTGCAAGCCTACATCGTGATGGGGTCGGTGGTGCTCTCTGTCACCGGCGTGGAGGCGCTGTATCTGGATATGGGGCATTTCGGGCGCAGGCCGGTACGCCTGGCTTGGCTGCTGGTCACCCTGCCCGCCTTGCTCGCCAATTATTTTGGTCAGGGGGCGCTGCTGCTGAGCCATCCGCAAGCCGCAGAGAATCCTTTCTTTCTCATGGTGCCCGAGTTTCTGCTGTGGCCCACGGTCGTGCTGGCGACTGCCGCGACCGTCATTGCTTCTCAGGCGGTGATCTCGGGTGCGTTTTCGCTCGCCAATCAGGGCATACTGCTGGGCTTTTTGCCACGCATGCAGATCCTGCACACCTCGGAAACCGAGCGTGGCCAGATCTACATGCCGATGGTGAACTGGCTGCTGCTGGTACTGGTGATTTTCACGGTGACTCAGTTCAGAGAATCTGGCAACCTTGCCGCTGCCTACGGCATTTCGGTCACGACGACCATGCTGATCACCACCAGTATGCTGTCGGTCGTGATGTACAACGAATGGAAAATCAAACCCTTCTTCGTCGTGCTGCTGGTCGCGATATTTTTCGTGCTGGATTTTTCATTCTGGACCGCCAATCTGATCAAGGTGAAAGATGGCGGCTGGTACCCACTGGGTCTGGGCGCGATCTGTTTCATGATGCTGACCACCTGGTACAAAGGCCGCCGCCTGCTACGCGAGCGAGTCGTCGCCGACTCGATACGGCTGCCGGATTTTGTATCAGCGCTGCTGGAACACCCACCGCATCGGGTTGAGGGCACCGCAGTGTTCCTGACCGCGCACATCGATTTCGTGCCCGTGGCCCTGCTACACAACCTGAAACACAACCGCGTGCTGCATCAGCGCGTGATTTTCCTGAAGCTCTCGATCTGGGATGTCCCCTACGTGCGCGATGAAGAGCGGTTGACGGTGAGTGAGTTGGGCGGCAATGTCTACGTGATCCGCTCCGTGCACGGTTTTAAAGAAACACCCGACATCAATCATGTGCTGGCGCTGCTGGAGCAGCAGCATGGCATGAAGCTCGATCTTGCCGATACTTCGTTCTTCCTTGCGCGCGATACCGTCGTACCCAGCAACCTGCCGGGCATGGCGATCTGGCGCGAGCGGCTGTTTGCATGGATGATGCAGAACGCGGCCAAGCCCTCCGATTTCTTCAAGATCCCACCCAACCGGGTGGTAGAGCTGGGTACCAAGATCGAGATCTGAGCGCGTTTCTCCGGCTCATTCACCAGCGGCGAGGCCTTCCCGCCTCGGATCGGCGCCACCGGTCCAGCCGTCGCGATCCCGGACAATGGCCTGCACGCCGCTGGGCATAGGCATGATGCTGACCCGATGGCCCTTCTCACGTAGCGCGCCGGCAAAACTCTCCAGCGTCGTGCCGCGTTCGAGTTCGATATCGCGATTGCGACTGCCCATGTTCGGATGCGCGATGGCTTGCTGCACATCCATGCGCCAGTCGAGCACGCCGACCAGTGTCTTGGCGACGAAATTGATAATGGCACTGCCGCCGGGAGATCCTGCCAGTAGATAGAGCTGGCCGCCAGAGGTTGCGATCATCGGTGCCATCGAGCTGCGCGGCCGTTTGCCGGGCTCGATACGGTTGGCAATCATTCTCCCCTGCGCATCACGTGGCGAGAGTGAAAAATCGGTAAGCTGATTGTTGAGCAAAAATCCGCGCACAAAAATCTTGCTGCCGAATTCGGATTCGATCGTACTCGTCATCGACACCCCGTTGCCATCGCGATCGACGGCCACCAGATGCGTCGTCGATGGCAGGTCGGGCACATGCCCCTGCCCGCGTCGCTCTGCAAAGCCCACCGGGTCCCCGGGCAGGGCCGTACCCATGCTCATCCGGCTGTCGATCTGTGCACCACGCGCATGCAAGTAAACAGGTGCCAGGAGTGCCTTGACCGGCACAGGGACAAACGCCGGGTCAGCGAGATAATGGTCGCGATCTGCGAATGCCAGCCGACCCGCTTCAGCGAAGTAATGCAGCGCCTCCAGCGACAGCGGCATCATGTCATCCACCCGGTGCTGCTCCAGCATGGTCAGCATTTGCAGTACGGCGATGCCGCCTGATGACGGCGGGCCCATGCCGCACAACTGCAGCGTGCGATGCGGCGGGCTGTATTGGCTGCGATACGCGCTGCACACCGGCTCTCGCTCCAATGCCTGGTAGCTGGCGAGATCCTGCGGCGCCAGATCGCCCGCTCGGGCGTGTGCGCGCACCGCCGCCACGATGTCGTTTGCTATCTCACCCTCATAAAACGCTCGTGCTCCCTGTCGGGCAACGCGGCTCAGTACCTGCGCCAGCGCGGGGTTCTTGAGCAACTGCCCGACGGCCACGGGCTCGCCGTCGGGATAGAAATACGCTCTGGCCGCCGGCTGCGCATACAGATCCCGATTACCCGCAATTTGCGCATGCAGGCGTGGTGACACCGGAAAGCCCTGCTCTGCCCACCGGATCGCTGGCTCAAACAGCTTCGCCCAGCGCAAACGGCCATGACGTCGATGCGCCAGCTCCAGCAGGCGCAGTAGCCCCGGGGTTCCCACCGCGAGTCCACTGTTGACTGCGTCGGTGAATGCCAGCGGCTTGCCATCGACCAAAAAACGCGCCTCGTGGCTCGCCCGCGGCGCCGTCTCGCGCCCGTCGTAACTGCGCACACGACGACTGCCGGCGTCATACGCCAGCAGGAAGGCACCGCCACCGAGTCCGGACGACTGTGGCTCGACCAGCGCCAAGACCAGTTGCATCGCAATCGCCGCGTCCACCGCTGAACCACCCTGCCGCAATGCCCAAGTGCCCGCCTCGGTAGCCAGCGGGTTGGCCGACGCCGCCATCCAGTGACGGGCCCTCGCCAGCCCCTGGGTGGTGTGCGCCGTTGCCTGCTCGGGCTGGGCGTCTGCCACGTCAGTTGCGCGTGCCCTCAGCTCCGAAGGCAAGGCCAGCGCAAGGATCAGCAGCAGTTGAAGAAGTTGGCTTGACAATCGGGACATGGCGTAAGGACGTAGCGTTCGGGACCTGCCTAAGGGACAGGGCGTAAAGGTGAGCGAGTCTGCGTTTGCAGAGACCTCAGCGCTCAACTGCAATGATGCCATCAAGAAATTGTGCGGTATGATCTTATCTAAAGTGCACAGGCCAGCAAGGCAGCGAAGGTCCTTGATTTTCGCCGGCTGCTGCCGATTGATCTGTCTCATTGTCCGACCAGGAAACCAGGATGGCTGAGGAAGCCGAAGAGAACAAGCCTGCCGAAGGCGCCGAGGCGGTACCTGCCGCGGCCCCCGAGGCGCCGCCGCCGGTAGAGCCCATCGTCAAAAAGAAGAAGATCGATGGCGACCATGCAGGCGCGCACGGTGGTGCATGGAAGATCGCGCTGGCCGACATGATGACGGCGATGATGGCGTTCTTCCTGCTGATGTGGCTGCTGGGCTCGACCAATGAAGACCAGCGCAAGAGCATTGCCGACTACTTCAAGCCCGCGTCGCACAGCAATGTGACGATGAGCGAACGCCCCGGCGCCGGCGGGCTGATGGGTGGCTTCTCAGTCATGGACAGTGATGGCATGCCCTATGCCGGCAAGACGACGAGCGTGTTCGAACGCGAAACGCCGCGCTCGGAAGCCGGCACGCAATCCGGCGATGGCAAGACCAAAGATGAAACCAAAGACAAGAATCCCGACGAGCTATCGGCCGAAGAGCGACAGCGGATCGCGGCCGAGGCTGACCAGAAAAACTTCGACAAGCTCGAAAAAGAGGTCCGCGAAAGTCTGTCGCTGAACAAAGAGCTCGAAAAAATCAAAGACCAGGTGAAATTCGTCCGCGAGAAAGATGGGCTGCGTATCGAGGTGATCGACAAGGCCGATTTCTCGATGTTTGGCCTGGGCACCAACAAGATGCAGGGTCGGGCGATGACGCTGATCCGCGAAGTCGCCAAATCCCTCGCGGCCATGCCGAACAAGGTCGCGGTACGCGGACACACGGACAGTCTGGCCTATGACGATGGCGTGAATAGCAACTGGTCTTTGTCGGGCATGCGTGCCGAGACCACGCGACGCTTGCTGCAAGAAGCCGGTCTGCCCGAGAGCCGCTTCCAGCGCATCGAAGGCGTCGCCGATACCGTACCCTATGTACCCAACAATCCGGCGGATCCGCGCAACCGACGCATCAGCATCACCATCCTGTATCAGGATGTCGGTAGCAAGGCATAAACCCCATGCGCACCCTTCTGCCTGCCGGCCTGTGCCTGTCGCTTGCGATGGCCGGATGGAACGCCTGCGCGCAGAATGCGCCAGCGGCAAACACCAAACCCGCCGAGCAAAAATCTGCCGCAGCGACTGCCGAGGCCAAAAAACCCGCAGAAGAAAAAAAATCAGCGGACACCAGCAGCGCCGCCGGCAAGCCCGATGCAAAGGCTAACGCCAAGACCGACAGCAAGGGGGACAGCAAGGGGGACAGCAAAGGGGACAACAAGGCCGCCAGCGGCAAGGACAGCAAGGCCGATCCCAAAGCAGCCGCCAGCGCCCCCGCCGATGAGAAAGACGAGCGCAAGAGCGCCAAAGCCGACGGACCGCCTTGCGTCGTCGCTGAATTCCGCGCACTGGGCATCGAGGTACACGACCCGGCGAAGCGGCGCACCCAAGCCATGAGCTGGCTGAAAAAACGTGCGAAGCAATGCTCGGTCGATCAGCTGCTGATGATCAGGAATAATCGTTCGCAGTGGATGGGTTCAGCCGACTCGGCTGCCATGGCCGCCGAGGTCGATGCGCTGCTCGAGGTATTCGCCGCGGACAACCCGCAAGTCGCCGCGCTGTTGTACGGCACGGTACCACCGCCTGCCGAGCCCAAGTAAGCGCGGCAAGCCGCACACAGGCGAACACGCTCACACAGCTGACATCGCAAAGGGGCTGAACGATCAGCCGTCGCGACCCATCATCAGGAAGGAAGGAATGGCTGCCTTGATGCGATTGCGTGCCACCGGCATGCGCGTCGCCTCATTGACGGCAGGACGCTGCACAGGCTCGGGCGTGGAATTGCGCACGGCGCGGAAACGATCAAGGATGGAGCCGCTGACCTTCTGCGTCAGCGCGCCCTGCTTCGAGGCCTGGCGGATATCGGCTTCGGTCTGGCCGAGCTGCTCAATGGAACGGCCAAAATCCAGGAAATTCTCGCGAATTTCTTCGTTGGTCGTCATCACGAAGAATTCATTGCCGAAGAACTCGCCCGCGCTATTGCTGTACATGACAGGAGGCGAGAGGAAGAAACCCGCATTGAATGACTTCGAGAAAATGCCTTCGTAAGTCTGCAGATTGTCCACACGGCTGGGCACGATCACCAGCTTGGGCGGATTGCGCAGGCGCGAGTTGAAGACGAACGAGAAACGGTTGACAAATTCAAGCGTGCTGTCGAGCTCGACCCGCGAGAGCGAGCTGGGGACCAGCACGAGATCAAATTCGAACAGAAAATCCGGGGGCAGCACATCCGCCCAGGTCAGGTCGGCGATCACCACCTCCATCAACTCGACCGATTTGCGCAGTGATTCCTTGGCCTTGAGCAGCGCCACGCCCGAACCTTTAGCGTTCGGCAGGTCCACCGTCTGGCAGTTGATGCCAATCGGATAAGCTTTTTTAACCCATTTTCCCGAGGTCGCCTGATGGTCAAAATCAATCAAAGACGTCTTTTTACCGGCTATATAGGCAAAATAAGCAGCCAGGTTGGCAGATACAGTGCTTTTGCCAACCCCACCTTTTTGACTGGTTATTAGTATTTTAAGCGCCTTGCTCATGAGATTCCTCTGATTTTGATGCAAGCCTATGATTTTGGGTGACATTCCCAAAGAAAACGTTGCCTTGACGGAAATTTTGCCATAATATAACTCGGAGTATAGATCAATACTTTTTGAGTATTCAATATTTTTTTGAACTCGCTTAAAAATCAAAAAGACAAAAGGGATTCGATTATGGCAAAAGCATCGTCCAAACCGACCATGATGCGCTTTGAACCGAAGACCGGCTGGTCCGAGGCAGAGGCATCACCTACGGCAGAAGTCGTCTCTATCACGGATCATCCACGAATGGAGGCGCGCATCGAGCCTCGCGTGGAACCCATGGACGAAGAAAACTATTCTGCAGAAGCGCTGGTTGCGCTGGGCGAATCGATTCAAGATGTCTTCGACAGTCTTCAGATTAACGACCCTCGCCTGCAAGCCTGGACACAGGTTCATGCAGCAATCAAACTGATCGGCACCAAGCTGCAAGAGAAAAAAGCGCTCGAGGCGCGCATCATCGCGCTAGGCAAAGAAGTCGAGAGCGTGCGCAATCTGGCCTCCGAGTTAGTGGTCTCTGCCTGCCGCAGCGAGCAGGAAGTGCACGAGACCTCCAAGCTGCGCTTGCAGATCGCCGAATCACTCAGCGACAAACTCGTCTCGGCGCTGAAAGGCTAAGGGCCCGCGCCGAATGCCTGTCCGATCGCATCGCGCTGCTTATGTGCTGGCACTGAACTGGTTACTGTTCGGTGGCGTGTATGCGTGGATATCGCTTGCGCAAGCCAATCTGCTGTGGTGGTTGCGACTGGACTGGGGCAGCTGGCTCAGCGATTTTGCCTCCATGTCGTCGCTTGGACAGATACCGGCGGGCAGCGTATGGATACTCTGGCTGATGGTCAGCGTGATCATGACGCTGACCTACCTGTCCTCACTGCGCCCGAGCGAACCAAGAACGATCACACCGATCGAGCCAGAGATCGAGAAGCCACTGATCCCCAACCCGGAGTTAATGGATTCGCGCCCGGATCTGAAAGAAAAAATCCTGCGACTGCATCAGTCGCTCGACAAAATCTGACACCCCGCCCAACTCTGAAACCCCGCCCAATGCGGCACTTGCCTCAATGACGCGCCGGCTTGGCTGCGCTCGCTGCAGGTGATGACGGTGCCGCAGCGGTGCCGGCCGCTGGCGCCCCTGATACCGCAGCCGCCGCATCTGGTGTTAACACCTGCACGCGACGTCCGTTGCTTGCCTGCGTATGCCGCGCATTCATTTTGTAGAGCTTCTTGAATGCCGCCAACTGCGCATAGGAGATCTCGATCGGTGTCTTCATCACATGCCATTTCACGTCTTCGGTGCAAGGTGGCGTGGTAAGCGAACCGATGTAGGCAAAATACGTGGGATCGGCGGGTAACAGATCGGCAGGATTGAAGCTGGCCAGCGGCGCGGTCTTGCCCTCAGTGGACGGCAAATTATCGAAGACCGGTTTGAGCGCTGTGTTTTCTTTGCCCAGTTTGATCAGGATAGCCACCACACCCAGTTTAGTGTCGCCCGCACGGTGCACGAGATGCGCCACCATGTGACTGGCCATGCCGTTGATTTTTTCTTCGCTGGGCGTGTGAAAATGAAACTGCACGAGACGATACTCCAGCCCCTCGAAACGCGCCGATCCTGAGTTGGTCAGGTTCACCTGAATCGTGTGACCGTTGTTGATTATCTCGCCCGGCCCCGCCTTGTAGCTGAAGGGTATGGGCTTGAGGCCACCCCACTCGGCCTCGCGCTCCTCAATGTTGATCGGCGACTGCCGCTTGCCTACGCCGCAGGCACTGAAAGCCGAGTCGAGTTTGCCCCAGGCGCGTGAGCCCTTCTCGCCTTCGTATTCCCACACCGTCTCCGGGCCACCCGCCTGTGCGCACGAGGCAAACAGCATGACCACCCAGGCAGACAGAAACTTGGCTTTCATTGCAGACCTTTTCGGTTAAACGATGTAAACAGGATAAAGTGAAATTGTACCGGCGAAGCTCTCGCCTTTCAGGGAATCGGATTTTTTGCCAAAAGCTTGAGGCCTTCCCCTAAGCTATCCAACCCGCCTGCAGCCAGTGCGCGTAATGTGGCAGGAAAGGCCAGGCGATCAGACGCGTCTGTGTGCCGACCGGAAAAACGTTCGAGGTCAGGTGATCCATCCATTCTCCGCGACCACCGACCTGCGCCAACAGGCGCTTGTGCAGGGGCGTGCCGGATAGTCCATCGACCAGCGGACCCTGGAGCGTATTGACCGCTGAGAAGCTCATCACCGGCGCTGCGGGCTGGCGACCCGGCTCCACCGGTCCGGAAAACAGATCATGCACACTGCCCCAGTCGCGACCCGAGAGGCGCTCTGCCATGCTCTCCAGTTCACGCTCGGCACGCTCGAGCTCGCGCACCCGATACAAATGCTGGCCCAGCACATTGTCAAAGAAGAGGCTTGCCTGCGGATGATCGGCCAGCAAGGCATCGAGTTCCTGCATCGCGTCGACCTGCAGCGCCAACAGCTCGGTGCCGGATTGCCGCAGCAGGCGACCATGATTGAATCGAAACAAACGCGCTGCGTGCGGGTCGACATCGACCAGCACCACGCGCCTGAAACGCTGCAGCCAGCGGCCCGGCATCATCCATCCGGCACTGCCACCGATGAGCACGAGTTCGGCATGCCGGGGCGCGGTGCCAAGAAGCCAGTGCGCAATCAGATCCGAGGTGACACGCCATTGCCGACGCCGAAGAAAGGCGCGCAGATGCCAGCGCATACCGCCCGTGGTGTCACGCGTCACGGTGAGTCATGGCGGTGCCGGCGATCCATCGGGCTGCGACGCACAGCGCAGTGGCAAGCAGGGTCAGGCAAGCGCTTTCCAAGAGCTGTCCGGTGATCAGCGGTTGGGCGGTCCGCCCGTCGCCGCGCCAAACGAGGCGCCGATGGCGACATCCTTGATGATGTCCGAGGTACTCTGCCCCTCCCCGCCACAGCTCTCCGCCATGGTTGACGCATCCACGCGATCAGCCGCGTCGAGACCGGCGTTGGCAGCGACGACCGGCAGCAACAGACCGCCCGAGAGCAGCAGCAGCGCGGGCGTGGCAACCAGGCGCGCAGTCTTGACTTCCTTGTGCCGCTCGCTCGCGGCGCGGCTGTTCTCGCAACTGAGGGTGTTGTACTGAGGATGGCTGGCATCGAGATGAATCGCCGTCAGCTCGGACTGGCTTGCGCAAGCAGTCAGACTAGACAGGGTGACAATGACAGCAGCGAAACGACGGTGGGGAATAGGCATCGCGGGCACAGAACGAAATCCGAGACTCACCTATTCTGGCCATGTTCAGAACTATTGTAAACAAGAAACTTGACTCACCAGAACAGCCACCACAGCAGACCGAGAATGGCGACCCACTTCAGCAGGTAGTACAGGCGGCTGTTGTACTCCTTGAGCTGCTTGGCCTTCAGTCTGAGCCGATAAAAACCGCTGAACAGCTGATTGAGTATGCCCACGCCCTCGCCGTCGACATTTTGCGACGAGGCCGCTGCCATCACATGACGCGCGAACAGCCGGTTCAAGCCGCGCATAGGCGCGCCCCAGAGCGGTCGCTCGACATCGCAAAACAGCACGACACGCTGATGACCGGTCCGGTTGGCCGCATGATGAATGAAGGTCTCATCGAACATCACCGCCTCTCCGTCTTTCCAGTGATAGTGCTGTCCGTCGACGTCGATGAAACACTCGGGATCGTTTGGCGTGACCAGTCCGAGGTGATAGCGCAGCGAGCCGGCGTAAGGATCGCGATGGCGGACCAGCGTCGCACCCGGTGGCAGCGAGGCAAACATGGCCGCCTTGATGCTCGTGATCTGCTTGAGCAAGGCGAGCGTCTTGGGGCAGCTCGCCGCTGCCGAGGGCAGCTCCTTGCCATACCAGCTGAGATAAAACCGCTTCCAGCCCGTACGAAAAAAGGAATTAAAGCCCAGGTCGTTGTAGCTGGACGCCGCGCGGATCTGCCCTTCATCGGCCAGCGCCATGGCCTCGTCACGAATGGTTTCCCAGTGTTGGTTGAGCAGCGCAAGCTCGGGGAAGTCTTTCTGGTCGATGTAGGCCGAACGAGGCGTGCGCGAAAACAGGTACATCAGCGCATTGACCGGCGCGATCAGTACAGTGAAATCCGTCAGCGCGCGCACGAGGCCAAAGCGCACCGTGCCGCGCAGGTGCACATACAGCGCCGAAGCAATAAACACCACCAGCACCCAGTGCCGGGGTTCCAGCGAGAATCCCATGCAAGACCTCCCGTGACAACAGCCCGTCAGTGTAAATCACCCGACCTTCTCGCACAGAAAACCCTGCAGACGCGACGCCTTGACCAGCGCCTGTTATAAAATTTCCGGATTGCAACAGCTGGACAAGAGGATGAGCGATTCCATCAACAAGCTGAGCCTGCTGCTCGTGGCCGGCTACTTCATCTTTCTGGTCTTGAGCCTCATCTGGCGCGGCAAAGTCGTCAGCGGTCCCTGGTGGTTCCTGTTGCGCAGCTTCTTTCCGAACTGGCGCTTCTACCATGGGGCGGGACATCAGCCCCGACTGCTCTGGCGTATTGCGAATGCCGAGGGTACCTGGTCTGAGTGGACCGTGTTCATGCCGCGCGCGCGCCTGTCTTGGCTGAGCCTGTTTCATAACCCGCATGGCAATCTGAGGCTGGCTGAACAAAACCTCATCGATCATTTGAGCGCTGATCTGGCCGCACTGCCCGACCACGCGGAGGTGAGTCATCTGGTGACTTACCAGATGGTGCAACGTCTGACGCGATGGCTGATCGATGGCGAGGGTGCCTCGCCCGCGCACTATCAGTTCCAGCTGCGTCAGGTACCCGCATTCGAAGCGATGCCTGAAGAAGAGGATGCGCTCCTGACCTCCCCGGTGCTGAGCTGGTAAGGGATGGATCTGTACCTTGCCCTGCGCGCGCTGGAATGTCTGCTGGCCACCAGCCTGCTGATACAAAGTCTCGAATTCCTGCGCATCGGCGATTTCGGCAATATGACCGCCCTGTGGTCGTGGGAGGTGCAAAAAAAAGATGTGGCCCATGCACCGGCGTGGCTGCGGCATCTGTTCGACTGGCTGTATCAGGAACGCATACACCGCCTGCACCTGCTGCTGCGCACGGGCGCTGCCGCCAGTCTGTACGTGGGCGTGAGCCTCGGCAGCAGCGCTTTTCTGTTCATTAGTACGTTACTGATCCTTATCCGCTGGCGTGGCGCATTCAATGGCGGCAGCGATTTCATGACCCTGGTCGTGCTCTCTGGCGTGCTCATCGCGCAGCTGGCGCAGCCCTGGGTCGGGGCGACGCTGGCATGGAAGGCCGGGCTCTGGTACATCGCCATTCATTCGATCACCTCCTACTTCATCTCGGGCGCGGTCAAGCTGCTGCAACCCGAATGGCGCGACGGCAGGATACTGACGTATTTTCTGGATGGCGGCCTCCACGGGCCTCTGCCGGTGAACAGCGGGTTTCGTCATCGCCCTCTCGCGATGGCCGCTTCCTGGTGTTTTATTGCCTGTGAGTGTCTGTTCCCGCTGGCGCTGGCGGGACCACGATGGGCCATGCTCTGGTGCAGCGTAGCGTTAGGTTTTCACCTGCTGGTGTTCCGGTTTTTCGGATTGAACCGCTTTGTCTGGGCCTGGTGCGCGAGTTTTCCGGCGATCATTTATTGCGCGGGGCAGTGGTAGCGCCTAAAGCTCACCCCGCGCGGCCATGTCGCAAGCCGCCGTCATCGCGATGGTGGCTGTCTCCTCGAGCCATCCGAGATCAAGCGTCTGGTGCGCCTCGCAAATGAACCAGGGCTCGCGCGAGTCCGGCTCCAGCATGACGCCGTGTTCAATCAGTTTCCATGCAAACGCACGATACAGATCGCTGTTGGTCACGCGCCAGTCTCGGTAGTTGGTGGGCACGGTGGGCGTGAAGTGAATCCCGAACATCGCCGGTGGGCCCGCAAAAGCGTACTCGATGCCGGCACCTGCAAACACACGGCCCAGCAGATCGCGGATCTGCGCCCCAACCCGGTCAATCGTCTTTAAGGCATCGGTCTGATCGAGTATTTTCAGTGTGGCGTGCGCCGCCGAGAGCGCGACCAGATTGCCCGTGTAGGTACCGCCGTGCACAACGCCACCACGGTAAGCACCGACGACATCCATCACCTCAGCACGGCCGCCAAAGGCCGCCACCGGATAGCCATTGCCCATCGCCTTGGCATAGGTCGTCAGATCGGCATGAATTCCGTACAACTGCTGTGCGCCACCCCGGGCAACGCGAAAACCGGTCTTGACCTCGTCAATCACCAGCATCGCGCCATACTCGGTGCACAAATCGCGCAGCCGCTGCAACCACGCCGGTGTGGCCGAGATGCTGCCCGCATTGCCGATGATGGGCTCCAGCACCACGCAGGCAATCTGCTCGCCGCGATGTTTGAACAAGGCCTCGAGCATCGGCGTGTCATTGAGCACGATGAGCTCGACCAGATCACGCGAGCGTCCCGGGATGCCGCCGCCGAAGGGAATGACCTCAGGCGGTACCGGGCCTGCGGGATCCCATTGCTCGATGTCCGACTTCCACATCATCTCGTCATACAGCCCGTGGAATCCGCCCTCGACAATCACGACCCGGTCGCGCCGGGTATAGCCGCGCGCGGTGCGCACCGCGCCCATCACCGCTTCGGTGCCGGAGTTGGCAAAACGCATTTTTTCGATGTTCGGGCACATCGACTTGACCTGCTTGACGACCTCTGTATCGAGCGAGGTCGCAAATCCGGATAAGGTGCCGCGCTGGGTGATCTGCTCGACGACGGCGGCATCGACGCGATCATCACGGTAACCAAGAATGATCGGACCATAGCCCAGACGAAAATCAACATAGCGGCGGCCATCGCAATCAGTCAGCCAGCAGCCCTTGGACGATTCGACAAAAACAGTGCGCTCATCACCCCAGTAGCGATAATTCTCGGCCACCCCTTGCGGCATGTGGCGATGCGCCTCGGCCATCAACTGCGCCTGTCGTGCTCCGCGTTTACTGAAATCCTGCATCGTCTCTCGTTCCATCAAGTGGCTGACAGGGGCTGACCATGCGGTGGGCGCAGCAGCAGGCCGACACGCTCTTCCAGCAGCTTCACCACGTGGAGTTCGGCCGCCGATTCACCGTAGGTCTCCAGTGCCTGCCGAAACAGCGATTCGACGAAACGCCCCATGGTCAGCTCATAGCCCTGACTGCGGGCGATCTCATTGACCAGACCCAGATCCTTGCAGCACAACGCCAGCGAAAAACTCGGATCGTAATGACCCGCAAAAATGGAAGGTACATCATGCTCGGCGACCCAGCTATTGCCCGCGCTGGACTTGATCGCCTCCCAGACGATCTCGAGCGGCACGCCCGCCTTCGCGCCCAACATCAGACCTTCGCCAATCGCTGCCGCACTGACAAACCACAACAGATTGGTCAGCAGCTTGATCGTGGCGCCATTGCCGGGCGCGCCCACATGAAAAACCTTGTTGCCGAGCACCCTGAGCAGAGGCTGGTGTTTTTCAAAGCATTGCGCATCACCGCCGACAAAAATCGACAGCCGTCCCTCGGCCGCCGCATCGATGGCGTTCGTGATCGGCGCCTCGAGAAAATCAATCCCGCGCTCCCGGGCCTTGCTGTCCAGTTCACGGGCAAGATCGGCGGCACTCGTGGAGGTGTCGATGATGCTTGCCCCTGCCGGCAGTGAAGCGACCAGGCCGCCCTCGCCCAGCATCACCTCGCGCACCTGCGCTGGTCCCGGCAGTGAACTGATCACGACATCGCATTGCGACGCGCCCTCGGCGAGGCTGGCCACACCGCGCGCACCCAGGCTGACCAGACTGCCCGTTTTTTCAGTCGCCTTGTCGAACACGCACAGTGAGTAGCCCGCACGGATAAGATTGGCCGCCATGGGTTTACCCATATTGCCCACGCCGACAAAGAAAAGGCGCGGCTTGTCCGCGCCAAAGGCACCCGATGTGGTGGACGCTGTCATGAGAACATCAGACCTTCCTGAATGAAATGAAGTGGCTGGCTTGTTCGGCACCGGCATCATGCTCGAAACCATGCTCGGAGAGCAGCGCCAGCGCCTCTGGCCAGCGATAAGTGCGGTAATTGATGGTCTGCGACATCACAATGTGCACATCATCGGCAAGATAATAATGCTTGATGAAGCCATGCTCGGCCGGTTCGATTTTTTGCGAGTACAGCATGCCATTGGAAACTGGTTTTTCATAATCATGATGCGGACCTTGAATACCCAGCAGTAACTGACCGCCCAGATTCACATGGCGGGCCACACGCGCGAGTCCCTGACGGTTTTCTTCTTCCGGGTACAAATGGCTGACCATGAAAGGTTCGTTATCCCCATCGACCACAAAATACCAGACACCGCCATACGAAAAAGCCAGGTCGTAGCGCTTCTGTAGATCAAAGTTCGTGACGTTTTGCAGCGAGAGCGAGATATTCGGAAACTGCTGCAAGCGCTCAGAGGCGATCGACAGCATGGCCTCGGTGAGGTCAACACCCATGATTTCTGCCGCCGGCTGGCGCAGGCCCAGCTCTTCCAGAATCAGTCCCGTGCCGCAGCCGATTTCAAGTACGCTCTCAAAGCTGCTGGTTCGGGTAATGTTTTCTACGATCTTCTGATAGTCGTAATAGCCCGATGTCATGATCAGGTCGTAGTACGACGACATGTTGGTGTAATCGCCCATTGCTGTTGAAACTCCCCCCTGTTGTTGTCTTATCAGCGCCTCAGACGTTCGCCGCCTTGCGCTGTACTTGTTATTCGGCTTGCGCCAAAGATGCTGACCTCTTGTTTTTCTTTTGGCAGAACAGGCGCCGACCGGGCCTGAGCTCCTGCTGGCCTCTCGCTAATCCGGATTTTCCTCAGTACTGTGATGACGGTTCTTGCGAATCACAAAAACAGACATCGCCAGCAGCACAATCGCCCCCGATTCCGCGAGGAGTTCAAGCGACTCCATGGCCTTCCCTTCAAGGATAATCATCCGACACAAGGCGGTGATGGTGATGTAGATGGGGATGGAGATCGGTATCCTGCGATGGCGATAGAATGCGGCCACCATGCCGATGACTTCGAGGTACAGAAACAGCAGCAGCAGATCCGCCAGTTTGACCGTACCCGAAGAGAGAATGGTTTGTACTTCCTGAAAAATAGCCACCACCGTCAGCACGGCGATAACGACCAGTACCGCTCTTTCGGCGATCTCAAAGATTTTTTCTACGATGGACATGGCCAGCCTGCGCTCCTCCACCACGTGTCTTAGCTGAAGACCATCACGGAAGCCACGCCGCAAAGCAGGAGCAAGATAGTCAGCAAGCTGTGTTGAATCACTGTCAGAAGACGGCCATCCGGTGTGTTCCGGTACGTTTTTGTCGCCGCCTTGTCGATGTGCAGAAAGCCGGCAAAATATTCAATCATAATGATGATCATCACACCCGCCAACAAACCCTGACCAAACAACTGAAGTTTAGACATCATCGCCTCCTGTTTTTTTATGATTGCGCTCGGGAAGTGCTGCCGGGTTCTGCTTCGGGTAGGTCACGGGCGGCGGCTGGCACCGCCCTGCTCGTCAGTCGAGTACGTGACGATTGTTCTTGACCGATATGCCCTTGGCATACGGCTCCAAGCTCTGCTCGCTCACACCGTAGGCGGCCATGAAGCGACCGAACAGCGCCTGCTCCTCGGGCGCCGCCACGCCATCGGCCAGCAAAGAATCGAGCAAATTCAGCAGCACGCACAGCTTCTGATCGGCATTGAGTAGCGCAGCGGATTCCGCGAGGAAGGCGTCTAAGCCCTTGGATTTCGCATACTTGCCAGCATTGTCGAACAATGTTTTGTCATTGCCCAGCGCCTGCAGGACCTGACCAATTTCTTCGGCCTCTACGGCGCCGTCTGCGTGAATCATGTGCATCAAACCCACTGCCAAGGTCAGCTTTGGCGTCAGATCAGGCGGACTTCCTTTGAACATGTCAAACAATCCCATGGTTTGCCTCTCTATTTGAATGATGAATCGGGCGACCAGACAGCGGCGCAGTCCATTGCGCTGCCCAAGCTCGTGGCGAATGTTAACCGAGACACCCCACTTACAGGCAGTCCTGTGCGTCATAAATTGGAAAGCCTGCCGTTATGTTGTCATTATCAGATCGAATAAACGACCCCGGGGATCGCCCGGTACGGTGCAGACGCCGAATTCAAGCGCACTAGGTGAATGTCGCGACTGCTCAGCCGCCGCAGAATGCAGTCTGCCAAATAAAAACGCCTGCTTTGAAGCAAAGCAGGCGTTACGGCGGCATGGCGCGTCGGATTATTTGCCGCGCAACCCGTCAAACACCTCCGCAAAACCGGGTTGATTGTGATGACTGATCACGCCACGGGCGGCTTCAATGACCAGCGGCACCGGATGTCCGCGCAGCGTGTTGACGATCATTTCATTGATCACTTTATAGACCTGACCATCTTCATCAATGATCTGGCCGAGGCGGTTGGCCAGCGGATCGAACACACCATAGGCCACGAACACCCCAAGGAAGGTACCCACCAGCGCCGAACCAATCAGGGCACCGAGCACCGGTGGCGGCTGGTCAATCGCGCCCATGGTCTTCACCACACCCAACACGCAGGCCACAATACCGAGTGCGGGCAGCGCGCCCGCAATCGAGGCCAGCGTACCCTGATACTTGAGTTCATCATGATGGTGCGTCTTGATCGCATTTTTCATCACATCGTCGACCGCATCTGCATCCAGATTACCCTGCGCAATCACCACCAGTCGCAGCGTGTCGCAGATCATGTGCACAATGCCGTGGTCTGCAGCGAGCTTGGGATACTCGCCAAAGATCGCCGATGAATCCGGTCCTTCCACGTGAGCCTCCAGTGCGACCGCCCCCTCTTTCTTCATGACGTTGAGCAGCTTGCCCACGAGCAGAATCAAATCAAGGTAATCCTGCGGACCATAGGTCGGCCCCTTGATGCACTTGACGATGCCACCGACGGCGCCCTTGAAGATGCCCATACTGTTGCCGATCAGTGCCGCACCGATCGCAGAGCCCACGATAATGAAGCCCTCGATGGGAGCCGCCTTGATGATCGGCGCCATTTTTCCGCCCGCCATGATGTAGCCGCCAAACACGCAGCCAAACACGACACCTAGTCCCACGAAAAAAAACATGTGCCTCTCCTTAAGCAAGCCGCAGCGCGCAGCGTCGCGGCGCACTCCATCGGTTTGTATATCGACACGGGCAGCAATAATTAAAGCACGCCGCCGGAAGGTATTATTGCAATTGTGAAACAAAGCCGGCCTGAATGCCAGCCCTGAACCGCGGAACGATGACTCGAATAAACCGGTTATTGCATTTTTAAAAACATATTTCGACGAGTCGATCCGAAATTCATTCAGAAAAGACACCAGATACCGAGGCAGCGCCCAGTCGCAAGCTGAATCATGAAATCAATCAGCCCACCGATCAGCATGGCGGGAACGCCGAGATACACGAGGATCAGCAGCCAGCCGGCTGCCGTGATGCGAGGCGTGTCGATGTCATAGCCGAGACTGGGCTGAGGTTTTTCTTTTTTCATCGAGGGGCTCGATAAGCGTGACAAGCCGAAGTCGCTGCAGCGCCCGATTATAGCCACTGTTATGCATATTCTCTGGAACCAGATTGATTATCAGCCGTGGGACCTCGCTCACACGGCCCACAACAGCGCAATGCAGCAAGACTGGGCCTATGGCACGAGTCTCAAGGCGCTGGGCATTGAGGTGCACCGCGCCGAGGTGATACGCGATGGCGAAACGGTCGCACTCGCGCAATTCATCTGCCGACGCTATGGTTTTCTGGTGGGATTTGCGCTCTGCACACGGGGCCCGATCTGGCTCAAGCCGCTGCCTGCCGCCGAGCGGGCGCAGGTGTATGTCGCGCTCAAGCGCAGCTTGCCGATGAAGCGCCCTCGTTTTGCGCTGTTCTCGCCTGACACCCAGGATCCGTCTGATGACAGTCTGGCTCCCTTGACGCGCGTGATGACCGGTTACTCAACGGTACTGATCGATCTCACCCAAACTGCAGACGCGTTCCGTGCCGGCATGGAGGGGCGCTGGCGTAACCGGCTGGTGGCCTCGGAAAAGAGCGGTCTGAATGTCGTTCGCACCGGTGCCAATCCTGCGCAATACCGATGGTTGCTCGAAGAAGAGCAGTCACAACGGCAGAGCAAGGGATTTCATGGACTGCCGATAGAATTTGTCGAGAGCTATATTCATTCGCGCAGCCAGACATCGAAAACCATGCTGGTGCTGCGCGCCGAGCACAAGAAGGACAAAGTCGCTGCGATGCTCTTCTTGTTACATGGCAGCTCGGCGACCTACCACGTGGGTTGGTCGAACGACACGGGGCGTGACACGAATGCGCATAATTTGCTGCTATGGCAGGCGTTTCATGCGCTTAAAGAGCGTGGTATCCGGTCGCTCGACCTGGGCGGCATCAACACGCGCAGCCTCGCGGGCATTTCGCGCTTCAAGATAGGCTCGGGTGGGAAGGTGGTGACCTATGCCGGGACCTACGTCTGACCGAGAGGCTCACCGCCACTGATCATTGCGCCTTGAAAGGCGCCCGGTATATCCACACCGGCTTCTCGGGCAGTGTCTGCAACACCGCTTCTGGCTTAAGCGCCCGCGCGACAAATTCCAGGCTGACCAGATAGGCGCCTGCTTTCATCTCTGCAGTGGCTTTTTCTATGGCTCGGGGCATGGTCTCGGGCCGCTGAAACAGATAGACCATGTCGTAACGACTCCAGTCATCGCGCCACATGTCGCCCTGCTGAATACGCGCCCACGGACACAAGAGGCCGGCGATTATCCGCAGCGGCCAGCTCCATTCCGTGCCATGCAGCGTGACATCGGGGTACACGGCGCGCAGCGCGCGAATGCCGTGCCCCAATCCACAGCCCGCATCAAGCACCAGCGCACCGGCGCGCAGAGGTGCGTGAACCGGCAAGTCTCTCAGCGCCGCAGCAGGCGTGGGAAACAGCGGCGCATCGCGCCACGCATTCATCGGATAGACCAGCAAGACGATTACCAGCGGCAAGAGCCAGGCCCAGCCGGGCATCGCGCCCGCACCGAAGAGCAGCAGCGAAAGAGGAAAACCCACGGCGACGGCAATCCGACGGGAGAGCGTACCCGCCAGCACCGACGCCAGCGCACCCACCGCCGTCGCCACCGCCGCACTCAGCCAGGGCAACAGATCCACACGCAAAAGCACCAGATAGACAATCCAGCTGAATATCCACGCCATAAGCGCAGAGACAGGCCATCGAAAAAGGAAAAAGTTTAATTTCGGCACAAGCCGATTATATTCGTCGCGTGCACAGCGGCCTGAAAATGACTACACTGCGGCCGCAGTGTTTTCAACCCTACCCACGGAGACCCGCATGAAAGTCAAACAAATACTGACCGGCGTGGAGCTGGTGATCGCCGACCTCGAAGTCGAACTGAATGGCAGCATGCGCTCCAACCACACCCTGTGTGCACTGCTCAAAGATGACCAGCAGCGTGAAGTCCTGATACCCCTGAACACCCCGGATGGACGTCCTATCTTCATGAACCCGGACAATGCGATCGCCGACGGCGCGGGATCGCATGGCGCCTCCTGAGGTCACTGAATCATGCCCACACGTCAGCTCAGCGACACCTTCCTTCGTTTTTTTGAATCCGAAAAATCCGGTGGTGTTCTGCTGCTCATTTGTACGGCACTCGCCCTGACATTGGCGAATTCAGCGATCGGTCCGCAGTATCTCGCCATCTGGAAAACAGAGTGGCTTGGGCTCAGCGCCGAGCACTGGATTAATGATGGTCTGATGGCCGTCTTCTTCCTGATGATAGGCCTCGAACTGGAGCGCGAGCTCTTTGTCGGCGAGCTGTCGAATGTGCGTAATGCGCTCTTGCCCATATTCGCAGCGCTGGGTGGCATGCTGGCTCCAGCCTTGATCCATTACGGATTCAACGCCGGCCTGCCGGCGCAAGCGGGTATCGGCATCCCCATGGCGACCGACATCGCATTCGCGCTGGGTGCGTTGGCGCTGCTGGGCACGCGCGTGCCCGCGTCGCTGAAAATCTTTGTCGTCGCCTACGCCGTCATCGACGATCTCGGCGCGATCATCATGATCGCCCTGTTCTACAGCAAAGGCGTGTCGATCACTTATCTCGCGGGTAGTGTGGCCGTATGGCTGGCGCTGCTGTTGCTCAATCGTCGCCTGCGCATCACCTATCTGCCAGCCTATCTGATCGGCGGCCTGCTGATGTGGTTACTGATGCTCAAGTCCGGCATTCATGCCACCTTAGCCGGCGTCCTGCTCGCCCTCGCCATTCCTTTCTGGTCGCGTTCGGCGTCAGAGCACTCGCCATCGCACCAGCTGGAGAATTGGCTACACCGGCCGGTGGCCTTGATCGTGCTGCCCTTGTTTGCGTTGGCGAACACTGGCGTTCTGCTCAACGCGGATTTGATCTCCGAACTGTTGAGCACCAACAGCCTTGGCATTCTTGCCGGACTGGTGATCGGCAAGCCACTGGGCGTGGTGATGCTCTCTCTGCTAGCGGTGTGGCTGGGCCTGTGCACACTGCCACCCGATATGCGCATCACGCATCTGGCCGGTGCGGGACTGCTGGGCGGGATAGGTTTTACGATGTCGATCTTCATCACCAACCTGGCCTTCGCGGAGGATCCTGTCAATGTGCACACCTCAAAGATCGCGGTATTTTGCGCATCGCTGATGGCGGGAATCCTTGGCATTGTCTGGCTGCGGATGTGCGCCATGCCCCATGGCGACGATGGCGGTGTGCAGCCCGGCGATGCGCCGCAAAGCGATGCGCCGCCAGGCGGTCTGGTCAGTTAGCGCTGCGATACGACGGCGGGCGCCGCGGTGCACTCTGCGCCTTGGCGTCGGCCGTTCACAGAAACCGGTCCAGCAGCTTACGCGACTGTCTGTCCAGCGCCCGCATGTCGATCACCCGATACGTGAGGCCATGATTGTCCGTGATCAGCAGACCGTTGCCGCGCAGGCGGCGAATGTCCTCCTCGCCTTTCAGCACGAAACTGCTCATTCCTCTGTCGGTTCGCACCGTCCACGTGCTGGGGGTGGAAAACGTGGACACGGATAATAGCCTCTCGATGTGGGGCATGAAATCGCGCTGGGCAATCTCGTCGAGCAGCAAGGCACGGCTCTCGGCATCGATATCGGACAGCCTCGCGATGTAAGCCAGCTCATGACCGTCGGCATCGACCAGCGACACATGCTCGCCCGGTGCATCGATAGGAAATGCGCGCACCGGCGTCACGCCAACATGCTCTCGACCCGCCTCATCGGTAAATATCAACTGGCCGTATGCGTCGCGCACAAGACGATGGCCTCGCGGACTCCACAGCCGGCTGCTGACTTCGGTCATCATGGTGCTGCCTTGGCCAGAGGAATGTGTACGCGGGGTGGGTCCTCGTCCTCGGTGTCGACATTGCGTGCCTGCGACTCATACAGCCGCCAGTAGGCGCCACGCCGCTCCATCAGCTCGTCATGCGAACCGACTTCAACGACCTCGCCGCGATCCAGCACGACCAGCCGGTCAGCACGGCGCAGCGTGGACAAGCGGTGCGCAATCGCAATCGTTGTACGGCCTTGCACCAGATTGTCGAGCGCGTTTTGAATCTCTTTTTCGGTCGCGGTATCCACGCTCGACGTCGCCTCGTCGAGCATCAGAATCCGGGGATCGATGAGCAGTGCGCGCGCAATCGAGATACGCTGACGCTCACCCCCCGAGAGGCCCTGCCCGCGCTCGCCAACGATGGAGTCATAGCCATGCCGCAGCCGCAGGATGAATTCATGCGCGTGCGCGGCACGCGCCGCAGCGACGATCTCGGCGCGTGTCGCGTCAGGTTTGCCGTAGGAGATATTCTCGGCGATCGTGCCATGAAACAGAAAAGGCTCCTGCAGCACCAGCCCAATATGGCGGCGGTAGTCAGCCACCGAATAGCGGCGAATGTCGATGCCATCGACGTGAATCGCGCCCTCATTCACATCATAGAACCGGCAGATCAGGTTCATCAGTGTACTCTTGCCGGAGCCGCTGTGGCCCACCAAGCCTATCATTTCACCCGGCTGGATGTCGAGGCTGACGCCCTCCAGTATTCGTCGACTGCCATGACGGAAGCTGACATCACGAATCGCAATGGCTCCCCTGACCTCACTCAGCCTGACTGCGTTGGTCGGTTCGGGGACACTGGAACTGTGATCCAGAATGTCAAATATGCGCTTGGCTCCGGCGGCCGCTTTTTGCGTGTGCGAGACGATGCGGCTCATTGAATCCAGCCTGCCGTAAAAACGGCCAATGTAGGCGATGAAGGCCACCAGTACGCCCACCGTGACACCCTTGTGAATGACCAGCCAGATGCCGAATGCCCAGACCACCAGCAGCCCGACTTCCGTCAGCATCGTCACGGTGGGCGCAAACAGGCTCCAGGTGCGATTGAGCTTGTCGTTCACGGCGAGGTTGTGCTGGTTGGCTTCGCGAAAGCGCTGCGACTCGCGCGACTCCTGGGCGAAGGCCTTCACCACGCGTACGCCAGGGATGGTATCGGCCAGCACATTGGTCACATCGCCCCAGATACGATCAATTTTTTCGAAGCCGTAGCGCAGTCGATCACGAACCAGATGAATTAGCCAGACGATCAGCGGCAACGGCATCAAGGTCGCCACGGTCAGCCACGGGTTGATGGTGAACAGCACCACCGTCGTCATGGCCAGCAGCAGCACATCGGTGGCGAAATCCAGCGCGTGCAGCGAGAGGAACACACAGATACGATCGGATTCATTGCCGATTCGCGCAATCAGGTCGCCAGTGCGCTTTGCGCCGAAATAATCCAGCGACAGGGTCATCAGGTGATCGAACGTCGCGGTGCGCAAGTGCGCGCCAATGCGTTCCGACACCAGCGCCAGCAGATAGGTGCGCCACCATCCCAGCCCCCAGGCAGCGAGCGCTGCCACCAGCAAGCCCGAGAGATAAATGATGACATCATGCGTGTCGATCTCGGTGCCGGTCTGCTGGGGAATCAGGATCTCATCCATTAGCGGCATCGATAGATACGGCGGCACCATCAGCGCCGCCGTGGACGCGAGCGTCAGAAAAAATCCCAGCAGCAGCTGCATCTTGTAGGGCCGCGCAAAGCGCCACAGGCGGAACAGTACCCAGGTCGAGACCGGCTCAAGCAGCTCGCGATGGCAGACCGGGCATTCCTCGCTCTCTTCCGACAGTGCTGACTGGCAGCTCGGGCAGCGCGCCGTACCGTCGTCGGAGGCCATCGGCCGCCCGGCACGACTTGCCTGAATGCGCTCGAACGCTTGCAGCAGCCGCAGCGCGCCGACTTCCTGCTCGAGAGTGAAGCGCCAGCGCGCCAGACAGCGCTCATGGTCGTGAAGCGAGAGCGTCGCCACACCGGCATGATCGGCATGATGGAGTGACAAGCGCTCGTGCAGCGGCCAGCTAGACCCAC
>JBJTAS010000046.1:0-125736 GCA_046090895.1 Oxalobacteraceae bacterium | reverse complement strand
TCACCGTCTAGCCTCTTTTCAGAGCTCATGCGAGCCTACGTGCCCACGTAGTTTTAAATGGACACGTATAGATGAGCGATTCTGTTTTATCCCCGTCAGTGCCGGCGACCGGCAAATCTACCCGTCGCCGCTACACCTTAGACTACAAACGGCAAGTAGTTGAGCAATCACTGCAACCTGGCGCGTCGGCTGCCGGGGTCGCACGCGAACATAATATCAACGCCAACCTGCTGCACACTTGGCGCTGGCATTATCGCAGTGGTTTGCTGGGCACAACCCCGGTAAATGAGCAACCTGCGCTGATCCCCGTCCAGCTGACCTCGGCAATGGCCGACGATACCGTAGCGACGAGTGCCGAGCGTCTGCTCTCGATTCGCTGTGGTGAACTGCACATCACGCTGCAAGGCGAGGTCGATCCGGCAACCTTAAAGACCGTGCTCGCCTCGCTGCTGGCATGATCGGCTTACCCACGAGTACGCGCATCTGGCTGGTCGCAGGAGTCACCGACATGCGCCGTGGCTTTGATGGCTTGGCCGCGCAAGTACAGCACACGCTAGAAACGGATCCCTTTTGCGGCCATGTGTTCGTCTTCCGTGGCCGTCGCGGGGACCGCCTTAAAGTGCTGTGGTGGAGTGGCGATGGTTTATGTCTGTTCATGAAGCGATTGGAAGAAGGCTACTTTGTGTGGCCCCAAGCAGACTCAGGAAGTGTGGCGCTCAGTGCGGCGCAATTAGCGATGCTGCTCGAAGGGATCGACTGGCGACGACCACGTCATACGCGTCGACCGGTACAAGCGTGATCGCATCAATGCCCGTGTACAGCAAGGAGCAGTGAAGAGGATTCACCGACGATCTTCATCGATCATTCTCACCGGCGAATCATCATCAACGGTCGTGATCAACAATACTCATCGAACTAAAATACGCCATCAATATTATCGATCCACGCATCAGAAGGATTCGATATACTTGAGGCATGCACACCCATGCGCCTCTGCCAAACAATGTTGAAGAACTTCAGGCATTGCTGCTGGCGCAAATCTCGATCGCTGAAACTTTGCAGCGCGAGTGTGATGGCATCAAACTGATCAATGAATCGCATGATGCCGAGATCGCTCGTTTAAACCTCCTAATCGATAAACTCAAGCGCATGCTCTTCGGGCGCAAGTCCGAGAAGTTGGCGCATCAGATCGATCAATTAGAACTCGAACTCGAAGAGCTCTATATCGCGCGAGCGCAAAGTGAGCGTCTCTTGCCGGCGGTGCCCGAGCCGGTGGAGATTGCAGTCAAGGCCTCCGCGCCCAAACGCGCCTGGTCTGAATCGCTGCCCCGAGAGATCCTGCGGCATGTCCCCGACGCCCCCTGCTGCCCTGACTGCGGTGGCGCCTGGCAAACGCTGGGAGAAGATGTCTCCGAAGTACTCGAGCATGTGCCAGCGTCCATCAAAGTGATTCGTCATGTACGGCCCAAGCTCGCCTGCACGAAGTGCGACACCATCGCCCAAGCCGCAGCCCCCAGTCGACCCATTGCCAAAGGCGCTGCCGGCCCGGGTCTCTTGGCCCACATCATGGTCAGCAAATATCTTGATCATCAACCGATTTACCGCCAGTGCCGCATCCATGCCCGCAACGGCATTGAGCTGGCCGAGAGTACCGTGGGGGACTGGGTAGGCAATGTGCATGCCTTGCTGCGCCCGCTGGCCAATGCCTTGCAGCAGTACGTGCTCAGTGCCGAGAAGCTCCATACGGATGACACACCCATTGCGGTACTCGCCCCTGGCACCGGCAAGACCAAACAAGCGCGATTGTGGACCTATGTGCGGGATGATCGGCCAGCAGGCGTCGATGACGCCCCGGCGGTCTGGTTTGCGTACTCCGAGAACCGACAAGGCATCCATCCGCAGACGCATCTGAAGGACTTTGCAGGCATCCTGCAAGCCGATGCGTATGTTGGGTATGACGCCGTTTACGCTAGCGGCAAGGTCATTGAAGCCGCTTGCTGGGCACATGCGCGAAGAAAGTTCCACGATATTCATGTCCAGCATCCTTCAGCGGTCACGACCCAGACGCTAGCGCAGATGGCCCAGCTCTATCAGATCGAGGCGACGATTCGAGGCAGTCCGGCTGAGGAGCGGCAAGCGATCCGGCAGGACCAAGCCAAACCACTGGTCGAGGGCTTGCATCGGTATCTGAGTGAACAACAAGAGCGCATCTCGCGCAAATCCGTCACAGCCGAGGCGATTGGCTATGCAATGAATCACTGGGTGGCGCTAACGCGCTATCTGGACGATGGTCGCATCGAGATCGACAACAATGCTGCCGAGCGATCACTGCGGGGGATAGCGCTGGGCAGAAAAAATTATCTGTTCCTGGGATCGAATGCCGGGGGTGAGCGCGCAGCCACGCTCTATAGCTTGCTGGAGACGGCCAAGTTAAATGGCATGAATCCGGAAAGCTACCTGCGTGACGTACTCACCGTGATTGCGGATTACCCGGTCAATCGGGTGGCTGAGCTACTGCCGTGGCATGTGCAGGCAAAGCAGAAGACATTAGCGCAAGAGGCTGCTTCTGGCTAGACGGTGATTACCGGATGCTCACACACGATGCAGACCCCAAAGCTAGGACTCTTTGATTTGCCGGCACCCCCAAAGAAACTTGTCCTGCTCGATGGTGGGCCCAAAGACCCCCGTGGGCGGTATCTCGAGCGCGAGGACAGCCGACTTACCCGGGTCAGCGAGCTGCCCCCACATACCCAGTTTTCAGTCATTCCGTCCCGAGCCATTACCGACCCCCGAATTAACACCAGAAAACCATTGCTCCTGCTGCTCGGTGCAATCGGCATTCATGCCTCTGCCAAAGGCCTGTGCTACCCGTCACAACGTCGCTTGGCACTACTTTGCGGGCGGTCTCCCTCATGGGCCGGAAAGTACCTCAGAGAGCTCCAGAAGCTAGGCTATCTACGCAGGCTGGTCCCGCCCAACTATCGCGGCACACGAAGCGCATGGCGGCTTCAGGTGCTGTGGCGCGGTAACGAGCCCACCCCAATAAAAGAGACCGCATGGGAGAAGGCACCCTGGTGCTGGAGATAGCATTCATGCGGTTTTTGAACCCTATGCTCACCATTGAGGTCAGCAAAACGCAGGGGGGTATCGGGGGGGTGACAAACACTTAAAAACTGTATAGCAGAGAGCTTGGCAAAGGGGGTCAGGCTAACCAAATAGCTGTCGAGGTCACCTAATTTTTTGCTATGCCTTGTAGTAAGCAAGTACGAAAATGGCGTTGGGGGGCGAACACACGAAATACAAAAAATCAAAACCGGGTATGAAAGCGGGTACGAAATGAATACGAAAAATCACACACCTCGTATTTGCATGGCTTGCAGCGATCAATTGCGGTTTAACGTCTAGCTAGCGAGCGATCAATCATCGCTTGTCCCTGTCAATGAGACCTCGTTGTTGGCTTAGATGGCGAACGTCCGAGGTACCATTGCAAAAAATCATACGCCGGCATCGGCGCGCCGAGTAAATTACCCTGCACCTGCCGGCAACCCCGGCTGCGCAGATAAGCCAGCGTCTGATCTGTATCGACACCTTCGCCCACAATATTCAGATCCATGGCTTTACCCATCGCGATAATCGTGTCGGCAACGGCTCTGCTGGCCTGATCATGCTCAAGCTTGCTGACGAAAATCTGGTCAACTTTCAGTGTGTCCAGTGGCAGGTGAGTGATCAGGTCCAAGCTGCATCCGACGGTGCCGAGATCATCGAGTGCGATGTTCATACCCGCTGCATCAAGTTCGGCGAGCGCCTCCATTGCATCGCTGGTACGTTCTACGAGCGCACTCTCGGTCACCTCAATCTGAAGATACCCCGGATCCACGCCGTGCTGGCGGACGATATTCAGTAATCGTGCGACAAATCCACGTTGACGAAACTGTAGCGTGGATATATTCATCGCCATGCGTATCGGCGGCACGCCTTGGTCGCGCCATTCGATGAACTGCCGGCACACGGCCTGGGTCACCCAGTCACCCAGTTGAGCGATCAAACCCACCGATTCGGCCACGGGTATGAAGGCAGCGGGCGCTAGCGGATTGTCGTTCGTCACGGGTAGCCGCAGCAAGGCCTCCACGCAGGCGACCCTGCCATCATCAACATGGATGACGGGCTGATAATGGAGCACGAACAAATTTTCAGCGAGCCCCAGACGCAACTGGGTTTCAATGGAAGCAGAGGCATTCCTCCGATGCCCAAGCTCAGGCGTGTGGACCTGATAGTTACCGCGTCCGATGGCCTTCGCACGATACATGGCCAGATCAGCGCGATGTAACAAGGCATCGATATCAGCGCCATGCAGGGGATAAAAGCTGATGCCCACCGATGCTGAGATCGATAGCTCCAGACCACTGATGCGAAACGGCTGCGAGAGCGCGGCGATCACATGGCGAGCGACCGTGGGTGCCGAGTGTCCTTTGCCCATATAGGGCAGCACAATCACGAACTCATCGCCACCGAGTCGCCCGACCAGATCTTCCTGACGCACGCAAGCCACCATACGTCGCGCCACCTGCTCCAGCAGACGATCACCGATATCGTGTCCATATAAGTCATTAACGGGCTTGAAACGATCGAGATCGATGAACAGCAGCGCACCACGGCTATGCTGGCGACTGGCTGCCGCCAGCAGGTGATTGGCGTATTCAAAAATCAGCGCACGATTGGGTAAGCCTGTCAGTGCGCAGTGCTGGGCGGCCTCGCGTACCCGCTGCGCTTCCAGCTTCTGTCGGGTAATGTCGATCATCGTACCGATCAGTGACCTGACCTTGCCACTGTCATCGCAGTCGGCCACAGCTTGTGATGACACCCAGCGGTAATCACCGTCGCGATGCTGCATGCGGTACTCCGATTGGAAAGTACCCTGTGGCGCTTGAACAAAACCATTCAGCGCAGACAGCGTGCGCTCCCGATCCGCAGGATGCATACGTTCCTCCCAGGCCTGCATGCGATTGGGCAGCTCATGCCCGGCATAACCCAGCAAGTGCTTCCATTGAGGCGAGAGGTAGATCGATCCATCAGCGAGGTTCCATTCCCACGAGCCGAGTCGCGCGATACCAATGGCCAGCTGCTGGCGCCTCTTGGCTCTGGCGCGCGCGCGCTCCGCCCGTCGCCGCGCTGTCACATGGCGTATCGTCAGCACAGCCATCAGGGGATGCCCTGCATCATCGCGGACTAAGGTGCCGCCAAAACTCACCTCTTTAGTCCAGCGCTGGCGCACATGGCGCAGGATGACCTCGACATTGCGCAAGCGCTCACCGCGCAACAGTCTGGGTAAGGGCCATGCCTCGCGAGAGAGCAGCTGTCCGTCGGGTGACAGGATGTCATAGTCAGCCATGATCTCTGCTTGGGTGCATGAGGTAGGCATAGACTGCAGATAGCCAAATATTTCCAGCGCGGCTTTGTTCCAGTGCAGGTGTGTCCCATCGGCAGAGACCACCATCAAGCCCTCGGCCAGGTGGTCAATGACGAGCCTGAGGCACGCTTCGCTGCGACCCAAGACATCGTCTGCATCAGCTGTCTTATCTGATCCGGCAACGCGCATAGCCCCCCTGAACCAGCGAATTGAACACGAGAGTTGCCTACCCACTGACCTCGGCGGTCATTGAAGGTTCAGGAGCGTGGTGATGCCTGGGACAAAGCCCGTCAGCTAGCGCTGGCGGCTTGCAGCTTGTCGAATTTGTGCTGTAGCTGCTCTGGTGTTTCTTGCCAGTCAGGGTCGAGGGGAATGCAAGCGACCGGGCAGACCTGCTGACATTGCGGCTCATTAAAATGACCCACGCACTCGGTGCATTTGTCGGAGTCGATCTGGTAAATCAGCGGACCCATGAAGATAGCGCCATTCGGGCATTCAGGTTCGCAGACATCACAATTAATGCAATCGTCGGTGATCATCAGTGCCATCTGACTGACTCCGAATCAGGATTGATTGCTGGCCATTTTTTTCTGCAGCCACTGTTCAACGGAGGGAAAAACGAATTTCGACACATCACCACCCAGCAGCGCGATCTCGCGGACAATGGTGCCCGAAATGAACTGATACTGGTCCGAGGGTGTGAGGAACAGTGTCTCCACATCGGGCAGCAGATAGCGGTTCATGCCGGCCATCTGAAATTCATATTCAAAATCCGACACCGCACGCAGACCGCGAACAATCACCCGTGCATCATGCCGCCGTACAAAGTCTTTCAGCAGACCGGAAAAACCTTCCACCTCGACATTCGGATAATGACCCAGAATCTCGCGTGCGATATCGAGCCGCTCATCGAGCGAAAAAAACGGGCGCTTGGCTTTGCTGTCCGCAACGCCCACGATGAGGCGATCGAACAAGCCGGATGCCCGCCGCACGAGGTCTTCGTGACCACGGGTGAGCGGATCAAAAGTTCCGGGGTAGACGGCAGCGACCATCACGTTTCCTCTTTGTTATCTCTGCGGGCAAAGTTATTGCCAATCAGAACATAAAGAACGCGAATTATGCCCTAAAAGAAAGCGACGAGACGCTCGCTGAGACGCTGATTAATCCGTATTTTATGGTGAGCTAAGTCGCAGCCAGCAGCACAAAATGCACGGCACCCGCCCTGCCCTCTCTGATGGGCCGCCATCGCGCCAGCCAGGGCTCGCTGGTCGCCGCCAGAGGCCGATCAGATTCAGCATAGACGAGCCCGCCAGGCGCCAGCAAGCGCTGGCAGGCGGGCAAGGCCGTGGACAGCATGTCCTGAGCATACGGGGGGTCGAGAAAGATCACGTCAAACGTGCCTTCCAGCGTACCCAGCAGCGACAAGGCATCGGCGCGACGTATCTCGACCTGAGCCGCTGCCAGCTTCTCGCGCATCGCTTGCAAGGACTTGCAGACCAGCGGCGAAGCATCGACCATCAGCACGCTGGCCGCGCCCCGACTGGCCGCCTCGAAACCGAGCGCGCCGCTGCCGGCAAACAGATCCAGACAACGCCGGCTGCGCCACGCTGTGTCTTGCACATGGTCGAGCCAGTTAAATAAGGTTTCGCGCACGCGGTCCGGTGTCGGCCGCAGGCCTTGTGCATCGATCACAGGCAAAGGAGTGCGCTTCCAGTGTCCGCCGATGATGCGTACCTGTCGGGGTGGCACGGAGCGGCGGTTCATAGCTTGCCTGTGTGCGATGTTTTTATTTTTCCGGACCGACGACGACGGTCACCATGCTGTTCATCGACAACTTGCGTGCGAAAGCAGCACGAATATCGGCGACCGTGAGCTTGCTGACCTGCGCAGTCCAGGTATCCAGATAATCGAGCGGTAACTGGTGGTAAGCAATCATCGCCAGGTTGTCGAGAATCTTTCGATTGTTATCAATGCGCAGAGGAAAACCACCGATCAGGTTATCTTTGGCTGCTTTTAACTCAGCCTCCGTGGGCCCGTCACGAAGAAATTTGGCGATCGTATCGCGCACGACGGCGAGCGCTTCGTCGGTCTGATCCTTGCGCGTTTGCAAACCTGCCTGATACGGGCCCGCTTGTGCCATCGGACTGAAATAACTGTAAGAGCTGTAGGCCAGTCCGCGCTGCTCACGTACCTCGCGCGAAATGCGTGACACAAAACCACCGCCACCCAGGATGTAATTACCCACCGTCAGCGCGAAGAAATCCGGATCGCCGCGCGAGAGCGCCGGCATGCCGATCAAAATATGCGCCTGCGATGCCGGATGCGGAATACGCTGCTCCGTCCCGACGGAGGGCGCCACCGCCGGCAAGGTACTCAGTGGCTCACCTTGGGGCAAGCAGCGCGTGAGTTCGGTCGCTATCGCATGCGCCTGCTCGCGGGTGATATCACCCATCAGCGAAACGATTGCCCGGTTGGCGACATAGTGACGACGGTGAAATGCCAGTAAATCATCGCGCGTAATCGACTCCACGGTGTCGGCTGTGGTCTCGTTACCGTAGGGATGATTCCCATACGCCAAACGCCAGAATGATTTATCAGCAATGTATTCTGGTTTGGTCAGCGATTCTCGGATCGAAGCCAAGGTGCGTGCCTTGTCACGTGCCAACAAGGGCTCAGGCATGCTGGGATGCGCTAGCAGACGGGCCAGCAGACGAACCGACTGTTCGCGCTCGGCTGCCGATGACAGCGTGCGCACGCCCATGCCCGCACGGTCAACGCCCGGACCACCGCTGCGCTGTGCAGCAACGTCAGCGAGGGCATCAGAAATGGCGGCTTCGGTCAGTTCGGGTTCATGACTGCCGCCGTCAGGACCGCCCTCTGGCAGCGTCGCCGCGCGGATGCCACGCGCCAGCATGCCATGGGTCAGCGAGGCGGTACCCGCTTTGCCGACCGGATCACGGCGACTGCCAGCATCGAAATCGACGTTGACATCAAGAATGGGGATGGTGTGGTTTTCAACAAAGACCACGCGCGCGCCATTCGACAAAGTCCAGTGCTGGATATCCAGCGCCGCCTGCGCGCTGCCGGCGAGAACGACTAGGCCAAGCAGCCAGCATTTTTTCAGCATGACATGACTCCGCTAACAGATTCTGGAAACGACTTAATGACGCAGACCGCTGGCCGCTGGCTTGCGCTCTGCCTGAGCAGAGACAGGCAAGGGTTGAAGCGTGGCGATGGTCAGCTGCTCATCCGAAAAATATTTTTGTGCGACTGCCCTCACCTGCTCAGGTGTGACCGCGCCCAGCTTCTCGATGATGCGGTCGATCTGCCGATACGAGATACCGGCCATCTCCATGGAGCCAATCTCCATGGCCTGACCGAATACGGAGTCGCGCTTGTATACCTGACTGGCGATGAGTTGCGACTTCACCCGGCGTAGCTCTGCCGGCGACACACCCTCACTGGCAATACGTGCCAGCTCGGCGCGCAGTGCCTGCTCCAGCTGTTTGACGGTGGTGTCTTTGGCGGGCACACCAGAAAGTGTGAACATCACGGGGCCACGCGCAACCGGCTCGAAACCCGCGTCGACCGAATTGGCCACGCGGTCGGTACGCACCAGCTTTGCCGGCAGGCGCGCATTATCGTAGCCATCCAGCACGGCGGCGAGCACATCCAGCGCATGTACTTCATCATCTTTTTCAACGTCGCGCAGATTTGGCATCTTCCATGCCATCACCAGATAGGGATTCTCTGCCGGCGCTCTGACCACGACGTGTTTGATCCCGGTCTGCGGCGGCTCGGCCTGGGGCTTGGTCTTGGGCAGCGTCTTTGGCGGTATCTTGCCAAAGTATTTGTCTGCCAGATCGCGTACACGGCGCGCATCGACATCGCCGGTGACCACCATCGTGGCATTGTTCGGTGCATACCAGCGCCGGTACCAATCCAGTGCATCAGTAGCGGTCATGTTTTGCAAGTCATTCATCCAGCCGACGACCGGATTGCGGTAAGGACTGGCAACAAATGCCGTTGCGTACAGCGCCTCGTACAGCAGAGACAGCGGCTGATCCTCAGTGCGCAGCCGGCGCTCTTCCATTACCACACGGATTTCTTTTGCGAACTCCTCTTTATCCATCGTGAGGTTTTGCATTCGGTCTGCTTCGAGTGCCATCACCTGTTCCAGCCGGGATTTTTCGACCTGTTGATAGTAGGCGGTGTAATCCTTGCCAGTAAATGCGTTATCGCGACCGCCGAGCGCGGCGACTTTGGCGCTGAACTCGCCAGGTTTGAGGGTCTTGGTACCCTTGAACATCATGTGCTCGAGCACATGCGCGACCCCAGTGCTGCCGTTCTGCTCATCCATCGCACCGGCTCGGTACCAGACCATATGAGCGACCGTGGGCGCACGATGATCTTCTTGCACGATGATACGCATGCCATTGCCCAGCTTGAATTCCTGAGTCGTTGCCGCGGCGTTCGCGGAAACAGGAGCGTAGGCAAGATGAAAAAAACTGGCCAATGCCAGCCAGCCGAGTCGGAAATTCATGGTCTGTGCTCTGCTAGAATAGAGACTCATTGATATCGGTCATTCCAGACAGGTTTGTCCCGATCGCGAGCGCCGATTGTAGCCTTTCCAATTTTTCTCCGCAGCGCATCACTTCAGGGCCGGATGTTTAGTTTTTTCAAGAAAAAGCCGCAGGACACTGCTCCCACGGTCTCGACATCTCCTACTGCGCAGCGCGTTACTGAGCCGGCATCACCCTTGGCAGCACCGCCCAGCGCTGCCGCACGCGAATCCTCCTGGATCGACAAGCTCAAGACCGGTCTTTCGCGCACGTCATCCGGGATCGCGACACTCTTCACCGGCACGCGCATTGATGACGCGCTCTACGATGAATTGGAATCGGCCTTGCTTATGGCGGATGCCGGTGTGCAAGCCACGCAAGAGCTGCTGGACGCGCTGAAGAAAAAAATCCGCACAGACAAGCTCACCGAAGCACTCCAAGTCAAGTTGGCGTTACGCGAGCTGCTGATCAGCCTGCTCTCGCCGCTGGAGAAACCGCTGATGCTCGGCACAGAACCACCGCTGGTGATGATGATTGCCGGCGTGAACGGCGCCGGCAAGACGACCACCATAGGCAAGCTGGCCAAACACCTGCAAGCCCATCAGCAACAGGTCTTGCTAGCAGCGGGCGATACCTTTCGTGCGGCGGCACGCGAGCAACTCACGGTCTGGGGCGAGCGCAATGCGATCGCCGTGATCGCGCAGGAATCCGGCGACCCGGCGGCTATCGCTTTCGATGCCGTTCAGGCCGGTAAGGCGCGTGGCATGGATGTGGTCATGATCGATACCGCAGGACGCTTGCCAACCCAGCTGCATCTGATGGATGAATTAAAAAAAATCCAGCGCGTGATCGGCAAAGGTATGGCCGGTGCGCCGCATGAAGTGCTGCTGGTCATTGATGGCAATACGGGCCAGAATGCGCTCGCGCAAGTCAAAGCATTCAACGAGGCGCTCACGCTGACCGGTCTGGTCGTGACCAAGCTTGACGGCACCGCAAAAGGTGGCGTGCTCGTAGCGATCGCTCGGCAATGTCCGGTACCTGTCTATTTTATTGGCATCGGTGAAGGCATCGATGATCTGCAGCCTTTCGTCGCCAGTGAATTCGTCGATGCACTGCTGGGCTAATACCGATTCATTGAAAGACGGCTGATGGCCATCATCTCTTTTTCTCACGTCTACAAAACTTATCCGGGAGAGGTCACCGCACTGTCCGAGATCTCGCTCGACATTCGCGAGGGCGAGCTGATTTTTCTTGCCGGTCCTTCAGGCGCCGGCAAGTCGACCCTGCTCAAGCTGATTGCTGGCATCGAGCGCCCCAGTGGCGGGGTGCTGCAAGTCAGCGGTCAGGACATGCGCAAGGTAAACCGCACGACTCTGCCCTTCCTGCGCCGCAAACTGGGCCTGATCTTGCAGCAGCACCGGCTGCTGAATGATCGTCATGTCCTGGCTAACGTCATGATGCCACTGATCGTGAGTGGCACCGATCTGCGCGTCGCGTCTCAGCGCGCCGAAGTGGCACTGGAACGTGTCGGTCTGAGCGCGAAAGCGGCGGCGCTGCCAATGACACTCTCAGGCGGTGAACAACAACGCGTATCGATCGCGCGTGCCATTGTTCACAAGCCGCGCATCATCCTGGCTGATGAACCTACCGCCAATCTGGATCGTGACAGCGGCAAGCTGGTGACCGACATGCTGGCCGCATTTAATGCAGCGGGAGTGACGTGCGTGATGTCGACACATGATGAACGCCTGCTGCGAGGCGCCGACCGCGTCGTGCAGCTCTCGCACGGACGAATAATCGCAATGCAATCGGCCGGCAGCGAGGTGGGGGTATGAACTGGCTGCGGGAACATCACCTCGCCCTGCGCTCAGCACTCGCACGCCTGCGTGCTGCACCTGGGAGCTTTGTGTTCAATGTGCTGGTGATCGCACTGGCGCTGATACTGCCACTGGCAGGCCTGACTCTGCTGGACAATCTGCGCCCGCTATCCCATGCGCTGCCGGTCGAGCCTGAGATCAGTCTTTTCCTGTCCGTGGATACGACGCGCGAACGCGCGCGCGCGATAGGCGACGAGCTGCACGCAGCGGCAACGTCGGCCGGTCTGGCGGTGAAGGTGGACTTCATACCCCGCGAGAAAGCGCTGGATGCGCTGAAAACCCGTGCCGGGCTGAATGAGGTGGTCGCGGCGCTGGGCACGAATCCTTTGCCGGATGCCTACATCGTCAGACTGGCGGGCAGAGGTGATCCGGCAGCCAGCCAGCGCTTCGAACAGCTGGCCGACAGCTACCGCCAGCTGGCCGCGGTGGACACCGTGCAGCTCGATGCCGCCTGGGTCAGGCGACTCGTCGCACTGATGCGACTGGCCGAGGTCGCGCTCTGGCTGCTGGCCGCTGCGCTGGCGGGCGTGGTGCTGGCGGTCGTCTTCAACACCATCCGGCTGCAAGTGATCACGCAGACCGAGGAGATCGCTGTCACGCGGCTGCTGGGGGCAACGGACAGCTTTGTCTCGCGCCCGTTCTATTACATGGGCGGGCTGCTGGGTCTGTGCTCGGGCGCGCTTGCGCTGCTAGGCGTGGTGGGCGCACTGACGCTATTGAATGCGCCCGTGGCCGAGCTCGCCGGGCTGTATGGCGCCAGCTTCCGGCTGGCGCCGCTGGACGTGCGCTCAACCGCGATGCTGCTGCTGGCCAGCACCGGCTTGGGCGTTACCGGCGCCCTGTTGTCAGTCTGGCAGGTACTGCGCCATTAGCACTCGGCCGCAGAGAGTGCTAATATTGTTCTTATACGGGCAAGCTTAGTGTGTCAGTCTGCCGCGCCCGGACCGTTTCATCCAGGAGAATTCATGACCGCTATGTCTGCTTCGTCTGCCCTTGTGCCGACCGGGCCTCAGTCGCTGGCGCTCGGTTTCCCGGCCAGTCTCGGCAATATTGATGCCTACATTTCTGCAGTTAATCGTCTTCCCATGCTCTCGCAAGAGGAAGAGGCCAGCCTGGCGCGCAAGCTGCGCCAGGAGAATGATCTCGCAGCAGCGCAATCGCTGATCATGTCGCATCTACGGCTGGTGGTGTCCATCGCGCGCGGTTACCTCGGCTATGGTCTGCCACATGCCGACCTGATCCAGGAAGGCAATATCGGCCTGATGAAGGCCGTCAAGCGCTTCGACCCCGAGCAAGGTGTGCGCCTGGTGTCGTATGCCATCCACTGGATCAAGGCCGAGATCCATGAATACATTCTGCGCAACTGGCGCATGGTGAAACTCGCCACTACCAAAGCACAACGCAAGCTGTTCTTTAACCTGCGCAGCCACAAGACGGGTCTGGATGCAATGACACCCGATCAAGTGGATTCGCTCGCGCGCACGCTAAACGTGAAGCGTGAAGAAGTGATCGAGATGGAAACCCGGATGGCAGGACGCGACATCGCACTCGAAGCGCCAACGGATGATGATGACGATCATTTTGCACCGATTGCCTACCTGTCATCCGAGCATTCCGAACCAGCGAAAATGCTGGAGGCACGCGAGTATGACCGTCTGCAATCAGAAGGCCTCAAGGCGGCACTGTCCTCACTCGATGATCGCGCGCGCCGCATCGTCGAGGCGCGCTGGCTGTCAAGCGATGACGGCTCGGGCGCGACGCTGCATGAGCTTGCTGCCGAGTTTGGCGTGTCGGCCGAACGCATACGGCAGATCGAAGTTGCCGCGATGAAAAAAATGAAAGCCGCACTCGCCGAGTACGCTTAAGCGCGATAGCCAACGGTGGGCAGCATCAACCATCAGGGCCCTGTCGGGCCCTGATGCTTTCAGGCAATCGCGCAAGGCACTATCACGCTCCTGCCAGCAAGTGCCTGAGATCTTTCAGCAAGGCGTTGTCAGGCTGGCCGTGGCGAACGAAAAGGCGAATGCGGCCTTTCGCATCGAATACATAGCTGCCCGCCGTGTGATCAATCGTGTAGCCCTTGCCATCCTTGCTCGGCACTTTTTGTGCAAACACTTTGAAATCTTTGGCAACCTGGTCGATCGTCACCTGATCGCCAGTAAGGCCAAGGAAGCTTGGATGAAAAGCCGGCACAAAGCTGGCCAACAGTTCAGGGGTGTCACGTTCAGGGTCGAGTGTGATGAACACGACCTGCAAGCGTTCCGCATCCGGCCCCAGCGCTTTCATGATGCCGGCCATCTCGGCCAATGTGGTGGGACACACATCCGGGCAATGCGTAAAACCAAAAAACACAAAGACAAGCTTGCCGCGAAAATCATCGAGCGTGCGCCGCTGACCATGGTGATCCGTCAGTGTGAAGCCTTTCGCATAATCCAGGCCGGTCACGTCGGTGTTATTGAACGAGACCGTTGGTTTTTGCGTTGGATCGCAACCCGTCAATGGCAACGACAAAGCCAGTGCACTGGCCAGCACGATCAGACATCGGGGCATAGACATCAATAAGGAAGGTAGTGGTCGATCAGCAGTGCCGCGAATAACAGCGACAGATAGATGATCGAATAGGCAAAGGCTTTGCGAGCCACCAGATCGTCATAGTGCTTCCAGATGCGCCAGGCATACCAGAGGAAAATTGCCCCCAGCACGATGGCGCTGACCAGATACAGCACACCACTCATTCGCACCGCAAACGGCAGCATCGAGGTGGCAAACAACACGATGGTGTAAAGCCAGATATGAAAGCGTGTGAATTCCATACCGTGCGTAATTGGCAGCATCGGCAGGCCTGACTTGGCGTAATCATCGCGACGGTACAGCGCGAGCGCCCAGAAATGCGGGGGCGTCCAGACAAAAATGATCAGCACCAGTATCCAAGCCTGCATCGGCACATCATTGGCAATCGCAGCCCAGCCTAGTGCGGGAGGCATTGCGCCGGACAACCCGCCGATCACGATGTTCTGCGGCGTCGCGGGTTTCAGAATGATGGTGTAGATCACGGCATAGCCGACGAAGGTGGCAAAGGTCAGCCACATGGTCAGCGGATTGACCAGGTGATACAGCACCCACATACCCGCACCGCCGATCACACCCGAGAACAGCAGCGTCTGGGGCACCGTGATCTCGCCGCGCGCGAGCGGACGACGCGCGGTGCGCGCCATCCGTGAATCGATTTCGCGTTCAACCAGACAATTCACTGCGAACGCCGCGCCAGCCAGAAGCCAGATGCCAATGGTGGCAAAGATCAGCACAGGCCAGTCGGGCAGACCGGGGGTAGCGAGGAACATGCCGATCACTGCGCAAAACACCGCCAGCTGTGTGACACGCGGCTTGGTCAGCGCCCAATACTGAGCGATGCGATTGGACTGGACGGACAGTGTCGTCATGAGGATGGAATGTCAGGCGGGCGACAAGCCAGGGCGAGACGCCATGGCGATGCTCTCGGCTGATAAAACTACACGACAGTTTAGCATGGTGAGTAATAGCAATAGCAGCGCAGCACCTGCATTGTGCAGTACTGCCAGCATGAGTGGCCAATCAAGCAGAACGGTGGCAACGCCAATGCACAACTGCGCCACCAGCACCCATGACAAGGCGCGTGCCAGCGTCCGTACGCCCTGCAGCCGCAGCGACTTGTGGCTGACCCAGGCAATCACGCCAACGGCTACCAGCGCAAATGCGCGATGCACCCAGTGAATCGCCACCAAGGCATCGAAAGGCAGGTAATCGCCACTGGCGGTCATGCCCAAATGGCGCCAGAGCGTAAAGCCATGATCGAGATCCATATCAGGCAGCAGCGCTCCCTGGCACAGGGGAAACCCGCCGCAAGCCAGTGCAGCGTAATTGGTGCTCACCCAACCACCCAGCGCAATCTGCATCAGCAGCACGACCAGCGCGATCGCTCCCGGCCAGCGCAAGGATGCCGCCTCAGGCGCGATGGCTGGCTGTACGCTTTGTCGCATCGCATGCCATGTCAGCAGCCCCAGCAGCGACATCCCCAGCAGCAGATGCAGTGTCACGATGATCGGTTGCAGCTTCAGGGTAACGGTCCAGGCGCCGAATGCGCCCTGCACACACACCCATATCAACAGCAGGATCGGTACGCGTGGCGAGTAGCGCGAAGCACCTGTGCGTCGCCACAGTTGCCACGCCATCAGCAAAGAAACCATGATCAGTACACCCACACCCATCGCCAGATAGCGATGAATCATTTCTATCCATGCCTTGAGCACAGTGACTGGTCCGGTGGGCATGAGTGTCTCTGCAGCGCGTATCTCTTGATGCGCCAGGAAAGGATTCGCCTCGCCATAGCAGCCAGGCCAGTCGGGGCAACCCAGGCCGGAATCGGTGAGTCGTGTAAACGCCCCGAAGATAATCAGATCAAAGGTGAAAAACACCATCACCCACGCTAGCCGGCGAAAGCGATCGGTGCTGCGCGACAGATACACGAGCGTGGCCGGCACCAGCGCCACCAGCAAGCCCTTCAAGGCCAGTATGAGCAACATGATCAGCCGATGCCCGACGCCCTCAGCAGGCGGGTAAGGTCTTTTTTGATCTTGTTGGCGTCCGGGTCTTTCGGAAATCGCATCATCAGGTTACCGAGCGGATCGATCATGTACAAATGATCGCTGGCTTTGGTCGCCTGCGCGCCTTCCAGCACAGGCAGCCAGGCCGCCAGCTTTTGCGGATCCACACGAATGAAGTGCGTGCCATCGTACTGCTTCATCACACCGATATCCAGTGGCGCATCATCCGTCACCAGCCATACGCGTTCGATACGATCCATCTCCTTGCCCTGAGTAAGCCGCAACTGGCGCATGTAGTACAGCTTCTGCTGGCAAGCCGCCTCGCAGCTCCCACTGTCGACCTGGAGCAATATCCATTTGCCCTTCAGCTGCGCCAGCGAGGCTGGCTGGCCCGCCAGATCGACGCTGGCAAGATCAGGTAGGGGGTACGCGCGCGGATCGATCAGGTCGCCGTAATTGTTACGTGCCTGCGGCTTGATGATGTAGTAGGTGAGATAGGACAAGACCACGGGCGCTGCGCAAGCAGCGATCACCAGGAACAGGGCCCAGTACGTCTTTTTTTTCACCTCGGTGGGTGAAAGGCTGTCACTTGCTTGCACGTCGGAATCCAGTCACCAGAAAAAAAATCAGCGCTGCTGCAGACAGCGCATACCACTGAAATGCATACCCGTGGTGGGTCTCGATACCCGTCGATGGCAGCGGCCAGTCACGCACCAGTCCATCGCCTGTGTCATTCGTTTGTTCGATTATAAAAGTATGCAGGGGTAGCTCGCTGGCGCGATTAAAATCCGCAACCTCGGCATTCTGAACGATGGCGCCCGGCCTGAGCGCGCCCGGCTCACCCAGCTGCATCAGCTTGCCCGCCGCGTGGCGTACCCTGCCTTCGATGGACACGGGTGATGACGGAATCGGTATCTCGGGCAGTCGGGTCGGATCGCGCGCATCGCGCGGAAACCAGCCGCGCAACACCAGCACCGACTGCGGACTGTCAACGAGCTTCAGTGGCATCAGCAGGTAAAAGCCACTCTGACCACGCAGAGGACGATTGTCCAGATACACAGCCCATGTTCCGACGAACTGACCCTCGGCGGTGACACGACGAAATGCATCAGGCAGCTCACCCGGCTTTACTGCGCTGGCACGCAAGGGGTCAAAACCTGCGCGGTCCATCATCTCCTGCTGAAGTAGGCGCTTTTCTTCGGCGCGCCGCATCTGCCAGTTACCCAGCGATATACCGATGACCCCCACGACCACTGTGGCCATCAGCGGTACCCAGCGCAGACGAAAGTGCATTCGCATTAGAATAGGGACTTTACTCGCTTGTCATTCACCAGAGATGGACTTGCTGGCGCTTGGTGCAGCGACTCACGCAGCCCATCATGAAAATTGTCGTCGGCATCGCCTTCCTACTGATAGTCGCCAGCCTCGGCTCGGCGCTTGTATTTCTCATGCGGGACAAGGGCCGCAGCAACCGCACCGTGCAGGCACTGGCATTGCGCGTCGGATTTTCGGTGCTGCTGTTCGTGCTGATACTGATTGCAAATCGCCTTGGGTGGATACACCCGACCGGCATCAGCTATTGATCCGACGCTCAGACCACCCATCCATGACGAAACATCACTCCCAGGCCGCCAGTAAAAAAGCCGCACTGCAGTGCGGCTTTTTTGTCTTCCGACGGCGGACTTACATCCAATACACGATGACGTACAGACCCAGCCACACCACGTCAACAAAGTGCCAGTACCATGCCGCACCTTCGAACGCAAAATGATGGTCTGGCGTAAAGTGGCCTTTCATCACGCGATACAGCACAACGGACAACATGATGGCACCCATAGTCACGTGGAAGCCATGAAAGCCGGTCAGCATGAAGAAGGTCGAGCCATAGATACCAGATTTCAGTGTCAGGTTCAGCTCGTGATACGCATGCGCATACTCGTACGCCTGGCAGCCGAGAAAGATCGCACCGAGAACCACGGTAATGAACAGCCACAGGGCGGTCTTGCTGCGATCACCTGCGCGCAGCGCATGATGCGAGATCGTCAGCGTCACGCCTGAGGTCAGCAGCAGCGCCGTGTTGATGGTCGGGATCCAGAACGGGCCCATGGTCTCGAACTTCTCGATCGTACCCGCCGGACCGGTGTTACCCCAGTTCGCGGCGAAATCAGGCCACAGAATCTTGTGATCAAGATCGGCCAGCCAGGGCATGGAAATCGCTCGGGCATAAAACAGCGCACCAAAGAATGCGCCGAAGAACATCACCTCGGAGAAAATGAACCAGCTCATGCTCCAGCGATACGAGGTGTCGATACGCGCGTTGTAGAGGCCGCCCTCGGACTCGGAAATGGCATCGCCAAACCAGTAGTACAGGACGACCAGCGCTGAAATAATGCCCAGGATGTTGACGGGCTTACCCCAGCTCACGCCGTTGACCCATGCGGATGCACCTGCCATCGTCACCAGCAAGGCGGTACCCATCAGCACCGGCCATTTGGAGGGACTAGGTACAAAATAATACGGCGCTTGGCCAGTTTGAGTGCTCATCGACTTCCCCTGATTACAGTGTTCACAATGGTATTCCCCGCGATAAAACGGCGGCGTGATTATTCGAACTTATGCCGCCACCACCCACTTGACCATCATCAGCAGCCCCAGAACGAACAGCACGGCTGCCATAATGCCCGCCACGATGACGTGCACCGGATTGAGGTTTTGCACGTCGTCATCATAGCCACTTTTCTTTCTCACACCAAAGAAAGACCAGAGCACCGCTCTGACCGTGGCGCCAAACGAGCTCTTGCGCTGCACGGCTTCCTTCAGCTCACTCATCAACCTGCTCCCATCAGCTCGGCTTACCCTTCAGGCCCACCTCGAAAAAAGTGTAGGACAGGGTGACCGTCTTGACATTTTTTGGCAGCGCCGGATCAATGTAAAAGCTCACCGGCATCTGCCGCGATTCTTTCGGGCCCAGCGTTTGCTGCTTGAAACAAAAGCACTCGAGCTTGCGGAAGAACTGTCCTGCTTCTGTGGGCGCGTAGCTCGGTATGGCCTGAGCCTCCATGGCCCTGTCCTGCGTATTCACCACTTCGTAAACCACTTGCGCCATCTCGCCTGGATGCACCTGCAGACTGGCCACGACGGGCTTGAACTTCCAGGGGCCGGTGGTGTTCGCATCGAACTCCACCGTGATGGTGCGGCTGGCGTCTACCTGCGTGTTCGCCAGCTTCACGTCCACGGTTTCCTGCACTGCGAGCACATTGATACCGGTGATCTCACAGATCTTCTTGTAAAGCGGTACCAGCGAATAACCAAAGCCGAACATCAGTGCCGCGACCACGACGAGCTTGCCCAGCATCCGCGCATTGCGCTGCTGCTTGCGCTGGCCGGCGCTCTGCTCCTGCCCCTCCATGCTCGCTAGCGCAGCAGCGTGTGCTTGATGATCACACCCACAAAAAACGCCACAGCCACGGACAACAGGATCAGCGCAGTACGCAGATTGCCGGGCTTGTTCTGATCAGACATCTGAACCTTTGTTTCGATTATTGCTTGAATCAGCGGGCGGGCAAACGCCGCCCGCCCATCCAGCAACACGGCATTACTTGACGGTGGGCGGCGTCTCGAAGGTATGGAAAGGCGCCGGGCTGGGCACGGTCCACTCCAGGCCTTCCGCACCATCCCATGGCTTGCTCGCGGCCTTCTCGCCACCACGGATGGAAGGCAACACGACGAAGAACAGGAAATACGCCTGTGACAGACCAAAACCGAAGGCGCCGATAGACGCGATCATGTTGAAGTCAGTGAACTGCGCTGCATAATCAGCGTAGCGACGCGGCATGCCAGCCAGACCCAGGAAATGCATGGGGAAGAAGGTGACATTGAACGTAATCAGCGATGCCCAAAAATGAATCTGGCCACGGGTCTCGTTGTACATGAAACCGGTCCACTTGGGCGCCCAGTAGTAAAAGCCTGCGAACAGCGCAAACAGCGAGCCCGCCACCAGCACGTAGTGGAAATGCGCGACCACGTAGTAAGTGTCCTGAAGCTGAATGTCAACTGGCGTGATCGCACAGATCAGACCGGTGAAACCGCCCATCGTGAACACGAAAATGAAGCCGATCGCCCACAGCATCGGTGTTTCGAAGGTCATCGAGCCCTTCCACATTGTCGCGATCCAGTTAAACACTTTAACGCCGGTAGGAACGGCGATCAGCATCGTTGCGTACATGAAGAACAACTGACTGGTCACCGGCATACCGGTAGCAAACATGTGATGCGCCCAGACGATGAACGACAGGATGGCGATCGATGAGGTCGCGTATACCATCGAGCTGTAGCCGAACAGCGGCTTGCGAGAAAAGGCCGGGATGATCTGCGACACGATGCCGAAGGCCGGCAAAATCATGATGTACACCTCGGGGTGACCGAAGAACCAGAAGATGTGCTGGTACATCACCGGATCGCCGCCGCCGGCTGCATTGAAGAACGAGGTACCGAAGTGGCGATCAGTCAGGGTCATGGTGATCGCGCCTGCCAGCACTGGCATCACGGCGATCAACAGGTAGGCCGTAATCAGCCAGGTCCAGACGAACATCGGCATCTTCATCAGCGTCATGCCGGGCGCGCGCATGTTCAGGATGGTGGTGATGATGTTGATCGAGCCCATGATCGACGAGGCGCCCATGATGTGCATCGCAAAGATGCCCATGTCCATGCCGATACCCATTTGGGTGGTCAGCGGCGCATAGAGCGTCCAGCCTGCCGCCGTTGCGCCACCGGGAACTAGGAAAGAAGACACCAGCAGAATCGCCGCCGGTGGCAGCAGCCAGAACGAGAAGTTGTTCATGCGCGCGAAAGCCATGTCGGCAGCGCCAATCTGCAAGGGAATCATCCAGTTAGCGAAACCAACGAAAGCCGGCATGATCGCGCCAAACACCATGATCAGGCCGTGCATGGTGGTCAGCTGGTTGAAGAACTCCGGCTGAAACAGTTGCAGACCGGGTTTGAACAGCTCAGCACGAATACCCAGCGCCAGCAGGCCACCGGTGAGCAGCATCACGAATGAGAACCACAGGTAGAGCGTGCCAATATCCTTGTGGTTGGTCGCGTACAGCCAGCGACGCCAGCCATGCGGATGATGATCGTCGTGGTCGTGGGCGTGGCCGTCGGCATGGCCGTGTGCGTGATCCAGGGTTGTGCTCATGGAATTCTCCTGATGTCTCGATTACTTGCGCGCAGCCAGAACTTCGGCGGGTTGAACAATGTTGTCGGATGCCTTGTTCGACCAGCTGTTACGGGTGTAGGTGATCACCGCAGCGATCTCGGTATCGGACAGGGTGGCCTTCCACGCTGGCATGCCGTTCTTGCCGTTGAGCAGAATGCCGATCTGGCCTTCCTGCGGGCCATTGACCATCTGAGAGCCGTCCAGTGCAGGGAAGGCACCCGGAACACCCTTGCCGTTGGCCTGATGACAGGCGACGCAGTTGGCTGCATAGACTTTCTCGCCTCGTGCTGCGAGATCTGCCACCACCCAGGTCTTGTTCGGGTCATCCGCGCTGGCGGCCATGACCTTTTTTTGTTCGCCTACCCACTTCGCATAATCTTCTTGGCTGACCACATTCACCACGATGGGCATGAAGGCATGTTCCTTGCCGCACAGTTCATAACAGTTGCCGCGATAGGTGCCGATCTTCTCGGCCTTGAACCAGGTGTCTCGCACAAAACCTGGAATCGCATCCTGCTTCACGCTGAAGGCGGGCACGCCCCAGGCGTGGATCACGTCATTGGCGGTCGTGACGACACGAATCTTCTTGTTCACCGGGACCACGAGCGGGTGGTCGACTTCGAGAAGGTAATTGTCGCCTTTGGGCGCCAGATTCTGGATCTGATCACGCGGGGTCGCCAAAGCAGACAAGAAGGCGATGCCCTCGCCTTCGCCCTTCAGATAATCGTAGCCCCACTTCCACTGCATGCCCGTGGCTTTGATGGTGATGTCGGCATTGGACGTGTCTTTCATCGCGACCACCGTCTTGGTGGCCGGCAGTGCCATCAGGACGACAATAACGAAAGGAACCACCGTCCAGGCGATCTCAACGGTGGTGCTCTCGTGGAAGCTGGCTGCCTTGTGACCCAGCGATTTCCGGTGCTTCAGGATGGAATAAAACATCACGCCAAACACCGCGATGAAGATGGCAACGCAAATGACAATCATCCAGACATGCAGCTCGTAGACGTCAGCCGCGACGGAAGTCACCGGTTGCTGGAAGTTCAGCTGATGAACAGCCGGTCCGCCGACCATGTCATTGACCGCTGCCGCTGAGCCGGAGACCAACATCCCGGCCGCAGCCATCAGCGAAAAGAGTAGGCGCTTCGCGTGTTTCATAGAGTCCTCAAAAGCCTGATTGAAATGCAGTTCTCTGATTATTTATTGATACTGGGCCGCTACCTGCACACCCAGCCGATAACCCGATAATTCACGATTCAGTTCATGCGCCAATTCTTGTCGCTTGCGCTCGGTCAGGTATCTTCCCACCTCGACCCGTTCACCATTGGCTTCGAGACGAATCAATCGCTGACGGGGCTCTGGTATCGCAACCCGCGTGCGCTGCGGATCAAGATAAAAAGACAAACTTCGCTCTGCCTGCACCAGATCGACCCGCAGTTCGGCTGCGCTCAGCGAGATGTATTCCCTGTCCATCGCGTGACGACCAAAATAGATAAACGCCGCCGCGACCGCGCACATCTCCAGCACCGCAAACACCATCACTACCCAAGCACCGTGCATCACGAAATACGCCGCAACGAGTAACGATGCCGTGCACAGCGCCGCATAGGCTTGAGCGAGCTGTTTTGGCGAAATCGAGCAATTTTTTTTCAAAAGCCACTCGCGCGTCGCCATGTCACCACACCCTGGCCCACTAACGGGCTTGCAGTTGATCCAAATAAAGCCCGGCGAGTATAAGCGAAAAGAATAAGGGCGGCAAACCGACAGACCGCAGTCATTCCTGCGTAAACTCACCGGTTTTTTTTCGTACGTAAAATTCTCAGCCTAGCGCCGATGAAGGTGAACAATACTGTCCCCAGCGAGGTTTTTTTTCGGCAGCGAACGGAAGGCATGGCCGTAAACCACCTCGACCGAGAGCGAAAGTCGTCCATCTGCCGCTTTTTGCTCCTCCAGTGCCTGCTTGAGCGCCGCGAAAGCCGTCCGACCTGTCAATCCAGCTTGACGCTCCTGGAGCGGATTCCCGCCAAAAGATCTGACATCGGCCAGCAGCTCACTGCTTGATGAATAAGTGATATTCAGCTTTTCCATATCCATCACGGGGTCAGCAAAACCCGCCTCGACCATCATGTCGCCATAGTCATGGAGATCGACAAAGGGCAACACGGCGGGGGCAAGGCCCACGCTGACATATGCCTTCCTGAGTTCAGCAAACGTGTCAGGGCCAAATGCGCTGAACATCAGCAGGCCCTCCACGCGCAATACCCGCGCCCATTCGCGCAAGACCCGATGTGGTTGAGGATGCCAGTGCAGCGCGAGGTTGGACCACAGCAGGTCCATGCTGGAAGCAGCGAGTGGCAGCCTGCCGAAATCCGCACACGCGAGATGCAGCGCCTCCGCCGCAGCGGCACCCGCGCGCCAGCGACGAAGTAGTTTTTTCATACGCGATTGCGCCTGCTGGCTACGGTGCCGCGACAGGCCTAGCATGGCGGTGGAGGCATCCATCCCGAATAACGCTGCTTCGGGGAAGGCCTGCTTCAGCGACAGCAGATCATCACCCTCACCGCAGCCCGCATCCAGCAAACGAGAAGGATGGGTTTTGATCAGCGACAGCCTCTCGAACATCCGACCCGAGATCTCACGACGCAGGAACTGAGAGCGTTCGCAGCGATGCGGCGCAGAAAAAAGCGCACGCACCCGACGTAGAGAAATTGGCGCGCTTGCCCGACTACCGTCCTCTTTGTCGGGATCAGGAGACATGAATCCGTCAATGCAAATGAAATAATGCCGCGCAGTGTAACGCAGCCCCGCATCAGGCCAGCACCTCAGTGCCCCGGGTCCGACGCCGCTCAACGCCTCACCAACCCACGTATCCCCACCCTGTCAGCCTCATGCTGCAAAAATACCGCCCATGGATGAGCGCATTAGCGCGCACCGTCGCACAGCGACTTTTGCCTTCGGATTGCCAGATGTGCGGCATCAGCAACTCCGCTGCGCTATGCGATGCCTGCGTGATCAGACTGGTGGACACCCGTGCATCACGCTGTACCCAGTGCGGCCTGACCCTGATGAGCAGCGCCCCCACCGAGACCATCTGCGGCGCGTGCCAAAGCGAGCCGCCCGCATTTGACCAGACGCTGGTCGTGACCGACTACGCACCGCCCATAGACTCGCTAGTGCAAGACCTGAAATTCCGTGCGCAGCTGCCATTAGCCAGCGCGTTTGGGCATATGTTGATCCGTGCTGCGGGCGCGTCTTTCCAAGCGGCGGATGTTTTGCTCCCCGTACCACTCTCGCGCGAGAGGCTCGCACAGCGCGGCTTTAATCAGGCAGTGGAAATCGCCCGGCCACTGGCACGCGCGTGGCACAAACCGCTCATCATCGACAGTTGCGTGCGGACCAGGGACACCAGCGCACAAGCAGCACTGTCGCTGACTCAGCGGCGGGTTAACATGCGCGGCGCATTCGCGGTTCGAGATCGGCGCGTCATTGATCATCGGCATATTGTGGTTATCGATGATGTCATGACGACCGGGCACACCTTACGAGAACTAGCTGCTTGTCTAAAGCGACATGGCGCTGCACGTGTCAGTAATCTGGTGTTGGCGCGAACGCCGACACGATAAACCTGGCAACGAGCGTCATTCAATGAGCGAATCAACCATTTCTGGGATGGAGAATTCATGTTTCATGTTGTGCTGGTGGAACCAGAGATCCCACCGAATACCGGCAATGTGATCAGACTCTGCGCGAACACGGGAGCGCAGCTGCACTTGATCGAACCATTGGGATTTCCCTTGGAAGACGCACGCCTTCGCCGCGCGGGTCTGGACTACCACGAATACGCCGACATGAGAGTACACCCGAGCTGGGACAGCTTCCTTCACAGCACCCAACCAGATCAAGCGCGTCTGTTTGCATTCACCACGCATGGTTCGGCGCTGTTCTCCAGCATGAAATTTTTGCCCGGCGATGTATTCGTATTCGGCTCCGAGACCAAAGGACTGGATCCAGCGCTTCGGGAATCTTTTCCGCAAACTCAGCGGATCCGATTACCCATGCGCCCTGACAATCGCAGCCTGAATTTGTCGAATGCTGTGGCGGTCACGGTGTTCGAAGCGTGGCGCCAGCATGGGTTTGCGGGTGGGAGCTAAGCGAGCAGCAGATTTATAATGGGTGTCATTTGCAAAGTCATAGAAAAGGACCTCATCATGCTCAAGCGACTCGCTCTGATCTCCATTTTGCTGTTGACAGTCGCTTCAGAGACGCTCTCTGCAGATAAAAACCCTATCGTCATCAACCAAGCGCAAGCGCGCGCCTCAGTGGGCAACCTGCCAAACAGTGCCGCCTTCCTGCAGATAGAAAACCAAGGTAAGACGGATGACGCACTGCTGTCGGCCGTCAGCCCCGCGGCCGAGCGGATCGAAATTCACTCCATGAGCATGGAAGGCGACGTCATGAAAATGCGCGCCGTCGACAGCCTGGTGATCAAGGCAGGTCAACAGCTAACAATGCAACCCGGCCAGGGTTATCACGTGATGCTGATGGGCCTGAAAAAACCACTGAAGGCTGGTGAAAAATTTGCGCTCACGCTGACTTTTCGTAACGCCGGCAAGATCAAGGTCACGGTGGAGGTGCTTGAGGCGGGGGCATTCGCCAAACCTGCCGGCGGCATGCAGGATCATCACGAGCATCACGACCATTGATGCGTTGCTAGGCAATTCACCATCATCACCTCGCTGAAACAAGAGGCGCTGTTGGTGACGACGGCGCTCGTAGTCTCGGTGCCGCCAGTGGCTTGCGCTACTGAGCCTCGTAATGTCGGTACACCTCGCGCCGTCCGTCGTCGTCGAACAGCACGACGTCAAACGCATCTCGGCGTTCACCCCGAACTTCCATGCCGGGGCTACCTACCGGCATGCCGGGCACGGACAGGCCACGTGCCTTGGGCTTTTCCGTGATCAGTCGCTTGATCTCATCTGCGGGTACATGACCTTCGATGGCATAGCCCTCAATGACGGCCGTGTGGCACGACGCCAGCGCGCGCGGCACGCCGTAGCGTTCCCGGTAGGGGCCAGTGCCTGGTACATCATGTGCCAGGACAGTGAAACCATGGTGTTCGAGGTGAGCTATCCAGTCTTTGCAGCACCCGCAGCCAGCGGTTTTATAGACAGTGATCTGCGGCTGGGTAGCAGCCATCAGTGCGGCTGGTAGCAGCGGTAGTACACCACCTGCCAACATGGCCTTGATGAGCGTGCGTCGCGTGGTGTTCATGGCCATGGTCCGTTGGGTAGAGTCCATCATTTATCTACAGGGTAGATGCAGGCGAGGTATCCGTTGTAGCCTGTACTGAAACAGCCAGGCGTGCGACGGCCTCCTTGCGGTAGCGGTTCAAATCTTGCACGGACGCGAAGCTGCGCTCAAACAAGAGCGAAAGATTGTGCAGGATGCGGTCAATGACTTTCTTTTCCCAGTCGCCATCAAAGCGGATCTGATGATCAAGCCAGGCTTCGAGCCACTCGGGATCGGGCAGGCGGCTTTGCACGGTATCGTTTGGATACAGCGACTGGTTCACATGCAGATTGGTCGGATGCAGCGGCTTCTCGGTGCGGCGCGCCGACGCCATCAGCACACCGATCTTGGCGAATGCGGCGCGCGCCGTATCACCCACCTCAGCCAGTGCTTTTTTCATGTAGCGCAGGTAAGCGCCGCCGTGCCGCGCCTCATCATGGCTGATGATCTTGTAGATATGCTTGATCACTGGCTCGGTGTGCCATTCCGCGGCACAGCGGTACCAGTGATTCAGGCGAATCTCTCCGCAGAAGTGCAGCATCAGCGTTTCTAGTGGTGGCGCAGGATCAAATTCGAAACGCACGCGGTGCAGTTCGGTTTCGGTGGGCACCAGCTCGGGACGGAAACGCCGCAAATATTCCATCAGCACCAGCGAGTGTTTTTGTTCTTCAAAAAACCAGACGGACATGAATGCCGAAAAATCACTGTCATGGCGATTGTCGCGCAAGAACATCTCGGTCGCGGGTAATGCCGACCACTCCGTGATCGCATTCATCTTGATCGTCTGCGCCTGCGCATCGGTCAGCTGGCTGGCGTCGAAACTGTCCCAGGGGATGTCAGTCTCCATGTTCCAGCGGACTTGCTCGAGTGAGCGGAAAAGTTCGGGGTACAGCATGGGCGAGGAGGATGTTGATTGGTTACAAGATTCTACCAACAAAGCCTGTGCATTCGATGGCGCCTCAGACGGAAAGTCCCTGATTGCCGGCTGGGTATCTGGCCTACGCAGGCAGTCATCACAGCGAACTAGTCAGTCAAAAAATGACCCTTCGCTGCCGTGCGGTACCTGCTGCCTTCAGAGCGCATCAAGATGCTTGAGCATCCCTGCCGCTCGCTGGGCGATACCGGCGCGCTCCTCGCTGCTGAGGCGATGAAGATTCTTTGCCATGAGTGCCGTGCGGGGATTACCCGCCAGCGTTTTTTCGTGCTTCGCAATGAAATGCCAGTACAGCGTCGTGTAGGGACACGCACTATCACCCGTGCGCTGCGCAGGATCATAACGGCAGCCCGCGCAGTAATTGCTTTGCCGACTGATGTAGGCGCCGCTGGCCACGTAAGGTTTGCTGGTAAAGCGGTTACCGCAGGCATGCAGTGCCATGCCGGCCGTGTTCGGTAATTCGACCCACTCAATCGCATCAACATAGATCGCCAGGAACCAGTCAGCCACCTGCTGCGGCGAGAGCTCGGCGAGCGTCGCAAAATTTCCGATCACCATCAACCGCTGAATGTGGTGTGCATAGCCTAGCGCCAGCGTCTGCTTGAGGCTGTCACGCATGCAGGCCATCTGCGTCTGGCCGGTCCAAAACCAGTCCGGCAAGGTGCGCTGATGCGCAAAATGATTGGCTTCTTTCAGGCCGGGCATGTCCAGCCAGTACATGCCGCGGATGAATTCGCGCCAGCCAAGGATCTGGCGAATGAAACCCTCGGCACTCTCCAGCGATACGCGCCCTTCGCGATAAGCCGTCTCTGCCGCGGTGATCACTTCGCGCGGATCGAGCAGATGCAGGTTCAGCGCAGCGGACAACAAGGAATGCCAGCCCACGGGCGTGTCGGTCCACATCGCATCCTGGTAGGTGCCAAACTGGGCGAGGCGATGCTTGATGAACACCGCCAGCGCCTGCAGTGCCTGTTCACGGTTGACCGGCCATCCGAACTGACCGAGAGATCCCGGGTGATCGGGGAAGTGCTTCTCGACGAGGGCGAGCACCTCGCGAGTGACGGGATCGGGCTCGAACCAGGCCGGTGGCGGTATGTCGCCGGGGCCCGTGCGTTTGGGATAAGCGCTGCGATTCTCCGCGTCGAAATTCCACTGGCCGCCCACGGGCTCGGCGCCGTCCATGAGCACCTGATACTGCCGCCGCATGAGGCGATAGAAGAATTCCAGCCGCAGTTCTTTCTTAGCTTTCGCCCATTGCACGAACTCATGGCGGCTGCACATGAAATGCGTATCGTCCAGTAATTTCAGCGAAATACCTTCTTTTTTGCAGGCATCTTCTATTATCTGCAATATTCGCCACTCGCCCGGCTCGACCACGCGCAGTGTCTTCGGGCGATGCCGTTTCAGGGCGGCTCGCAGACGCCCGGCCATCTCCGACGGCCCGGGATCGTCTAGCTGCACGTAATCGAACGGCCAGCTGCGTGCCGCGACGCCGTTCGCAAAATGCCGCATCGCGGACAAGAACATCGCGATCCGCGCCTTGTGCGACCAGACCGCGGTCGCCTCGCCGGACGCTTCGATCATGAGCACCCGGTCTTGCTCAGGTTCAAAGTCCGCAAGCGCAGGGCTGGCGAAGCTCAGCTGATCGCCCAACACCAAAACCAGCTCGCGCATCAGTTTTCACTCCGAAGCACTTGAAGCGAACGCTCACTGTACAGGATAGTCACATGGGGCATGGGAGATTGCTGTTTGAGTAAATTTGAAAACATTATTTTCTGCAGGGTCACTTTTATGCGCAGAATACGCTAGAATGACCGCAGAGTTTAAATTAAAACCTTTTGGTATCCCACGATGATGCGAAATCACACACTCTTAGCTCGTCACTGTCTGAAGGCTGCCCTGCTGGTGGCGGCGATCATGACGGTCAGCGCCGTGGGCCCTGCGGCTGCCAACGAGTGCCCCGCCCTGCTGAATCACAAGTTCAATCGCCTGCAGGACGATTCGTCACAAAACCTCTGCCAGTACAGCGGTAAGGTGGTGCTCGTGGTGAACACGGCCAGCTATTGCGGTTTTACCTCGCAGTACGAAGGTCTTGAAAAGCTCTACGCGAATTACAAAGACAAAGGACTCGTGGTCCTTGGCTTTCCCTCGAACGACTTCAGTCAAGAGCCCGGCAACAACAAGGAAATTGCCGACTTTTGCTACAACACCTACGGCGTGAAATTCCCGATGTTTGCAAAAACCTCGGTGAAAGGCAAAGAAGCGAATGCGCTATTTGCTGCACTGATCAAAGCCGGCGCAAAAGCACCCGCCTGGAACTTCAACAAATATCTCATCGACCGTGAGGGCAAGCTGGTTGCTAATTACGGTAGTACGACACGTCCAGATGAAAAGACTTTTGTCAGCGCACTCGAAAAAGCGCTGGCGGCGCAGTAAGTACTGTTTTTGCTGCAGTGCCTCCCGGCCGATGCCGGTGGCATGCTCGGGGCGATCTTCCCCCAACCCGTATTTCTCCCCGACGGGCACTGCAGCATTTTTATTCCATCATCGCGCTTTAACCAGTAGCACACAAAGTCTGGAAATCGCATGAAGATCGCAGTCATAGGCTCAGGCATTTCCGGACTCTCCGCTGCGTGGCAGCTCTCGCGTACTGGCCATGACGTGTCCCTGTTCGAATCGGGTCAGTATTTCGGTGGCCACACGAACACGGTGGACATTACGCTCGATGGCATGACGCACGGCGTCGATACGGGCTTTCTCGTTTTTAATCATCGCACGTATCCGAATCTGGTTCGCTTGTTTGACGAGCTGGGTGTGCATACCAGTGCGAGTGACATGTCATTCGCGGTGAAACTGCCGCTGCCCCACGGCCGCTGGCTGGAATGGGCGGGCGCCAATCTCGACACCGTCTTTGCACAACGCCGAAATCTGTTCAGTCCACGCTTTCTGCGAATGATCGTCGACATCCTGCGCTTTAATCGCCAGACCACGGCCATGGCGCGCAGCGAAGGTGCATTAGAGGGCATATCGCTCGGCGACTTTCTGCAACAGCAAGCGTACAGCACTGAGTTTCGCGACTGGTATCTGCTGCCTATGGCGGGCTGCATCTGGTCCTGCCCGACCGAACAGATGCTGGCGTTCCCGCTCGCGACATTCGTGCGCTTCTGCGATAACCACGGCCTGATACAAGTCAACAACCGCCCGCAGTGGTACACCGTGACGGGAGGCGCGAAACACTACGTCCACAAGATGCTGCCTGCAATCGCGCACAAGTTTTTGGCGACGCCGGTGCGCTCCGTCGCGCGGACCGAGGTGGGCGGTCGCATGCACGTCAGCGTCGTCACCGATGCGAGCGAACAGCAATTCGATCATGTGGTTCTGGCCTGCCACAGCGACCAGAGCCTGGCGATCCTGGCAGATGCCAGCGCCGCCGAACGCAAATTACTTTCAGCCGTGCGCTATCAGCCAAATCACGCGGTGCTGCACACCGACGAACGCTGCCTGCCCTCACTCAAAAAAGCCTGGTCAGCCTGGAATTATGAAACCTCGGGTGTTGCCGAGCCGCAGGTCTGCGTCCACTACCTGATCAATAAACTGCAGCCCCTGCCCTTCCGCGAACAAGTCATTGTCACGCTCAATCCGGTATCGGCGATAGATCCCTCCAAAGTCCTGGCCGAGTTCGATTACGCCCACCCGGTGTTTGACTCAGCGGCGATCGCCGCGCAACGAGCGCTGCCATCGATACAAGGCCTGCGCAACACCTGGTTTGCGGGCGCGTGGACGGGCTATGGATTTCACGAAGACGGGCTCAGCTCCGGACTGGCGGTCGCCAACGGTATTGCCGCACTGGCGGACAACGCCGCGCTCAAGCACGCTGCCTGAGACGACGCAAGGAGACACGCATGCAGACACTGACACCGCGCCCCTTGATCTCCACCGGACAGGTGCGACACAGTCGCTTGCGTCCGGCGGAGAATACGTTCAGCTATGGCGTGTTTACGCTGATGCTGCCGCTGCGCGCGCTCGGCGATGCTGGCTTCGACAACGGCCTGTGCTCGCGCAACCGTTTCAACCTGATCGCGTTTCATGATCGTGACCACGGCGATGGCCACACGGCGCTGCTGCCGTGGATAGATAGTTTGCTGCAAGCTGAAGGGATCAACGATGCCGATGGCGAGATCTGGCTGCAGACTTTCCCGCGCGTGCTGGGCTATGTGTTCAACCCGGTGTCATTCTGGTTTTGTCATCGTCGCAATGGCGATCTGCGCGCAATCGTCTGCGAAGTGAACAACACCTTCGGCGAGCGCCACTGCTACCTGCTCGATACTGGTGATGCGATGTCCTGGGGCATCACCATGTCCGCAAAAAAAGTCTTTCATGTCTCACCTTTCTGCGCGGTCGAAGGTCAGTATCGCTTTCGCTTCATGCGTACCACACAACACGTCGGCAATCAGGATATCGAGCGCATCGTCGCACGCATTGACTATGACGATGCGCAAGGCCCGCTTCTGCTGACGAGTATCTCGGGCAGATTGCAGCCTTTGTCCACGACCCATGCCGCGCTGGCTTTTCTGCGGCATCCCCTGATGACGATGGGCGTGATTGCGCGCATTCATTGGCAGGCGCTGAAGCTGTTCATCAAGCGCGTGCCCTTCTTTAGCAAACCCCTGCCACCACCGACTTCCCTGAGCCGATGAATAAACCTCTGTCACCCTCTTTCGCACTCAACGAACAGATCGCCGCCAGCTATGCCCAGTCGGGCAAGGTGCCCGCGCAGGTGCGCATCGTGCTGCACATGCTGCGCCAGATGGCGCATGGCGCATTGCAGCTGGAATGCCCGGATGGCAGCGTGCTGCATTTCGGCGATGACAGCCCGCCAGTCACCCTCAGACTGAGCAGCTGGGAGCCCTGTCTAGCCGCAGTTCGCTCAGGCGATATCGGCTTTGCAGAGAGCTACATTGCAGGCGGCTGGCAAACCGACAATCTGGCCAAGCTGCTCGAGCTGTTCATTCATAACCGTCACGCACTGGAAGCGGCGATCTATGGCAATTGGTGGGGCAGTCTGCTGTATCGGGTACGGCATCTGTTCAATCGGAATTCACGCGCCGGCAGCCGGCGCAACATTCACGCGCACTACGATATCGGTAACCGTTTCTACCGACTGTGGCTGGATCCATCGATGACTTACTCCAGCGCCCTGTTCGCCTCACCCGACATGACGCTGCAGCAGGCGCAAGACGCAAAGTACGCGCGCATTCTGTCAGAGACCGGAGCGCGCGCCGGAGATCATCTGCTTGAAATCGGCTGTGGCTGGGGCGGTTTTGCCGAACTAGCAGCCGCACGAGGCATGCACGTCACCGGACTGACGCTCTCTTCAGAACAGCTGGATTTCGCGCAGCAGCGCCTGGCGGACGCGGGTCTCGCCAACCACACGGCGTTGCGACTGCAGGATTATCGCGATGTTCGCGGTGAATACGACGCCATTGCCTCCATCGAGATGTTCGAGGCCGTTGGTGAACAATACTGGGACAGCTACTTTGCCTGTGTCGCGCAGCGCCTGAAAACCGGTGGCCGCGCCTGCATACAGACGATTACGATTGCCGATGAGCTCTTCGAGCGCTACCGCAAGGGCACGGATTTCATACAGCAATACATCTTCCCGGGTGGGATGCTGCCCTCGCCAGCGGTGTTCCGTGCACAGGCTGAACGGCACGGCCTGACCGTCGTCAATGAACTGGCATTCGGACTCGACTACGCGCGCACACTCGCGCTGTGGGATAAGGACTTCCGCGCCCAGGAAGCCGAGGTTCGCGCGCAGGGCTTTGACGATCGCTTTATCCGTACCTGGCAGTTCTATCTCGCGTATTGCGAGGCGGGGTTCCGTGCCGGCAGCATCGATCTGTTCCAGTTCACTTTGCAGAAGTCGTAAGGATCATTCTCATGCAGGAAGCCAAGCGGTATGGCTGGCTGCTGATGTTGTTGGCAGCGATGCAGATTGGACTGGCTAGTGCAGCACTCGCACAGTCAGCAGCGGTCAAAGCAGCGGTGCCCGACGCCAGCTTACTGGGCAAGGGCAATTACACCTGGTTCGGGCTGAGTCTGTACGAAGCCCGACTGTGGGCTGATAAGAAAAATTTTTCGGCATCGAACTGGGCGGCCGGCAACCTCGCACTGGAGCTGGTGTATGCGCGCAGGTTGTATGGCGAACGGATCGCAGTCGCCAGCATCGATGAAATCAAAAAACTGGGCATAGGCACCGCCACGCAACACGACGCCTGGCTCATGGCAATGAAAAAGATTTTCCCGGATGTGGACGATGGCACGCAACTGATCGGTCTGTACGTACCCGGGCAAGCGACGCGTTTCTTTCGCGACGGTACAGCCATTGGCGAGGTCAGTGATCCGGAGTTCGGCGCAGCATTTTTTGGTATCTGGCTGCACCCCAAGACCAGCGCACCCAAGCTTCGTGCAGCACTACTGAATGGCAAATGACGCCATGACGACCAGCACCCGTTCGCTGAGCGCGCGCGCGCTGCTCGCATACGGAGGCTTTGCGCTGCCCCTGTCGCTGCTGGCCCTGCCCGTCTACGTACAGGTGCCGCAGCTGTATGCAGGACAGCTCGGCGTGCCGCTCGCACTGGTCGGTACGATTTTGCTGGCCGCGCGTTTGCTCGATGCCATCGCTGATCCCTGGATCGGGCACTGGATGGACAAGGTGGCGCCGGCGAAAGGACACGCTGGCTTTGTATTGCTCTCTCTGCCGGCGATGCTGGGCGGCTATCTGGCGCTGTTCAATCCACCCGCCCGCGTCGCCGAGGGTTCGTTGCTGGAGCTCTGGTTTGCTGCCAGTCTGGTGCTGGTGTACCTCGGCTACAGCATGGCCATGATTGCGCATGGCAGCTGGGGGGCTAGCCTCACTCAGCATCGCGGTGAACGGGCGCGACTGACGTCGGTACGCGAGGGCTTTGCTTTGGTGGGCGTGATGCTGGCATCGGCACTGCCGGCCATCGCGGGTTTGTCGGTGCTGATGATCGCTTTCGTGATCAGCCTGACCCTGGCAGCGCTGCTGCTCGTGCGCGCCGCGCCGCGCGCACCGGTCAGGCCGAGCGGCGAGCGCGGCGGGCAAGCCATGCTGTCGCCCCTGCGTGAGGCGCGATTCCGCTGGCTACTGGGTGTCTTTGCCGTGAACGGCATCGCCGCTGCAGTGCCGGCAACGCTGTTCTTGTTTTTTGCGTCAGATCGCTTGCAACTACCGGGGCAGGCCGGACTGTTTTTGGTGCTGTATTTCGTGTCGGCAGGGATGGCATTACCGGTGTGGGCCAAGGCCAGCGCCGTGATCGGCGAATCACGCGCCTGGCTGCTAGCGATGCTGCTGTCGGTGGTGGTCTTCGTCTGGACGGCGCAGCTGGAAGCTGGCGCGCTGCTGCCGTTTGCGCTGATCTGTGTGCTCTCAGGTGCGGCGCTGGGTGCCGATCTCACGCTGCCGCCGGCGCTGCTGGCGGGCGTGATCGCCGCCGCCGGGCATAGCGGTGAGCGCGAGGGGGCCTACTTTGGACTGTGGACGTTCACCACCAAGATGAATCTCGCGCTGGCCGCGGGTATCTCGCTGCCCTTGCTGTCATGGCTAGGCTATGTGCCGGGGCAGGCGAATGACGAGGGACTACGCGCACTGGTGATTGCCTATGCGCTGCTGCCCTGCCTGCTGAAACTGGCAGCCGCCGCGCTGCTGTGGCGCGCACCACTGAAGGATGTGTAATGAATTTACAAAGGACATGGACTCATGCTGAGACTCTGCTTGCGAATGATGTGTGTATCGCTGGCGTTGCTGATCGCCGGTTGCGGAGCCACGATGACTCCTGCTGACTATGCGGCTGAAAAACCGGCACTCGATCTGCAAAGCTATTTCAATGGCACGGTCGATGCTTGGGGCATGTTTCAGGATCGCTCCGGCAAAGTGCTCAAGCGCTTTCGGGTAGTGATGCACTGCCACTGGGAAGGCGACACCGGCACCCTGGATGAAGATTTCACGTATTCCGATGGTACGACGCAAAAACGTATCTGGACACTGAAGAAACTGCCAGACGGGCGCTACATCGGCACGGCCGATGACGTGGTCGGCGAAGCCGCCGGGCAGACGGGTGGCCATGCGCTGAACTGGAAATATGTGCTCGCCTTGCCCGTCGATGGCAAGGTGTATCACGTGAATTTCGATGACTGGATGTATCTGATGGATGATCAGGTCATGCTCAACCGCGCCGTGATGAGCAAGTTTGGCTTTCGACTCGGTGAAGTCACCCTGGCGTTCCACAAGAGGACACCGTAATGCTGCAACGCCTCAACAGCGTCACCGAACGGAGTCCTGCGGCAGCGCTGTTCGAGCGCGGTCGCACGATGAATCCGCGCGTGCGCAGCTGGCAGGACATGCGCGTGTGGGTGATTGGTGCCTCGGCCGGCATCGGCGCCGAGACGTCAAAGCTGCTGCTGCACAAAGGCGCACGCGTTGCGCTGTCTGCACGCAACCAGGCGGCGCTGAGCGCACTTGCCGAGCACAGCGAGCGGGCGCTAGTGCTGCCGCTGGATGTCAGCCAGCATGCCGAGGTCTTGTCCGCGCGCGACCTGCTGCTGGCGCAGTGGGGCGGCATTGATCTGGTCTTGGTCGTGGCCGGTGCGTATAACGAGATGCGGGTCGATTCATTTGACATGGCCGTGGTGAACCAACTGCTGGATGTGAACCTGCGCGGCGTATTTCATTGTCTGGATGCCGTGCTGCCGACACTGCTCGCGCAAGGTCACGGCGGCGTGGGCATCGTATCCTCTGTCGCCGGTCTATCGGGCTTGCCGAAGGCCTTGGTTTACGGTCCGACCAAGGCAGCGCTGATTAATCTGTGTGAGTCGCTGTACTTCGATCTGGGTCCTCGCGGTCATCCGGTCTATCTGATCAATCCCGGCTTCGTTGAGACACGCGCGACGGCCAACAATAATTTCGCCATGCCCGGACTCATTAGTGCGCCGCAAGCGGCACGCGATATCCTTGGCGGCATGGAACGCGGAGAATTTCATATCCACTTTCCGCGCCGTTTCACCAACTGGCTGCGCTTTGCACGTCTTTTACCCTACCGATGGTATTTTTCGCTGATCCACAAAGTGACCGGGCTATGAGCATTGATCCGCGACTTCAGCAGCTGATCCGATTTTTTGAGCAGATCGATCCATCGACGGTCAGTCAGCTCTCTGAGGTCTACACACCGGACGCCTTCTTCAAGGATCCATTCAATGAAGTGCACGGGATCGCGGCGATCACGCATATTTTCCGGCACATGTTCGATCAGGTCGACTCACCTCGCTTTGTCGTCACCGACAGCGTGATGCAGGGCGAGCAGGCGTTCCTGACCTGGGATTTCCTGTTCCGCATGAAGCGCTTCTCAGCGACAGAGCAGTGCATACGCGGCGCGACGCATATTCGCTTTGCGGCCGATGGTCGCGTGAACTTCCATCGCGATTACTGGGATGCCGCCGAGGAACTCTACGAGAAGCTACCCGTGCTGGGCGGCCTGATGCGCGCCCTCAAGCGCTTGGCGAATCGCTGAGCGTTGCGGTTCATTTCTTTTTCGGGCTGGTTTTACGCGGCGGAGCGCTGCGTTTTTTAGCCGTGGGGGTACTGCGCTTGCGCGCCGGCTTCTCAGGCGGCGTCATGGCCGATCCGACCGCCTTGGCAAATTGATCCTGCACCGTGTTCCACCACCCGGAGGGATTGGCAAACTGCGCCGCAAATGCTGAGGCGTCCGGCATGTCCGCTGCGGCGTGACCCTCGGGCTTTGCGAATGGCGACTCAAACGCTGGCTTGTCGTGATCGGCACCACCCCCTTTAGCCGCATTCGCAAAACTCTCGCTCATCGATTGCAATGCGCTGAGGGTAGCGCTCTGTACCTCCAGCGTCTGAATCGTGCTGCGCAGCATGTTCATGTTCATCTGCAGCCAGGATTCGACGGCTTTCAGGTCGGCGATCTGCTTGTTGATATCTTCAGGCGACATTGATGGCATGGCCATGCCCGGGATCTTCATCGCGCCCCAGAAATTACGGACGAATTCGAGTGTGTCATTCATCGCGCTGGCGCCCGGCATATGATTCGTCCTGTCTGACATCTGCCACCTCCCTTACCTGGCTGCGACGGCAACGTGCCGCGCATGCCCGTTCAGTCAAGAGTAGCAGATCGTCGCACTCGCCTGTTCAGAATCCGATCGGGACGCCCCGCATCGCTCAAGCCTCCAGTGAGGCTGCGCTGACCCGATAGCAAACACCTGCGTGTGTCATCCCGGGATATCGCCGACAGTATCCCTGCATCAGCGTCGAGCGATCGCATACACTTACGGTATGCCTGCACGCCGACTTCCCCTCACGTTCTTTCCCTTGAGCCGAAGGCAATGGTTCGCCGTGAGTCTTGTGGTACTGATCGTTGTGCTTCATCTGGTACTGATCGACTGGGCGAATGACAGTCTCGCACTCATACGCGCGCTGGATGAAGAAGACGACACCGTCATGGTGGCATTGCAGGTACCTGCCAGCAAAGCCGCAGTCACTATGCCACGCGACCGCGCCACACCGCCGGTGGCAGAACGCGTCGCGCCCTTGGTACCGGCGACACCCCCGACGACGCCCGCACCGGCAGAGCCTACTGCCACGGCAGACGCCGTCTCCCCGTCCACCGAGACGACGCCCGCCGCACCAACGACCACCCCAACTGCAACACCAACAGCAACACCAACAGCAACACCCACCGCGCCGACGCCAGCCTTGGCACGAGAGACTGAAGCAACGGCAAGCACACCAACGACCACCCACCAAGAATCTCCGCCACCACGCTTTGAGCGCGTGAGTTTCCCGCCATCGGCAGAACTCACTTACGACGCGCTGGCCACACAAGGCAACCGCCGTTTGTCTGGCAGCGGTCAGATTCTCTGGCAACAGCAAGGTCCGACATATCTGATCAAGGGCGAGGCGAGCGCCCTGCTGCTGAATCTACTCAGTTATCAAAGCAGTGGCCAAGTGGGTGGTACAGGTTTGATGCCCGAGCAATATCAGGAAAAACGTCTGGGCAAGTCGGCCACCACCACGCATTTTGTTCGTGAGCGCAAGACCATCAGTTTTTCTGCCTCTACTCAGCTCGTTGAGATTCGTGGTGGTGAGCAAGACCGCGGCAGCGTCATCTGGCAGCTTGCTGGTTTGGCGCGCGGCGACCCGGATAAGCTCGCACCCGGACTTGGGTTTGAGGCCGTGGTCGCCGGTAGTAAAGCTGCCGATCGCTGGAACGTCATCGTGATTGGCAAGGAAACCATCGTACTGGGCGAGGGCAGCGTGTCTTGCTGGCACTTGTCGCTCGCGCCGACCGATAATAATTTTGATTATCAGATCGATCTGTGGCTATCACCGGATCGTGACTGGTATCCTGTAAAAATCAATTATTCGAACCGCAGCGGTGCGAGTTTATCGCTCTCCCTGTCTCGATTGAGTAAAAAATAAGGCATGAAATGAACGACATGTTGTATGCACTTAAACCTTGGTTGACCACCGCCACGATGGCTGCCCTGGTAAACCTGGGGGGTATCTGCATCGCCCACGCGCAGGACAAGGCCAACCCACCGCCGTCGGCGCAGCTCGATTACACGATACGCGCCAGCGTTCAGGGCTTGTCACTCGAAGGCAGCGGCACGATAGGATGGCAAACCGCCGCATCAAAATATCAGCTGAGCTTCGACACCACCACTGCACTGACTGGCAAGCTGCTATCCGAAAAAAGTGAGGGCAGCGTTGACCGGCGCGGATTACAACCCGCCAGCTTTTATTCCAAACGCTTCCGCAAAGAAGCCCTCACCGTCAACTTTGACCGCACTGCCGGGCATATTGTTTTTCCCGATCATCATCCCTCATTAAAAATCGAAGGCGGTGAACAAGACCGCATCAGCGTGCTCTGGCAATTACTGTCCCTGGTACGGGCAACGCCCGCCCGGTTTACGGTAGGAACTCAATGGAAGTTTTTCGTGATCAGTCATCGCCATGGCGAACCCTGGACATTTTTAGTACAGGAAAAGCAAAAGCTGCGCACTGCCTTGGGCGAGATAGATACCCTGCATCTGGTCTATCAGCCAACCGATGCATCCAGCGCGCCTAAGGTTGATATCTGGCTGGCACCTTCGCTGGACGGGTTCCCGGTCCGCATACGCTTCTCAGAGCCGAATGGCGATGCCATTGAGCAGACGATTGCCGGCATCAAAAAAGGCTGATTCATGATGAGCAATACCTCGGCTGCGGATACCGCCCTCGTGCTGTTCTCGGGTGGGCAGGATTCAACGACCTGCCTCGCGTGGGCACTGTCGCGCTATCCGCAGGTAGAGACCCTGGGCTTCGATTATGGACAGCGACATGCGATCGAGCTGACACGTCGCCCTGCCTTGTTGTCAGCCCTGCGGGCACTGACACCCGAATGGGCAGCACGACTCGGAGAAGATCACCTCCTCGATCTGTCGCTGCTGGGCGAGATCTCGGACACCGCACTGACACGAAAGACCGAGATCCTGATGCAGGAAAACGGTTTGCCGACGACCTTTGTACCTGGCCGCAATCTGCTATTCATGACGGTCGCGGCAGCACTCGCCTACCGACGAGGCATACGCGTGCTGATCGGTGGCATGTGCGAGACAGATTATTCAGGTTACCCGGACTGCCGCAATGACAGCTTGCGCGCGCTTGAAAAAGCGCTGCAGCTGGGGATGGAAAGTGACATCACGCTCCAGACGCCACTGATGTGGCTCGATAAAGCGGCAACCTGGTCGCTTGCCGACTCACTGGGGGGTGAGGCGCTGGTGGAATTGATACGCACCGATACGCATACCTGCTATCTCGGCGAGCGCGGTACATTGCATGACTGGGGGCATGGGTGTGGGCAGTGCCCGGCGTGCGAGTTGCGTGCGCGGGGGTATGGCGAGTTTCGGGCGGGGCGGGGCTGAGGTCGAACTACCAGGGTGAGGATGGACCCGCCCACTCGCCACTCATACCTCTTCCCTCGCCTCCCGAATCGGAATCCCCGCAAACTTCATCGAGTTCGCATCATTCCGATACACCAGCGGCTTCTCTTCCACAGGTCGCTGCCTTCCTTGCAGCACGATCTTCTTCACTTCATCGTGAAATTCGGATTTGCCGCAGACCGGATCCGCCGCAGCAGCATCGCCAGTCAGCGCATAGGCCTGACAACGGCAACCGCCAAAGTCTTTCTCTTTTTCTGAGCAAGAGCGGCAAGGTTCTTTCATCCACTCGAAACCACGGAAAGCATTGAATGCATCGCTCTGGTACCAGATGTCTTCCAGCGTCTGTTCCGTCACATTCGGGAAGCTCAGGCCGGGCAAGGTCTTCGCCGCATGACAGGGCAAGGCTGAACCATCGGCAGCGACGGCGAGGAATACCGAGCCCCAGCCATTCATGCAGGCCTTGGGTTTATTCTCGAAGTAATCGGGCACGACAAACAGCAGACGGATCTTGTTACCCAGCTTCGCACGGTAGTCATTGACCACCGCTTCGGCACGCTCGAGCTGCTCGCGAGTCGGCATCAGCTGATCGCGATTCACATGCGCCCACGCGTAATACTGCGTGTTGGCGAGTTCCAGATATTCGACGCCCATCTCGACCGCCATCTCGATGATGCGCCCGACATGATCGAGGTTGTAACGATGCAGCACGACATTCAATACCATGGGATAGTCGTACTTCTTGATCAGCTTGGCGACGCGATTCTTCAGGTCGAAGGTCTTGGTGCTGGAGAGGAAATCATTCATCTCCTTGGTCGAATCCTGGAAGGACAGCTGAATATGATCCAACCCGAGCGCCTTCATGTTCGAGATGCGCTCCTCAGTGAGTCCGACACCGGAGGTGATCAGATTGGTGTAATAGCCGAGCTGATGTGCCTCACCGATCAGTTCTTCCAGATCGTCACGCACCAGCGGCTCGCCACCAGAAAAACCGAGCTGCGCTGCACCCAGCTTGCGCGCCTGACGCAGCACGTCTTTCCATTCATCGGTCGTCAGTTCACGTTTGTCTTGTGCATAGTTCAGCGGGTTGTAGCAGAACACGCAGTGCAGCGGGCAACGGTAGGTAATTTCCGCCAGCAGCCACAGCGGCGGCGGGATGTGCGATGGCACTTTATGAGTATCAGACACTGATCCAGCCTCGTTCTATGGCAATTTCCAGGAATCCGGTCACATCTTTTTCAAGACCGGTGGCATTGAAGGTCTGTTCGATGTCGGCGATCATCGCCTGTACATCACGCTCGCCATCGCAGCGCTTGAGAATTTCAGAGGCGCTCTGGTTGAGCTTCACCATGCCTTCCGGGTAGAGCAAGACATAGCCTTGCTGCGCCTCTTCATATTGCATGCGAAACAGACGTGCGAGCTTGGGCTTTGCGGTGAGTTCTATCATGGAGGATCTCAGGGATAAGCTTTTTCAATGGCGTCGGAGATCTGCCACAACACATCCAGCTTGAACTGCAGAATGTCGAGCGCGCGCTCCTGCTGCTCGCGGGTGGTGAAGTAATCCAGCGTCACCTGCAGCCCGTGCTCGACATCGCGCTGTGCCAGTGGCACGCGGCTACGGAAGTAAGCCAAGCCCTCATCTTTTACCCAGGGATAATGGGTCGGCCAGTTGGCCAGGCGATCTTTGTGAATCTTGGGTGCGAACATTTCGGTCAGCGAGGAACACACCGCTTCCTGCCACGGACGCTGACGTGCAAAATTCACATACGCATCCACGGCGAACTTCACGCCGGGCACGACTTTTTTCAGTGACCAGAGTTCTTCACGCGAGATCCCGGTTGCTTCGCCCAGACGGGTCCAGGCCTCGATGCCACCTTCCTTCTCGCCATGGCCGTCATGATCGAGAATACGCTCGACCCATTTGCGGCGCACGTCACGATCCGGACAGTTGGACATGATCGCGGCATCCTTGATCGGTATCATCACCTGATAGTAGAAGCGGTTGAACACCCAGCCACGGATCTGGTCGGCGCTCAGCTTGCCTTCATTCATCTTGATGTTGAACGGATGATTGATGTGATAGTTGTCGCCTTTGGCGCGCAGCTTTGCTTCGAATTCTTCGCGGCTCCAGGGTAATTGGTCAGTCATGTTCGTAGGTGCGTTCATAGTTCGATCTCCATGCCGTCATAAGCGACTTCGATGCCGTGCTTCGCCAGTTGCGCGCGCTCGGCCGAGTCTTCGTTCAAGATAGGGTTGGTGTTATTGATGTGTATGAGCACCTTGCGGCGGGTACCGACGCCATCCAGCACCTCGATCATGCCGCCGGGACCGGACAATTGCAGATGCCCCATGTCCGCCGCCGTCTTTTGCGTCAAGCCCAGCGTGATCATTTCATCGCCGGTCCACACCGTGCCATCGACGAGTACGCAATCGGCTTGTTGCATCGCCTCCAGCACATACGGCTCGATCTCGCCTAGCCCCGGTGCATAAAACAGTGTCTTGCCCGTGTTGAGATTCTCGATCAGCAAACCATTGTTGTCGCCGGGGCCGGGATTATCGCGATGCGGTGAATACGGCGGCGCCTTGCTCTTCAAGGGCATGGGATGAAAGCGTATGCCGGCAATGCCCGGCACATCGATGGGCGCGAAGCGCGTCTTGTCAGCCGACAGGCCCGTGATCTCGTGATGCTCGACTCCGCAATAATGCGACAGCACTTTTGCCAGCGGCAATCCGTGGTTCAGGTCATCCCAGACGGACTCCGTGCAATACAGATTCAACTTCTTTTTGCCCTCGCGAAGCATCAGCAAACCGGTAATGTGATCGATCTGCGCATCCATCACCATCACCGCCGCAATGCCGGTATCGCGAATGGCGCGCGCCGGCTGTAATGCGGTATTGGAGCGGATCTGCGACAAAATATCGGGCGAGGCATTGATCAGCACCCAGTCGGTGCCATTGGCAGAGACGGCAATCGATGACTGCGTTCGCGCCGTCGCATGGAGGGTGCCATGACGCACGCCGGCGCAATTGGTGCAATTGCAATTCCATTGCGGGAAACCACCACCCGCGGCAGAACCAAGGACCAGAATTTTCATGATTTTCAGGAGAAGTAAATAAACTCTTGCTTAGGCAGCACCCAGCGATATCAGGAGCGCTTTTGCCCGGCGCGTGCCGGTATCACCGACAGCTCAGCTGGCTGCCAGCGCCGCGGGGGAGTCTTGCAGGCATAATCATCTCCTGTCGCTTGGCCTGTAAAACAGTCTTGTACCTTGCTGCTGAACTGTTTTTCCAGCTTTCACGGGCCAGCGACTTATCGCTTTTATGTTGTTCGCTGAGCGCATTCTAGCCCGAACCCGTTTAAAAAAAATATCATGCCGCTCTCCCCGCCCACCGCCTACGACCAGTTCCATCTGCCGACCGGCGATGGCCACGCGCTGTACGTGGCCCAGTATGGCCAGGCCGATGCACCGGCTACTGTCGTGCTGCATGGTGGCCCGGGCAGCGGCACCCAGCCCTCGGTGCTGGAGTGGTTCGATCTCGCGCGTCAGCGCGTGGTGTTGTTTGACCAGCGCGGCGCGGGACGCTCCACGCCGCTGGGCGAGATCGCGCACAACGATAGTCAGGCGCTGGTGGCCGATATCGAGCAGCTACGCAAGCATTTGAATATCGCGCGCTGGATGGTGGTCGGCGGTTCATGGGGCGCCACCCTGGCGCTCATGTATGCCGGTGCGCACAGAGAACGCCTCAGTACGCTGGTGCTGCGCGGCAGTTTTCTGGCGAGCGAGCGCGAGATGCAGTGGTTTTTTCAGTCACTCAAAGCGATGGTGCCGCAAGGCTGGGCTGCCCTGGTCAAGGACTGGAGCGAAACTCAACAGCATCAGGTACTCGCGACGCTGACGCAGCAGCTGCTGCATGGCACTGACAGAGAACAACATGATGCCGCCATGCGCTGGGCTGCTTATGAAAACAGTGTGATGCAAGCGATGAACGGCAAACTTATCGAAGCAACGACTGGCAGCGCACAGCAAACCAGCGACCGCGTGCTGGCCAAGTACCGATTGCAAGCCCATTACCTCTCGCAGGGCTGCTTCACGTCTGAACGCACGCTGCTCGATATCGCCAGCGGCTTGAGAGATTTGCCGGTAGCGCTCATCCACGGCACGCATGATCTGGTCTGCCCGCCAGAAAACGCCGTCAAATTGGCGGCGGCCATGCCTCATGCCACGATGCGTTGGGTAGCCCAGGGCGGACACACACCCGCCGATGCCGGAATCGCTGCAGCGCTGCGGTCGTCGATACAGGCACTGAGTTCTCACTAAGAACAAATCATTACACCGGCGGTCAGCGACAATGCCTGACGCGCTCATGCCGACCCGTCTGCAGTGCAGCCCCCATCCGCCGCGGGTCATCGCGGCGGATGGGGTGTGCATTTACTGAAAGTGATAGCGAACGCCCACAGACCACAGTGACGAGGTCGTGTCGAAGGTGTCTCCAAAGTGGGTATATTCCAGCGTCGCTGCCCAGTTTTTATCGAACTGATAGCCCAGGCCCGCGCCCAGCAGTAGCCGCACGCGAGTGGCCGAATCATCACCCGACACGTGATTCAAGGTCGGACCCAATTTGCCATAAACCGTGACAGCATCAGCGACCGGATAACGCGCCACGCCAGCAAGATAGTAGCTGTGCGTCGTGCCGCCAAAGGCTCGCCCCGGATTGGCATAACCCAGCTCATAGCCTGCGTATTCAGAGAGGCTCTGTCCGAAGGCAAGACCAAAACCCATCTGGGTGTCGCTCTCACCTGCTGTACTGTACTTTCCCTGCCCGATGGATGCAGCGACGTAGCTGTCCGCAACATCGGCTGCCATGACAGTCGCCGACACCGCACTCATGACTGCTGCGATAAAGAATTTTTTCATAAAAGCTTCCTGTTCCAAGAGATCGTCCAAACAATAAAAAAACGCCAGTCCGTGGAGGACCGGCGCGATTCTATGCACAGCGATACATTCGCGAAAGCGAGCGTGGTTTAGAACGCACACATCAATCGAAAATGATGCAGCGTTTCTCACATTGTTGATAGCGGATGATTGTTGCCATCCACTACGAGACCGATTAGATCAAAAGTGGTAGCGCAACGCGGCATTAAACAAGCTGAGGCGGGCGCCGTGGGCGGCGTGACCAAAATAGGTGTACTCGATGGAACCTGCGATGTCTTTGCTCAGTTGCATAGACAAACCGGTGCCCAGCAAGACGCGCATGCTCGTGCTGCTTCCTTCGGAGATAGCGCCCTGGTCTACCAAATAGTCGCTCAGTTTTACGGCGCTGCTCGAATTGACAGAAAGACCGAGCTTGCCCAATACATTGACTGTGGGGGTAAGGGGTATGTTGCCGATTCCGGCGGCATACACGGACCGCGTTCGCCAACTGGCCGTCCCGGTGAGATCATCGAACGTTGTCTCAACTTTGGCCCGACCAAAATCGATGACGCCAAACTCCACGTCCATGCTGGGATCAATCTGCATGCCGTACGCCAGCAAAACGCCTGTCGCAGTATCAGCACTACCATTAGCGAAGCGAGACTGACCGACACCCACTTTCAGATAACTGCCTTCGGCATAGCTCCAGCAGGGCAGCCACATCAGGCCAGTTAACAAAAGCATTGTGAATTTTTTTTGCATGACATTCTCCATTCGCGTTGGGTACCTGCAGCCGCACGCACTGAACTGCGATCGGCGTCGCTCACACCCCAGCAGGCTGCTCGGATGACGGGTCGATTCTATAAATCAGGAGGCGAATGAAGTAGGCTTATTTGTGCGCGAGATGCACTAGAGCGGCGAGGGGAATTACGCAACACCGCGCTGGAAACTTACCGAGAAAACTGATGGAGGAAACTGAAGAGTTCAGGCGACTGATCCTGCTCTGCCGGGCAGCGCATCAATCAGCAGATCGAGTAGTGGCACGATGGCGTGATGATCGGGAATGAAATAATCCGCCGCACTGTCGCGACCTTCGCCAACGCGCACACCGAGCAGATCAGGGCGATCGAGCGCGAACACATGTTCGTCCGTCACATCATCCCCCGCATACAATGCCCGCGATGCGCGCGTGAGCGCCATCAAGGCTTGCACCGCGCCCCCTTTGTCGCTAGCGCCCGGTGGCAGCAGATTGAACACGGCCTTACCGGAGATAATGCGAGGCAGGGGCACGAGCTGCTCAAACGATCGAACCAGTTGCTGCGCCACCGCGTCGCCCTCGGTCGCCTGCAGGCAATGCACCGACAGCGAATAGCGCTTGTATTCGACCCATACCTCGCTACCGAGCGACTGCAAGCTGGCGTGCAGTTGCTGCTGCCATCCTTTGCATATGGCTTCAAATGCGCCCACGCGTTGCTCCCACCCCGGTAAACCTTCAATGCCATGATTACCGATCAAATAGTCGGGGGTAAAGGCAAGCATGCGATGCATGTCATTGAGACCGCGTCCGGTCACGATGCCGACCAGCGCGCGCTGCTGCAGCCGCTGCAGGCGGTCCAGCACTGGCTCGGGCACTCTCACTTTGTCCGGATGCGGCTCAAGCGGCACCAGAGTGCCATCGAAATCGAACAGGCAGAGCAGGTCATCGCGAATAAATTCGCGCAGCGCCTGCCGACCGTCGAGGGAAAACAAGGCTTTCATGGCACGCGTCGTTATCCTCCATGACGGAATCTTCCCACAAGATCAGGGTGGCGCTCGGTTAAGCAGCCGACCGCCGATGTTGGCTCAGACCAGGTCATCGCGATCGGTGGGGCTCGACCCGCGTCAGACCAAGTCCACACAGCGGCACGGGTGCCTCTGCAGGGGCTCGCCCCTCTGCGCTGCGCTGGCTGACAATGAGGTGCTTCTGGACAAACGTCGTTATTATCAATTTGACTATCGAACATACAGGCAGCGCAACCAGTCGCATTTGTGCGTCGCAATATCAAAATCCCCAGGCTTTCGCTCGCAAACGGCGATCCCAACACCGCAAGGTGGTTATCATTGGCGGTCTTATGACCAGCTTTTATAAGGCTGGCGCAAACCTTGAGGCAGCACATGGTGGAGACAACACACGAAGCAGCCGGCACCTTCCCGCGGCTGCTGCAAGGACACGCACGATTGCGTCCTGCGCATCCTGCGTTCCGCGAAAAAAATCTGGGTATCTGGCAGACCAGCACCTGGTCTGACGTCGAGAAGCAAGTCAGACTGCTTGCCTGCGGCTTGGCAGCATTGGGGTTTCAGCGTGGGATGAATCTCGCTGTGGTTGGCGACAATCGCCCGCGACTGTACTGGGCGATGGCTGCCGCGCAGTCACTTGGTGGGGTGGCTGTGCCGCTCTATCAGGATGCGCCAGCCGCTGACATGGCGTATGTGCTGGACAATGCCGAAATTGATTTTGCGATCGTCGAAGATCAGGAGCAAGTCGACAAGCTCATCGAGATCCGCGGCACGGTGGCGGGCCTGTCACACATCATTTATGACGATGGCCGTGGCCTGCGCAATTACACACAGACCGGTGTGCACTCCTTTGACAGCGTGCAGGCGCTGGGGCAGGCACATGATCGGGATCATCCGCATTTCTTTCAGCAGCAGGTGGATGCAGGCGATACCCAGGATATTGCCGTCATCCTCTACACCTCGGGTACGACAGGCAAACCGAAAGGCGTCTGTCATTCACATGCCGCGATGATTGCCACGGGGAAGACGCTGATTGAATTCGATCAGGTCACGGCAGATGACGAAGTGCTGTGTTATTTGCCGCTGGCCTGGGTCGGTGACTTTCTCTATTCCTACGCGCTCTCGACTATCGTTGGCTTCTGCCTGAACTGCCCCGAGTCGCCCTCGACGGTCGCCAGCGATCTGCGCGAGATCGGTCCGACCTATTACTTCGGCCCGCCCCGCATTTATGAAAACATTCTCACGCAAGTCATGATCCGCATTGAGGATGCCAGTGCGATCAAGCGCGGGATGTTTCATTACTTCATGCGCGTTGCGCGCCGCGCCGGCCTCAAGCTGCTGGATGGCAAAGGGAAGGTGGGTATCGCCGACCGTGTGCTGTATGCCCTGGGCGAGCTGATGGTCTATGGCCCACTGAAAAATGTGCTCGGCTTGTCGCGCCTACGCGTGGCGTACACGGGGGGTGAAGCCATCGGACCTGATCTGTTCGATTTCTACCGCTCGATAGGCATCAACCTGAAGCAGCTGTATGGCATGACCGAAACCTGCGTGACCGTCTGCATGCAACGCTCGGGCGATGTGAAACTCGATACCGTGGGCCGGCCAATGCATGGCGTGGAAGTCCATATCGCCGATTCCGGCGAAGTGCTGGTACGCTCGCCCGGCCTGATGGTGGGCTACTACAAGAAGCCGGAAGAGACGGCGGAGGCGATTGATAGCAATGGCTATTTCCGCACCGGTGATGCCGGCTTCTTTGACAATGATGGTCACCTCAAGATCATCGATCGCGCAAAAGATGTGGGCAAGATGGCCGACGGCACACTGTTCGCACCGAAGTACATCGAGAACAAGCTGAAGTTCTTTCCGTTCATCAAAGAAGCGGTCGCTTTTGGTGATGGCCGCGCGAGCTGCAATGCGTTCATCAACATCGATATGGAGGCCGTCGGTAACTGGGCAGAGCGGCGCAACCTGCCCTATAGCGGCTACACCGATCTCGCCAGCCAGCCAGCCGTGTACCAGCTGATCGCTGAGTGCGTAGAAAAAGTGAATGCAGATCTTGCGCAGGATGAGCTGTTATCCGGTTCGCAAATACACCGCTTCCTCGTGCTGCACAAAGAACTGGATCCGGATGATGACGAGCTGACACGCACCCGCAAAGTACGCCGCCGCTTCATTGCCGAAAAATACGCCGTGCTGATCGATGCCTTGTACGCAGGTCGGCAGAGGCAATTCATCGAGACGCAAGTCAAGTTCGAAGACGGACGCCAGGGCAAGATCAGCGCCGATCTGGAAATCCGCGATGTGACCACCTTCAGCGCAGCACGCAAGGCCGCATGATGAACCACACCAGCCATGGCCGTCGCATCGGCGATGTCATTCTCGATCTGCACAATATCTCACTGTCATTTGGTGGCGTTAGGGCGCTCACGGATATCTCTTTCGATATTCGCGAACACGAGATCCGCGCGATCATCGGGCCCAACGGCGCGGGCAAAAGCTCGATGCTGAATGTGATCAACGGAGTCTACCGGCCACAACAGGGCGAGATCATTTATCAGGGCAAGCATCGGCGCGACATGGATACCTATCAGGCGGCCAAGAGCGGCATAGCGCGGACCTTCCAGAACATCGCGCTGTTCAAGGGCATGACGGTACTGGATAACATCATGACCGGCCGCAACCTGAAGATGCGCTCGAGTTTTCTGATGCAGGCCTTGTATATCGGTCCGGCGCGTAAAGAAGAGATCGCGCATCGGGTGAAGGTTGAGGAAGTGATCGATTTTCTCGAAATTCAGCATATTCGCAAGACCCCCGTAGGCCGTCTCCCCTATGGCTTGCAAAAGCGTGTCGAGCTGGGCCGCGCGTTGGCGGCAGAACCCAGGATTTTATTGCTTGACGAGCCAATGGCCGGCATGAACGTCGAAGAAAAACAAGACATGTGCCGCTTCATCCTCGATGTCAATGAGCAGTTCGGCACCACGATTGTGCTGATCGAGCACGACATGGGCGTAGTGATGGACATCTCCGACCGTGTGGTGGTGCTCGATTACGGCAAAAAGATTGGCGATGGCACGCCCGATGAGGTGCGCGGCAATCAGGATGTGATTAATGCTTACCTAGGGGTTGCGCATTGAAGGCGGCGTGTCTATGAACCTGAACTTCTTCTTCGAAGTCCTAATCGGTGGCCTGCTCTCCGGCGTGATGTATGCGCTGGTGGCATTGGGCTTTGTGCTGATCTACAAAGCTTCCGGCGTGTTCAATTTTGCGCAGGGCGCGATGGTGTTTTTCGCAGCGCTTACCTGCGTATCGCTGACCGAATTCGGTTGGCCGCTGTGGGTGGCGATTGCGACCACCATCGTGGTGATGAGCGTGCTGGGGCTGGCGATCGAAAAGGTGGTGCTGCGACCGCTGGTCAATCAGCCAGAAATCTCGCTGTTCATGGCCACCATTGGCCTGACGTTCTTCATCGAGGGCATGGCGCAGCTGATGTGGGGGGCCGAGGTAAAGCGACTGGATCTGGGCATTGAGGACGTGCCCATGGAGAGCCTGCTGCAAAGCTTCAACATCATCGTCTCGAAATTCGACATGATCTCGGCGGCGATCTGCGCCTTGCTGGTCGGTGGTTTGGCGCTGTTCTTTTCTCGCACCAAGGTCGGCCGTGCTTTGCGTGCAGTGGCGGACGATCATCAGGCCGCACTGGCCGTTGGCATCCCGCTGCAGCAGATCTGGGGCATTGTCTGGGGCGTCGCTGGTTTCGTTGCCCTAGTGGCGGGCCTCCTGTGGGGCTCGCGTAATGGGGTACAGTTCGCGCTGACCTTTGTCGCGCTCAAGGCGCTGCCCGTGCTGATCCTGGGTGGTTTCACCTCGGTGCCGGGCGCGATCATTGGCGGACTGATTATCGGTGCATCTGAAAAACTAGCCGAGGTCTATCTCGGACCCTTCGTCGGCGGCGGCATCGAAGGCTGGTTTCCTTATGTGCTGGCACTGCTGTTCCTGCTGGTCCGACCGGAAGGTCTGTTCGGCGAAAAAATCATCCGGAGGATCTGACCCATGTTTTACCGTGAGGCCGGTCAATTCAAATCGAGCTATGAGACTGACGGGCAAATCTTCCCGATACGGCAGGATCGTATCGGCGTCCTGTTGCTCTTGGGTCTGGCGTTCATCGCCATACCGCTCATTGCAACGCCTTACTTCTTCTCCGCGATCCTGATTCCATTCCTGATTTTCTCGCTCGCTGCGCTGGGTCTGAATATCCTGACCGGCTATGCCGGGCAGCTATCACTGGGCTCGGCAGCTTTCATGGCCGTCGGCGCATTCAGTGCCTATAACTTCGTGCTGCGTGTGCCGGGCATACCGCTGCTGGCCGCCTTCATACTGGGCGGGCTGTGTGCTGCTGCGGTGGGCATCGTGTTTGGTCTGCCCTCGCTGCGAGTGCGGGGTTTCTATCTGGCCGCTTCCACGCTGGCGACGCAATTTTTTGTTGTCTGGGCGCTGACCAAAGTGCGCTGGTTCACCAACTACAGCTCGTCGGGCGTTATCACGGCCCAAAAAATGCAGATTCTCGGTGTCGATTTCGAGACACCGGTCGCCAAATATTTGCTGGTGTTGTCCATCGTCGCCGTACTGGGGCTGCTGGCCAAGAACATGGTGCGCTCCAATACCGGTCGGTGCTGGATGGCCGTGCGCGACATGGACGTCGCCGCGGAAGTGATCGGCATACGCCTGATGCGGGCCAAGCTGCTGGCCTTCGCGGTCAGCTCTTTCTATTGCGGCGTGGCCGGTGCGCTGTATGCCTATGCCTACCTCGGCACGGTAGAGCCGGAAGCCTACAGCCTCGATCTGTCTTTCCGTATCTTGTTCATGGTGATCATTGGCGGACTGGGCTCAGTGATGGGCTCCTTCCTCGGAGCGGCTTTTATCGTGTTGCTGCCGGTGCTGCTGAACACGCTCGCACACGCAGCAAGCATTTCCACGGCGGTGGCCTCGAATCTCGAATTGATGGTGTTTGGCGCGCTGATCATTTTCTTTCTGATCGTCGAACCGCACGGACTCGCTCGACTGTGGCAAATTGCAAAAGAAAAGCTCAGGCTATGGCCATTTCCACATTGAGCAGGGCTCTTGTGAGGCCGGCAACAGCGACCTCACAAGACCCGTCCTGCGCTATACCGAGAAGGCGTGATGACCGTCACTGATACTCAAAGATACGCATTGATTCCCAACGCATTACCACGAAGGAGGCAAAAATGAAGTTCGTCAAATCTTTGCTGCTTTGCGCCGTACTGGCGGCCACCACGAGCATGGCAATGGCCACGGAACAATTTGTTCCGCTACTGTCCTATCGCGTCGGCCCCTATGGCTCGAACGGTACCTCGTTCTTTGGCGGCATGATCGACTACATGAATCTGGTGAACCTGAGTGGCGGCGTCAATGGCGTGAAGCTCACCTGGGAAGAATGCGAGACCGAGTACAACCCCTCGCGCGGCGTGGAATGCTACGAGCGCTTGAAGAGCAAGAATGGCGGTGCCTCCATCGTGGAGCCGCTCTCCACCGGTATTGCCTACGGCATTCTGGATCGTGTGGCCAAAGACAAGATCCCGATGACTACGCTGGGCTATGGTCGTTCAGATGCTGCCAACGGCAAGGTCTTCCCGTATGTGTTCCCACTGCTGAGCACGTACTGGAATCAGGCGGGCGCGATGATTGTCTATCTCGGCGAAAAGTCAGGCGGCATGGACAAGCTCAAAGGCAAGAAGATCGTCCACCTTTATCACGATTCGGCTTATGGCAAAGAGCCGCTGCCCGTGCTTGAGGCAGAAGCCGCGAAATGGGGCTTTGAGCTTATCAAGATCCCGGTGGCACCACCGGGCAATGAGCAGCAGTCGCAGTGGCTGCAGATCCGTCAGGCCAACCCCGATTACGTGATCATGTGGACCTTCGGCGTGATGAGCGCAGTGGGCCTGAAGACTGCGCAGCGCAATGGCTTCCCGCGCGAAAAAATTCTGGGCGTCTGGTGGGCGGGCTCGGAGGAAGATACTGAACCGGCTGGCGATGCCGCCAAAGGCTACTCCGCCATGAGCTTCACGACACCGGGCAATTTCCCCGTGCTGGACGAGATCCGTAACAAGCTCTATGCCAATGGCAAGGGCAATCTGAAAGAGCTGGATCGCGTCGGCAATGTGATGTACATGCGCGGCATCGCGGCCACGGTGCTCATGGTGGAAGCCATGCGTGTCGCTCAGAACAAATATGGCAAAAGCAAGGTGCTCAACGGCGAGCAGATGCGCTGGGGACTGGAAAATCTGAATATCGATGGCGCTCGCCAGAAAGCGCTTGGTGTCTTCGACATGTTCCCACCGATTAAAACGTCTTGCGATGATCATGAAGGCTCAGGTGCAGTAAAAGTCGTCCAGTGGGATGGCAAGCAGTGGATTTCCGTGTCGAAGAACTGGATCACGGGCGACAAGGCACTGGTGCGCAAGCTGCTCGAAGAATCGTCGGCGGCGTATGCAAAAGAAAAAGGCATTACGCCCGCTTGCATGAAGTAATGCTGACATGAGCGCTCCCATCCTGAACATCAACAACATCGAGGTCATCTATGACCACGTGATCCTCGTGCTCAAGGGCGTGTCGCTGTCTGTCCCGCGCGGCAAGATCGTCGCGCTGATGGGAGCGAATGGCGCGGGCAAATCGACGACGCTGAAATCCATCTCGACCCTGTTGCGCGGCGAGCGGGGCGATGTCACCAAAGGCAGCATCGAATTCAATGGTGAACGCATCGATCAGCTAACGCCGAATGAGCTGGTGCGCCGCGGGCTGTCGCAGGTGATGGAAGGACGTCACTGCTTCGGCCACCTGACCATTGAGGAAAACCTGCTGACGGGCGCCTACACGCGTAAGCTCAGCCGCGCCGGTCTGAAAGAAGAGCTGGAGAAGGTGTATCACTACTTCCCCCGCCTGAAGCAACGACGTGGCTCGCAGGCAGGCTATACCTCGGGCGGTGAGCAGCAGATGTGCGCCATCGGCCGTGCGCTCATGGCCAAGCCTTCGATGATCCTGCTCGACGAACCCTCAATGGGCCTCGCGCCGCAAATCGTTGAAGAGATCTTTGGCATTGTGCAAGACCTGAATCAGCGCGAGCAAGTGTCCTTTCTGCTGGCCGAACAGAACACGACGATTGCACTCAAGTACGCAGACTTTGGCTACATCCTTGAAAATGGTCGCGTGGTGATGGAAGGTGCTGCTGCCGATCTGGCGGCGAATGAAGATGTCAAAGAGTTCTACCTCGGCATGTCTGGCGCCGGACGCAAGAGCTTCCGCGACATGAAGTTCTATCGTCGAAGAAAGCGCTGGCTCGCCTGAACCCTTTTCTCTTTCCGGAAAAATCATGAGCACTCTGTACGACGCACTGGAGTCGCGCGATCCCTCCGCGCGCGAACACGATGTGGTATCGGCACTGCCCGCACTGATTGCGCGTGCAAAACAAGCCCCTGGCTGGGCCACGATTCTGAACCATGTGAATCCGCAAGACATCAGCAGCCGCACTGCACTGGCCGAGCTGCCCGTGACCCGCAAGTCAGCCCTCAAAGACCTGCAGAAGGCAGCGCTGCCCTTCGGCGGACTGACGCTCACTCCCGTCGATAAACTCTCACGCATCTTCATGTCGCCCGGCCCGATCTTCGATCCCGAGGGACGCGGCGATGACTGGTGGCGCTATGCACGTCCGCTGCACGCGCTGGGTGTGCGTGGCGGCGATCTGATACAGAACTGCTTTGCCTATCATTTCACGCCGGCTGGCCTGATGGTCGAAGGCGGCGCGGCAAAGCTGGGCTGCCCGGTGATACCCGCCGGCATAGGTCAGACCGAGATGCAGGTGCAGGCGATGAGCCTGCTGCGTCCGACCACCTATGTGGGCACGCCGTCGTTTTTGAAAATCATCATCGAAAAAGCACTGGACCTGGGTGAAGACATTCGCAGCGTCCGCTATGCGCTGGTCGGCGCGGAAGCGCTCCCACCCTCGCTTCGCACCTGGCTGAATGACCATGGCGTACCGCATGTGCTGCAGACCTATGGTTCGGCCGACATCGGCAACATCGCCTATGAAACACTCAGCGGCGATCAGGTGAATCCCGGCATGGTGCTGGACGAAAGCTTACTACTGGAGATTGTGCGACCGGGTACTGGCGAGCCGGTCGCCGATGGCGAAGTCGGCGAGGTCGTGATCACCTCCTTTAATCCCGACTATCCACTGATTCGTTTCGCAACGGGTGACTTGTCGGCGGTGCTAAGCGGCGTTTCGCCGTGCGGACGCACGAATACCCGGATCAAGGGCTGGATGGGACGCGCTGATCAAACCACCAAGGTGCGCGCGATGTTTGTGCATCCGTCGCAAGTGGCCGATATCGTGCGTCGTCATCCGGTGATACACAAAGCCCGGCTGGTGATCACGGGAGACATGGGCAATGATGAGATGACTTTGCATTGCGAAATCGCTGACACTTCTACTGCATCTTCCCATGCCGAGGCTATCGTGGCCTCGATCCGTGACATGACCAAGCTGCGCGGCGAAGTCAAATTTGTCGCACAAGGCAGCTTGCCGAATGATGGCAAAGTCATTGATGATGCGCGCAGCTACAAGTAAGGCGTGGCGTCTACCAAAACAAAACCCCGGTAGCCTGATGCGGGCTACCGGGGTCTGAAACAGGACGTCGTCGTTGGAGGGAATTCGCTCAGTCGGTGGCGGCCAGCGCCATGCGCCGCGATGCCTTGTTCAAGGCTTGTTCCAGCACATCGACCGACCCTGAGCGTTGGCGATCTGTGCCCGCCCGGGCAGCAAGGCTGTCAGCAAACGAGCGCTTGCCTTCGGTATCGAGCCGATCGAGTTGCGGGGCTACCTCGAAGAGGAACAGCAGTTCATCGCCCCACAAGACATCCTGATCATCGACCCACTCCGGGTCGATGGCGCTCGGATGACTATGGTCTGGCGCAGAAAGATATAAATTGACCAGACACTCCAGCAGAAAATCTTTGTCGCTGATCTGGCCATTCACGATCATGTTGGCGTGTTTGTAAAACCCAGGGAGCCGCTGCGGATCGATGCCATCGAGTATCGCTGCTTTGCCGCCCAGTGCCCGGTGCACCGCTGTCGTATCCTCGCGCAGCTGCACGCGCGGCTCATTGTGCGATGTCAGTATCGGAACAGAGGCAGGAACAGACGCGGGCGCTGCCGGTCGCTTCGCCGCCTTGGTGCTGCGCACTCTGAGTGTCGGCGAACCCTCAACGCTCAGTTTTTTATCGCCGGCTTTTGGTGTAGCCGGCTGAGACACATTCCCAATGGCGTTCTGCCCCGGTTTGACGGAATGAATTCCCATGTTGACCTCTCACTAGTAATAAATAGATTGGAAATGCCTGACGGGCCTGAGGAAGCTAGCTGATGCAGTGATCTGACGACCCTGCCTGTCCGTGGATGGTATTGCTTGATCAGAACGTTCTTTGTGCCTTTGTCGGTTACAAAAGCTTGTCACCAGTTCTCTTGAGGGGCTTGTTTAATGCACCCGACAATTTTGCCGGATGCACCACGGGCCACCAGCCCTGGCGCATACTGGCTCAGCGCACAATGCCGGTTTACCCAGCCGCCATACCACGGGCAGCATAACCAGAAATCGGTCGGGCCTACTGCGCAAGCGCAAGCCTGGGGTCAAACGCATCGCCACCGACAACGCCCATCTTCCGCAAGCGCAGCGGGTCGCAGAGGATCGTCAGGGGTCGGAGGGAAGCACCGGTATTGACTTATAATCGCTTGCACTCAAATAACAACATTCGGACATCGTATGACCCTCCCCGCAGCACTTCAGCATCTGAGCCTCCCGGTTATTTCTGCCCCCATGTTCATCGCCAGCGTACCGGCGCTCGTCATCGAGCAATGCAAGGCGGGCATCGTGGGTTCATTCCCCGCGCTGAATGCCCGACCGGCCGAGCGGCTGGATGTTTGGCTGACGGAAATCAAGGAGGCGCTGGCCGCCCACAAGGCGGCCAACCCGGATGCCATCATCGGCCCGATTGCGGTGAACCAGATTGTGCATGCATCAAACGACCGGCTTGAGCATGATGTGCAAGTCTGTGTGAAGCATCAAATCCCGATCACTATTTCCTCGCTGCGCGCGCCACCGAAAGACCTGCTGGATGCCATTCACAGCTACGGCGGTATCGTGCTGCATGATGTGATCTCCATCCGTCATGCACAAAAGGCCCTCGAAGCCGGTGTCGATGGACTGATCCTGGTAGCTTCCGGCGCAGGCGGACATGCGGGCCGCCTCTCGCCTTTCGCATTGGTAGGCGAGATACGCAAGTTTTACAGCGGCACCGTCGTGCTATCTGGCTCGATCGCCACGGGCGACAGCATTCTGGCGGCGCAGTCCATGGGCGCTGATTTTGCGTATATAGGTTCACGCTGGCTAGCCACCAAGGAAGCCAACACCAGCGAAGGCTACCGACAAGCGATTCTCGACTCGACAGCGGCCGATGTGGTGTACACCGATTACTTCACGGGTGTGCATGGTAATTACCTGAAAAAATCTATCGTCAAAGCCGGATTAGATCCGGAGAATCTGCCCGAAGGTAGCAAGCAAGCGATGAGTTTTTCCAGCGGCAATAACAGCGACACCAAGGCCTGGCGCGATATCTGGGGCGCGGGTCAGGGCGTGGGTTTGATGGACGATGTGCCCAGTGTGGCCGAGATGGTCTCTCGACTCCGCCAGGAATACCTTGCTGCACGCGCCCGCGTCATGGCTACCGACTATCCGCGAGCTTAATCATCGCAGCGAATCTTGGTCATGCCGGCTCGACATTCACCAGCTCGTCGCCTTCGATTTTTACTGCGTTCACCCGCTTGAGCTGAGTGATAACCCAATGCGATAAATGAATATCGCCAAAATTCATATGGCGACGATTGGCTGACTGAATCAGCGGCACCTTGCTAATCAGCGTGGGCACATCGCGCAACTTGATTCTCTGCTTGTCCATCAGCAGAAATTTGAACAGTACCTTGATACCGTTTTGTGCATTGCGCAGCGGGTCTGCCTCGAGATACCTTATTCGTGAGTGCGCAGCCTCAATCGCCTCCTGCACTGCGGTGAAAGGCCGTCCGTGTCCGGGAATCACCAGACGTACATCGAGCGCCTCGATCATGTCCAGCGTATCGCGCGTCTCGCGGAATCCGGCATAGCTTTCCAGCGCGGGAAAAATCACACCAAAGCCTTTCTCCCAGAGCGCATCAGCAGAAATCAGCATGCCGTGCTTCTCGCAGAACAGCACATAAGAATACGGATGATGACCCGGCGCGAACAACACCTGCCAATCCATACCACCAAGGCGCAAAATCTGATTTGGCTTGAGCCCTTCATCCGCACGAAACGGATCACAACGCTGTCCGGTCGCATCGAAAGACAAGGTACTTTTTTCCCAGCGCTTGACCCGATTCATTTCGGATGCCGGGACCGACGTGCGCACTTTAGGATAATGCTCCTGAAGAATGCGATTGCCTCCGCAATGGTCCGAATGCAGATGCGTGTTGTAGATCGCATCCAGCGGCCTGCCTTTGAGCACTCCCTGAATCAGTTCCAGTGTCTGCTCAGCATGCTTCACATAGCCAGTGTCAACGACTGCCGTACGCTCCGGGTCGATAAAAACGATATTGTTCGACGAGAGCCAGCCGCGCTCAAGGACCCGCATGGTTTTTGGCAGCTTCATGGTTTGACCTGATACGCAAGTGAGATTCGGGCAAATTCGGCCAGCAATTCAGGCGTGCCACCATTGAAAGTCGTGAACGCATTGCCGGTTCGGACGACCAGCCGTGGTGGCGACAAGCACCCAGCCAGCGGAATACCAATCAGCTTGGCACTGCGAATGTCATCCCAGCGGGCCTGTCGGCTCCAGAGCCAACTCTGGCGTATGCCCTCGGCATCAATGGTCAGCGTGGAACGCAGAAATCCAAGGTACGACAAGGCCAGCATCAGCATGGCCGCTATAAAAAGAATGCGCACGCCCCAGCCGTAATCCGCCAGCGCATAGCGCAGCGCGAAACTCACGCCATAGCCGGCGAGCGCCACCGTGACCAGGGTCGCCAACATCTTGAACCAGGGACTGTAGGCTGGCCCGGTGAGTGTCTGGGGCGGTTGATAGAAGCGCGTGTGCATGGGTCGTGATTGTGCCGTACTGCTCGCCGGCCGCACGATTCAAGAACGTCTTGTCGCACGACGGTGGATGATCTCGTGCCAAATCGCGCGTTTTTTTGACTCCGACGCAACGCTCCAGTCCGTGATTTCCTCCAAGGTGCGCTGACAGCCCATGCAGAATCCGCTTGCATGATCCATTTGACAAATGCCGACACAAGGCGATGGCAATGGTCCTGGATGCTTGTTTGGATCAAATGTTTGCAGGTCGATCGTCATAAGAACGTCATGGTGCGATATCAGAGTCCAGCACGCTGTTTTTTCTCGGCCAGCTTTGCATGAAATTTATCAGGCGCGATCACCGCACGCTCATGCTCGCCCTCGCTGATCTTGTCCAGACCGTCCCAGGCCTCCACCCTGAAGCGCACGCGACGCCCCTCCACCGCAATCACCTCGCCGCGTATGGTCAGCGTCATGCCCGGTGGCGTCGCGGCCAGATGAGAAAAATTTACCTGCACACCCAGACTTTGTTCATTCGGCCAGTCCACATACGGCATGATACCCAGGGTGCAGGCCAGCTCCATCAGTCCGACCATGTAGCCCGTCGCCAGCACAGCCGGCATGTCATTCGCGAACGCCACGTGCTGGCCAAATAGTTGCGGCACCACGGCATGCTCTGGCACGGTGGTCTGCCACTCAAAGCGTAGGCCGGGTTTCAGATCAGGGCTCATGCGGTGTCTCGTTCTAGGATTTCGCTCTAGGATTTCGCTCTAGGATTTCGCTCTAGGATTTCGCTCTAGGATTTCGCTCTAGGATTTCGCTCTAGGATTTCGCTCCAGGATTTTGCTCCAGGATTTCGCTCCGGGGTCTCACCCTCAGGCAGCGCGCTTGGCCGCAATCGCACGACCCGCGCGACTGGACGACTGACGACCCAACTGCTCGGAGATGAATTGCCCGGCATCGACCACCGCATCCAGCGAGATACCCGTCGATATGCCCAGGCCGTGCATCAGGTAGAGCACGTCTTCTGTGGCGACATTACCCGTGGCACCCTTGGCATACGGGCAGCCTCCCAAGCCGGCAACGGAGGAGTGATAAATCACCACACCGACTTCCAGCGCTGCATAAATATTCGCCAGTGCCTGACCGTAGGTATCGTGAAAATGTCCGGCCAATCGCTCTAGCGGAAATTCTTTTGCGGCTCGTTCAAAGACACGCTTCACCTGAGCTGCGGTGCCAACACCGATCGTGTCCGCAATATCGATCTCATCACAGCCCAGATCGCGCATGCGTCTGACCACATCCGCTGCGGCCTCTGGCGTGACTTCGCCCTGATACGGGCAACCCAGCGCACAGCTGACACTGCCGCGCAGCCGCAGGCCATGCTGTTTGGCAGCCCGTGCCACCTCGCGAAAGCGTTCGATCGATTCCGCGATCGAACAATTGATATTCTTTTGCGAGAACGCCTCTGATGCCGCGCCAAAGATCACGACCTCATCCATCGTTGCCGCCAGTGCCGCCTCAAAACCTTTCATGTTCGGCACCAGCGCCGAGTAGATGGTGCCGGGTCGACGCTGAATGCCTTCCATGACCTCGGCAGAGGTCGCCATCTGCGGCACCCATTTTGGCGACACGAACGAGACGGCCTCGACATTCGGTATACCTGCCTCGCTGAGTCGATTCACCAGGGCGATTTTGATGTCGGCAGAGATCGTCTGCTTTTCGTTTTGCAGCCCATCGCGCGGACCGACCTCGACTATTTTTACCGTTGTGGGTAATACAGAAGCACTCATTGCTTGTCCTTGTGTTCGAACGACAGCAGCTGCGCGCCTTCAGCGACCTGATCGCCCACCGCGTACAGCAATTCAGTGACCTGACCTTGAGCAGGCGCGCTGATGGTATGTTCCATCTTCATCGCCTCCATGATCAAAAGTGGGGTGCCCTTGTCCACCTGCGCACCCGCCTGCACCAGCAGCGCGACAATCTTACCCGGCATGGGCGCGGTTAAACGGCCGCCGTTGATTTCCTGCTCGCCCGCCTGCGCCATCGGATTGCGCCAGTCCAGTGACCAGTGCTGGCCACCATGAAACACATGAAAACTGTCGCCACTGCACACGAGGTTCGCCGTCATCGGTTGACCATCCACGCTCAGCTTCAGTTGATGACCGGTGCGTGAAAAATCACTCAGCAGTGCATTACCGCGATCCGTGTTCAGCCGTACTCCGGCACGCTCATACACCAGACTTAAGACGCACTCGCCCGTCGCATCCGTCAAGCTGAGCCTGCGAGTCAGAGCACCATTCATCCGCCAGCCGGAGGCTTGCGACCACGGATCTACTGAGGCGTGCGACTCAGACAGCAGCAGTGCCGCACACGCCAGCGCCAGCACCGGCAATGGTGAGGGCGTTGCCAACGGAAACAGGTCGTCATGATGACGCGCTATCAATCCGGTGTCGAGTTCAGCGGCTGCGAATGGCTCACTCGTGATCAGGCGACCCAAAAACGCGACATTCGTCGACAAGCCCACGACCTCGAACTTGGCCAGGGCCTGCGACATGCGCGCCAGCGCCTGGGCGCGATCCTCACCCCAGACAATCAGTTTTGCAATCATCGGATCGTAGTAAGGCGTAATCGCATCGCCCTCGCGCACACCAGCATCAATCCGCACGACATCATCGCGGGTGAATTCGGCAGCGGCAGGCAGGTGCAGATGCTGCAGGCGACCGGTCGATGGCAGGAAGCCTTTCTCCGGGCTCTCCGCATACACGCGCGCCTCGATCGCATGACCGTGAAGCTTCAGTTCGTGCTGCAGCAGCGGCAGCCGGTCGCCCGCCGCCACGCGCAATTGCCACTCGACCAGATCCGTGCCGGTAATCATCTCGGTCACCGGATGCTCCACCTGTAGCCGCGTGTTCATTTCCATAAAATAGAAACTGCCATCCTGCTGCGCGATAAATTCCACCGTGCCCGCGCCAACATAGGCAACCGCGCGTGCTGCCGCGATGGCAGCATCACCCATTGCGGTGCGACGCTCGGCCGTCATGCCGGGCGCAGGGGCTTCTTCCAGCACCTTCTGGTGTCGGCGCTGCACCGAGCAATCGCGCTCGAACAGCGACACGCAATGGCCGTGCGTGTCCGCGAATATCTGTATTTCAATATGCCGTGGACGCAGCAGATATTTTTCGATCAGCACATGCGCATCACCGAAGCTGTTCTTTGCTTCGCGCTGACACGAGGCCAGCGCCGCCGCAAAGTCTTCATGACGCTCGACAATGCGCATACCCTTGCCACCCCCACCCGAGCTGGCCTTCAGCAGCACCGGGTAGCCGATCAGCGCCGCCTGCTGCTGCAGAAAAGCAGCGTCCTGATGTTCACCGTGATAGCCGGGCACCAGGGGCACACCCGCGGTGTCCATCAGCGCCTTGGCTGCAGATTTTGATCCCATCGCACGAATGGCCGAGGCAGGCGGCCCGATGAAGACCAGCCCCGCTGCCGCACAGGCGTCGGCAAAGTCTGCGTTCTCCGACAAGAAGCCATAGCCTGGGTGAATCGCCTGCGCGCCCGCTGCCAGCGCGGCGGCAATGATGCGATCCGCTTGCAAGTAGCTGTCCGCTGCCGGCGCCGCACCGATCGCGATGGCTTCGTCGCAGAACGCCACATGTCGTGCAAGCGCATCCGCCTCCGAGTACACGGCCACGGTGCGAATGCCCATCCGACGCGCAGTCGTCGCGACCCGACAAGCGATTTCTCCGCGATTCGCGATCAGTATCTTGTTGAACATCATCTCACTCCGTTAGCTGTGGCCACGCCGTGTTTTGTTTGATGGGGATGACGGCTCAGGCGCCACTCGACGCATGGGGCCTTACACCACCGATGCCAACACCCTCAGCGTCTTCTCCCCCAAGCCCTGACTCTCTTCCTCCGTCAGCACATACGGCGGCATCCAGTAGACTGTGGTGCCGATGGGTCGCAGCAGTAATTCCTGCTCCAGCGCTGCCGTAAAAAATCGCCGCGCAAAACCTTCCCTCACGGCGGGCTCGACATCAAAAGCCACCATCATTCCTCGCTGCCGCGGATGCCTGACCGCGGGATGTGCAGCGACCTTCACCAAAGCATCGGCCAGCCACTGCGCACGCTGGCGGTTAGTCGCGAGCACATCGTCTGCTTCAAAAATTTCCAGCGTGGCCAGTGCCGCACGGCACGCCAGCGGATTGCCCGTGTACGAGTGCGAATGCAAAAAACCGCGCGCAACATCGGGGTGATAAAAGGCCTGATACACCGCATCCGTCGTCATCACCAACGAGAGCGGCAGGTAGCCACCGCTGATACCCTTGGACAAACACAAGAAATCCGGCCAGATGCCTGCCTGTTCGCAGGCAAAGAAACTGCCGGTACGTCCGCAGCCCACGGCGATCTCGTCGGCTATCAGATGCACATCGAATTCATCGCACAGGGCGCGCAGCTGGCGCAGATACACCGGTTCATGCATCGCCATGCCTACGGCGCACTGCACCAGCGGTTCGACGATCACGGCAGCGAGTCGATCGGCACGACGCTCGAGCAGCATGCGCATCGCAGCGATTGCACGCATGGCGACATCGCCGCTCGTTTCGCCCTGATCTGCCTTGCGCGCATCTGGACTCATCACGACGTGTGCGCGACGGAACAGTCCGCCATACGCGTCAGTAAAGACGGGCACATCGGTCACACCCAGCGCACCCACGGTCTCGCCGTGATAACTCCCCTCAAGGCACACGAATTCCTGTTTTTCGGCACGCCCGTTATTGCGCCAGAAATGAAAGCTCATCTTCAGCGCGATCTCGACAGCCGACGCACCGTCGGACGCATAGAAGCCATGCCCAAGCTGATGGCCGGTGAGCGCAGACAGTCGTTCAGAGAGCCGCACCACGGGCTCATGGGTAAAGCCCGCAAGCATGGCATGTTCAAGACGGTCAAGCTGATCTTTGAGCGCCGCGTTGATGCGCGGATTCGCATGACCGAAAAGATTCACCCACCACGAACTCACCGCATCGAGATAGCGCTTGCCGTCATGATCCATCAGCCAGGCGCCTTTGCCGTGGCTGATGGCGACCAGCGGCAAGCTCTCGTGGTGCTGCATCTGCGTGCAGGGATGCCAGACACTGGCGAGGCTGCGCGCGACCCAGTCTTCGTCGCCGATCGTACTGCGGCCGCTGGCAGGCATGCGCGTATCAGTCCGTTTACATCCGAAACACGCCAAAGCGCGTCTCGGGAATCGGTGCATTCAGCGAGGCGGACAAACCCAGGGCCAGCACCGTCCGGGTATCTGCAGGATCGATGATGCCATCGTCCCACAAGCGTGCGCTTGCGTAGTAGGGATGACCCTGCGCTTCATACTGATCGCGTATCGGGCGCTTGAACGCTTCTTCTTCGTCAGCGCTCCAGTGGCCGCCTTTGGCTTCGATGCCATCGCGGCGTACGGTCGCCAGCACGCTGGCCGCTTGCTCACCCCCCATGACCGAGATACGCGCATTCGGCCACATCCAGAGCATGCGCGGCGAATACGCGCGGCCACACATGCCGTAATTACCGGCACCAAAGCTGCCGCCAATAATGACCGTGAATTTTGGTACCGCAGCGGTGGCGACAGCCGTCACCATCTTGGCACCCTGGCGGGCAATGCCTTCGTTCTCATACTTGCGCCCCACCATGAAGCCGGTGATGTTCTGCAAAAAAACGAGCGGTATCTTGCGCTGACAGCACAGCTCGATGAAATGCGCACCCTTGACCGCTGACTCGGAAAACAAGATGCCATTGTTGGCAATGATCCCGACCGGCATGCCGTGCAGGTGGGCAAAGCCGCAGACCAGCGTGGAACCAAACCGTGGCTTGAACTCATCCAGCTCGCTGCCATCAACGATGCGCGCAATGACTTCGCGCACATCGAAGGGCTTGCGGGTGTCCGTGGGAATCACGCCGTAAAGTTCGCTCGGGTCATAGCGCGGCGGTACTGGCTCACGCAGCAGCAAGGGCTCAGGCTTTTTGCGATTGAGATGACCCACCAGCGTGCGCGCCAGCGACAGCGCATGCAGGTCGTTCTGCGCGAGATGGTCAACGACGCCGGAAAGCCGGGTATGCACATCGCCACCACCCAGATCTTCTGCACTGACCACCTCACCGGTGGCGGCCTTCACTAACGGCGGCCCACCCAGAAAGATGGTTCCCTGATTTTTTACGATGATGGATTCATCGCTCATCGCGGGCACATACGCGCCGCCCGCCGTGCAGGAGCCCATGACGACGGCAATCTGCGGAATACCCTGGGCGGACATCGTCGCCTGATTGAAAAAGATACGCCCGAAATGATCTCGGTCGGGGAAAACATCATCCTGATTGGGCAAGTTCGCGCCACCCGAGTCGACCAGATAGATACAAGGAAGATGATTCTGTTGCGCGATCTCTTGCGCGCGCAAATGCTTCTTCACGGTCATGGGATAGTAGGTACCGCCCTTGACGGTCGCGTCATTGCATACGATCACGCACTCGAGGCCCTTGACACGGCCTATCCCCGTGATGATGCCGGCGCAGGGCGCCGCCTGGTCATACATGTTGAACGCGGCGAGCTGGGAAAACTCCAGAAAGGGCGTGCCGGGATCCAGCAGCTGGTTCACCCGCTCGCGCGGGAGCAGCTTGCCGCGGGCAAGGTGCTTATGGCGGGCGTCTTCGCCGCCACCCAGCGCGAGCTTCTCGCAGTGCGCGCGCAGCTCATCCACCAGCGTTTGCATCGCCGCCGCATTGGCAGCGAACTCGGCCGAGCGTGGATTCAGTTGGCTATCGATGGCGGGCATGACAATTCCTTGAAAAACTCAGTCAGGCTCAGGCTTTGACATCGCCATCGACATACCACCAGCGGCCGTCGCGACGAATGAAGCGACTGGTCTCATGCAGCCGGCGCGCACGGCCGCCCACCTTGGCGCGCGCGATGAACTCCACCGTACCGTCATTGCCCTCGGCCTGCTCGGCGCGCACATCGAGCCCAACCCACTTGATGCTGGGTTCGATCAGTTCTTCCTGCGGACAGGTGGTGGGATCCCAGGTGGCGCGCAGATAGGCCTCGTTGGCCAGCGCGTACGCGGTGTAACGTGAGCGCATCAGCTGCTCGGGTGTCTGCGGCAGCTCTGCCTGACTGATGAATCTGCCGCAGCAGGTTTCAAGGGCTTCTCCGCCGCAGGGGCAAGGCTTGACGATTTGTACGTTCATAGTGTCTGACATCAGGTGGCCAGTGCGCGTCCGATCAATATTTTTTGAATATCACTGGTGCCTTCGTAGATCTGACAGACGCGCACATCGCGATAAATGCGCTCGACCGGAAAATCTGCGAGATAACCATAACCGCCGTGAATCTGAATGGCATCGGTACACACCTTCTCGGCCATCTCGCTGGCCAGTAATTTTGCCATTGCTGCCTCTTTCAGGCACGGCAGACCCGCATCCTTCATCGCCGCCGCGTGCCAGACCAGCTGGCGCGCCGCCTCGATCTGTGTCGCCATCTCTGCCAGACGGAACTGTACTGCCTGATGCGCAAAGAGGGGTTTGTCGAAGCTTTGCCGGTCTTTGGAGTAGGCGAGTGCCGCCTCAAACGCCGCGCGCGCCATGCCCACCGACTGCGCGGCAATCCCGATGCGGCCACCTTCCAGACCGGATAGCGCGATCTTGTAGCCCATGCCTTCGTCGCCGATCAGATTCTCGGCAGGCACACGGCAGTCTTCAAAAACGATCTGCGCGGTATCCGAGGAATGCTGGCCGAGTTTTTCTTCGATGCGCGCCACCAGATAACCGGGCGTGGTCGTCGGTACCCAGAATGCACTGATACCGCGCTTGCCTGCGTCTTTGTCAGTGACCGCCATCACGATGGCGACATCGGCGTGCTTGCCGCTGGTGATAAATTGTTTGACGCCGTTGATCACATAGCTGTCGCCATCGCGGCGTGCCGTCGTGCGCAAGGCCGACGCATCGCTGCCCGCCTGCGGCTCAGTCAGACAGAAGGCACCCAGCATCTCGCCTCTGGCCAGTGGCACCAACCACTGCTGCTTCTGCTTTTCATTGGCAAACGCCATGGCAATGCTGCACACCGGGCAGTTGTTGACCGAGATGATCGTCGAGGTACCTCCATCGCCCGCAGCGATCTCTTCCAGCACCAGTGCGAGCGACAAATAGTCGAGGCCAGCGCCTCCCAGTGCTTGTGGCACGACGACACCGAAGGCACCCAGCCCAGCTAATTGCTTTAATGCGTCTTTCGGGAATTCATGCTCCCGGTCCCAGCGAGCCGCCTGCGGCGCCAGCTGCTGCTGCGAAAAGTCGCGCAGCGCATCGCGGATCATGTGGTGTTGTTCTGAGAGGACCATGGGTCGTTTTATTCTGTGTATTGCTTAAAGACGCCTACCACTGCATCTTGCGCCCGTCATAACTCTGAAAACTCCCGCTATCCGATGGCTTGAGTCGTTCAATCACTTTCAACATGCCCGAGACGCTGTCGGCCACCGAGGTTGGTGCGGACGCGCCGCCCATGTCGGTTCTGACCCAGCCGGGATTCATCGTTACCAGAGTCGCGTTGGGATAATCATTGCGCGCCGAATGCACTGCCATGTTCAGCGCCGCCTTCGATGCACGATACACCCAGCCCATGCTCGACTCGGCATCACCAATACTGCCCATGCCACTGGTAATGAAGGCAAACTTACCGCGTGCCGCGCCCACCAGCGGCGCCACCAGTGGTATCGCCTGCATCGCACCCAATACGTTGGCGTGCATGGTGGCGTCGAACATGGGCAAGGTGGGTGGTTCGCTGGCGCCGTCATACGAACCGAAGACGCCAGCAACATATACAGCAAGGTCGAGCTTCTCGCCATCCAGTTGCCAGCCCAGCGCCGAGAGCGATTCGGGAATCGCGACATCGATCTTCAGCGCCTGCGCGCCTTCTTCTTTGAGTGAGGCCAACGATGTCTCATCGCGTGCCGTTGCAAACACGCGCCAGTCCGCAGCACGCAACTGACGGACGAATTCGCGACCGATGCCGCGCGATGCGCCGATAATCAGTGCATGACGCATACGCGATCACACCATCTCGATGGCCATGGCCGTGGCTTCGCCACCGCCGATGCACAGCGCTGCCACGCCACGCTTGCCACCGGTTTTTTTCAGTGCGCCGAGCAGTGTAACGATGATGCGCGCACCGGAGGCACCGATAGGATGACCGAGTGCACAAGCGCCGCCGTGGATGTTCAGCCGTTCATGCGCTATGTGGTGCTCTTTCATGGCCGCCATCGCCACCGCCGCAAAGGCCTCGTTGACTTCGAACAGGTCGACGTCCTTGCTGCTCCAGCCAGTTTTTTTATACAGCTTCTCGATGGCGCCCACCGGCGCGGTCGTAAACCACTGCGGCTCTTGCGAATGGCGCTGATGCCCGATGATTTTTGCGATCGGCTTCACGCCCAGTGACTTCGCCGTCGATTCGCGCATCAGCACCAGCGCGGCTGCGCCATCGTTGATCGACGATGAAGAAGCCGCCGTGATCGTGCCATCTTTCTTGAATGCGGGGCGCAGCTGGGGAATCTTGTCGATCTTGGACTTCAGGGGGCCCTCATCTTTGTCGATGACGACATCACCACCCTTGCCGGCGATGGTCACTGGCGCGATTTCCCAGGTAAATGAGCCATCCGCCGTCGCTGCCTGCGCGCGCTTGACAGACTCGATCGCGAACGCATCCTGCGCTTCGCGCGTGAACTGATATTTTGCCGAGCAGTCCTCGGCATACGTACCCATGGCGCGACCTTTTTCATAGGCATCTTCCAGACCATCGAGCATCATGTGGTCATACATCGTGCCATGCCCGATACGATAACCGCCGCGCGCCTTCGGGATCAGGTAAGGTGCATTCGTCATCGATTCCATGCCGCCCGTGACCACCACGTCGTTAGTACCGGCGATCAGCGAATCATAGCCATAGATCGTGGCCTGCATCGCTGAGCCGCACATTTTCGATAGCGTGACCGCACCAGCCGAGACCGGAATACCGCCCTTGATTGATGCCTGCCGCGCAGGCGCTTGTCCCTGAGCGGCCATCAGGCAATTACCGAAGATCACATCGTTCACTGTATCGGGCGAGATGCCCGCCCGCTCCACGGCAGCCTTGATCGCGACGGCGCCAAGATCATGCGCAGCAAGCGAAGAAAAATCGCCCTGGAACGCACCCATGGGGGTGCGTGCAGCGCCGACGATCACGATAGGGTCTTGCATGTTTTTCTCCAAGGTGAAGTTCAAGTAATCAGGGGATGCGTGCCGATTCGATGGGTGCAGGCCAATCAGGCAGCATGCGACGCGGGCGCATGACCCGACTGGTGAATGAAACGTATCTCTTGCGGATAGGGAAAGACGTCTTCCACCTGCCCTTCCTCGATGCGCTGCTTGCGCTGCTGCCAGTAGCCGGCGGTCAGCAGATCGGCATGGTAGGTCATGAAGATCTGCCGAACTCTAGGATTACCCAGCAAGAAAGTGCCGAACTGCTCCGGGAATACATCATTCTTTGCGATCGGATACCAGGGCTCACTGGCCATTTCATCTTCTTCATTACGCGGTGCAGGGATATCGCGGAAATTGCAGTCGGTAATATATTCAATCTCATCGTAATCATAAAACACGACACGCCCTTGTCGCGTGACACCGAAATTCTTGTACAACATATCGCCCGGGAAGATATTCGCCGCAACCAGATCTTTGATCGCATTGCCATATTCGCGCACACCATGCTCGAGCTTGGCGATATCTCCAGCGGCCTCGGCCTCCGTCAGCCAGATATTCAGCGGCGTCATGCGGCGCTCGATATACACATGGCGGACGATAATCTGATCCTGCTCTTCTTCAACCAGCGAAGGCGCCACTGCTTTCAGCTCGGCGAGCAGTTCTTCAGAAAACCGCGCACGCGGAAAAGCGACATTCGAATATTCCAGCGTGTCAGCCATGCGACCTACACGGTCGTGATATTTGACCAGCAAATACTTTTCTTTGACCAGCTCGCGCGTGGTTTCCTTGGGCGCAGGGAAGCTATCCTTGATCGCCTTGAACACATAGGGAAAAGAAGGTAACGAAAACACCACCATCACCAGGCCGCGAATACCGGGGGCGATCTCGAAACTATCGGAAGAATGCGCCAAATGATGCAGGAAGTCGCGATAGAACGCGGACTTGCCCATCTTTTGCAAGCCCAGCATGGTGTAGATTTCATTGCGTGGCTTGTTCGGCAGCATGGTGCGCAGGAAGCGCACGCAGGCCGATGGCACTTCCATGTCTACCATGAAGTAAGCGCGCGTAAATGAAAACAGCGTGGTGATCAATCCCGTATCGGACAAGACTGTGTCCAGTATCAGCGCCCCTTTGCGGTTATGCAGCACCGGGATCACGAAAGGATGATCACGATTGCCGTTCACCACCTTGCCGACGATATAGGCGCCCTTGTTCCGATAAAACAGACTCGACAGCACCTGAATCTGGTGATTGGGTTCGACCGGTGTACTGCCTAGCAGGTCGTGCAGCCGCGACTCCACCTGCGCAATATCGCGCTCGAGATAGGAGAATTCACAGGCGAGCTGAAAATTCGTCACCATGCGGCGCACCGCATTGCGCATGCCATCGCGCGCCGGATAGTACACACGGTAGATAGGCACGCCCTCGGCCGGTTCGATGTACTCGGTCGACACCGCAGGGCGCACGAAAATGAAATCATTGTTGTAGTACGCCCGGTGCAGCATCTTGCAGCAGACCGAGTTAAAGAAAGTCTCGGCGAGTTCGGGCTGGCGATGATCCGTCAGCATGCCGATGTAGTGCAGCTTGACCTCGCGCCAGACGGTATCGGTCAGCTCAGCGTCATCATAATCATCCTCGAGCAGCTGAACACACTCCCGCACGCGCTCGTCATAAAACGCGATGCGCTCACGCGCCTCTGACTGCGCCTGCTTCCAGGTCATCTGCTCGAAATGACGCCGGGCGGCCTGGCTGGACTGACGGAACAAGCGATAGTGTTTGTCAAAACCGTCCAGAATCACGCGGGCAATATCGAACGCAATCTGCGATGAGAGGAGTTTGGGGAAATGCTGCATGAATCTCACATCGTCTCGGTAAACAACTCGCGCCCGATCAGCATGCGACGGATCTCGCTGGTGCCTGCGCCGATCTCGTACAGCTTTGCGTCGCGCCACAAGCGGCCGACGGGGTAGTCATTAATGTAGCCATTGCCGCCCAAAGCCTGTATGGCCTCGCCGGCCATCCAGGTCGCTTTTTCTGCGGCGTAGAGAATGGCGCCGGCGGCATCCTTGCGCAGCGCACGCACTTGCTCCGGTGTTTTTGCGCGATCGCAGGCCTGACCCACGGCATACACATACGCCTTGCACGCCATCATGGTGGAATACATATCGGCCAGCTTGCCCTGCATGAGCTGGAATTCACCAATGGGCTGGCCAAACTGTTTGCGCTCATGCACATAAGGCACCACGGCATCCATGCAGGCCTGCATGATGCCCAGCGGTCCGCCCGACAGCACTGCGCGCTCGTAATCCAGGCCCGACATCAGCACATTCACGCCGCGCCCCAGACCGCCGAGCACATTCTCGGCAGGTACCTCGCAATCCTGAAATACCAACTCACCCGTGTGCGAGCCACGCATGCCTAGCTTGTCGAGCTTTTGCGCGACCGAAAATCCCTTGAAACCTTTCTCGATCAGAAAGGCCGTGATACCGCGGGGGCCGGCTTCCATATCGTCCTTTGCGTAGACCACCAGCACATCGGCATCCGGTCCATTGGTGATCCACATCTTGCTGCCATTGAGCACCCAGCGATCGCCCTTGAACTCGGCGCGCAGCTTCATGCTGACCACATCCGATCCTGCGTTCGGTTCCGACATCGCCAGTGCACCGACATACTCGCCAGAGATCAGCTTGGGCAGGTAGGTGTTCTTTTGCTCCTCTGTGCCATTGCGACGGATCTGATTGACACACAGGTTGGAATGCGCACCATAAGAGAGTCCGACCGATGCTGACGCGCGCGAGATTTCCTCCATGGCGACGATGTGCGCGAGATAGCCCATCGCGCTGCCGCCGTAACTCTCCTCAACCGTCACCCCCAGCAGACCCAGCTCGCCCATCTTGCGCCACAGGTCCATCGGAAACTGGTCACTGCGATCGATCTCAGCGGCACGCGGTGCGATCTCCACCTCGGCAAACTGGCGCACGGCATCGCGCAAGGCGGCGATGTCCTCGCCATGATCGAAGCTCAGCCCCAGCAAATCGATCATTCGTCTCTCCCTCGGTAGTCTGTCAGCGTGTCGGGTCAGTGTGTGCTCAGGCTGCGCGACGAGCCCGCGCCGGCGATGGCTTTTGCTTGGCTTCGTCGAGCATGCGATGACACTGCGCTTCGTGCGCTGAAATCTCGGCCAGCGTAATGTCGATGTCCTCCCGCTGCTGCTCCAGCGATTCCCGGTGACGCGCGAGCACCGCCAGAAAACTCTTCAGCTGCGCAGCAGAATCTTTAGGTGATTCATACATGTCGACCAGATCTTTGATCTCCGAGAGCGTCAGCCCCAGCCGCTTGCCGCGCAGCGTGAGCTTGAGTCGAGTGCGGTCGCGCGCGCCGTACACCCGAGTTCGCCCCCCCGAACCCTCGCGGCGTGGACTGATCAAGCCTTGGTCTTCGTAAAAACGTATCGCTCGCGGCGTAATGTCAAATTCACGCGCCAGCTCAGTAATGGTGTAAGTCGCCATGGATATTTGCAGGTAGAATGCCGTTTACGTAAACGTCAACCAAACCCCTATTGTAAGGGGGCTAGCCGAGCTTGGAAAGCCTGACATCTCGCCCCCAAAGCCCCTCTACAAAGGGACACTCACTTTGTAAGCTCTACAAAGAGCTCTACAAAGGGACACTCACTTTGTAGCAATGGCCCCCTTTACAAAGGGACACTCACTTTGCAGGCCTTACAAAGGGGCCTTACAAAGGGACACTCACTCTGCTACAAAGTGAGTGTCCCTTTGTAAGGGGCGTTGATCGAACCAACGCCATTCAGGCCTGACCGCCAACACCGACTGACGCTGATGAACGCCCTTGAATCCGAACTGACCTATGTATTTGGCGACGCGCTGCCTGACGCTGGCACGACGATGGAGGTTGCGCCCGGGGTGCGTTGGGTACGCATGGGACTTCCCTTTGCGCTGAACCACATCAATCTCTGGCTGCTGGCGGATCAAGAAAAAGCGGCAGATGGCTCGGTTCGGCGGGGCTGGGCTATTGTTGACGCTGGCATCGCGAATGACGCAACGAAACGTGCCTGGGAGCAGGTATTCGAGCGCGAGCTTCAAGGCCTGCCCGTGCTGCGCGTGATCGTCACGCATTACCATCCGGATCATGTCGGCTTGGCAGACTGGTTGTGCGAGCGCTGGCAGGTACCGCTGCTGATGACCGGGGGCGAGTACGGTTACGCTCGCATGATGTCGGCCGAATTGCCGGGAGCAGACGGTCTGTCCATGTTGCCGCATTTCAGGCTGCATGGCTTGAACGATCCGGAGCTGCTCTCGCAACTTGGCGAGCGCCGTCATTACTATCCCTCGCTGGTGCCCTCGGTACCGATTTCATTTTTGCGGCTTGAAGAAAACCGCCCGATCAGGATTGGCGATCATGACTGGCAAGTGATCACGGGCAGCGGCCATTCGCCGGAGCACGCAGCGCTCTACTGCGCCTCACTCAAGCTGATGATCTCGGGCGACATGGTGTTGCCGCGCATCTCCACCAACACGTCCGTCTTTTCTATCGAACCGGAATTCGATGCCGTAGGCAACTTCCTCGCATCGCTGAATAAATTTTTACTACTGCCCAAAGACACGCTGGTGCTGCCCTCGCATGGCAAACCGTTTCGCGGCCTGCACCAGCGCATCGCGCAATTGCATGCGCATCACGCCGAACGACTGGAAGAAGTCAGACACGCCTGTGCCACCGCACCGCGCTCGGCCGCCGATATCGTGCCGCTGATGTTTCCTCGCGCGCTGGATGCGCATCAGCTGAGTTTTGCGATGGGCGAGGCACTCGCCCACCTGCATCGCCTCTGGTATGCTGGGGAACTGCTCAGACGCAAAGATAACGATGGTGTCATGCGGTTTTCGTGCGCTTGAGCACCGCCTGCAGGGCGCGCCGCGCGCTGATGAGGACCAACATCGTTATAGAGATCAGCAACGTGTAAAAAATCTCAACTTTGGTTTTACTACAGACGGTAGTGACTTCTTCTACTGACTATTACAAGCGTACATGCAATAGTCCGCGCCATGAATGCTTACCAGGAGCGCTTGCACTTCAGCGAAAGGCTGCAGCAAGCGCTGCGCAACGCCGAGCACTCTCCCAGCAGCCCTACGCAACTGGCCCGGGAGTTCAACGTGCGTTTTGCAGGAAACCCCATTACGGTGCATGCAGCGCGCAAATGGCTGCAGGGGGAGTCCATTCCGACGCAAGAGAAGCTTCGCGCGCTGGCCGGCTGGCTGGAGGTACCCGCCGAGTGGCTGCGCTTTGGCAATGGCGCTGAACAGCGCGTCAAAGGTCAAAGCGCGGGTGGCTCTGCCACGGACGGCAAGGTAATGCGCTGCCTGGAGCAGCTTGACGAAGAGTACAAAATCATCGCGCTGGAACTGGTCCGCTCGCTGGTGCGGGTGTCCAAGAAAAAGTAAGCCATGACGGCCGCGCGCACGGTCAGGGTAGGGCTGAATGCAGCCGACCCGCCCACCGCACGACAATACTCACCCCCTCTGCATCAAACTGCGCAGATAGCCCACTCCCTCGACGGCACGACTGCCGTACCAAGACAACATCTCGCCATCGACCAGACGCACGGGCTTGCCGGTCTGCTGCTCGAGCGCATCCACATGGGACTCGGTAAAGCGATAGGGCTCGCTGGAGAGCAGTATCTCATCGATCTCATTGAGCAAGTCGGCATGCCAGCGAAATGTCGGGTAGCGCGTCTCCGACGCTGACGCCCACTGCTGCCAGCCGATGAGCGAGAGCATGCGCGCAATGTAGGTGTCGCGCGAGACGGTCATCCACGGATCCTGCCAGATGCAGTACAGAACGCGATACGGCACTGGCGAGCCCTGCCGGGATTGAGCGGTCTGCAAGCCCGTTAATGCCTCGTCAAAACGCTGGCATAGGGCATCGGCCTCTTGCTCTCGGTTGAACATACCGCCCAGCAGACGGTATAGCGAGCGATTGTCTTCCGGTGCGAGCGGATGCGTGACGATCACCGTTGGCACGATACGCGAGAGCTGATCGACGGTCGGCTTTTCATTTTCGTCGATGTTCACCACCAGGTGGGTCGGCGCAAGCTGGCGGATTTTTTCGATGTTCACATCCTTGGTGCCGCCGATCTTGGGTATGGGCGCCAGCGTGTGCTTGGGATGAATGCAAAACCCGGTACGACCAACCAGCAAGGGCGCCAGTCCCAGCGCGCAGATCAGCTCCGTGATGGAGGGCACCAGCGAGACAATTCGGCAGGCTTGCCCCTCGGGCACGCGCTGATGTTCCACGCCGATCGCATCGGTGAGCATGGCTCTCACGGCTCACCCACGTCAGCGAATGCAGCGGTGCGACTTACTTCTTTTTCGCAATCAGCGCATCCATTACTTGCAGCGTCGCCGCGTTCATGGCCTGCTCCGAGGCGCCGCGCAGAGACTGGCCAACGATGGAAGGCGAAGTGATGTACTGACCATCAATGACCACCGTGGGCACACCATCGATACGATACGTCTCTTGCAACTGACGAACACGGTTCACTTTGGACTGCACGGCGAAGGAATTATAAATATCGAGGAACTTCTTGCGATCGACACCTTGCTTGTCGATGAAATCGAGTATCGCCTCTTCCTTGTCCAGCTTCTGGCGCGCGCCATGAATCGCATCGAATACCTGCTTGTGCACATCCATGCGGTTCATCGCCTCGAGCGTGTAATAGAGCTTTTGCTGAGGCACGAAGGATTCACGGAAACCGACCGGCACACGACGAAAGACAATGCTGTCGCCGCGCTTTTTGACCCATTCGGTGAGCGAGGGCTCAAATGCGAAACAGTGCGGACAGTTGTACCAAAAAAACTCCAGCACTTCGACCTTCTTGCCGGTGTCGGTCGGCTGCGCATTCTGCAAACGTTGGTATTCAACGCCCTCGACCGGCTCGGTCGGTGTCGCCACGACGGACGTGGTGGCAATGAATCCAAAGCTAATGACAGCCATGAGGTGAGCGAGGAAACGCATGCGGAAATCCTTCTACAGGTAATAAGTGGTCTCGGGTAGTCGTTTTTATTTGGGTACGCGCACGACAGCAGCATCCACGCCATTGTCGGACAAACGCACGCGGGCACGGTTCATGGCCTCGATTTCCGAGAAGGGACCCACCCGAACCCGATACAAGGTGCCCAGCTCCGACTTACGCTCGGCAATGGAGGCTGCCACACCCATCAGCGCCAGCTTGGCCTTGGTCGATTCAGCATCGTTCAATTCACGGAATGCGCCCGCCTGCAGATAGTAAGTGAAGCCCTCGGCGCTTGCAGCCGGTGGTGGCGCGCTCGGTGCCGGCGTGCTGGGGGCAGTTGTCGCAGCGGGCGGCGCCGCCCGGGGTGTTTGCGCCGCGGTGGTGGCACTCGCCGGCTTGTCTGCGCGCGGCTTCTCTGCCGCTGCGGGCGCGCTGGCATTCGCCGCCGAAGCTGCCGGTGCAGGAGCGGCGGCGGTGGCGGACTCGGGCTTCTGCGGCTTGGCAGCCGGCTTCGGCGGCGCTATAGGCTCGGGGTCATCCAGCCGCTCGCGACGCTCGCGCGCGCCGCCGGGAAGGGTCTTGTTGGGGTCGCCCAGCTCACCCGCTGGCTGCGCCTGCTTGCCGAGCTTGTCGACAAAGGGCAGCGGCGTCTTCATGATCGTCATCGCCACCCAGACGGCGATCACCAGCCCCACGATCAGACCAATGATTACGCCAGTGACTGTGCCACCCCGTTGCCAGCGTCGTCTGACCCCCTTCGCTGTGATCCTGTGCGTCATTCTGTGTGTGTTCAATGCCTGGCAAATTCTGGATGAGAAGCGTTCTGACGGTAGGCGTCACGACGACCCGCTTGATTACATGCGCGCCGGTGCGGAGACACCGATCAGCGCTAGCCCGTTCTTCAGCACTTGTCGCGTCGCCAGCAGCAGCGCCAGGCGCGCGGTTTTCAGCGCAGTATCGTCCACCAGCACGCGCTCTGCATTGTAGTAGCTGTGTAGCTCGCCGGCGAGATCTCGCAGATAAAAAGCCACCTGATGCGGACCAAGTTCTTCAGCGGCCTTGCGCAGCACCTCGGGATAATCGGCCAGTGTGGCCATCAGCGATGCCTCACGCGGCGCCACCAGAGGCGACACGTCGGCCGATCTCAATGCCGCCTCATCACCACCCCATTGCGCCAGCACCGAGCAAATGCGCGCATGGGCATACTGAACGTAGTAGACCGGATTTTCATCTGACTGCGCGAGTGCGAGATCGACGTCAAACACGAACTCAGTGTCGGCCTTGCGCGAGATAAGAAAAAAGCGCACGGCATCGCGACCGCGCGTCAGATCGCGGCTGCCTTGGCCGGCCGCGTCGGCATCACCTGCCGACCATTCGATCAGGTCGCGCAGCGTCACGTATGAACCCGCGCGCTTGGAGATCTTCACCTCTTCGCCGTTCTTCATCACCGTGACCATCTTGTGCAGCACATAATCCGGATAGCCCGCAGGAATGCCTACCCCCGCCGCTTGCAAACCGGCCCGCACGCGCGCGATGGTGCCGTGATGATCGCTGCCCTGCACATTAATGACCTTCTGATAGCCGCGCTGCCACTTGGTGATGTGATACGCGACATCCGGCACGAAGTAGGTGTAGGTGCCGTCGGATTTTTTCATCACGCGGTCTTTGTCATCACCGTAATCGGTACTCTTGAGCCACAGCGCGCCGTCTTGCTCGTAGGTCTTTCCCGCCTGGATCAAGGCGTTGACAGCGGCCTCGACCTTGCCCTCGGTGTACAGCGACGACTCAAGATAATAGCGATCGAAGCGCACGCCAAAGGCCTGCAAATCGAGGTCTTGCTCATGGCGCAGATACGCGACCGCAAAGCGGCGAATCGATTCGAGATCACTCACCTCGCCAGTCGCGGTGACCGGTTCGCCATCGGAAGCGGACACGGTTTTTTTCGCGAGAAAATCAGCGGCAATGTCAGCGATGTAATCACCGTTGTACGCAGACTCGGGCCAGTCCGCCGCACCGGGCTGGCTGCCCTTCGCGCGTGCCTGCACGGACGCTGCCAGCGTGGCGATCTGCACCCCGGCGTCGTTGTAATAGAACTCGCGCAGCACTTCATGCCCCTGCGCTTCGAGCAGCGCACAGATTGCATCGCCCAGCGCACCCTGTCGGCCATGCCCGACATGCAACGGACCCGTCGGATTGGCTGAGACGAATTCGACCAGTACTTTCGATCCGTGTGCGTCATTGCTCATGCCGTAGCACTGCGCATCCGTGAAGACACGGTGGATCACCGACTGTTTTGCGGCGAGTGCCATGCGCAGATTGATGAAGCCCGGCCCGGCGATCTCCACAGCATCCAGCAAGCCCACGCGCCCGGGATGCGCCATCACCGCATCGGCAATCGCCTGCGCCAGTTCGCGTGGATTTTTCTTGAGTGGCTTGGCGATCTGCATCGCGATATTGCAGGCCAGATCGCCGTGGGCAGGATCACGCGGCCGTTCCAGTGTAATGACCGGCGTTGTCAGTTCAGCGCCCGCGATCAGGGGAGCGATCGCCTGCTCGAACAGGCTCGCGATGTGCGCTTTGTGTTGGGCTTGCATCGGTGGGGAATCCAGAGTGCCGCGCGAAGTGCCGCAGACAAAGCAGCGATTATACCGGCTGGCCTGCACCGCCAAATCCATCCCGCCCGCCAGACGCTAGGCGGCACCAGTGCGCTCAGCCGGCGCCCTAGCCTTCGCGCGCCGCCGTGCGGACAAAAAAGGGGCGCCCTGGCGGGCGCCCTTGGAGAGGAGATATTGCGACTACGTTTTTGCGTTGTGACCCCTGGCCGCAGACCGGGGGCCACAGGCGTAGCATCCGGCATCCGCCTGATTGTGTCAATCAATAATTACAATAACTAAGTAAAGATAGGTTGACATCCCTGACCACCCCCTCTACAGTCTCCCAATGAATGATGCGGGCAATGCGCCCTCGCCCCGGGACGTCTGATGAAGCTGCTGCGGCAAACCACCCGAAAACTGGCCTTACAGCTGGGCACGCAATGGATGCCTTTTGCCGATGTGGCAACGCCCGAGCTGCCGCTGTCGCGCCTGCTGCGACTGTCGCTGTTCCAGCTGTCCATCGGTCTGGCCACCGCGCTGCTGGTGGGCACGCTCAACCGCGTGATGATCGTCGAGCTGGGCGTTCCCGCCTGGTGGGTGGCGCTGTCGGTGGCGCTGCCATTGGTGTTTGCGCCGCTGCGCGCGCTGATCGGCTTCCGCTCAGACAAGCACCGCTCGGCGCTGGGCCTGCGGCGTCTGCCCTATCTGTGGATAGGCAGCCTGCTGCTGTTTGGCGGGCTGGCGATCATGCCGTTTGCGCTGCTGGCGCTGACGACTCAGCAGCCGGGAATGATCTGGGTCAGCCGCATTGGCGCGGCGCTGGCCTTCCTGCTGGTGGGCGCGGGCATGCAGGTGACGCAGACGGCGGGACTGGCACTGGCAACTGACCTGGCCACACCGGAAAACCGGCCACGGGTGGTAGCGCTGATGTACACGATGCTGCTGCTGGGACTGGTCGGCAGCGGCGCGGTGTTTGGCTGGCTGCTGGCGGATTTCAGTCCGATGCGGCTGATTCAGGTGGTGCAGGGCTCGGCCGTGGCCGTGGTCTGGCTGAACCTGAATGCGCTCTGGAAGCAAGAGGCGCTCAACCGCGAACGTGCGCGACAGGCGCCGGAAGAAGCGGCATTCAGCGAGCACTGGCGCGAGTACGTGGCGCGCCCCGGCGTCAAACGCTTTTTGTGGACCGTGGGGCTAGGCACCTGCGCGTTCAATATGCAAGACATCGTGCTGGAGCCCTATGGCGCCGAGGTGCTGCAACTTGGCGTAGGCGCCACCAGTCTGCTGACTGCGCTGACCGCCTGTGGCGCACTGCTGGCCTTTGCGATAGCGGCCTCGATGCTCACGCGCGGTGTCGATGCCGTGCGGCTGGCCGCGCTGGGTGCCATCGCCGGATTGCCGGCTTTTGCTCTGGTGATTTTTTCCGGGCCGCTGGAAGCACCGAATCTGTTTCGCGCCGGTGCATTTCTGATTGGCGTGGGTGGCGGACTGTTCTCGGTCGGCACCCTGACGATGGCGATGAGCCTGCAGCAAGGCGAAGACGCCGGGCTCGCCCTTGGCGCCTGGGGCGCGGTGCAGGCCACGGCCGCTGGCGCCTCCGTCGCTGCGGGCGGAATGATCAAAGATGCGGTCGGCGCGCTGGCTGCTTCGGGCTGGATGGGAGAGAGCCTGATCTCGCCCGTCACTGGCTACAGCTTTGTGTATCACCTGGAGATGTACCTGTTGTTTGGTGTGCTGATCGCGATAGGGCCGCTGGTGCGGCGTGATGCGCTGCCAGCACAAACAGGCCGGAAGTTCGGTCTGGCAGATTTGCCCGGCTAAGTCGTCGTCACACCGCCGCCGGGCGCATAAGAAAACGAGGAGAACCCCATGGAAACAGGCGCTATCACGCAATACGTGGATGTGGCCCAGCTGGTGTTGTATGTGTTTTGGATTTTCTTTTTCGGGCTGGTCTATTACCTGCTGCAAGAGAACCATCGCGACGGCTATCCGCTCGATCCGGGCACAGGCCGCGACACGAAGATGGAAGGCTGGCCACCCATCCCCAAGCCCAAGACTTATCACCTGGCCGATGGCAGCGAAGTCGTGATGCCCTATCCGCTGACCGGCCCGGAATTTCTGCAGGCCGAGCCGCGCCATCGCTGGATAGGTTCACCCATCGAGCCGACCGGCAATCCGCTGCTGGCGGGTGTTGGCCCGGGCTCATGGGCCAAGCGGGCCGATCACCCGGATCGCACACCCGACGGGGCGCCAAAGATCACGCCGCTGCGCGTCAATCCTGAACACGGTGTCGCCTCGCGCGACCATGATCCGCGCGGCCTGAAAGTCCTGGGCGCGGATGATGAAGTGGCAGGCACCGTAAAAGATCTGTGGATGGATCGTTCCGAGATGATGTTCCGCTACATCGAAGTACAGCTGAATGACTCGGAACACACCGTGCTGCTTCCGGTACCTTTCGCGCGCATCACGGACGAGCAGGTCAAGGTGCAGGCGATCCTCGCGCATCAGTTCCGCGAGGTGCCCGGTCATCGCAACGCCGATGAAGTGACGCTGCTGGAAGAAGAGAAGATCTCTGCCTACTACGGCGCCGGCACCTTGTACGCGACACCAGCACGTCAGGAACCGCTGGTCTGATCAGGCGAGAAGATGATGCAAACCTATACCGAGCATGAGTTTGAAGCGGCGCCAGGGCTTCCCGAAGCCCTGCCCGCGGGCGAGCACATTTTGTGGCAGGGCAGCCCCGACTGGAAGCTGCTGGCTGCCGAAGCGTTTCATGTGCGCCGACTGACGCTGTACTTCGCACTGATGATCGCGCTGCAGGCTGTACTCAGCTGGGACAGTGATCTCAGCCTGCGCGCCAACCTCGGTCCGCTGACGCTCAGTGCAACGCTTGCCGCAACGGCACTCGGTCTGCTCGCCTTGACCGCGTGGCTGTCAGCCAGCACCACGATGTACACGCTCACGAACAAGCGCGTCGTCATGCGCATCGGCATTGTGCTGACGCTGTCGTTCAATCTGCCGCTGCGCTGGGTGCAGGCGGCGCAGATTCGTCCCTGCGATGATGCGGACGGCCATGGCGATATCGCACTTGATCTGAAAGGCGACGATCGCATCGCCTATCTGCACCTCTGGCCGCATGCACGCGCCTGGAATATCAAGAAACCGCAGCCCACCCTGCGCTGCATTCCTCACGCCGAACACGTCGGTGCCCAACTGCACGCTGCCTGGCAGCAGCGCCAGGCGGAGATCGCCGCATCGCCCAACGCCGATGCCGGCCAGCGCGACCTGATCCCGGTCAGGATGCCCTCCGGCGTCTACGCGCGATGAAGCTTGCCGATCCCTTGCATTGGGCGGTACGCGCGCGACGCGAATTCAATCCTGCGGTCGGCTTTGCGATATTTGCCGTCGCTTGTCTGTTGCTGGTCGGCTGGGTGCGATTCACTTCACCCGCGCCCACACCGAACGTCATCACGCCGACCGCGATGCGTGTGCTGAATTTCATCGATCAGCCCGATGGATCGATCAGCGTGATCGATCAAGAGACACACGATATCGTCGAGAACTTCAGCGGCGAACAAGGCTTTCTGCGCGGCACCCTGCGCGCACTCGTACGCGAGCGCAAGCTGCGCGGACTGGATGCCGATCAAGCGCACGCCTTTGAACTCATCGCACACGACGGCGGACGCCTGACCTTGCGCGATCCGGCTACCGACGCCAGCATTGCGCTGGAGTCTTTCGGCCCCACCAATACCGCCGTCTTCGCCCGGCTGTTGAGATAGGACCCACCCATGCGCACGCCGAAAGCCATCGTCATCGGCAGCGGCTTCGGCGGACTGGCTGCGGCCATTCGTCTCTCGTGCAAAGGCTACGATGTGCAGGTGCTCGACAAGCTCGATGCGCCCGGCGGCCGCGCCTATGTGCACCGCCAGGATGGGTTTACCTTCGATGGTGGCCCCACCATCATCACCGCACCGCAGCTGTTGGAAGAGCTGTGGACGCTGTGCGGCAAGCGCATGTCAGATCACATCACCTTGAAGCCGATGGAGCCTTTCTACCGGATACGCTTCGATGATGGCAGCTGGTTCGATTACAGCGGCGACGAAGCCACGATGCGGCGCGAAGTCGCGCGTTTCTGCGAGGCTGATCTGCCCGGCTTCGATCGCTTTATTGCCGCCGCTGATCAGGCCTGCAAGCTGGGCTTTGAAGACCTGGGCGGCATGCCCTTCAATAGTTTTTCCGACCTGCTGGCAGCGCTGCCCAGTATGGTGAAGATGATGGCCTGGGAGAGTTTGTATACGCTGGTGTCACGTCATATCAGCGATCCCAAGCTGCGCATTGTGTTCAGCTTTCATCCGCTGCTCATTGGCGGCAATCCCTTCGCCGTCACGCGCGTCTACAGCCTGATCAATACACTGGAGCGTCGCTGGGGCGTGCACTGGGCGATGGGCGGTACCGGTGCATTGGTGCAAGGCCTGGTCAACTTGCTCAGCGAGCGTGGCGTCAGGGTGCGCTGCAATGCGCCCGTCACCCGCATCAACATTGAACAGGGCCGCGCGCGCGGCGTCACACTAGAGAATGGCGAGCGGCTCGATGCCGATATCGTGGTGTCGAATGGCGACCCGGCGTGGACCTACCGTTATCTCGTCGATGCCCAACACCGACGTCACTGGACCGACCGCAAAGTCGCCCGCGGCAAATATTCAATGAGCCTCTTCGTCTGGTACTTCGGCACCAATCGCCGCTATCACGACGTACCGCATCACATGATCATGCTGGGGCCGCGCTACCGCGAGCTGCTCGACGATATCTTCAAGCATCATCATCTGGCCGACGATTACAGCCTGTATCTGCACCGCCCCAGCGCCAGTGACCCCGGCGTGGCGCCTGCTGATTGCGATGCCTTTTATGTGCTGGCCCCGGTGCCTCATCTGGGCAGTGGCACCGACTGGTCAAGCGATGCCGAGCGGTTCCGGCAATCGATACAGCGCTATCTTGAGAACACCGTGCTGCCCGACTTGGGAGAACACGTCGTCACCAGCAAGCTGATGACACCGCAGGATTTTCAGGATCGTCTGTGGTCGTATCAGGGTGCAGCCTTTGGGCTTGAGCCCACGCTGCTGCAAAGCGCGTGGTTCCGCCCGCACAATCGCAGCGAAGATGTTGAGGGACTGTACATGGTGGGCGCCGGCACCCATCCCGGCGCCGGTGTGCCCGGTGTGCTGATGTCCGCCAAAGCCATGTCCACGGTGATACCCGATGCCTGAGCCCACGCAACCGCCCACGGGACCGACGCGTCCGCCGTCGCTTGATCTCGCCGCCTGCGAGGAGCTGATGCGCGGCGGCACCAAATCCTTCTTCGCCGCCAGCAGCCTGTTTCCTCAGCATGTGCGCATGCCCTCCATCGCGCTCTATGCGTTCTGCCGGGTGGCCGATGATGCGATCGACGAGAACACTGACGATCCGCTGGCAATGGACAAGCTGCGCGCGCGGCTGGATGCGATCTACGACGGCCAGCCCGGCGCGATCATCGAAGACCGCGCGATGGCGATGGTGGTGCACCGTTATCGCCTGCCCCGTGAATTACCAGAAGCCTTGCTCGAGGGCTTTGCGTGGGATGCGGCGGGCCGTCATTACGACACACTGAACGACTTGCATCACTACTGCGCGCGCGTGGCCGGCAGCGTGGGCGCGATGATGGCGGTCATCATGGGAGTACACGATCAACATGCCTTGGCACGTGCCTGCGAACTGGGCAATGCCATGCAGCTGACCAATATCGTGCGCGACGTTGGCGAAGATGCCCGAAATGGTCGCTTGTATTTGCCACGGCAGTGGATGCGCGACGCCGGTATCGATCCTGAACAATGGCTCAAGCAACCGGTGTTCAATGAAGCGCTGGGACACGTGGTTGGCAAATTGCTGCTGGAAGCCGATGCGCTCTACCAGCGCGGCAGCACCGGCATCGCTCACTTACCCCGCGATTGCCGGGGTGCGATTCTGGCGGCGGCGACCATCTATGCGGAGATCGGGCGTGTGGTGTCTGACCGCAGCATGGATTCCGTCAATGAGCGCGCCGTCGTCGGCAATGCGCGCAAGCTGACCCTGCTGTGCCTCGCGAAAGCCCGAGCCCAACTGCCGCAGCGTTGCGATACCTCGGAGGCTTTGCCGTCGATTGCCTTTCTGGTCCATGCCTGCCAACAGCGCCCGCGGCGCGCGCCGGCCAATGGCGAAGCGCGGAATTTCGACGAGCGTTGCGAATGGGTGATTGATCTGTTCGAGCGCTTGTCGACACCCGGCCGACAGCTGTAAACCTGGCGCCGGCGCCATCGGGCATCACGCCCAGCGCGGCATCCTGAATGGCAACATACGCTGCACGATAGGCGACACCAGCCGAGGTACATTCAGTGTTTCATGCACACTGATCACATCCTCCCCAAACAAGCGGCTTTTGAGCACGGATCGTTCATAGAAGGGCGTGTCTTCCAGCATGTCGATCACGCGCACCGGTGCACTGCCCTCGCTGCGCATGCGACGTGCAATACGCCAGCCGGTCAGCTCCAGCGCTTGTCGCGGGGGTGGCGCAAATTCATCGATCCGTCCATCCGGCGTGAAACGCAATCCCAGCAGGCGATCTTCACCCTGCTTTTGCTGTACGTCGTAGATCACGGCGGCAGAACCGTCGGAGAGCAGCGCGCGTGACCAGTCCCATTCGCGAAAGGGTTCGCTGATGGGTTCGTCACCTTCGTTCGAATCCAGATACGCATGACCACGCCAGCGCATGGCGGGATGCTGCATCTCGACGTCAACGCGCGCACAAGCCGCCAGTGGCCCCCAGCGATGGCGAGCGCCATCGTCCAGCGGCACGCTGAAGGTGGAGAGGGATGAGGGATACACGCGCACCTTGCCGCGCACGGGCAAAGGCAGTGGCATGCCGACTTCGCAGATATCGATTTCCAGATGATCGCCCCGCCACTGCAGGCTACTCGGGCCAATGGTGAATTGCCGTGCGTCGCGCTGCATGCTCTGCCGGCCGCGCTCGGTCATGGTCCAGCGTCGATGCCGTCCATAGAGTGCGACGTTCAATGCACAATGGTTTTCCGGATCGGCGGCACTGCGCTTCAATGCACTTCGGTAGTAAGGCGAAAAAACGCTACCAACAAACGCGATGAGGGTCAGTCCATGCTGGCCGTCATCGCTGAGCGCATCGACATACCACCAGAGATAACCACCCGACGGGACCGGCTGGTCGAATCGAGGTGTGCCATCAGCGTCGCGGCCGCCAGCTGGCCGGACATCGCTGCCATCGGCACGCCCGGGCCCGGATGCACGCTCCCGCCCGCCAGGTACAAGCCCGGTATCCGACTCTTCGCTCCCGATCTCGCAAACGCCGACATCCAGCCGTGCGTCGCCATCCCGTACAGCGCGCCTCCACTGCCCGGAAACATCTGATGAAAATCGCCCGGGGTGGTTCGCAAGCAGTTCTGCGGCGTGCGATTGATAGTCAGACCGCAGTGGGCCAGATGGGAAAAGGAATGGCTCTCGCATGCGGCTATCTCCGATTCGGTAAGTGCTCGGCCGCCCTCGGCGGGTGCGTTGACCAGCACGAGTAAACGATCCCTTTCGGGCGCGGCATCGTCGGTGCCCCGGTCTTGCGCGCAGACATAGACGGTGGGTGTCTGCGGCAAACGGGCACGGGAAAAAATGTCAGTAAATTCGCTTCGGTAATCCGACTGAAAAAACACGTTATGTCGTTCCAGCGGAAAACCCGCCGTGTCGGCGTGGATGCTCCAGGTGAGTGCTGAGAGCGAACGCTTTCCTGCGGAGAGTGCCGGTGCGGCACGACGCACCTTCGGGCCCAGCAAGTTCTGGGAGAGCGCAGAGACATCGCCATTAAAAACCACACTATCCGCAGCAAGGCGTTCGCCGTTGGCTAACCTGACGCCAGACACACTGTCGCCTTCGCGCTCGATCTCGCTGCAGGGCGTGCGATAGCGAATCTCCACGCCACGCTGCTGCGCCAGACGCGCCAGGGATAGAGCGAGTGCATGCATGCCGCCGTGTACCGACCACACCCCATCCAGCTCCACTTGCGTCACCAGCATCAGCGTAGCTGGCGATTGCCAGGGTGACGAGCCGCAGTAGGTGGCATAGCGCGCAAACAACTGCCGCAAGCGACTGTCATGAAAATGCTGACCCAGTGAATCCCAGAGATTGCTCATCGGGCCTAATGCCGCCAGCACCGCAAGGCCTTTCATCCCCAGATCACCGGCCATGCTGATCAGCGTGGGCGATTGCGAACGGATGAATGGGCCTTCCAGCGTGTCGTAGACATCACGCGCCTGGCGGCAAAACTGCATGAAGCGCGCAGCTTCCGACGGTCCTGCAAAACGCGCAATCGCCTCACGCGAGGCATTCGGGTCGGCAAACAGATCCAGTCGTTCACGCGCATTCCAGGCATGGCGCGCCAGCACCGGCAAGGGCGTGAGCGTGAGCTCTTCATCCAGTTTGCGGCCGGCGCTTTCATAAATCTGTTCGAAGATCCAGCGCATCGTGAACACGGTCGGCCCGCTGTCAATCGCGGCACCATCGACGACAGGCTGGCGCATCTTGCCACCCGGTGCGTCCATCGCTTCGACCAGTGTGACCTGCAGATCGCGCTGCGCGAGCTGCAGGGCCGCCACGAGGCCACCGATGCCGGCGCCGATCACGACCACGCGATGATCGCGGCCCGCGCGCGTGGTGGCGCTGGTACTAGTCATAGACGCGCCCCTCCCACTGGCCCTGCAAACGCAGCGGCACGAAGCGCACGAACATGGATTCAGAGAAGAACTCGTGCTTCCAGGCCGCGCGTATCGCATCCAGATGCGCACCCGTGCGCGCATACGCCTCCATCGCTGCCGTGTTGTGCCAGAGGCTGAAGGTCGCTTGTCGCAACAAGGGGGCTTCGCCCAAGCCGGTGGCCAGCACGCAGCCCTGCGCGCTACGCAGTCCGCGCTGTGCGGCGGGTGCATGACGCCAGAATGCGGCAGCGGCCGCAGTGCGGATCGATGCACGCGTGAGTGTCGCCACCGGTGCATCGGCCGGCAGCGATGCCGTCGGCGCGAGCGTCATGCCATCCCAGGTGCCGCGCACACTGGCCGCGCGCAAGGTGGCAATGAACAACGCCTCGCTGCGCTGGCGGTAACGTTCAACCAGGGGAGCGTGAGCGATGAAATCGCAAGCGGCGGTCTCGCTATCAAACACGCAAAACATCGCCTGATGTGACGGACTGGGCACCAGCCCGAAACCACCACCGATGCCGCTGCCCAGTGTTTTGATGAACCTCAGTCCCGGCGTGCGCTGCGGCAGCCAGCTACCCAGCGCCGTGCGATGCCATCCCCAGGGCCAGTACCTGGGTCGAAGTCGGGAAAGCAAAAGGACTACCGTACCGTCCAGAGTGTGAATGACCCGGCTGTGTGTCTGCTCGGTCTGCGCGAGTCCATCAGGCGGCGTGCCCTCGGCGGGGATCTTGCTGATGACGCGACCTGCGGTCATGTTGACTCCGCAAAAAGAGATGCGGGGAAGACGAAAAGAGAGGCTGAGGATGCTCAAGAAAAGGATCCCGGCACAGGCCGGGATCCAATGCTACGTGCTCACAACGGACTGACTATTGCGTGGTCACACCCCACACGATTCATGTGCGACCACCCAGCCGGCTCTTACTTCGCTGCGACCTGCTTGGCAGCGACCAGTTCCGGATGGTCCTTGATCATCGGGTAACCATACAGTGGCTTGTACGCGCCCTGATGGCAGGTGGCGCAGTTCACCTTGGCCACATCGCCCAGCGCACCCTTGCGCTCCACCGGGAAAGTGTCGGTCAGCGGCACCATGTACTCGTTGTTCACCTCACGGGCCATACGGATGCCGTGCCAGGCGGTGACGCGCTGCGGCGGGCTTTCTTTCCAGCTCTGGAAGGAACGCGTGTTGTGGCAGTAAGTGCAGTTGACACCGAGCGAATTCGACATGTGCGTCATCAGGCCATAAGTCCACTCGGCTTGCTTGATTGAGTGACGATTACCTGAGGGCAGCGGCGTCGGACCGTTCACGCGAATCGGCTTGTCTTCCAGCAGATAAGGCGTCAGCGGATCGGTCGGCAGCGAGGACAGGTTCACGTACTTGCCGGGGGTGTTCTGACCGGCGTTATCGCCGATGAAGTCTGCGCCCTTGTGTTGCGGCGGCGGCGTGAACCACACTTGCGTGGGCACCGGATTACCGCGATGGCAGGTGTAACAGGTGACGCCCGTGTTGTTGACATGCTGTTGCCAGTTGCTGTTGATGTGACGCGTCATCTCGATCATCTTGCGCGCGACGACCTTGGTGTATTTCGAGTCCTCGGCCAGGTTCTGCAAGTTGTGGCAGTACGCGCAGCCTTCTTTCGGCGATACCCAAGTAGTAATGGCTGTCATCAGGCGGGTGAACTGTCCCGCAGAGAGATCTCCGAGTACCTGCACGTTCTGATACGACTGCTTCGCGGTGGGTCCGCCATCTGGCACGGCGGGCAATGCGGGCGGCGCAGTGTTCAGCGCATCCTGCGTCTCGAGTATGCGCGGGTTGTACACCTGCACCATGCCCGTGCCGCGATAGCCATGCTGCACGCTGTCCATCGGTATGCGCTCGACCGGCGGCTCCTTGCAGCCGGCGAGCATCACGAGCCCCAGCGCAAGCGCGGAGGCGAGTTTCAGGCTTCGGTTGATCATGGCTTGGCTCCCTGCAGGGTGGCGGGATCCACGATCGGGCCCCACACTTGCGGATAAGGCGGGGCAACGCCATGTTTGACGGCCCACAGATACCAGTTGTCGACCACCGTGCCGGTCAGCAGGATGCCGATGCCACCGGTCAGCGGGCACAGCACAGCAAACCACCAGGCCCAACGGTGAATCGATTCCATCGTGGCGTTAAAACCCATGGTCCAGCGCCAGAACAGCGCAGCGCGCTCGGTGGCAGTACCGCGATCAATGATCTGCTCAATCTCACGCTCGCCGCCATACCGACCCACCGCGAGAATCGTGCCCCCATGCATCGCAAACAGCAGCGCCGAGCCATACAAGAAAGCGATCGAGAGCGCATGGAAGGGGTTGTAGAACAGATTGCCATAACGCAGTGAGAACGCGGCAGTCCAGTCGAGGTGGGGGAATATCCCGAAAGGCACCGCCTCGCCCCACGTGCCCATTAACACCGGACGGAACAGGCCGAGCACGAGGAACAGCCAGATCGCGGCAGCGAATGCCCATGCGATATGCGTGCCCATGCCGAGCGCGCGAGCGCGGCGATACACATTCGCCCACCACAGCAGGATGGACACCGTCAGGCACATGCCGGCGATCTGCCACCAGCCGCCCTGGTTCAACGGCGCGAGACCCAGACCATGGCCGGGCGCAGGGGGATCGAGTGACAGCCAGAACAGCTGGCGCACGAACTGCACCGGATCCCAGCCGACCGAGGCCAGCATGTTGAACCCAATGATCACGAACGCGAACGTGCCGAACATGATGGACATGATGCCGAGGCCACCGAGATAAATCGGTCCGATTTGCGCATTGCCCAGTCGACCTGCGAGATGCCAGAGCCAGGGCTCGCCGGTGCGCGGACTGAGCGCATTTTTCTGCTCGACACCGTGATGCAGCGGGCCGGTCACCTGCACGGCAGTAAAGAGATTCTGATATTCAGCCATTGCTGTCTCCTGCCTCGGTTAGTGCCAGATCGGCATGTTGAGCCACCAGCTCCACCACTCGGGCCAGCCGCGGCTCCAGAACGGTCCGGAGATCACGATGCACAGCGCGGAGAACAGTACCGCGGCCAGCGCAAGGAACAGTCCCAGACGATGGATGCCTAGCGTGCCGACCGAGTAACCGATCAGGTCGCGGAAATACGTGTCTTCATGATCCGGCGTCTTGACGACCTCGCCCTTGGGCGGGTTAGTCGCGGAGAGCACCAGACCGCCATGAATGGACAGCGCCAGCGTGGTGGTGAAGAAGAAGGTAATCGCCAGCATGTGCGCCGGGTTGTAGTGGAAGTGCAGATACTGATAGCCGACGTTCGACACCCAGTCGAGGTGAGCGAAGATCCCGTATGGGAAGCCGTGGCCCCATGCACCCATCAGAACGGGACGAATCACGTTCAGCGTGACGTAGGCAAAGATCGCGATCGAGAAGGCGAAAGGTACGTGATAGCCCATGCCGAGCTTGCGGCAGATCTCGACCTCGCGCAGCGCCCAGGAGGCAAAGGCACCGATGGCGCAAACCGTAATCAGCTGCCACAGGCCTCCCTGCAACAGCGGCGCCATGCGCAGCCCGTAAGAGAGGTCGGGTGGCGCGATGTTGATCTGCCAGACATTCCAGGTCGGCCCTTGCGAGGCACCCCACAGAATCAGCGCAGTACCGAGGAAGGCAAAGAACACCGTCGTGACCCCGAAGAAGCCCACATAGAACGGGCCTATCCAGAAATCAAACAGGTCACCTCCCACCAAGGTGCCTCCGCGTACGCGGTATTTTTTTTCAAACGTCAGCATGCCCATGATCGAGCCCTCCTGCCGGGGACGCCTATCGTCATCCCCTGAAAATTCCGTTGAGGACAGGTGCAGCCGGTACTCGTCCGCCTGCGCCCGCCCACCACCGTGACGGTGGATTTACGATGATGCTTTGGGCATCGGTGCGTTCTGAGCGGTGGCAGCGGGTTTCGCGCCATCCATCCAGTTGAACTTGTTCGTCGAGAGCAGGATGAGATGAATCATCGCTGCAAGTCCGAACAAAAAGATCCCCTGAACCACCATGGCTCGCAAAGGATCGTAAAGGCGCCATATTCTCCACATGGTTCCTATCTCCTTAAAGTGTGTGTGACATGAACGAGTACACCGCGGCCTGCACACCGCCGAACAGCGACTTGCAGCTTTCCGCACCGGGCAGCCAGCTTCGCCACGGCATACCGGTCAGAGAACCCACCAGCGCGATGAGGAAGACGACAGCAAAACCCAGCGCAAAGACCATCCGGAATGCGAGTCCCGGGTCCTTGAGCGATTTGTCCTGATTCAGATGTGTATATGCCATGGAGATACTCCTTTCGTTAGCGACTGACCTAGATCAGGTGATCCAGGGACGCCATGCCCATACGAGGATGTGTGCGATCACGGCGACCGCCGTGAAACCCACCAGCCCCTGCATGTAGTACGCATGGAATTCCTGAGCCTCGTCATCGGTCAGGCCGGAGATGCTTTTCCTTTCAGCCATGAGAACGCTCCTTCAAATTGGCCTTGCAGCCAGTGGTGCGCACCGCCCCGCAACCCCGGGCATCCGCAGCGAACTGCCACGACATTCTTTTCATGCAGCTTCTTCCAACACGCCAGTACGCATCGCATCGTGTGCGCGTGCGACGCGCGCCACCGATACACTGAGCTCGCCTGCGCGTCGCGCATCGCGCTCGGCGCGATCACGCAATTGCTTCGCTGCAGAGATCTGCACCAGCACCGGCTCGGCGGCAATGAATTCATTCAGCAAGGCATGCGCCTCGTCATCCCATGCAATCTGTGCACGCGCCGGGGTCGGATCGACCTTATCCATCTCGGTGCCCAGCGGCAGGATGTTGAACAGCGCATCGAACAGGCAGTTACAGAACTCCTGAATCAGGTAAGTCGCGCCCGCATAGCCCATGAAGGGCGTGCCCGTATGGCGGCGGATGATCGCGCCCGGGAACGATGCGGGAATGAAGGAAGATTTCATCGGCGAGGCCGCGCCACCTTCGGCGAGGTACATGCGCTCGTTGTAGCTGCCATACATGACCAGCGGCGGCTTTTCGCGCACCAGCTGACGGATGGCTTCGCTGTCGGTCTTTTCACCGGGCTTGCGGGCAATCGCAAAGTTGCAGGGCAAGCCCATTTCTTCTTCAAAGAATTTGCGCAGACCACGCGTATACGTCTCGTTGGCGACCACCGCAAAGCTCGCGGTGCCAAAGAAGTCTTGCGTGACCGAGCGCCACAGATCCCAGACCGGCTTGATCGTGGTGTGCTTCTCGCGCTCGATGAACGGCTCAGGATCAAGATGCAGCAACTCGCCCAGGCTGCGCAAAAATTTGGTGGTGCTGTGCAGGCCAATCGGCGCTTGCAGATAGGGACGATCGAGCGCTTCGCACAGCATGCGGCCGAACTCGCGGTACATGCAGATGTTCACATCGGCTTCGACCAGTCGCGACACATCGGCCAGATGGCTGCCGAGTGGGAAGACCATGTTGACTTCCGCGCCTATGCCTTCGACCAGACGACGGATCTCGGCCAGATCGCTGGGCATGTTGAAGGTGCCATAGCTAGGGCCGATGATATTCACGCGCGGCTTTTCGCCGGGCGCGCGCTCGGCGAAGGGTTTGCGTGCAGGCACATGACGCATGCCGTATTCATTCCACAGCCACAGCATCGCGCGGTTCGCGCACTGCCACTGGTCTTCGTCTATCGTGCGCGGCAAGAAGCGCAGGATGCCGGTGCCCTCGGGCGTGACACCACCACCGATCATTTCCGCGATCGACCCGGTGACGACCACGGCGGGTAAATCCGGATCCAGCACGCCATGTGCGCGCTTCATTGATCCCTCGGTGCCTTCACGACCCAACTGTTCTTCGGCAAGGCCGGTCACGACGATGGGTAGTTCATGCGGTGGCAGTGCATCGGTGTAGTGCAGTACCGAGGTCACGGGCAGGTTCTCGCAACCGACCGGGCCATCGATGATGACTTGCAGTCCCTTGATCGCGGTGAACACATACACCGCGCCCCAGTAGCCGCCCGCGCGATCGTGGTCGATGACGTTCATATCATCTCCTCCGCCTTGCGCTTCTTCGCGGCTTTCTCCAGCTTGCGGCGCACTTCAGTGCGGAATTCCGGACGCGGCACGGGCACACCCTCCCACACACCGGCGCGATCCCCTGTGCCGGTATTGCCGAAGAAGGCTTTCATTTCATCCATGCGCGGCTTGTTGTTGATCGCCGCATTGATCACGGTGGCCAGCGAACCAGCACCGGCCGGGCCCATCAGCGGGCGCGCAGAAATCAGGTTGGTGAAATACAGCGATGGTATCGACAGCTCTTTGGCCGCCTGCACCACGGGCGTCGTGCCAATCGCCAGATCCGGCTTGAATTCATTGACCGCCGCGATGTCTTGTTCCAGTGAGGCGCGATACTGTACGTGCACACCGCGTGCCTGCAGCCATTCACGATCGGCATCACTCATCGCGGTTTGCGGACAGGCGCTACCAACGTAGCGGAGATCCGCACCGCTCTCGACTAGCAGTCGCGCCACCAGTAGCTCGGAACCTTCATAGCCCGACAGCGTGATGCGGCCTTTGATCGGCATCGCGGCGAGCGCGCCTTTGATCGCGGGCAGCAGCTTGTTCTTTGCCGCATCGATTTTTGATTGTTCTACATTACAGGCGGCGCCTATCGCCTGCAGCCAGGCTTCGGTGCCATCATGGCCGACGGGTGCTGAGCCCACGGCGACACGACCCGCGGCGTCAAATTCGCGCAGGCTCGCGGTGTAGAACGGATGAATCGCCGCGACGGCCGCACAATCCAGCGCGGCATACAACTCGCGCCATTCACGCGTGGGCACGACCGGGCCAGCGGCCAGATCCAGCATTTGCAGCATGCCACCGATGATCATCGGATCGGCGGGGAACATTTCGCCGAGCAGCGTGACGGTCGGTTTGTCTGTCACGCGATTCGCAGGTGCCGCGACCGGCCCGGCCTGTACTTCATTGCGCGCATAGCGCAGCATGGCGGCGGCGAGCACATCTTTCGCTTCCGCATGCGTAGGCACACCAAAACCCGGCACGTCGATGCCAATCACGCGCACACCATTGATCTCTTTCGGCAGAATCTGCAGCGGCACACCGGAGGCGGTGGGCACGCAGAGATTAATGATCACGATGGCGTCGTAGCGCTCGGGATCCGCATAGGCATGCACGGAATCACGAATGTCTTCGAACAGCTTGCCCGTCACCAGCGATTCGGAATTGAACGGTACGTAACCAACGCTTCTGCGCGCGCCATAGAAATGCGAGGTAAAGGTCAGGCCATACACGCAGCAGGCTGAGCCCGACAAAATGGTGGCGGTGCGCTTCATGCGCAAGCCAACGCGCAGCGAACCAAACGCTGGGCACATGCTTTGCGGCTGATCGTGCGGACCTTTCGGATAATCCTGCGCATACTGATCCAGCGTGTCGCTCTTGCCAGCGGCGCGCGCGGCGGCCTGCATCTGGTCCTTCCCGGAATGGCAGCCGACGCCGTCCGCCTTCAGGGCGTCCGGGTTGGCAACGATCGGGATCACAGGACGGGTCATGATGTTCAGGCCTCGTCGTAGATCACTTCGAGCGAAGGTTTGATCACCTCTTCGCGACCCATCATGTCAGCGATCGTGGCGGGCTGTAGCACCACATCGCGGCCCACGGTGTCTGCCGAGAACAATCCGAGCAGCGCTTCCTGCGACATGGGTTTCGGACGCACCGGCGGTGCATCGGCCACGTTCTGCGCCAGCGTGGCGAACAGCTCGCCCCACTGGCTTTCCGGACGGCCGATGATTTCGTAGCTCGCGCTCTTGCGGCGAATATCTTCATTCGCAGGAATCGCCGAGAGCACCGGAATGCCGGCGTGCTGCGCAAAGGCTTGCGCTTCGCCCGTGCCATCGTCCTTGTTGATCACCATGCCGGCCACGCCGACATTGCCGCCCAGTTTGCGGAAGTACTCCACCGCCGCGCAAACATTGTTCGCCACATACAGCGACTGCAAATCATTGCTGCCAACGACGATCACTTTCTGGCACATGTCGCGCGCGATCGGCAGACCAAAACCGCCGCACACCACATCACCCAAAAAGTCGAGCAACACATAATCAAAACCCCAGTCATGGAAACCGAGTTTTTCGAGCAGCTCGAAGCCATGAATAATGCCGCGCCCGCCGCAACCGCGACCGACTTCCGGGCCGCCCAGCTCCATCGCATAGACACCATCGCGCTTGAAGCAGACATCGCTGATCGTCACCGGATCGCCGGCGAGTTTTTTCTTCGACGAGGTCTCGATGATGGTCGGACAGGCTTTGCCACCAAACAGCAGCGAGGTCGTATCACTTTTCGGATCGCAGCCGATCAGCAAGACCTTCTTGCCCTGCTGCGCCATCATGTAAGAGAGGTTGGCGAGCGTGAAGCTCTTGCCTATGCCGCCCTTGCCATAAATCGCGATGATCTGCGTTTCTTTCGTGACTGCACCGGTGACCGGTGCATCGGGTTCTATGGCCGCTTCGGCGCGCAGACGCTCTTTCTGCATGAAATGCACGGGCGCTGCCTGGTGCTCTGTGGGCTTGCTCATGGTGCGTTTCTCCAGTCGAGGATCATCTTCAGGCAGGTGGGGTCTTCAAACGCCGTGCGGTAGGCTGCCTCGGCGTTGTGCGGATTACTGCGATGCGTAATCAGGCCATCGAGCGACAACTGTCCTCTCTCAGCCAGATCGCGTACGGCGGTGAGTTCGGCAGGCTTCCATTGCGCTGCCACGCGTATGCGCGCCTCGCGCAGGAAGGCGGGCGCGAAAGAGAAACACATCGACTGATCATAAAAACCGGCCAGCACGATGTCGCAGTTCGGAGCACCGCGCGCAATCAGGGAATCAAGGATGGAGGGATCGCCGCTGACGTCGCAGATACAGCGATAGTTCGCACGCGAGTCGTCTTTCGGATCGACGACCTCATAGCCCATCGCACCGGCGCGACGCTCGGGGTTGGTCTCCCAGACCACCGGCTTGCCACCCGCGAGCACCGTCAGGCGCGCGATCATGCGGCCCAGCACGCCATGGCCCACGATCAGCTCCGGTTTGTTGGCGCCGGCCGCAACGTGCGCGTGATACGCGGTCGCGGCCAGTGCGAGCAGCGTGCCTTTCTCACCCAAACTTTCCGAGACGCGGATCGCGCGCAGCGCGGGTATCACCACGCGCGAGGCGGCGCCGCCAAACAAGCCTTTCACTTCTCCAAAACAGGCCGCGCCCGGCACAAAGACCAACTCGCCCTGCTCGTAATTCGTACTTTTACCCGCCTGAGCGACACGTCCGACGGATTCATAACCCGGTACCAGCGGATACCCCATGCCCGGGAAGGTCGGCATGCGACCCGACCAGAGCAGTTTTTCCGTGCCCGTCGAGATACCGCTCCAGCAGATATCGACCACCAGATCATTCTCGGTCGGCTCGACCAGCGCGAGCTCGCGCACTTGCAGTTTCAGCGGCTGCTCAACCACCACGGCGTGCGCGTTCATACCCACCTCCTCAGGCATAGGCAGTACGCGCTTGTCTCGTGATGCAGGCTGTTCATGGCACACCTGTCTCGCTGTTATTCACGACGCTCGCCGTGGTTTTTTTATAAGGCCCGCCATGGCGCACGCAATCCGCGCCGGTACAGGTCATCGTGTCATTCTATGCTGACGCGCTGTACTGTCAAGTAATATTTACAAACAGGGAGTTCATTTCAGATTGACACCATTTTCGGCGCGTACAAAGTGAGTGTCCCTTTGTAAGGACTCTCTACAAAGGGACACTCACTTTGTAGGGCTACACCGCCTCGGCCACCAGCATGCGCACCTGCAGGGGTATGCGGGTCGGCAGCAGGCGGACCTTGCCGAAGCCGCAGGCCTGCAGCAGCACGGTCAGTTGCTCGGCCGTGCGGGCCTGGCCGCGTCCCATGGCGAGCAGGTAGAAGCCGAAATAGGCGTCGCCCATGGCTTCCGCGCCGGGGGTGCCGGACATGGGCTCGGCTAATACGAGCGTGCCGCCGGCGGGTAATGCGCGGCGGATGGACTTGAGGATGGTGGTGGCGCGTTCATCGTCATGGTCATGAATCACACGTACCAGGGAGGCAATGTCGGCGCCACGAGGCAGTTCATCGGCGAGGAAGTTGCCGCCGACGGCGTCAGCGCGGCCGGCCATGCCGGCGGATTGAAACCGCTGCCGCGCATTCGATGCGACCGGCGGCAAATCGAACAGCGTCATCTTCAAGTGCGGCGCACGCTCGGATACGCTCACCAGAAAGCGCCCCTCGCCACCACCGACATCGAGCAGATGGCGGTAGCCACTAAAAGAAAACGCATCAAGAATCTCTGCCGCGACCAGCGGTTGCGAGGCGGACATCAGCCGCGAATAGCTGGCGACTTTGTCTGGCGAGATCTCTGAGGCCCGCGTGGAGGCTTCATCCGCGGTGTACGGGTAGTAATCCGACAGCGAAGGTGGCGGCCCACTGCCCCTCAGCAGCGCGAGCGGATCGGCCAGATCGGCATACAGCACGGCATGATGCTCGACCATGGCGATGACGGCCTCGTTACCGACCAGCGGCGCGCCGAGCCGGCCCAGGCCATAGCGCGGCTCGCCCGCGGCATCGACCCCTCTGTGCTCGACCAGCTTGAGCGATTGCGCCGCCGCGAGCAACCGGCCCGCGGCTTCCGGACTCATCTCGAAGCGCTTGGCCAGCACCGACAATGACTGCGGTCCATGAGACAAGGTGCGAAAGAGATCCAGTGTCACGCACGCCGCGAGCACCTGCGAATAGACAAAGCCCGCGACCAGATCAAACACCTCACGCGCATGACGGTGCGCCAGGGGGCGGGTAAGCGGAAACCCGGACGCCGCTCGATGAAAGGCCGGACTAGACAGCAAACGGTCGCGCCAGCCAAGCAGCCAGTCAGTCCATGAGAGCGTGGCCGCAGCCATCAGGCATTCACGCGGGTGACGCTGGGCGCGACGCGGCGGGTCAGCTCCACCGGCACCAGACGCTTCGATTCCTGCCTCAGCAGCGTGCGCAATTGCGCCGAGCCGCGGCAAGCGGGAATCGATGCACTTGCATAAGAAATCAGCTGATCGAAATGCTGAATCGCGCCAGAGAGTCCGAGTTCTGCCGCCGAGCTGGGTCGGCCATGTTTGGCGTCCTGCCCGGCCGGCTTGCCCAGCGACTCAGGATCGGCGGCAACATCTCGGATATCGTCCGCGACCTGATACGCCTCGCCCAGCCATTCGCCCAGGGCACGCCAGGGCTCTGCAGCCGTACCCGCCGCTTGCGCGCCACAGACGGTGGCCGCCACGAACAAAGCACCCGTTTTGGCACGCTGATACTCGGTCAGCGACACCCGCGGCTCGCATTCCCATGCCTGACCCGCGACGATGCCGCTAGGCGCGGCCACACCCGTCGCCAGCGTGGATAGCAAGGGCCCGAGCCGCTCGGGGTGACTGCAGCCCGCAGCACCCAGACTCTGAAACGCGCTGACGATCAGCGCATCACCCGTGAGCACCGCCAGTCGCTCGCCGTACGCCGCGAACACCGTGGGACGGCCGCGACGTGTCGCCGCATTGTCAAAGCAGGGCAGATCATCGTGCACCAGCGATGCACAATGCATCAGCTCGATCGCGGCACCAGCGGCCGCCGCCAGCTGAAGATCCTCCGCGCCGCAGGCCTGAGCCACTGCCAGCGTCAGGTGGGGCCGGATGCGGGCGCCGCCGGGGAAAACGGCATGCCGAATCGCTGCCGCCAGCCGCGGGGGTCCGCCGTCGCCCTCCTGAGCGGCGAGCGCCGCGTCCAGAGCGGCCTCGATGCGCTGGGTATTGTCCATGTCTGCCTCCTGCTGGCATTGCCATTCTTGTCATTTCCCGTCGCGATGTCAGAGGACATTGACGGATCCTTGTGTAACTTAAGCTTGTCATGGGCAGGTGTCAAGATAAATGGACACAGCCCCCCATCTCTGAACGGTTTGTCTGCGTATAAGCCGGCTTGATTGAAGCGCCGCCGCCTGTCCTCGGACTTGTGGCCCCTCAATGAAGGGCCCGGTCAGTCACCTAAGGTCTGGCATATCGGATGCGCAGCATCCGGCGAGCGGCACCATCACGGGGAGGGAACATGGGGGAAGTTTTTTTCGGCAGCGGCTCGCCCTTGGCACGCGCACGGGCGGTACAGCCCTGGCTGCTGGCGGCAGCGGTGTCGATACTGGCCAGCTGCGGCGGCGGTAGCACGGTCAATGGTGACACCCAAGGCCTGACCAGCGCCAGCGCCAACAGCAGCACTAGCGCTATCACTAGCACCAGCACGGACACCGACATGAACTGCCCGGCTGCCGACCTGCAGTGCAGTGGCAGCACGATTCTGCGCGTCGACAATGGCATCGGCCTGACCGCCTCTGGCGTGCAAACCTATGCCACCTCGACGAATGATCTCCTGCCCACTAACCCGGCGCCCGGCAGTGCGATGGGATTGCAACCCGCCTCGGGCGGTATCGCCGATGTGCGCGTGACCCGCACGACCGATGGCGACACGACCGCGGTCGCGCTGCTGCTGTCCAGCTTAGGTATTTCGTGGGATGGCAAAGCCGATAGGCCGCTGATCATCGAGACCTTTGAAAAGCGTCAGGGACGTGTGCAGCTCGACAGCAAGGGACGGGTCAGCTTTGGCACGCTGCCGCCACCCAGCGATCTGAATTTTTACGACTACGGAAAAAAAGGAGCACTGGGCACGCAGGCCAACTACGCCAACAACATTTACTTCCCCCGCACTGACTGCGCGACATCGGGCGACTGCGCCACCGTCGAAACAGATGGTCTCCATGTCAATGCAGGCGACTGGCGACGGGGTGGACTCGTTCCCGACAATCTCTGGGCGACGCGGCTACACGAGGATGGCGCCACTCAGGCGGGCCTGGGTCAGGACGCGAATGGCAATCTGGTTCTGCTACCCACCGCCGATCGCGTCGGCGTGCCCTACCCCGGCTTCAAGGGCTACCGCGACTACCGCCAGTGGAGCTACGCGTCCACCAACCTCGCCAGCTGGATCACGCAAGACACGGTCATGATCGATGAATGGGCGAGGGGCGCCGGCTACGAGCACAACAAAATGCGGCGGGGCTTTGTCGCCTTTGGCGCCGTTACCCGAGCCGCAGTGATACCGACCTCGGGCACGGTGCGCTATGCCGGCACGCTGCGCGGCTGGTTCAGCTATCACAAAAGCGAAGACTCGTATCCGATCACGGGGCAAGCAGAAGCCGTGGTGGACTTTGCCCAACGAAGCATCACGCTCACCTTCAGCGGCACGCGCATTGACGAAGGCACCCTGGATGCGATACCCGTGTCACTAACCCGCACGATGACGCTGAGCAGTAACAACTACGCCACCAGCGTCGCCGCCAGCGACACGCTCAGTGGCGGCGTGAGTGCGCGTTTCTTCGGTAGCGTGGGTTCCGATAGCAGCGGCAAAGGGCCCGCAGAGCTGGGCGGGGTATTTCAGCTTCAGGCGCCCGGCGACGGAGCGTCAGCCATTGGAGGGTTTTTGTTGAAGCGGCAGTAAAAGGCGAAAACCTGCTGCGTCTGCGCCACGTTGACCAGAAGAGAAGCATGAAGCGCTAGCCGGCACTATCCCAATGGATTAGTTTTCGGCTATCATGTTAACGATTGCTGAACTTCCCGGGTTCATCCGAGTCGCAGAAAAACTCCTCAGCGAGACGGAAAGGCTCGATGTCATTCGCTACCTTTCTGCCCATCCAAAAAGTGGCGATCTGATTGAAGGCACCGGTGGCGTGAGAAAGTTGCGCTGGCGGCGAGGAAATCACGGCAAGAGCGGTGGCATTCGAGTCATCTACTATTTTCATGACGAGGACATCCCGCTTTATCTGATCACGCTGTTTGCCAAGGGAGATCGGGCAAATTTGAGTAGGGCAGAGAGAAATGCGTTGTATGCACTGACTGGGATACTGACCGACACATGGCGACAGAGGCGAAGATGAACAGCGCATTCCACCAAATAAAAGAAGGTCTTGAAGAGGCCATACGCCATGCTGAAGGTAAACCATCGGGAACCATCATTCATCGTCCCCGCCCAGTCGACGTCAAAGCGCTCCGATCAAGCATTGGCATGACTCAGGAACAATTTGCAGCACGCTTTGGTTTTTCTACAGCCACGCTCAGGCACTGGGAACGGGGCGACCGGTCACCTCATGGTCCCGCACTGGTGTTGCTCAACGTGATTGAACACAATCCAGGGGCCGTCATTGAGGCGCTGGCCAGATGACCCGAGACACCTAGCGCGAGAAAACCTCATCCACCAGTGCAGCACACTGGGCCGGACTTTCCTCATGCGCCAGATGGCCCAGCATCGGCCACAACACGATGTGTGCTTTTTTTAATTGACGCGCCACGAGTGATGCCTGCGCCGGCGGCACGGTCAGATCGTTTTCCGCCGCGACCAGCCATACCGGCATATCCAGCGATGGCAGCGCATGCTCGAGCGGCACGAGATCCCAGTGCGCCATCATCGCCAGCGCACCAGAAACATGACCGGGATTGCGCACCAGTTGCGCATACAGTCGCATCCCGGTCGCATCGAGCACTGACCCGGTGCTACGCATGAGCTTGTCGACGATGGCCGCATCCTGCGCCTGCCAGGCAAAAAAACGCGATGCGAAAGAGCCCGCAGCAAGCAGGCGCGCGATCGGTGAAAACAACTGACCGGCCAGCCCGCCAAAACCCACGAAGGCGCCATTCAGACTAATGATCGCGGCCGGTGCGATGGATCGGTCTAGCGCCATCTGCGCCGCGATGGCGGCGCCGGCCGAATGGCCGATCACGAGCTGCGGCGAAAATGACGCGACCTGTAACAACGCGGCCAGCTTGCGCGACATCGATGTCAGCGATTGCTCCGCAGGCTGCGGCATGGACGTAAAACCATGGCCGGGCAGATCGAGCGAGAAAACACGGTATCGCTTGGCGAGCAAGGGGGCGACATCGCGCCAGGAGTGCGAGGAAGAGCCAGTACCATGAATCAGCAGGACCCGCGACGCGCTGGCCGGCAAGCTGGCATCGCCGAATTGCTGCACATGCCAGTCCAGCCCGGCCGCTGACATGAAAGCACTCTGAGTGCGGTTCGGCCAGTCGCGCCCATCCGTCTCCCAGACCAGCCGCTTGCTCAATTCAACGTGCTCCGTGGCGAGCCGCGTCGCGTGTTACCTCACGGCTCACCTCGCGCACTGCCTGCGACACCATCGCTGCACCTGCATGCGGCAGTGGCAGATAGCGTGCGCGCATTGCCGAGGCCAGCTCTGCAGCCAGCGGCTGCGGCTTCGGTGAGGTATCAATGAACAGCACCGAGACCCCGGTCGCTGCCAGCTGACGCGCTGCCTGCAAGGCTTCGGTATGCGCCAGTTCACGACCGCCACTGCCATTGCGCGCGACATTCGCACGGCCATCGGTAAGCATTACCAGCAGCGGCGACAGTCCGCGTCGCTGCAATCCTTGCGCCATCACCACCGCCGCATCAATGGCCGTCGCCAGTGGTGTGCCGCCACCACCGGGCAAGCCGGCGAGGCTGCGTTTGGCGCGCACCAGCGAGCGCGTCGGTGGCAGCAGCAATTCGGCCTGCTGCCCACGAAAAGCCATCAGCGCCACCTGATCGCGCCGCACATAACAATCGGCGAGCAGCAGCTCGACCGCGCCCTTGGCCTCGGCCAGCCGGTGCAAAGCTGAAGAGCCGGATGCATCAACGACAAACAGCGTCGCAGTGGACGTCTTTTGCTTGATGCGCGCCACATGAAAATCTTCAGCGCGCACCTGAATGCGCGCGCCACGGACGGTCTTCGCCGCGTTCAATCCCCGGAAGCCCGGTGATGCGTTGGATACCGCCGCTTGCCGCAAGCGCTGCCAGGGCGCAGCGGCACGCAGCGTATCGATCAGATGCAAACGGCTGCCTTGCACCGGCCGCGCTCGGCGCGATCCGGCGGGCCGACCGCGCAGCCCCGCTTTTACCGCTGCACCGGATTTACCTGCGTGGCCGCGCTTGAGCGCGCCCGCCTCCAGCATCTGCAGCAGCAAGCCTGCCGGCAGCGCCGCTTTGGCCGCATCGAGCACGCGATCCTCCAGCGGTGCTTGCTCTGCCGCTGACGGAGGCGATGACGGATCATCGGCCTCCTGCTCGGGGGGGTCGGTGCGCGCCTCGGGCTCGGCGGGCTCAGAGGCGTCGTCGGCTTCGGGCGCGGGCGGCAACCGGGTCGCACGCGGCGCGAGCACCAGTGAGGCCGCCACGCGCGCATCATCTTCGCTCACCTGCTCATTGCCATCCAATGCGGCATTCGCACGGGCCGCCGCTAAGGCCATCAGCGAGGCACGCGCCGAGCCTATGCCCAGTCCCATCGCAACACCACACAGTGCCGTGAGCAAGTCATCCGGCATCACGATGCCGGCAAGACGCTCGCGCGCGGCACGAATGTCTTGCGGTGAAATCATGGACAAGACATCGTCTGTCACCTGTTGCCACGGTATCGCGCGCAAATCGATGTCGAATGCCAGGCGCTCGCGCAAGGCCGGTGACAAGGCCTCGTCATCCTGCGCGCCCTCGTCGAGTGCCACCAGCGCAAAGCGCGTGTCATGTCGCTCATGCAGACCATCGCGCGCAATCATGACGTGATGATGATCAATCACTGCGGCCAGCTTGGCGGCTGTCTGCGGCGGAAGACGTTCGGCCATGGTGAGGATGAGCGCGCCCCCATCCACGTCGGAGAGCAGTCCGCGCTGCAAGACGGGTCGTGCTGCCGACAAGGTCGCCGACAGATCCAGCCCACCCAGCAAGCGCTCGTCAGTGATATTGACAGGTATGCGCTTCCACGCACCATCCCCCATCCAGTGCCTAAGCAAGGCGAGCCAGGCGTCTCGCACCGGCCCTGGCGCTGCACGCACGCGCACCCCGGCAAGACCCGAAGGATCAATCGCCAGCAACACCGCGGCCTGCACCGCGCATTGCCACAGGCTGGCGGCCGTCAGCGACTGCGCTTCGGGATCTTGTCGGGCGTTCATGCGGGTCAGCGCGCAGGCTTGGGCGATCGATGCAACTGTCGATCAGACATGAGCGCTCAGGCGAGCACTTCGTCCACCGCGCGCGCCACGCGGGTACCGGAGCCAGCGTCATCGAGCGGATTGCGGCGCAAGCGGTGGCGCAAGGCGGGCGCGGCCATGCGCCGCAAATGGGTTTCACTCACGGCCTTGTCGCCGTCGTACGCCGCCAGCGCCCGCGCCGCGCGCATCAGCGCCAGCTCACCGCGCAGGCCGTCCGTACCGAGTGCCATGCACAACTCGGCGGCACGGCCGAGCACCGCATCGGACACCGAGACCTCGGGCAGTCGCTTGCGTGCCGCGACAATGCGTTTGCGTATTTTTTCATCCTCCTTGCGCCACTGCTCGGTGAATCCTTCCGGATCGCGCTCGAAGGCATCACGCCGCTTGACCACCTCGATGCGCAGCGCAAGATCGGTCGGCGTGCTCACATCCACCGCAAGACCAAAGCGATCCAGCAGTTGCGGACGCAACTCACCCTCTTCCGGATTGCCACTGCCGACCAGCACGAAGCGCGCCGGATGACGTATCGACAAGCCTTCACGTTCAACCATGTTCTCGCCCGAGGCAGCCACATCGATCAGCAGATCCACCAGATGATCTTCCAGCAAATTGACTTCATCGATATACAAGAACCCCCGGTTGGCTCGCGCCAGCAGTCCGGGCTCGAAGGCCTTGACGCCCTCGGACAAGGCGCGCTCGAGATCCAGCGCGCCCACGACCCGGTCTTCGGTCGCACCCAGAGGCAGATCAACCACTGGCACATCGCGCTGCACGGTCTTGAACTGACCCGTCGCTTTCAGCCGCGCACAGTCATCGCATGACGGCGTGCCGGATTCGGGATCGCAGCCGTACACGCAACCGGCCATCGCCTTCATCTTGGGCAGCAGTGCCGCCAGCGCGCGCACTGCCGTGGATTTGCCCGTGCCACGATCGCCAAACACCAGCACCCCGCCGACCCCGGGATCAACGGCCGCGACCAGGATCGCGTGCTTCATTTCTTCTTGTCCGACAATCGCTGAAAAAGGAAAGCTGTGGCGCATGATGTCTTCTCCGCAGCGCGCCGGTTGCCGAGCAACCGGGCCTGCTGTTTCTAGTCAAAGCGGTTTCTATGGGCGTCGTGGTGCCGGTCATGGTGCCGGTCGTGGTGCTGATAGCGTCGCCACAGATCGTTGGCATGACTGACACCAGCGGCCAGCAAATACACTGCGGTGACCAGACCGTCGTGCCCGCTGATGACACTGCGCAGGGCCAGCATCAGCCACAAGCCCGGCAACAGCATCGCCAGCACGTCCTGCACTGGCACCCCCCGTCCGGTGCGCACCTGCCATAGCACCAGCAGCGCCGCTTCCGCCCACGTGACCGCAATCACGAAATCCACTAATCCGGTGCCCGCAAAAAATCCGCTCACTGCGTCGCCCATGATGACCCTCCGTCCTCGTTACCCGTCGTTGAATTGCAATTATTGTAATTCTATGCGCGCCGGGAGGGTAAACACCTGATTACTTTACACCCCCAATTGTCAGTCCGCATAGACATTTGTACAGCCGCGGTGTAAACCCGGCGGTCGCAGCCCGCCGCTTCGCCACGGTGAGCAGCTCACGATGGGTTCGCGCCAGATGAATTCCATCGTTTCAAGGATCCGCGCAAAGTCGCGCTTGAATCTGCGCAGAACACCGCGCATCACGCACCGGCATGATGTGCGCACGCCTGACTAACCATCCAAGGACATCATGATGACTGGAACGCTGAACAAAGCCCTGCTGATCGGCCACCTTGGCCATGATCCCGACGTGCGCACGATGAACAGCGGCGAACCCGTCGCGCATCTGTCGATTGCGACCAGTGAAGCCTGGAAAAACAAATCCAGCGGCGCCCGACGCGAAGCAACCGAATGGCATCGGGTGGTGCTCTACAAACGACTCGCCGAACTCGCCGGGCAGCATCTGAAAAAAGGTGCGCTGGTGTATATCGAGGGCCATTTGCAAACCCGCAAGTGGACGGGCAAGGACGGCATAGAACGTCACACCACCGAGATCGTTGGCGATGAGCTGCGTCTGCTCCACCGACCGAGCGAACACAAACTGCAACTCAACGTGCATGAAGATCCGCCCGTGGAGCGCGTCTTTCGGCCGGAGCCCGGGACAAGAGGGACATCCGTACCGTTTTGAGCAGCGACTTGCGGGCCCAGGCCATTTGCCACAACCCAGCGCCACAGAGTATCCTGAGCGTCCACTAAAACAACAACAAACAGGAGACGCAGATGGAAGTCCTGATCACCGGAGGCGCCGGCTTTCTCGGATCAAAACTCGCGCACAAACTTCTCGAACGCGGCACGCTCGTCGGTACGAATGGCCAGCAGCAAACCATCACCCGCATCGTGCTGTTTGATCAGGTCGCCGCGCAGGGGTTTTCCGATCCTCGCATTGCCTCGGTCACGGGTGATGTCTCCGATCCGATGTCCATCGCCCACGTACTGACACCAGCCATCCAATCGATCTTCCATCTGGCCGCGGTAGTCAGCGGCGAAGCCGAGAGCGATTTCGATCTGGGCATGCGCATCAATCTGGATGCGACACGCTTCCTGCTCGAGCAGGCGCGCAAGAACGGCAATCGCCCGCGCTTTGTCTTTACCAGCTCGGTCGCTGTATTCGGCGGCGATCTGCCCGCCAAAGTACTCGACAGCACACCCGCAACACCACAAGGTTCTTATGGCGCGCAAAAGGCTATGGGCGAGCTGATGGTTACCGACTATGCACGCAAGGGCTTTGTGGATGGACGCTCGCTGCGCCTGCCCACAGTGTCGGTGCGACCCGGCAAAGCGAATAAAGCCGCATCGAGTTTTGCCAGTGGCGTGATTCGCGAACCGCTGAATGGTGTGGTGTCTGTCTGCCCGGTGCCGCCGCAAACGCGCATGTGGGTGCTCTCGCCACGCAGTACTGTGCACAATCTGATCCATGCGCATGAGCTTGATGCAGCAGCATTCGGCAGCGCCGGTGCCGTGAATCTGTGCGGCCTCAGCATCACCGTGCAAGAGATGGTCGATGCGATGGCGCGCGTGGCCGGCCCTGAACCGCTGAAACTGATCGAGTGGAAAGAAGACCCTGCCGTGATGAAGCTCGTGCGCACCTGGCCCGGCGACTTTGCCACCGCCCGCGCAGACGCCATGGGCTTTGTGCGTGACGCAGGCTATGACGAGGTCGTGCGGGCTTACCTGGAAGACGATCTGGTCAAGTAGTGAACATCGGTCAGCTACGGATGACGCCGGCATGGGCACATGGGCGAACAGGTCATGGCGGGCGATGCAACCCATCCCGCCCAGCATGACGATCGCTATGGCGTTTTAGTCACAGTCGCATCCCGTATTTTTGCCATCCAACAAAGGCACGTTTTGGCGCGACCAAATTAAACGTTGGCACGACGCTTCCTGACAGAGTGCGCGGTTCTGCACCCCGCACATCACTCTGATCAGGAGAATTCATGACCACCACCGTCCCTGCCGCCCCCGGCGCCGTCATTGACATCAAACTCAGCGAGCAAGCAATGGCTCATGCCGGGCCGCTCTTCGCGCGAACGCTGGGCACGAACCTCGACAGACTTTTCACGCTGCAAATGCAGGCGGTCGATGTCGCCTCACGCGAGGGCAAGGTGGTTAGTGGCACCGGATTCAACGTCAAACTCGACAATGATATGGGTGTCCAAATCAACGGCACGGTCACCGAGTTACCTTTTAAATTTCCCTGGGGCGAAACCGTCGGTGGCATCGTGGCGCACTCGCTGACTGTGGCGACAGCACCTATCGCCTCGTCAGTGATGACGGGCAGCCTCAATTACGGTTATTTCCGTGACAATGAAAACATCAGTCCGGTACAACTCTGGGGCAATATTAGCCAATACCGCCACACCATCACGGATGTTTCACTTGATTCAGTTTACGGCGGATTCACCGCCGGCGCGGATGGGAAACTAGAGTTATTCCCCACCGATTACGCTGATGACGCCAGCAATCAAGAAACGGTCCTGCGTGGCACACTATCCCAGCTCACCTTCAATGCTTCAAAGCTGCTGAAAAATGAAATCATCAACGGCAAACTCTCCATCAGCGCCTCGCAAGTAATAACGTATCCCGCGAGCGAAATATTTGACCCATCTGCTATCCCTAAGAAGACGATTAGCGTTGCCGTCGAGGGCTCGGTCTCCAGCTACGAAGCCAGCTATTACGATGCTAGCTACATCCGCATCAGTGGCAATACCCAGCTACAGGCGTCCAGAGAAACGTCGATACTGACCGCATTAGGCGATGGCGACCGATGGGCCGGTAACGACAAACTCAGCATCATCCTGCCCGATAAACTGGAACAATCCATCGATATCCATACCGGTGACGGTAACGATATCGTCACCGCCAAAGGGGGCGGTGGCGAGCTGACGATAGATACCGGGAACGGTGATGATCAGATTACTCTGCTGGACGAACAATCGCATCTCAGCACAGGCGAAGGAACCGACACCCTGCGAGCCGCCTTCACCGAGGTCTACATGAGTAATTATTCCGGGCTGGAGAATTTTGTCTTCACCGGTAGAGAAGCGGCCAATATCACGGGCAACCCGCTGGACAACCAGATCACCGGCGGTAATTTTGATGATCAACTCCGCGGCGAGCAGGGCGATGATGTTCTGCAGGGTCTGGGCGGCGCAGATCATCTTTCTGGCGGGTTGGGTGACGATCAGCTGTTTGGTGGGGCGGGCAATGATGTACTGGCGGGCAGTGAGGGCGTGGACACCCTGTGGGGCGGCGCCGGGAATGATCTTTACCTGATCGAAGACGAGAGCGATGTCGTGAATGAATCGCGCAGCGCAAGCCAGGCGGCCGATGCGGGCGGTATCGATACCGTGTGGTCCTACATCGACCACTACACGCTGGGTGCCTACATTGAAAACCTCACACTGATGGGAAACGCTATCAGCGGCCAGGGTAACGCGCTGGCAAACACGATCATCGGCAATGATCTCAACAACACCCTCAGCGGTGAGGCAGGTAACGACACCCTTTACGGGCTCTCGGGCAATGATAGGCTGGACGGAGGTGCGGGCATGGACACCCTGTGGGGCGGGGCGGGTGATGACACCTATGTCGTCGATCACGCCAAAGATCGTCTTTTCGAGGCTATCGCTTCCAGCGACCCCAGAGACGCCGGCGGTAGCGACACCGTGGAATCCAGCATCAGCTTCACGCTGGCACAAGATTTCGAGAATCTGGTGTTGACCGGCAAAGGCCATCTCAACGGGACTGGCAATGATGCCGACAATCGCATCACGGGCAATGAAGGCAACAATATCATCGACGGCAAAGGCGGCATCGATTCATTGAATGGCGGCGAGGGCTCGGATATCTACCTGATCGGCAGCGCCGACGAACACCGGGCGACAGAGTTTGCCGACAACGGTATCCGCAGTGGCGACGTGGATGAAGTACGCTTCGCCCCCAAACCTCCGGTAGTGGCGGCAGGCACACCCACCACCGCGCCTGTATTAAAGCTGTTTGAAGGCGACACGGGCATCGAGCGCGTCGTCATCGGCACAGGCACCGGCAAGCTGGCGGTCAGTAGCGGCAAGCTGGCGGCCGGCATTGATGCATCCGAGCTCAGCAATGACCTGACACTCGTGGGCAATGCCGGAAACAATGTACTGACCGGCACCCGATTCAACGACACCCTGATCGGCAACGGTGGCAACGACACTCTGATCGGGGGCGAGGGCAGCGACAAGTTTGTTTTCAACATGACGCCGAACGCGAAGACCGATGTCGATACCCTCATGGATTTCAGTCATGGCGAAGACCAGCTGGTGTTCGTACGATCGAAATTCGCCAACATCGGTCCCGCCGGCGCGCTGGCCGAGGGGGCGTTCTATGCTGGCGAAGGGATCACGAAGGCACAGGATGCCGATGATCGCTTCCTGTTCGACACACACAGCGGCAATCTGTATTTCGATCGCGATGGCAGCGGCAGCAGCGCTGCCGTTCTGATCGGCGTATTGACACCGGGTAGCTCACTATCTGCGACAGACTTCAAGATCGTCGACGTGATTTGAAATGAGCTGATACGGTCCAGCGCGATGCTCAGGGCTCGGGCTTCAGCCTGAGTCCCCATTTCCATAACCAGACCGTGGGCAGCGGGACGATCATCAGCACGTGCTCCAGCACGGCCAGCGTCAGCAAACCGGCGACCAGACACAAACTGGTCGCCGCGAATCCCTCAGCAGGCTGCACGGCCACCGCCATCCACAGCGGCACCAGCACACCCATCGATGCGCTGACCGAGAACGGCATCAGCCAGTTCCAGGCGCGTCGAGTGAAATAACTTTCCAGATACGACAAATGCGCCGGCAGGAAATTCTCTGACAAATTGCGCACTCCCAAGAAGAGATTCAGCTTCGCCGACAGGCGCATCGTCCACAGGACCAGATAGGTCCACCAGCCGGTTTGATTCGGTTTGTCCCAGCTGGCGAGGAAGACTAGTATCGCCAACACCACCAGTGCCAATTCATGATGCAGTATCGCCTCGCTGGCATGCCAGGCGCGACGCCAGCCGCGACTGTCCGGTGGACATTCGCTGCGCCGTACGCCCGTCACGTAACCCAACAGGAAGGCTATCTCTTGCCAGCCCCAAATCAGTACCGCGCAGGTAAATGCGCAATACGCTGAGGCGACCGTGGCATGCGATGCCGAGATCGACAAACCAACGATGGCAAAGCCGAGCAGCAAGGTGGACTTCAGCATCGTCCACTTGAAGGTCCAGCGCGGCAGTCTGCCGAGATACAAGATCACACCGGTAGAAAACCACCAGACGAACACGGTAAAGGCAGCAGGCAGCAGATACTGACTGATCACGACATCACTCCGATTTCATGACGATAGCGTCTCACTCACCACGCCGGCTGCAGTCGTGTGGTCACGGGCAAGGCATTCGATTTCACCGGAATAAAGAACATGCGCGCGAATACCGCCGCGCCTGCAACACTCCACGCCGCCTTGCGCAACTGACCCAGCAGCCCGCCAGCGCGCTTGCCTTCGTCTGCTCGCTGCGCGCAATACGACAAGCGCTCCAGATTGCGATGGAAAGAAGGATGATCAATATCCAGCAGAATAGGGAAGCACTGCTTGGTAATTTCGTTGGTGATGCGGAAGACATCAAAGTCATACGCAGTAGGGTCCAGTCCCATCGCCTGCTTCAGCTCCGGACGCGTATGGTCACGCACATACATCGTTGCATAGACCGCCAGCAAAAAGAAGCGTATCCACAGCACGTTATGTCCGCGCAGCAGCTCAGGATTGGCACGCATGATCAGCGCGAAGGATTCGCCATGACGGAACTCGTCATTACACCAGCGCTGAAACCAGCGGAAGATAGGATGAAAGCGCTTGTCCGGATGCGCTTCCAGCTGACGGAAAATCTTGATATAGCGTGCATAACCGATCTTCTCGGACAGATAGGTCGCATAAAAAATATACTTGGGCTTGAAATAGGTGTATTGCTTGTTACGCTTGAGATCACCAAGATTGATGCCGAGGCCATAGTCCTTCAAAGAAGAATTGAGGAAGCCCGCATGGCGTGACTCATCACGTGCCATATATTCCATCAGCTGCTTGATATCAGGATTATTGACGTTACGCTTGATCTCGTTATACAGCACGCAGCCCGAGAATTCCGAGGTCAGCGAGCTGACCAGAAAATCCAGAAACTCTTGCTTCAATTCAGGCGACAATTTCGCATCCAGCTCGCGCACCTCGTCAGCAAACGTGGCATCACGCTGAAAATGATCGTGATTATTATCGCCTTCGTACTCGGCCATCATCGCATCCCACTCGGCACGCACTGGCTCGATATTGATCTTGTCCATGGCGTCATAATCGGTGGTGTAGAAACGCGGCGAAAAGATCGTGTTTGTCACTGCCTTTTCAGCGGCGTCTTCAACCGAGTTGATTTCAGTGATGGCATGTTGCATGTGGCTCTCCTTGCTTCATATCCGTCTCGTCATGACGGCGAAGGTCAGTCGTGGTGTGCTCCAGTACATCGGCTTTCCAGAGCCACAGATTCAAACCCAGGAACCCGCTCCAGAACAACACCAGCACCAGTTCGATCAGTGCATTCATGAACGGCACAACTCCATCGCCTGCGAGGTATAAAACCCGCTGGATACCTTCTCGGTGCGAGCGACTGCCCAGCTTTGCAGATCGGCAGCGCGTGCCAGTTCACCACGCAAGGTGGACTCGGCCACCGGCTCAATAAACGGTGCGCGATCGGCGCGCGGGAAAATACGTCCCACCCGTATCATCGTGGCCAGAATCGGATTACTGGGCGCAAACGTGAACAGCACCGACCGCGTGGTGCGCTGACAGAGTCCCGCCAGGCCATGCACCATGTCATGCTTCTCGTAGTGAATCATGGAATCCATCGCAATCACATGATCGAACTGACCATAGGTCGTCGAGAGCATGTCACCCGAGACAAACTCCAGCTTGCCACCCAAAAGATCGACCGGCAGCTGACCACGCAGACGTTCGCGCGCCAGCTCGACCAGCGTCGGCGAGAGATCAATCGCCACCACATGTGCGCCCCGGCGCGCCAGCTCGACAGCGAGCGTCCCGGTACCGCAACCCGCATCCAGTACCCGACGGCCACGCAAGTCCTCGGGTAACCAGGACAGCAAGGTCTCGCGCATGCGGTCGCGTCCAGCGCGCACTGTCTTGCGTATGCCGGAGACCGGCGCATCGGAAGTCAATTTTGCCCACTGATCCGCAGCGGTGCGATCGAAGTATTCTTCTATTTTTTCGCGCTTTTCCTCGTAAGTGGTATTTCCCATAGCTCCCCCTTTCTGGGGTGATTGACGGATGGCGCCCCGTCCTGCGTACTACCAAGTATTCACTTAGTCAAAACCAAGTAAATCGAAAATATCTCTGTCCTTCATCGGCTCGCACACGAGCGGATCCGTACCCGCCCACAAACTGGCCGCCAGTCGCAAATACTCCTGCTGTACGCCTCGCACTTCCGGCGAGTCCTCCATTTCAAACAGCGTCGCTTTCTTCAAGCGACTCTGACGAATGATGTCCAGCGCCGGGATGCGTGCCATGGTCTTCAGACCAATGCGCTCATTGAATTTATCGATCTGATCGGTCGCATCAGAACGGTTGGCAATCACACCACCCAGCCGCACGTTGTAGTTCTTGGCTTTGGCGCCGATGGCCTGCACGATGCGATTCATCGCGAAGATGGAATCAAAATCATTGGCCGTCACAATCAGTGCCCGATCGGCATGCTGCAAGGGCGCGGCAAAACCACCGCAGACCACATCGCCCAGCACATCAAAAATCACCACATCGGTATCGTCCAGCAGGTGATGCTCTTTCAGCAGCTTCACCGTTTGTCCGACCACATAACCGCCGCAGCCTGTGCCTGCGGGTGGGCCGCCGGCCTCCACGCACATCACGCCGTTGTAACCTTCGAATACAAAATCTTCGACACGCAGTTCTTCGCTGTGGAAATCCACGGACTCCAGCACATCAATCACGGTTGGCATCAGCTTTTTGGTCAGCGTGAAGGTCGAGTCATGCTTGGGATCGCAACCGATCTGCAGCACGCGCTTGCCCAGCTTGGAAAACGCCACCGACAAGTTCGAGGAGGTGGTGCTCTTGCCAATGCCACCCTTGCCATAGATGGCAAAGACTTTGGCATTGCCAATCTTCATGCTCGGGTCGAGCTGCACCTGCACACTGCCCTCGCCATCGGCGCGGCGTTCGCGCTTGATCTCCGACACGGGTACGGTCGCTACATTCATGAGTTTGCTCCTTCGTTGATGCTGTCAGTGACACCCTCCAGCCGGTCTTCCAGCTCTTCACCTGCGCGCCGCATCGCATCGAGCGTGTCAGCATCGGGTGTCCAGTAATTTCTTTCGGTCGCTTCCATCAGCCGGCTCGCCACCCGCGCTGACGCGGTGGGATTCAAGCGCGCAAGCCGCTCGCGCATCTCCGGGTCGAGCAGGAAGGTTTGCGTCAGTTGCTGATACACCCAGGGCTGCACTTGTCCGGTCGTGGCCGACCAGCCCATCGTGTTGGTCAGATGCAGCTCGATCTGATGCACGCCCTCGTAACCATGCGCGAGCATGCCCTCGTACCATTTGGGGTTGAGCATGCGCGTGCGCGTCTCGAGCGCCACTTGCTCCGTCAGCGTGCGCACTGTGCCACCGCCGCGGGTCTGGTCGCCGATATAGACCGGTGCCACTTGCGCATCCGGCCCCTTGGCACGCTTGACTGCACGACTGATGCCGCCCAGCGTGTCGAAGTAGGTATCGATGGTGGTCACACCGACTTCCACCGAATCGAGATTCTGATACGCCAGCTCCACCCGCGAGAGCACGCTCTTCAATAAATCTGGCTGCGCCACTGGACGGCCACTGGTGCCGTAGGCAAAGCCCTTGCGACAGGTATAGGTCTCGGCCAGCTCGTCTTCATCATCCCAGCGGCTGCAATCGATCAGATGATTCACATTCGCGCCATAGGCCCCTTCGGCATTGCCGAACACGCGCAGCGCCGCGGTCTCCATGTCGCAGCCCTGTTCCTGCTGATAAGCCAGCGCATGCTTGCGAATGAAATTCTGTTCCTCGGGTTCGTCCGTATTCGCGGCCATCAGCGCGGCCTCGGCCAGCATACGAATTTGCAGCGGCAGCAGGTCGCGGAAGATGCCCGAGAGCGTAATCAGTACATCCACGCGCGGACGACCGAGTTCTTCCAGCGGTATCAGTGAGGCACCTGCCAGTCGGCCATAGTTGTCGAAGCGGGGACGCGCACCCATCAGGAACAAGGCCTGCGCAATCGGGCCGCCTTCGCTCTTGAGGTTATCGGTACCCCACAACACCATGGCAATCGATTCAGGAAAACTGCCGCTGTCGTCGTAATGACGCGCCAGCAAGCGCTCAGCCTGCTTCGCGCCATCTTTGACGGCATAGGCACTCGGCAGACGGAAAGGATCGAAGCCATGCAGATTGCGACCGGCCGGCAAAATCTCGGGCGTGCGCAGCAAATCGCCGCCCGGCGCAGGGCGCACATAGCGACCATCCAGTGCCGCGAGCAGTCCATCGAGTTCGTGCGACTCATGCATGAGCTCACTGGCCGCCGCCAGCTTGGCCAGCAGCGCACGGTGCGCTTCCGACAGATCGGCAGGCAGCGCATCGCCCGCCAGCATGGTCTCAATCGCCACCCGCAATGCGGGGGTGACACTCACCTGATGCGCGGACTCAGCCATCGCCACCAGCATGTCGGCACGTTCTTGCAGCGTCGGTGCTTTGCCGACGATATGCAAGCCATGCGGAATCAGCGTGTATTCCAGCTCCAGTACCGCATCATTCAAGGCAGCGATCTGCTCTTCGCTCTCCGCGCCCCAGACAGGCTCGGCGGGGGCCAGCTCGAGTTCGCTCGCCTGTGCTTGTATCAACGCGGCGAGTTCGCGTTTTTCATGATCATCCTCCGGACCGAGCGAGCGCCAGCGGGTCAGCGATGCTTTCAGATCAGCCAGTCCGCGGTACACACCGGCCTCTGCCACCGGCGGTGTCAGATAGGACACCAGCGTTGCCTGCGAGCGGCGCTTGGCGATGGTGCCTTCCGATGGATTATTCGCGGCATACAGATACACGTTGGGCAGGTCGGCGATCAAGCGGTCCGGCCAGCAGGCACCCGACATGCCGGCCTGCTTGCCGGGCATGAATTCCAGGGCGCCGTGCGTGCCGAAGTGCAGCACGGCATGCGCGGCAAAATCTTCGCGCAGATAGCGATAAAACGCGCTGAAGGCGTGCGTGGGTGCGAAGCCTTTGTCAAACAACAGACGCATGGGGTCACCTTCTATGCCCATCGCTGGCTGTATGCCCACCAGCACATGGCCGAACTGCGCGCCCAGCACATAGATATGCCCGCCATCACTCTGATGTTTGCCCGGTGCCGGTCCCCACTGTGATTCAATCACTGGCAAGTACTTCTCTTTGCGAACGTGCTCATCGGCGCTGATGCGCGCATGCACATTGGCGGGCGTGCCATGGCGCTCGGCATTGCCCTTCAAGATCGCATCACGCAAGGCGTCTACATCGGCAGGCAGCTCCACGGTATAACCCTGACGCTGCATCGCTGCCAGCGTGTGGTAGAGCGACTCAAACACCGACAAAAACGCCGCCGTGCCCGTGCTGCCGGCATTCGGCGGGAAGTTGAACAACACCACCGCGACCTTGCGCTCGCGTCGCTCGCTTTTTTTCAGCGCGATCAACTTGGCGACACGGGCGGCGAGCATGTCGGCACGCTCGCTGCAGACTTGCATGTCCTGAGAATTCTCTGCCTGCGCAAAGGTGCACTGTCGCTCGCACCCCGTGCAAGACTTGCCCGCAGCATCGCTGCGGCCGCCGTACACCATGGAACCGCTGGAACCATCCAGCTCGGGCAGCGCGACCATCATCGTCGCCTCCACGGGCAACAGGCCACGGTCTGACGCACCCCAGTGCTCCAGCGTCTGAAATTCCACAGGGGAGACCGCCAGGTAGGGCACATCCAGCGAGGCCAGCAAATCTTCAGCGGCCTTTGAATCGTTATACGCCGGGCCACCGATGAGCGAGAAGCCCGTCAGTGACACCACGGCATCCACCACCGGCTGACCGTTCGCCATGAAGAATTGTTCAACAGCCGGACGTGCATCGAGCCCGCTGGAATACGCCGCGCGCACATTCAGGCCACGCGCTTCCAATGCAGCGATCACGCCGTCGTAATGCTGCGCATTGCCCGCTAACAGATACGAGCGCATCACCAGCACCCCGACCGTGCCGTGGGCTTTGGCGAGGGTGGGCAATTTGTCGACGCGATCACTCATGCCTTTGTGAGCGCCTGCGCTCTTGAGCTTGGGGTGATAGACACCAACTTCCGGATACTCGATCGGCAAGAGCGGTGGCGCCTTGCCGCGCAAGCTCTTGCGCGGACCCTCGGCATAGGCATTCACCAAGAGCTGCACCATACCGGCGATGTTCTCTTCCGAGCCTGCGAGCCAGTACTGCAGCGTGAGGAAGTAATTGCGTACGTCTTGCGCTGTGCCCGGAATAAAGCGCAGCAGCTTGGGCAGGCGGCGCAGCATTTTCATTTGCTGCGCACCGGCGGTTTTCATGGCGCCCTTGGACGATTCTTTGTCCTCGCTCTTGCCACGCAGCTTCTTCAAAAACGCCATCGGGCCGCGCGTGGTGCCATCCATCGCAAAGCGACCCATGCGGGTCAGCTTCATCACCTCGCCTGCCGACATGATGCACACCATGGCATCACACTGATCACGCCGCGCAGCGAGTGCCGGCAGCACGGGCAGGAAATGATCTTCCATGAACAGCATCGAGGCGATCACGATATCGCCCTGCGCGATATCGGCACGGCAGCGCTCCAGTGCCGAGGTGTCGTCAGCCCACTCAGAAGCCGCATGCACCGCCAGCGAGACACTGGGCAATTTCTTTTGCAGCAGGCGGTGGGCGCGCTGTGCCGCGCTCGCCAGATGATTGTCCATCGTGACGATGACGACGCGCATCACTGACGCGTCAGCGGCCGAAGTGGGCTTTCGCGTCATATAAGGTCTCGATAGTGATGGTGTGGGCGCCCGTGTCTTTGGCAAAGCGCTCGGTATTTCTGCGTGCCTTGCCGCGCACGAAGAAGGGAATTTTTTGCAGCTCTTTTTCGGCTTCAGTGCTCCAGTTCGGATGAATCTCGTCGGCATTGGCTGGCGTGGCGATCGCGTCGGGCGCGACGATGGCCTCGGGCTCCACGGGCATGGCGCGGGGCGTGCCGGCCTTACCCAGATGCGAAGGCGCAGCACCGTCATGGAACTCGAAGTCATCCTTGAACATGCCCAGCAAGTGCTCTTCGAGTCCCATCATCAGTGGATGTACCCAGGTATCGAACAGCACATTCGCGCCTTCAAAACCCATCTGCGGCGAATAACGCGCAGGAAAATCCTGCACATGCACCGGCGCCGAAATCACCGCGCATGGCAAGCCCAGCCGCTTGGCGATATGGCGCTCCATCTGCGTGCCCAGCACCAGCTCGGGCGAGAGCTCCGCGACCCGGGCTTCGACTTCCAGATAATCATCCGTGATCAGTGCTTCGATGCCGTAGCGTCTGGCGGCTTCGCGCACTTCACGCGCGAATTCGCGACTGTAGGTGCCCAGACCCACGACCTCGAAGCCCAGCTCTTCCGCAGCAACACGCGCGGCCGCGATGGCGTGCGTGGCATCACCGAACACGAACACGCGCTTGCCGGTCAGGTAGGTCGAATCGACCGACTTGGCATACCAGGGCGCATGTGATGCCGCATCTTCTATGGCAGGATAGCCTTCCATGCCTGCGAGCTGCGCGACTTCGGCGATGAATTCACGGGTGGCCTGCGCGCCAATGGGCACGATCTTCGTGAACGGCATCTGATGATTTTTTTGCAGCCAGTTCGCGGCCGACATCGCCACTTCCGGATACAGCACCACATTGAAATCGGCATCGGTCAGTCGCGACACATCATCGGGGGTGGCGCCCAGCGGCGCGACCACATTCACCACGATGCCCATGCGCTGCAAGAGCCCGGTAATCTCGCGCAAATCATCGCGATGCCGGAAACCCAGCGCACTCGGGCCGAGGATATTGCAACGGGGCTGGCGGTGATCGCGCGATGGGCTGGGTTTGACGAGAGCTCGCACCAGTTGATAGAAGGTTTCCGCCGCGCCCCAGTTTTCTTTTTTCTGATACGAGGGCAGCTCCAGCGGGACCACGGGCACCGGCAGATTCAGCGCCTTGGCGAGCCCGCCCGGATCGTCCTGAATCAATTCAGCCGTGCAGGAGGCGCCGACCAACATGGCCTTGGGTGCAAAGCGCGCATAGGCATCGCGTGCCGCATTCTTGAACAACTCGGCCGTATCACCCCCCAGATCGCGCGCCTGAAAGGTGGTGTAGGTGACCGGCGGGCGTTTCGGTAGTCGCTCTATCATCGTGAACAGTAAATCGGCATACGTATCGCCCTGCGGTGCATGCATCACGTAATGCACCTCTTGCATGGCGGTGGCGATACGCATCGCGCCGATGTGGGGCGGGCCTTCGTAGGTCCAGAGGGTCAGCTGCATACCGCCTCCTGGGATGTGCTGGGCGCGATTTTGTCCCGGCGCAGCAAGGGTCGTGCAAACAATTCGGCGAGATCGGCACTTTGCTCATAGCCGTGCACTGGTGAGAACACGAGTTCGATGGCCCACTTGGTGGTGAGGCCCTCTGCTTCAAGCGGATTGGCGAGGCCGAGTCCGCACACCACCAGATCGGGCGCTTGCGCGCGGCAGCGGTCGAGCTGCTTGTCGACATCCTGCCCTTCGGACAGCACGGTGCCCGATGGCAGCAAGGCCAGTTCATGCTTCAGATGTTCACGGTGCAGATAGGGTGTGCCGACTTCGGTGAGGTGCATGCCAAGTTCGCGCGACAAAAAGCGAGCGAGGGGTATTTCGAGTTGCGAATCCGGGAAAAAGAAAATGCGCTTGCCCTGCAAACGCTCACGATGACGTTCCAGTGCGCGCTGTGCACGCTCGCGCGAGACGTGCGTGGCTTGCGCAAAGCGCTCGGGCGATATGCCCGCACTGTGCGCAGCGGTACGCAGCCATTCCGTCGTGCCTTCAACACCAAAAGGAAACGGCGCCACGAGATGCGTCGCGCCCCGCTCGCTCAAGGCACGGGCGGTCTCGCCAAGGAAAGGCTGGGCCAGCAAGAAGCGTGTGTGCTTGCCCACGGAGGGCAGGCTGCGCGATGAGCGTGGTGGGAAAAACTGCACCCCCTCCAGACCCATGGCGGTGAACAGACGCGCGAACTGATCTTCCACTACGTCGGGCAGACAGCCGACCACCAGCAATGACGGCGTATCCGATGTGGACTGCGGCAGCTCGGGCACCAGCGAGGCAAGGCAAGCATCTTCCCCTTGGGTGAACGTGGTCTCGATGCCACTGCCCGAGTAGTTGAGTATGCGCACCTGATTCAGGTATTCGCGCGAGAGCCGCGCGGCCGCACGCGAGAGATCCAGCTTGATGACTTCCGACGGACAAGAGCCGACCAGGAACAGCATCTTGATGTCGGGTCGGCGGCTCAGGAGCTGACGCACGACGCGATCGAGTTCATCATTCGCATCCGCGATACCCGCCAGGTCGCGTTCATCAATGATCGCTGTGCCAAAACGAGGCTCGGCAAAGATCATGACGCCCGCCGCCGATTGAATCAGGTGCGCGCACGTGCGTGAACCAACGACGAGAAAGAAGGCGTCCTGTATCTTGCGATGCATCCAGATGATGCCCGTCAGTCCGCAGAAGACCTCACGCTGCCCGCGTTCGCGCAGCACCGGCGCATCGGCACAGCCAAGGTCGGCCGCATCGCGCTGAATTGGAATGACGGCACTCATGCGGCCACCTCACCCGAGGTCGGCGCAGATTGTGAGGAAGACTGCAGCCTTGCGGCGCGCAGCTTGAGCAAGAACTGGCCCGCGTTAATCACGTACGCCGCGTAACCGGCGAGCGCCAGCAGCATTTGCTCGCGCACCGGCAGCGCACCCGTGAACAAGGCCACCAGATACGCCGTGTGCAGCGCCAGCACCAGCATGCTGAACACATCTTCCCAAAAGAAGCTGGGCGCAAACAGGTAGCGACCAAACACCACTTTTTCCCAGATGCAGCCAGTGATCATGATGGTGTACAGCAGCAGGGTCTTGATGACGACGGAGACCGTCGCCTCGGCCTCGCCCTGCCCCGTCTGTAAAAAGCGCAAAACCAGCACGACGCTGATCAGGAAGACCAGAAATTGCAAAGGTGCTAATAAACCCTGCACCAGCGTCCAGCGCGTGGCATCGCGCCGCGCCCTTTCCTCGCGGGTGTAGAGCGGCCTGATAGCGCCCGCTGACCCGGAAATCCCCGTGTTTTCGTGCATGGAATGTACTCCGCCCTCTATGGGGTGATTTATGCACTGTAGGACTGACCGCAGACTATGTCAATCTAAGATTACGTAAGGTTTTATTGACACAAAACCGGGCTTGGGGCATCGTTCGGTGGGCGCTTATCCGGTGTGGATTATTCCTTTGACACAAACGAATTGCAGGCGTACAACGGAAATGTTCCTTCAGAGAAGGTTCGCTCCAGACACTGAATCGCCATAAGAGGATCCACGCAGCGCCGGACGGCCCGCTACCCGCAGGGGACAGCCGCAAGGTTCTTCCTGAGACCCCGCCGGCGCCCGCAGGAGACAAGAATGGACAAAGCCTCAAAAGGCTTCGGCAGCCATGCTTCCGAAGCCAGCAGCGCGGGGGCGCTGACAGAGGCGGCGAGCGAAAAACGGCTGCTCACCCTGGTGGAAGCCGAAATCATCCCGCGACTGATGCTTGCCCACCGCGACCCGCGCCATGATGCGCAGGACAACACGATCCGCCCGGACGAGGTGGTCGATTTTTCGTGCGCGCTGTTGTCCAACCGCATTAGCGACGCCACCGAACTTATCGGCCAGCTGTGCGAGCGTGGCGTGCGCATGGACGCGGTCTATCTCCATCTGCTGGCACCCGCCGCGCGCTATCTGGGCGAGCTATGGGAAGCAGATCAGTGCAACTTCTCCGAAGTCACCCTGTGCCTGTGGCGCATGCAAACCCTGATGTACGACCTGAGCGCCGCTTTTCATGGAGGCGATGCGCGCCGCGCACGCAGCGGTGCCGAGCGCCGCATCCTGATGGCCTCACTGCCCGGACAGCAGCACACCTTCGGACTGTCCATGCTCTCTGAGTTTTTCAGAAAGGAAGGCTGGGTCGTGCTGGCCATTCCCTCGCCGCAGGCAGGCGAGGTGCTCGACACCTTGTCGCTGCACTGGTTCGATGTGCTGGCGCTCTCGGCCAGCATGGATGGCGAGGTCAACGATCTGACCAAGACCATTAAGGCCGCCCGCAAAACCTCCCGCAATCCGCGTCTGGCCACCATGGTCGGCGGCCCGTTGTTCCTGCGCCAGCCCGCGCTGGCCACGACCGTGGGCGCTGACGGCATGTCCGAAGATGCTCCTTCCGCGCTGGCGCTCGCCGGCCACCTTTACCAGCAGCAACAAGAAGTCAGGCTGAATTGACGTTTGATATTGACAATTTCGGTTGAAAAAGCCCGGGATTGCCCTCACAATACACTCAACCGTATGTCAATTTACTGCCCGGTCACATTTATCGGATGACCGGCCCTGCAATCCGATGCGATCAGAGACCGGCTCCTCCTACGTGACTCACTTCGAGACCCCCAAGCAATCGCTCTCTGGCCTGAGCGCAGAGGCGAACGCCGCGCTGTTGTCTGCCACGGCGGATGTGGTGCTGGTGATTGACGGCGATGGCGTGGTGCAGGACGTGTCGTCCAACCACGGCGCGCTGCCCGTCGCAGGCGGCCAGCACAGCTGGATAGGCAAGACTTGGGAAGACACGGTCACCATCGAAAGCCGCCCCAAGATCGCCAAGCTGGTACGCGAAGCCGGCAGCGATGCCCGTCCGGTGTGGCGACAAGTGAATGTCGCCGCGAGCAGCGGCGCGGATGTACCCCTCTCGTTTTGCGCCATCCATGTCGGCCCCAAAGGCCGGATGATCGCGCTAGGACGCGATCTGCGCGCGCAATCGGAAATTCAGCAGCAGCTCGTCGATGCGCAGCAAACCATGGAGCGCGACTATCTGCGGCTGCGCCACCTCGAGTCGCGCTATCGCATTCTGTTCGACCTGACCAGCGAGGGCGTGCTGGTGCTCGATGGCCGCAGCCTGAAAATCATTGAGGCCAACCCTGCCGCTGCGCAGGCCCTGGGCGATGGCGTGCGCAAACTATTGGGCAAAAGCCTGCTCGATTACCTTGACCCGAATGCGCACAGCGCAGTCAGCAAACTGCTCGATACCGTACGCGCCAGCAGCAAGCCCGATCAGACCACCGCGCGCAGCGCGGCCTCGCCGCATGGGCGACTGACGCTGTCAGTCTCCGTGATGCATGAAGAATCCGGCGAACTATTTCTCGTGCGCGTGGCCAGCGATGCGCAAGCCGTCTCGACCAGCAGCAGCGCGACACAAGCCGACACCGTGCTGCGCGTGCTGGAGCAAGCACCGGATGCCTTCGTTGTCACCGACAACGATGGCGAAATACTCGCCGCCAATCGCGCATTCACCGACATGATCCAGATCGGCCGCCCCGAGCAGGCACTCGGCCAGTCGCTCGATCGCTGGCTGGGTCGCGCCGGCGTCGATCTGAATGTGTTGCTGGCCAACCTGCGCCAGCGTGGCACCGTCAGGTTGTTTGCAACGACCATGCGCAACGAAAACGGCGCCACCATCCCCGTCGAAATCTCCGCCGTCTCCGTACCCCACGGCGAAGTCAGCGGACTCGGCTTCACCATCCGCGACATCGGCCGCCGTCTAGGCAGCGACGGCCGCCACGACTCCCCCCGCTCCGCAGAGCAACTCACCGAGCTCGTCGGCCGCGTGCCACTACGCGACATCGTCGGCGAAACCACCGAGCTCATCGAAAAACTGTGCATCGAAGCCGCCCTGCAACTCACCCAAGACAACCGCGCCACCGCCGCCGAAATCCTCGGGCTGTCACGCCAAAGCTTGTACGTAAAGCTGAGACAGTACCGGCTAGGGAATTTAGGCGAGTAAGCCGCGCCTTCTACAAAGGGACACTCACTTTGTAGCTGTTGTAGTTGTTTCTGAACATCAATCCTACTGAGCGAGTGTCCCTTTGTAGGAGCGCCTTTGTAGGAGCGGAACATCAATCCTACTGAGTGAGTGTCCCTTTGTAGGAGCGGGCCTCGGGCGATGTGAGGATTAGCCCCCTTTGCTTTACTCATCTGGGATAATGCAAAGGTTTTTGACCTCAGAATATCCCACACCCGATGGCCACTCCTCCTAAAGTTGCGCTAATTACCGGCATTACCGGCCAGGACGGCGCTTATCTTGCTGAATTTTTGTTGAAAAAAGGCTATGTTGTTCATGGCATCAAGCGGCTCAGCTCGCTGTTTAACACCGATCGCATTGATCATCTCTACAGGGATCCGCATGCCGATGACCGTAAGTTCATCCTGCACTATGGTGATCTGACCGACAGTACCAATCTCATCCGCATCGTGCAGCAGGTGCAGCCGG
>JBJTAS010000045.1:0-18429 GCA_046090895.1 Oxalobacteraceae bacterium | reverse complement strand
GGCTTTTCAAGAGAAAAGTTTTTTAAAACTTTAAAAAAGAAAACACGATACTCTCCACATATCGTCTGAGCCGTTTTCCAGTGGAGATCGGTTTGAAATTTTCAAGCTCCGAGCGTCCCGCCGCCCGCACCCGGCTAGCCGTCATATGAGTCGCTATCGGGATGAGGCCATGTCGGTTCAGCGAAAATCTCAGGAAACGCTCTGCAGGCAAGGGCCCCCCTGTTTTGCGGAGATAAGCAGGAATCAAATCGATACGATTCGCATAGGCTTGGCAGGCATGTGCGCTTCCAATGGCCAGGCGATCGTTGACCCCGCCATACCATTGCCAGTCAGGCACGCTGAGGTATCGCGCCGAACGACTGCATTGCTGGCGCATGGCTTGACCTAGATTGTCGTGGTAGCGTAGATCGGGCCTCGCCAGTACGACCACATCGGGCTGCCAGGCAGTGATCATTCTTCCTACCATCTGTAATGAATGCAGCTGATGAATCAAATTCGCGAGCGATTTCCCCCCGTCATGGAACGCATCGCCATGCGAGAGTATCCACTCATACCGGGCTTCATCCAGACAGTGCCCCGGTTCCTCCAGTTGCACTTCGTCGCATTCCAGCAAACGGTATTCTTCCGGATCCAGCGGATCATCTTCTCCCGACCGTGGATTAGTGATGTGCGTCTGCTGATAGAAATGCGCAAACAGTCGGACATCGCCTAGCTGATTTGCTGGTGCGATGATGTTCTCGCGTATGGAGGGGAGTGTCCATTTTAGTGAACGCGTGACACCAAAAAATCCGATGGCTATCTTGGGTCTGCGTGAGGAATCAGCGATGGTCACTGCCCGCCCTGCCGTACACATCCTCTAGGCGAACGATGTCATCTTCACCGAGGTAGCTGCCTGACTGTACCTCGATCAGTTCCAGCCAGGTCTTGCCCGGATTTTCGAGCATGTGTTTTTCGCCTTGGGGAATAAAGACCGATTCATTTTCGCGTACCAGCTGCGATTTTTCACCAATCAGTACATTGGCCGTACCCGAGACGACGACCCAGTGTTCTGCGCGATGATGATGATATTGCAATGATAGTTTAGCGCCCGGTTTCACACGTATGCTCTTGACCTGATAACGCGGGCCATGGCCGAGTGAATCATACGAACCCCAGGGACGATAGACTTCGCGGTGCAGGTCGGTTTCAGGCCGTTTGGCTTCGCTCAGGCGATTGACGATTTTTTTGACATCTTGTGCAGCGTCTTTATCGGCGACGAGGATGGCATCGGCTGTTTCGATCACCACCAGGTCTTTCACGCCCAGCAAAGTCACCAGACGGTGATCTGCATGAACATAGCAATCGGTGGCGGATTCAGCGATCACATCGCCGCGTATGGCATTACCCTGTCCGTCTTTGGGCAAGACTTGCCAGACAGACGACCATGCGCCGACATCATTCCAGCCCGCGTCGAGCGATACCATGGCGGCTTGGCTGGTTTTTTCCATGACCGCATAATCGACCGAGTCTGAGGGGCAGTCGGTCATGGCGGCCTCATCAAGGCGAACGAAATCCAGATCCACGCGGGCCTGCTGGTAAGCCTGCTCGCACTGGCGCAACATCGCCGGGTGATGTTGCTTCAACTCGTACAGGTAGACTGAGGCACGAAACATGAACATGCCGCTATTCCAGAAATAGTCTCCTGAGCTGACATAGCGCTCAGCAGTCGCAAGGTCGGGCTTCTCGACGAACTGCGCCACGGAATGAATGCCGTTGATATGGGTCTTCTCGCCAGCGCGAATATAACCGTAGCCGGTTTCCGGCTGTGTTGGAACAATACCGAAGGTGACTAGCTGTCCCTGCTGCGCTGCTTGCGCGGCAAGTACCGCACTCTCTCGAAATGCCTCAGGTTTCGCAAAGATATGGTCCGAGGGTAATACCAGCAGTACGGGGTCCTGACCAGACTTCATCGCATGCAGAGCAGCGACGGCAATCGCCGGTGCGGTATTGCGGCCAAAGGGTTCGAGAATGATGGCGTCGGGTGCCATGCCGGCCTCGCGGCATTGTTCGGCCACCAGAAAGCGGTGCTCCTGGTTGGAGACGATGACGGGTGGCTGCAATCCGGGAAGTCCCTGCAGTCGTTGCAGGGTTAGCTGAAACAGGGTTTTCTCGTCGGTCACGCCGAGGAACTGTTTCGGACGCATCGCGCGTGACAAGGGCCACAGACGCGAGCCGCTGCCACCTGAGAGAATCACGGGGGTGATGTTCATGGTTATATAACGTCCAGCACTGCGCGATAGACCTGCGCTATGCCTTCTGCCTCCTTCTCAATAGAAAATTCTGCAGCAACTCGCTCTCGTCCCGCCTGGCCCATCCGCGCTATCTGGTCTGGCTGTTGCATCAACGCGCTCACCGCATTGGCTAGCGCCTGTGCATCGTCAGTCGGTATCAGCGCGCCGGTCTGGCCGGGTTCAACGATGTACTCAAACGCACCGGTTCGGCTGGCCACGACGGCGCAGCCGCTCGCCATCGCCTCCAGCGGCGTGATACCAAACGGTTCATAGCGCGGGCAAGCCACCATGATCGCGACATTCTGGTACCAGCGCGGTATGTCGTCTGCCGGCAGATTGCCCAGAAAGCGGATGCGCTCGGACAGACCGGCAGCCCGGATTTTATCCTCCATCGCCCGCAGGTAGTTCTGATGCTCGGCTAATGCCTGTCCGGTGATGATGGCAGTGAAATCCGGGAATCGCGGCAGGATCTCAATCATGGCATCCACAAAAATGTCGGTGCCTTTGGCAGGACGTATGCGTCCAAACACGCCGATCCCGTATTTGCCGGGTAATCCTGTGTGCTGCCAGGCGGCTACCTTGCTGTCTGGTGGCGCAAAGCGCGCCAGGTTTGCGCCATGGAAGACGACTCGGGTGGTATTGGGTACGAAGCTCCCGGCTTCGGGTGTGGTGGCGATCACGCCATCCATCTTGCTGATCAGCCAGCGAGGGAACCACGAGTGCCGATGCTTGGCAGCGGAGGTAAACACAAGCCGAATAGGGAAGCGCAGTACGTCACGCAGAAAAATCGCCAGCATCATCTCCGGGTCACGACGCACGTGCCAGATGCGGGGCAGGCCATCGGGCCGGGGTGTGCGGGACATTCTTATGGCTTGCCATAGCGTCAGATGAGCGAATTGATGCGGTGACTGTTGTTGGGCCAGCTGTGCACCGGGCAGATCTTGTCCGACAAAGCCAATACTGAATTCCTTGGCTTGTACTGGCAGCAGCGCATTGATCGTCCCTGAAACGCCGGTATAGCGTTTCTTCATGTTGGTAATGATGATCTCGGGGGACATGGAGAAGCAGTCTGGCTCACATCAGAATGATGTCGTACTGCTCCTGATGGTAGCTGCTTTCTACCTGCAGCGAGATCGGTTTGCCGATGAAATCACCCAGCATGGCCAGATGCTGAGACTCTTCTTCAAGGAACATGTCGATGACGAGCTGTGAGGCCAGAATGCGAAACTCGCGCGGGTTGAATTGCTTGGCTTCGCGCAGTAGCTCGCGCAAGATGTCGTAGGCAATGGTACGAGGTGTTTTGACGATACCTTTGCCCATGCACGCCGGGCACGGCTCGCACAGCACATTGGCCAGCGATTCACGCGTTCGTTTGCGGGTGACTTCCACCAAACCTAGCGCAGAAAAATCTGAGATCGTCGTTTTGGTGCGATCCCGCGCCAGCGCCTTGTGCAGCTCGCTGAGCACGGCAGCGCGATGCTCGACATTTTCCATGTCGATAAAGTCGAGGATGATGATGCCACCGAGATTTCGTAGCCGCAGCTGACGTGCGATCGCATGCGCTGCCTCCAGATTGGTCTTGAAGATGGTGTCATCGAAGTTTCGTCCGGTCACATAGCTGCCGGTATTCACATCGATGGTGGTCATGGCTTCTGTCTGCTCGATGATGAGGTAACCACCTGATTTCAAATCGACGCGATGGCCCAGCGCGCGCTCGATTTCTTCTTCCACGCCATACAGATCAAACAGAGGACGCTCGCCGGTGTAATGCGTGAGTTTGTTGATGACTGAGGGCGTGTAGCTTTGCGCGAACTCACTTAGCTTTTGAAAATTTTCGCGTGAGTCGATCTGGATGCTGGCGGTTTCTTCGCTCACGAAGTCGCGCAGCACGCGCTGCGCCAGGCTCAGGTCTTGATACAGCAGCGCGGGCGCTGGCTGGCGTTTAGTCTCTTGCAGGAGGTGATCCCAGGTCTTGCGCAGATAGGCAACGTCCATGGTGAGATCAGCCTCGCTGGCATCTTCGGCCATGGTGCGAATGATAAAACCACCTTTCTCCTCCGCTGGTAGCAGCTTCTGCAGGCGCTCGCGCAAGAGCTCGCGTTCGGCTTCGTCACCAATGCGCTGCGAGATACCGATATGCGGGTCTTGCGGTAAATAGACCAGCATACGGCCGGCAATCGAGATCTGTGTGGAGAGCCGCGCGCCCTTGGTACCGATAGGATCTTTGACCACCTGCACCAGCAGTGATTGTCCGTCGAACAGTAATTTTTCAATTGGCGTGGGCGGGCTTACCGGATGGCCTTGTGCGCGTGCCTCCCAGATATCCGCCACGTGCAGGAATGCAGCACGCTCTAATCCGATATCGATAAAAGCAGACTGCATCCCGGGCAGAACTCTTGCGACCTTACCCAGATAAATATTGCCCGCACGACCGCGAGATGCCGTGCGCTCGATATGCAGCTCTTGTACGGCGCCTTGCTGTATCAGCGCGACACGGGTTTCCTGCGGCGTGATATTGACGAGTAGATCTTCGCTCATAGCATCCTGATGCCCGCCTGCTGAAGCAAGCGCGATGTTTCGAATAGTGGTAGCCCCATGATGCCGGTGTAGCTGCCACTGATGTGTTCAATGAATTGTGCTGCCAGTCCCTGTACGCCATAGCTGCCTGCTTTGTCGTAGGGTTCCTGAGTCGCACAGTAGGCCTTCAGTGTTTCTTCGGAAATCTCTGCAAAACGTACCTGCGAACGCTGCACGACTTCATTGAGTTGATTGTGCGCGATCACGGCGACCGCAGTGAGCACGTAGTGCGTGCGGCCTGACAGAGAGCGCAGCATGTCGAGCGCGTCGCTGGCATCAGCGGGCTTGCCGAGGATGTTGCCATCCAAGGTCACGGTGGTGTCTGCGGCCAGCACAGGTCGTATGGGCAGTTTGCGCCACTGCACTGCTTCCCAGCCGCTGGATGCTTTCTCACGCGCGATCCGTGCGACATAAGCATCGGGGGCTTCGCCGGTGTGAGGTTCTTCAGAGACTGCGCCATGCCGACCGGGTTCGTCGCGCAGCATCAGCAGCTCGAACTCTACGCCAATCTGGCGCAGCAGCTCACGCCGGCGCGGACTCTTGGAAGCCAGATAAATTTTTTGGTCAGCGACTGCCATCCGGGTATTCCCGCTCTCCAGTTTTTCAGCGTGCCGGCGATGATCGCTATGCGCGGTGATAAGGGTGATTCTTTGTAATCGACAGCGCGCGGTAGAGCTGCTCGGCGAGCAGCACACGCACCATGCCATGCGGCAGTGTCAGACTCGAGACTCGCATCAGCAGATCTGCCTGCTTCTTGAATTCGGCATCAAGGCCATCAGCGCCGCCGATGATGAATGTAACATCCCGGCCCAGCTGTTGCCAGTGCGTCAAGTGTTGTGACAATTGCATGGTCGTGAGATCGGTGCCACGCTCATCCAGCGCGACGAGCAAACTACCCTTGGGCAGCACTGCTTCGATGCGCTTGCGTTCGTCTGCCATCACGCTCTCGGCGCCGCGGCCGGCAGTGCGCTCGACGGGTTTGATTTCTTTAAGCAGCAATCGGCATTCAGGTGGCATACGCTTGGCGTATTCCTGAAAACCGGTGTCTATCCATGCTGGCATTTTGTGCCCCACTGCTGCGATGATCAGTTGCATGGCAGAGAATAAAAATCAGCGCGCTGCCGACTTTTTTGCCGCCGTTTTTTTCGCAGGGGATTTTTTTGCCGCAGTCTTTGATGCAGTTTTTGATGCAGTTTTTGACGCGGTTTTTGATGGGGTTCTTGCAATGACCCTGGCAGGGGTTTTCTTTGCACCCGATGTGGTCTTCGCCGGGACTTTTCTCGCAGGCGCTGTCTGGGCAGTTGTCTTGCTGGTTGCCGATTTTTTTACTGCGGATTTTTTTGCCGCCGTCTTGGCAGGCGTTGGGCTTCCCTCGCTGGCTGCCTTGTGCGACGCTTTGCGTGCGGTACCCACTGCGCGCTTGGCGGCGCCGAGCTTTACTTCTTTATCGCCCCAGATTTCTTCGAGCCGGTAATAGGCGCGGATCGCCGGCTGCATGATATGCACCACGATATCGCCCAGATCAACCAGCACCCATTCGCCCGTGTTCTCGCCTTCCATATTGATGATCTCGCCGCCGGCTGATTTGACTTTGTCGCGCACGGACATGGCAAGCGCACGGGTCTGCCGATTGGACGTTCCCGACGCGATCACGATACGATCGAACATGCTGGTCAGGTGCACGGTATCGTAGACACGGATTTCCTGCGCTTTGACATCTTCCAGCGCATCGACCACCAGTGCCTGCAGTGTTTTGATATCCATTAAGTCGTCTGATAAAGATAATGTTGTTGGGCATAGTCTAGCACCGGGGCGGGCAGTAGCCCTTGCGGCGCTTGCCTAGCCGAGTTGCTGCTCAACGCCGCACGCAACGCAGACGATGAAACATCCAGCGCCAGATGGGTCGCAATGAAACAAAGCCCCGCAGGGCTGGCGCGCAGTTGCGCCGGACTAGCCTGCCGCCGCGATATCTCGGCAGCGACTTCATCATTCAGGTCTTCGCGGTTGAGCTCATAGCCGGGGCGCGCAGCGATACAGAAATTCGTTAGCGAGAACAAGCTTTGCCACTGATGCCAGGTGTGCAGGTTGATCAGCTGATCCGCACCGATCACCCAGACCAGTGATACCTGATCACCGACTGCTTGGCGAACGGTGTGCAGTGTGTCTATCGCATAGCTTGGGCCATCGCGTTCGATCTCTTGCGTATCGATGTGCACGGGTATCACCCAATTGGCAAACGCCAGCTCCAGCATGGCGATACGGTGCTCAGGCGCGGCTATCATCGCTGGCTTTTGCCATGGGCGGCCAGCCGGTATCAGTCGCAATTCATCGGGATGGAGCAGGGTGCAGAAGTAGCGGGCCAGACCAATATGTCCGTTGTGCACCGGATCAAAGCTGCCGCCCAGCAGCAGGATGCAGCGTTCATTGGCCACCGAGCGGCTTTCAGGCGACAAGCCAGTCGCGGTGCGGCAGGAAGTCGGTGTAGAGCTTGGCTTCCGGCGAACCGGCCTCGGGCTTCCAGTCATAGCGCCATTTGACGATGGGCGGCAATGACATCAGGATGGATTCGGTACGCCCACCCGACTGCAGGCCAAACAGGGTGCCACGGTCGAACACCAGATTGAACTCGACATAGCGACCCCGACGATAGGCCTGAAAATCCCGTTCGCGCTCGCCATAGGCGATGTCTTTGCGGCGTTTCAGAATGGGCAGATACGCGTCAATGAAATGATCGCCCACGCTCTGGGTCATCGCGAAGCTCTTCTCGAAACCGGGTGCATTGAAATCATCAAAGAACACGCCACCCACGCCACGTGCGTCCTTGCGATGCTTCAGGTAGAAATACTCGTCGCACCAGTGCTTGAATTTTGGATGGAGTTCGCTACCAAAAGGGGCCAGAGCGTCATGACAAGTCTGGTGAAAATGCGTCGCATCTTCTGTAAAACCGTAGTAGGGCGTCAGGTCCATACCGCCACCAAACCACCACACGGGATCGGTGCCGTCACCCGTGGTGGTGAAAAAGCGCACATTCATGTGGACTGTCGGCGCATAGGGATTACGAGGATGAAAAACCAGTGACACCCCCATCGCTTCCCAAGGATGACCGGCGACCTCGGGGCGGTTGGCTGCAGCAGAGGGCGGCAGGCTGGCGCCCATCACATGAGAAAAACCCACCCCACCGCGCTCGAGCACATTCCCTTCTTCGATCAGGCGAGAGATCCCTCCGCCACCTTCAGGACGTTCCCAGCTATCTCTGATGAATGTCTTGCCGTCGACGTCTTCAACTGCGGAAACGATGCGGTCCTGCAAAGAAAGCAGCCAGGATTTGACTGCCTGGATGTTGGGTGCGCTCATGTGTTTCCCTTCCCCCCAAGGCAAGGCCCCACAGCCTGTCACCATGAGGTCTGTCGGTGCCTGTTTTTTTATAGTTTATAAGCGGCGCATCGCCCGCCAGCCGATATCTCTGCGGAACTGCATGCCGTCGAAGTGAATCTGATCGAGCGCTTCGTAAGCGATCTTGTGGGCGACGCGTACCGTGTCGCCCAGACCCACCACGCACAGTACGCGACCCCCCGAGGTCTTCAGCTGACCATTTTCCAGTATCGTGCCGGCATGGAAGGTCATGGTATCGGCTGTCTCGTCGGGAATGCCATGGATGACATCGCCTTTTCTGGGCGAGTCGGGATAGCCGCCCGCGGCCATGACGACGCCCAGCGCCGTGCGGCGGTCCCAGTCGAGTTCGATCTGATCGAGTTTGCCTTCGACAGCGTGCTCCATCACGGTCACGAGATCGGTCTTGAGGCGTGCCATGATGGGCTGCGTTTCGGGGTCGCCCATGCGGCAGTTGAATTCCAGCGTTTTGGGATTGCCTTGCGCATCAATCATCAAGCCAGCGTATAAAAACCCAGTGTAGGGGTATCCCTCTTTGGCCATGCCTTGCACCGCCGGCTGAATGATCTCGCGCATCACGCGGGCGTGCAGCTGCGGCGTGACGATGGGCGCGGGCGAATAGGCGCCCATGCCGCCGGTGTTCGGGCCGTCGTCTTTATCGAGCAAGCGCTTGTGATCCTGGCTGGTGGCCAGCGGAAGAATATGTTTACCGTCGACCATGACGATGAAGCTCGCTTCTTCACCCTCGAGGAATTCTTCAATAACGACGCGCGCGCCTGCATCGCCGAAACGATTGTCCGATAACATCATGTCGACTGCGGCATGCGCTTCATCCAGTGTCATCGCAACGACGACACCTTTGCCTGCGGCAAGGCCGTCGGCTTTGATGACGATGGGTGCGCCTTGTTCATCGAGGTACTGGTGTGCGGCCGCCGCATCAGCGAAGCTCTGGTAGGCAGCGGTGGGTATGCCATGACGCTGCATGAACGCTTTGGCGAAATCTTTGGAGCTTTCGAGTTGAGCCGCTTTTTGGGTGGGCCCAAAGATCTTCAGGCCCCGGTCGCGGAAGGCGTCGACGATGCCCGCAGCCAGAGGTGCTTCAGGGCCCACGATGGTCAGCGCGATTTGCTCTTGTTGTGCGAGGTCAGCCAGCTGCACCGGATCGGTGATGAAGATATTTTTCAGTCGCGGATCGAGCGCTGTGCCGCCATTGCCGGGCGCAACGAGCACCATTTGTATACGTTTGGACTGTGCCAGTTTCCAGGCGAGTGCATGTTCACGGCCACCGGAGCCAACAACCAGGATTTTCATGGGAGCGCGTTCTTTGTAGTGACCGGCGCTTAACGCGGTACCGGCGTAGGTGAATGAATTCGTGCGTGAGTTGGAGGTTCAATCATGGATCACGGCGTTGGTGTAGACCTCTTGCACGTCGTCGAGGTTTTCCAGCGCATCCAACAGTTTTTGCATCTTGAGGCCTTCATCGCCGGCAAACTCTGCGGCCGTCGATGGCTTCATGGTGACTTCTGCCAGCTCGGGCTTGAAACCCGCTTTTTCCAGCGTTGCTCGAATGGCGGAGAATTGGTGAGGATCGGTGATCACCTCGAAGCCGCCCTCATCATCAGCGATAACGTCCTCGGCGCCGGCTTCGAGCGCGGCTTCCATGAGCGCATCTTCATTCGTGCCAGGCGCGAACATGAGTTGCCCGCAGTGTCTGAAAAGGAAGGCCACCGAACCCTCGGTACCCATGTTGCCGCCAAATTTGGAGAATGCGTGCCTGACTTCAGCCACGGTGCGCACACGGTTGTCGGTCATGCAGTCAACGATGATGGCGGCGCCATTGATGCCATAGCCTTCATAGCGGATCTCTTCATAGTTTGCGCCTTCCAGACCGCCGGTGCCGCGCTGGATCGCGCGCGTGACGTTATCTTTGGGCATGTTGGCGTCTGCCGCTTTGTCGACGGCCAGCCGCAGTCGCGGGTTGCTCGCGATGTCGCCGCCGCCCATTCGGGCTGCCACCGTGATTTCTTTGATCAGCCGGGTCCAGATTTTGCCGCGCTTGGCGTCAGAAGCCGCCTTCTTGTGCTTGATGTTGGCCCATTTGCTATGTCCTGCCATGCTGAACGCTTTCCTGAGTCGTCTTGGGTAATCCGCTGGCCTGAGGAGGGATGCGTACTCGGACGTGAGCGCAGTGTTGACGCCACCAAGGGCGTTTTTTTCCCTGTGCAGGCGGGTAAACAGGACCAAGATTTTACCATAGCGCCCCTGCGTAGCCGCGCCAAAACAGGGCATTCGGCAATACCGAAGCGCGGGTTCAGGTCCCGGATTACAATCAGGCTGCCTGCCAGGCGCGGTGCTGATGCCGCGGCGACTCTCATAACAAAAATTCATGCCGGCTACTGATACCTCTGACACTGCTCATGCCCGGCGTGTGTTTTTGATCGGGATCGCGATGGCGGTCGTGGGGTCCGTGCTGTTCTCGGCCAAGGGCGTGGTAGTCAAGCTGCATTACCGACATCAGGTCGATGCGATGACGGTGCTGGCGCTGCGCATGCTGTTGTCGCTGCCCTTCTTTGCCGCGGTGGCGTGGTGGCAAATGCGCCGCTGCGAGCCGCTGACCGGGCACGATCGTTGGCGTATCGTGTTGTTGGGTTTGATCGGTTACTACCTCTCGAGCTATCTGGATTTCATTGGCCTGCAATACATCTCCGCAGGACTGGAGAGGCTGGTGCTGTATCTGACGCCATCGCTGGTGCTGCTGATGTCGGTGTTCCTGCTTCACAAGCGCGTCAGCGGTAAAGAGTGGCTGGCGCTGATGATTTGCTATGGTGGTACGGTGATGGTGTTTTTGCAGGACGCTCAGCGTGGCGGGGCGAATGTGTGGCTGGGTGGTGCATTTGTGCTGGGCAGTGCTCTGTTTTATGCGATGTACTTGCTGTTCTCCGGCGAGCTGGTGCAACGCGTTGGTACGCTGCGCCTGGTGGCGTATGTGATGTGTGTCTCGGCCCTGGCTTCGGTGGGTCAGTTCTTGCTGCTCAGGCCCTGGTCGGTGCTGAATCAGCCGGTGGCGGTGTATGAGCTCTCGCTGCTCAATGCGGTGCTCTGCACCGTGCTGCCGGTATTCATCACCATGATGGCGATTGCGCGTGTGGGTGCGCCCGTCGCTTCGCTGGCAGGGATGATTGGTCCGGTGTCCACGCTGTTTCTCGCGTACGGGATACTTGATGAGCCGATAACGACGGTTCAGCTCATGGGTACTGCACTGGTGCTGACCGGGATATATTTGCTGTCTACGAAAAAACCTGAAAAAACCTGAACGAGGAGATCAAACCATGGATCTGGGAATCAGCGGCAAAAATGCCTTGGTGTGTGGCGCCAGCAAAGGGCTGGGACGTGGTTGCGCCGAGGCGCTGGTCAAAGAGGGCGTACATGTCACGCTGGTGGCACGCAACGCGGCGACGCTGGAGGCCACGGCGAACGAGCTGCGCAAGCTGGGAGGCGACAAAGTAAAAGTCGGCTTCGTGGCCACCGATATCACCACCTCGCAGGGTCGCAAGGAGGCGCTGGCCGTTTGTCCGCAACCGGACATCCTGGTGACGAATGCCGGTGGTCCGCCGCCCGGAGATTTCCGTCATTGGGAGCGCGAGCAGTGGATCGCCGCAGTGGATGCCAACATGCTCACGCCGATCGAGCTGATCCGGTCGACGGTCGATGGCATGATGGAGCGCGGCTTTGGTCGCATCATCAACATTACCTCGAGTGCGGTCAAAGCACCCATCGATATTCTGGGTTTGTCGAATGGTGCGCGCGCGGGGCTCACCGGCTTTATCGCGGGACTATCGCGCACGACGGCGCACAAGAATGTCACCATCAACAACTTGCTGCCGGGGCCTTTTGAAACCGATAGGCTGTGGGCCACCTTCGAGGCATCTGCCAAATCGTCGGGCGAGAGCCTCGATAAGCTGATTGATGCGCGGCGCAACATGAATCCGTCAAAGCGTTTCGGAACGACCGCCGAGTTCGGTGCGGTTTGCGCTTTTTTGTGTAGCGTGCACGCCAGCTATATGACGGGCCAGAACATTCTGCTCGACGGCGGCGCCTACCCCGGAACGTTCTGAGCGAGACAATCCACGGCGCTCTGGCCGTACCATCATGCTCATTGCGGGCTTACTTTCATCATCAGTCCACTATATTGACGGGAAATATCATGGCAAAAGCAATTCAGTGTTTTAGCAACGGCGGCCCCGAAGTCATGGAGTACGTCGATGTTCAGGTCGGCGAGCCGGGCGCTGGCGAGGCGCGTGTTCGTCATCATGCCATCGGCCTCAATTACATCGATGTGTATTTCCGCACCGGGCTTTATCCGCAGCCTATGCCCGCCGGGCTGGGGATGGAAGGCGCGGGCGTGATCGAGGCCGTCGGGCCGGATGTGAAGCATGTCAAACCGGGCGATCGTGTTGCTTATGCTTGCCATCCCCCTGGCGCTTATGCCGATGTGCGCGTGATGCCGGCGGGCAGTCTGGTGAAATTGCCGGATTCAATCAGCTTCGAGACGGCCGCGGCGATGATGCTGCAAGGGCTGACGGTGCAGTATCTGTTTCACCGCACCTTTGCGCTCAAGGGTGGCGAGACGATTCTCTTCCATGCGGCAGCCGGCGGTGTTGGCCTGATCGCTTGTCAGTGGGCGCGTGCGCTTGGTGTCACCATGATCGGCACCGTGGGCAGCGACGAAAAGGCTGAGCTGGCCAAGTCGCATGGTTGCACGCATGTCATTAACTACAACACAGAGAACTTTGTCGAGCGCGTGAAGGAACTCACCAGCGGCAAAGGGGTTCCGGTGGTGTACGACTCGATTGGTAAAGATACGTTCCTGGGCTCGCTGGACTGCCTCGCGCCGCTGGGCATGATGGTCAGTTACGGTTCGGCGTCCGGCCCGGTGCCGCCATTCTCACTCAATGAACTGGCGTCGCGCGGCTCGCTGTTCATCACCCGGCCGACGCTGTTTAGCTACGCAGCGCAACGTGATGATCTGGAGGCGATGGCGGCCGACGTATTCCGCATGGTCGAGAGCGGCAAAGTGAAGATCGAGATCAATCAGCGTTATGCGCTGAAAGATGTGCAACAGGCGCATCGTGATCTGGAGTCGCGCAAAACGACGGGTTCGACGATTTTGCTTCCCTGATGGATGACCGCCCGAGATGACCGAGCACGACGATTCCAAAGACAATCCGATGCAGCATCCGGAAGAACAACCTATCGTGTCGGATGAAACGCCGCAGTTCGGAAAGCTCCTGGTGGTGCTGGCAGCGGCAGTGCTGCTGCTGGCATTCATCACGTGGGCATCGGTGGCTTATGTGACCTGAGCGCTGGGTCGGGTGGTATCCAGTGAAGATAGGCTGGGCGTTTTTTATTGGGCCTTCATCTTCAGCTCGACCACGCGGGGCACGCCGCTCTGCCCGGGAAACTCCTTGAACGCGCTCTCGACGAGATAGGGCATCACCTTGGCGAGATTGCCCTCTTTTCCATCGCTGCGTACGGTCACCTCGTACACCGGCTGCCGCGTCTGCGTATCCGTGATTTTTAGTTTCAGTTGACGATGAAATACCGTGTACCGACGCTCCTGTTCACGTGCCACGGGGATGCCACCCCATCCGAGACCGTGGTAAGGGTAAGCAAAGCCCGGATAACCCCAGTACGGATTGTAAAAGCCCGGACCGTACCACGGGGTGCCGTACCAGGAATCTACCAGCACGGTTTCTATGATGCGAACATCGCGACCTGTGATGCCGGCGCTGAATTCCACCGTCATGGCTGACGCTGCGCGGGTCTCGTCCCAGCGTAGCCCGTGTTTTTCGAGCTGCGCGCGAATAAGTTGTTCATAGGCCTGATATTCAAGGCTTTGCGCCTGTTCCGGCGTGGCAGAGAACATGAACGCCCGGCGTTCCGTGGCGGGTGGCCACTGGTGAAACGCCGTAACTTCGCTGCGTATGGTCGAGGCGCAACCCGAGAGCAGCAACGTGAGTACGGCCAGCAGGTAGGTCAGATAAGGCATGGTCAGCGCATGATAGGTGAAAAAATCCAAAGCACGTGCACTGATCTTAGCCTAGCGACGGCCAGATTGCAGGACATCGCTGCCGCAGCGGGCAATCGGGGCGGGCAATCGGAGCGGGCAATCGACGCTGGTAATCGATCGTGGGCAAGCAGCCGCTCTTGGTAGAATGAGGGCTTGTTTTCATTCGCAGAATGCTTTCAGGCTTGCCATGCGCACAGATACTGCTACCACTATTCATCGCCATGATTACGCTCCGCCATCCTACTGGGTAGAGAAGATTGATCTAGGCTTTGATCTGGATCCCGCCGAAACGCGCATTGCAGCGCGCAGCGTGCATCGTCGCAACCCCGACAGTCCCCACACCGATCTCGTGCTGTACGGCGAGGAACTGGAGCTGGTTGCGCTGCGCATGAATGGACAATCGCTTAGCCACCGCCAATACCGGCTGGACGCAGGCAAGCTGATCATTCCTCACGCGCCAGACGAGGTAACGCTGGAGATCGAGACCCTGATTCGCCCGGCATCCAACACGTCGTTGATGGGGCTGTACGTCTCGAACGGCAATTTTTTTACCCAGTGTGAAGCCGAGGGCTTTCGGAAGATCACTTTTTTCCCCGATCGCCCGGATGTGATGGCGACATATCGCGTGATGCTACGCGCCGACAAGCAGGCTTACCCGGTATTGCTTTCCAACGGTAACCTGATCGAACAGGGTGATATTGGCGATGGCCGTCACTATGCGTTGTGGGAAGATCCGTTCCGTAAGCCTTCCTACCTGTTTGCACTCGTGGCAGGTAATTTGGTATGCGAAGAGCAAATGCTTCGTCTGAAATCCGGGCGCGAAGCCTTGTTGCAAGTTTGGGTCGAGGAGGGCAACCTCGACAAGACGTCGCATGCGATGGAATCACTCATCAAGAGCATACGCTGGGATGAAGAACGCTTTGGGCTGGAGCTGGATCTCGATCGTTTCATGATTGTCGCAGTATCCGACTTCAACATGGGTGCGATGGAAAACAAAGGTCTGAATATTTTCAACACCAAATATGTGCTGGCCAATCCGCGTATCGCCACCGATGCGGACTATGCCAACATCGAATCTGTGGTTGCGCACGAATATTTTCACAACTGGACGGGTAACCGCGTCACCTGCCGCGACTGGTTCCAGTTGTCGTTAAAGGAAGGCCTGACGGTTTTTCGGGACCAGGAATTCTCCGCAGACATGGTGGGGGGCGACAGTGGTCGCGTAGTGAAGCGTATCGAAGATGTACGCCTGTTGCGTCAGGCGCAGTTTGCCGAAGATGGCGGACCGATGGCGCACCCCGTGCGTCCGGATTCGTATGTCGAGATCAATAATTTTTACACGCTGACCATTTACGAAAAAGGCGCCGAAGTCGTGCGCATGCTGCAAACTTTGCTGGGTCGTGAAGGCTTTCGGAAAGGCATGGATTTGTACTTTCAGCGGCACGATGGTCAGGCCGTGACCTGCGATGATTTCCGCGCGGCGATGGCCCACGCCAATGGCTGCGACCTGACGCAATTTGAGCGCTGGTACAGTCAGGCCGGTACGCCGCGTGTGATTGCGCGCTCCGAGCACGACCCTGTCACCGAGACCTTCACGCTGTCACTGGAACAATGCTGCCCGCCGACACCCGGACAGCCGCACAAGCTACCTATGCACATTCCCGTGGCCGTTGGTTTACTGGATGCTCAGGGTAAGGATATGCCCTTGCAACTCGACAGCGCCGACGCGCCTGATGACTTTGAGGTCCGCGTTGCGCCGACTACGCTGGTGCTGGAGTTGAAAGAAGCCCAACAGCGCTTTACCTTTACGGGCATTGCCTCACCGCCCGTGCCTTCGCTGTTACGCAGTTTTTCGGCGCCGGTCGTGCTGGAGTATGACTACAGCGACGATCAGCTGGCATTTCTGCTCGCGCACGACAGTGATCCCTTTAACCGCTGGGAAGCAGGGCAGCGGCTGGCGACACGTCGCTTGCTGCAACTGGCTGACACGGGCATTGCGGCTGATTTTTCCTACACCCCAAGCGCACAGGATCAATTACTGGCCAGTGCGCTGCAAAAGCTGTTACGCGATGCTTCACTGGATGCAGCCTTCAGAGACCTCGCACTGACACTGCCTTCCGAGACGATGCTGGCTGAAGAAGTCGATGTGATCAATCCTCTGGCGCTTCATCGTGCGCGGCGTGCATTGCGCAGATACCTCGCGCAATCCTTGCGCGCCGATTTTTTGGAGGTCTACCAGAAGAATCACGTGCCTGGCGCTTACCGGCCCGATCCCGCGTCCTCTGGTCGCAGAGCCTTGCGCAACAATGCCCTGGGTTATTTGTCTGAGCTGAATGACAGCACGGCATACAAGCTCATGCAAGACCAACTTGATCATGCATCTAATATGACGGATCGCATAGCAGCGCTAGGTGCGATGGTTCATCAGTTGGCGCCGGGGGTTGGTCAGGCTTTGCACGATTTTTATACTGATTTCGAGAGCGAGGCGCTGGTCGTTGACAAGTGGTTCAGCCTGCAAGCGTCTGCGCCGGGCACGGATGTCGCGGCAGTTCGTGAGCTGATGAAGCATTCTGCGTTTACCCTGAAAAACCCTAACCGTGCGCGCAGCCTGATCTTTGTTTTTTGCAGTGGTAATCCGGCGCAATTTCATGCCACCGATGGCAGCGGGCATGCATTCTGGGCAGAGCAGGTGCTTGCGCTTGATGCGATCAATCCCCAGGTTGCCGCACGCCTTGCACGCAGCATGGATCGCTGGCGCAAATTTACACCGGCGCTGCAAGCCAGCATGCGCGCTGCGTTGGAGCGAGTGGCATCCACACGCAAACTCTCCAATGATGTCGTTGAGGTGATTGGCAAGGCACTGTCGAATTAACTATAAAAATTAAGGTTCACCATGAAACGTATCAGCCTCACCCGCTATCTGATTGAAGAGCAGCGAGACAATAACTCGATTCCTGCCGAACTACGCCTGCTGATTGAAGTGGTTGCCCGCGCTTGTAAAACGATCAGCCATGCCGTGAGCAAAGGAGCACTGGGTGATGTACTGGGTGCTGCCGACACCGAGAATGTGCAGGGCGAGATACAAAAGAAACTCGATATTATCTCTAACGAGATACTGCTCGAAGCGAACGAGTGGGGTGGCCATCTGGCCGCCATGGCATCAGAAGAAATGGAGAGTTTTCACCCGATACCGAACCGCTATCCCAAGGGTGAGTACATGCTGCTGTTCGATCCACTCGATGGTTCGTCCAACATTGATGTGAATGTATCGATTGGCACGATTTTCTCGGTACTGAAAGCGCCCGAGGACATGAAAGAACCGTCCGAGAAAGATTTTCTGCAGCCGGGTACTCGGCAGGTCGCGGCCGGCTACGCGGTATACGGCCCGCAGACCGTGCTCGTACTCACGACGGGTAACGGGGTTCATGCATTTACGCTGGATCGCGAAATGGGTTCGTGGGTCATGACCCAGCGCGACATCAAGATACCCGCTGATACGGCTGAGTACGCCATTAATGCGTCTAATGCGCGCCACTGGTATCCGCCGGTCAAACGTTATGTGAGCGAGCTCGAGGCCGGCAAGGCGGGCGAACGCGGTAAAAATTTCAATATGCGCTGGATCGCATCCATGGTGGCCGATGTCCACCGCATCCTCAATCGTGGTGGCATTTTCATGTATCCCGCTGACGAGCGTGAGCCCGACAAGCCAGGCAAACTGCGGCTGCTGTACGAAGCCAACCCCATGTCGCTGCTGGTTGAGCAGGCAGGTGGCGCTGCAACCAATGGCAAGCTGCGCATCCTGGACATTCAGCCCACGAAGCTCCACGAGCGGGTGGCAGTTTTCCTTGGATCCAAGAACGAAGTTGACCGGGTCACGCGTTATCATGCGGAACAGGGCTGATCGGTGAAGTGCCAGCAAGACGGGTTTTGCCAGGCCATCGATCTTTTGTCGGCGTTAAATTTTTTGTTAGAATGCGGGGCTGCGCTGATGTAGCTCAGTTGGTAGAGCAACTGATTCGTAATAATTTTTTCAACTGCGCTACGACCAATTAATTCGTTATAAATCAATACTTTATGCATCCTGCTGTAGCATGCAAAAAATCATGCTACAAAATGAGCCGC
>JBJTAS010000044.1:0-20411 GCA_046090895.1 Oxalobacteraceae bacterium | reverse complement strand
GGGTGGGGTTACCTGTACTGGCGGATCGGAACGACCTCCCCTACTTTACCGTTGACTAGTGCTTCCAGCTGCCGACTCCATGTCTCAAGCGTCGACCGCTTCTCTGCCATATAGTTATGTCGATCGCAGTGCCGCGCTTGAACACCACCCAAGCGATGGGGCTGGAGCAATAAGTCGCTTGGGATAACGCTGGAAGGCTTGGGTACCAACAACGATATTGGGTAGAAATGCGGGTAAAAATCACCAAGTCGAGCGGTAAATTTATAATAGCTTATTGATTTTATTAGATTTTTTTAATTCGTCTTGGCGGAAGCGGTGAGATTCGAACTCACGGAGGGCGCAAACCCTCGCCGGTTTTCAAGACCGGTGCCTTAAACCGCTCGGCCACGCTTCCTGCTCGGGCCCAATTATACTCAATCGGGCAAGAACATCTGCTGCAGATCATTCAGGAAGCGCTGCCCGAGCGCGCTGGGTGCGATGCGACGATGATCTCGAACCAGAAGCCCTTTCGCTTCCGCTGCATCCAGCATCTCATCTACCAGACTGAATGACTGTCCGGTGCGCTCCGTGAACAATCGCACCTCAAAGCCTTCTGTCAGCCTCAGCGCATTGAGCATGAACTCGAAGCCCAGCGCCTCCCGGCTGATCTCAGCTTCTTCTGCCACGGCGTTACCGGCGGCTGCCTGCTGGAGATAGCTGGCTGGCTGGCGGTAGCGCGCCTGCCGCACGATACGATGCGGGAAAGACAGCTTGGAATGTGCGCCGGCACCGATGCCCAGGTAATCACCAAACTGCCAGTAGTTCAGGTTGTGCCGTGAACGCCGCCCTGCTCTGGCGTAGGCGGACACTTCATAGTGATCAAACCCTGCCGCGGCCGTGGCGTCAATCAGCATCTGCTGCATCTCGGCACTGGCATCGTCATCGGGCAAATCCGGTGGATATTTGGCAAAAACCGTATTTGGCTCCATCGTGAGGTGATACAGCGACAGGTGCGAGGGCTCGAAATCAATCGCGGTCTGCAGATCCTCTTCAGCTTGTTGCAGCGTCTGCTGGGGCAACGCGTACATCAGGTCAAGATTGAGATTGACGAAGTGCTTGCGTGCGATCTCGATGGCGCTTCTGGCCTCGTCGCCGTCGTGAATGCGCCCCAGCGCCTTCAAGTGGGAAGCATGGAAACTCTGTATGCCGATGGAGAGACGGTTGACGCCGCTGGCGGCAAATGACCGAAATTTATCGGCTTCAAACGTACCCGGGTTGGCTTCCATGCTGATCTCGGCCTCTGCCTCGAGCGGCAGCAGGCTGCGGACATCGGACAGCAGTGTGTCAAGACCTTGGGCCGACATCAGACTGGGCGTGCCACCGCCGATGAATACGCTGACAATCTTGCGTCCCCAGATCAAGGGTAGCGATTGCTCCAGATCCGAGCGCAACGCAGACAGATACGCTTGCTCGGGCAAATCACCCTCCGCCTCGTGCGAATTGAAGTCGCAGTAAGGACATTTGCGCACGCACCAGGGAAAGTGCACATAGAGCGACAAGGGCGGCAATGCCGAGAGATTCAAGAGCCCCGGCTTGAGGTAGCTGTCCGCCACCCGCGCGGGAATGGCTTGCAATGGCGCAGGATGAATCGGAATCATGAGTCGCGTTCAGGACAGTTTCGCCATCAGCGCTCGCAGCGCCTGCCCACGATGCGAGAGCTGGTTCTTTTGTTCTGCGGAGAGTTCGGCAGCGGTCTTGCCCAGCGCGGGCAATAAAAAATGCGGATCATAGCCAAAGCCGCCCTCGCCACGCGGCTGAGCGATCAGCTCCCCCTGCCAGCGCCCTTCGGCAATGACTGGCTGCGGGTCCTCAGCATGCCTGACAAACACCAGTACGCAGTAGTAGTAAGCCGATTTGTCATTGTGAGACGACAGCGCCTGCACGAGCTTGGCATTGTTTGCGTCATCGGACTTGGGCTCACCTGCATAGCGCGCGGATTGCACGCCCGGCGCGCCGCCGAGTGCGGGCACACAAATGCCTGAATCATCGGCCAGCGCGGGCAAGCCGCTAGCGCGCGATGCATGTCTTGCTTTGGCCAGCGCGTTTTCGATGAAAGTGGGATGCGGCTCCTCGGCCTCGCCTATTCCCAAGTCGGATTGGGGGCGCACCCGGTAGCCCAGCGGGCCCAGCAAGCGCGAAAACTCTGCCAGTTTGCCGGGATTGTTCGAGGCAATGACCAGATCGCTGCGCATGAGGCTGAGTGGCCAGTCGGGCGCTTACCCGGTCAGACCGAGTGCTTGTTTCTGCAGACGGATCAGCTCATGAATGCCGGCATCGGCAAGATCCATGAGCTGATTCATGGTCGCGCGGTCGAAGGCATCGCCCTCGGCAGTGCCCTGCAGTTCGATGAAGTGGCCCGCGTCATTCATCACGACGTTCATGTCGGTATCGCAACCCGAATCTTCGATGTAGTCCAGATCCAGCACGGGGGTTCCCTGGTACACGCCCACCGAGATCGCTGCCACAAAATGTCGCAGGGGCACGGCGGGCAGCGCGCCCGCTGCAACCAGTTTGCTGAAAGCATCATAGGCTGCCACCATGGCGCCAGTGATGGATGCGGTGCGGGTTCCGCCATCGGCCTGCAGCACATCGCAATCGAGCTGCAGGGTGCGCTCGCCAATGGCGCGCAGGTCGAATGCCGCGCGCAGCGAGCGGCCGATTAGCCGCTGAATTTCTTGTGTGCGCCCGGATTGCTTGCCCTTCGCTGCCTCGCGATCCATTCGCGTGTGGGTCGACCGCGGCAGCATGCCGTACTCGGCGGTCATCCAGCCTTTACCCTGACCTTTCAGGAAGGAAGGCACTTTGTCATCGATGCTGGCGGTGCACAGCACCCGCGTGTCGCCGAATTCAATCAGCACCGAGCCTTCGGCATGTCGGGTGTAATGGCGGGTGATGCGGACTTCACGCAAAGCACTGGGCTGGCGGCCACTGGGACGTCCTGAATGGGAGTTCGACACGTTGTCCTCGGAAATATTTTTAATTCGTTGCGCCGGGTGGCGAGCACGCAATGCGGGTAATGACGTGATCGTGTGGCATGCCATCGGTGAGTAGCGTGCTGTGGCTGACATGAGCACCCGGATCACCCGACTCCAGCCAGGTGAATGCCAGCACGGTGACATTATCGCCGGTTTTTCCGCCGGCGATCACGGCGCTGGACACCATCTCAGGCACCGCTTGCTCAAGCGGGCTGACAGACAGGCGGTAGGCGAGCTGATGCTCGGGAATGCTGTTCCACAAGCCATCTGAGCAGAGCAGCAACTGATCCCCTGCTTTGAGTGGCGCGAGCTCGGAGCGATCGATGCCGGGCAGCGTAGGCGCACCCAGACAGTTGTAGAGCTTGTTGCGGTCGGGGTGACGTGCGCTCTCGTAGGGTGGCAATCGTCCTGTCGAGATCAGCCGCTACACATGCGAGTGATCGACGGTGCGCGCCAAAATACGTCCGCCACGCAGCCAGTAGAGCCGGGAATCACCGCAGTGTATCCACCGCGCCTGCCCCTGCTGGATCAGACAAGCCACGATTGTGGTGCGTGGGGTGTCTGATAAACGGTGCTGGGCACGATAGCGGTGCAGCGCGAGATGCGCGTTGAAAATCAAGCCTTCAAGGAATGCCTCTGGCTCTGCAATGGCGGGCTGCGCTGTTTTTTTGAATAACTCACCCATGGCCTGCAGTGCCAGCACGGCGGCGACCTCGCCATGCAAGTGGCCGCCCATACCATCGGCCAGCATCAGCAGTACCGCCTCGCGCGTGAAGCAGTAGCCCATGCGGTCCTGGTTGCTGGAACGTCCGCCAACCTGGCTGTCTTGATAAATAGAAAAGCGCATGGCGTGTCCGTGTTCAGCTCATCAAACGGCGTAGCCGGGACAAGAGACTATGACTGGCGCCCATGGTACCCATGCCATCTCTCATGGATTTTTGTAACGCAAACACGCTCTGCGGACGTTGAAGGGGATCCAGCATCAAACTAGAGCGCACCAGCTGCACCAGGTCGGGCGTGTACAAGGCTTGCAGCTCGGTATAAAACTGTTCCATGCGGTCATCACGCCGCCGTTCATGTGCGGATTGTGGCGGTACGCCCACCATGCAATTAAAGATGGTAGCGCCGATGCTGTAGATATCGGTCCACGGGCCCAGTTCTTTTTTGGTGGACAGTTCGGGTGCCGCGAAGCCCGGCGTGTACATCGGGTGCAGCGTGGAGAGATCGGCATGTAAGGTCTGCCTTGCCGCACCAAAATCCAGCAAGATCGGCGTGCCATCATTGCGCAGATAAATGTTGGCCGGCTTGAGATCGAGGTGCAGCAGCTTGTGGGTATGTACCTCGCGCAGCGCATCCATGACCTGCGCGAACATCCAGCGGATGGCTTGCTCTGACACCAGTGGCTTGTCGCCAGATTTCTTGCGTCGGGTGATATGGTCTTGCAGCGAACGCCCCTGCTCATATCCCATTACCATGTACACGGTGTCATTGGCACGGAAAAAATTCAGCACGCGCACCACATTCGGATGACTGATAGAAGCGAGTGCCCTTCCTTCATCAAGGAAATACTTCAGCCCGACCCGGTACAGCTCCACATGCGCATTCGTCACGGAGGGCTGTAGCTGCCCGGACTTACGGCTGGCCAGGGTGGCGGGCAAGTATTCTTTGATCGCTACGCGATGACCTTGCGCATCCTCGGCGAGATACACCATGCTGAAGCCACCCGCGGCAATCTTCTTTACAATACGATATCCGCCAATGTCCAGACCATCCGGCAAGGCAGCGTTTTGTTGGCCAGCCATTTTCCTCTTCTGCGTTCGATTGATTCCAGGGACGGGATTGTGTGGACTTATTAGCCTTTTGTAAAGTTTTGAATGCCCGTTTGACCACCTGACAGGAACCTACTTTGACTATCAGCAGTATGACCGGCTATGGCGTCTGCTCGCGTGAGAGCGCGGCGGGTACCATCACGCTGGAACTGAGGAGCGTGAATTCGCGGTTTCTCGATCTTCAGTTTCGAATGATGGATGATCTGCGTAATCTTGAACCCCTACTCAGAGAAGCGATCATCGCACGCCTGCAGCGTGGCAAGGTGGAATGCCGTGTGTCGTTCGGTCGCAAGAACACCACGGGAAGTCCACTCGCTGTTGACGAAAGCTTGCTTTCCGCACTGACCAGCGCCCAGCAACACGTACTCAACACGTTTCCGCAGGCGCGTCCGCTGTCAGTGAACGAGCTACTGCGCTGGCCCGGTGTGCTGGCCGAGAGTGAACTCAGTCAGGATACGCTGGCCACCGACGTGCAAGCGGCACTGACCGAGGCGCTGCAGACGTTCATTGAGTCACGCCAGCGCGAGGGTGCGGCATTGCAAGCGATGCTGATGTCTCGCATCGAGCACATCGAAGCCATCGTCGCTCGCATCACCCCCCTGGTGCCGCAGGCTATCGATCACTTCCGGCAAAAAGCGGTCGAGCGACTGCAAGAGGCGCTGGGCGTCAGCCTGGCCACCGGTAGTGGCGCGCCGAGCGTGCCCAAAGAAGAGATTCAGGACCGCATACGACAGGAAGTCACGCTCTACGGCATACGGGTGGATATCGCGGAAGAACTCACCCGGCTCTCAGGCCATCTTGCCGAGACACGCGCTATCCTCAATAAAGGTGGCCCGGTGGGCAAGCGGCTGGACTTCATGATGCAAGAGCTCAACCGCGAGGCCAACACCGTAGGCTCCAAGGCGGCGGTGAAAGCCTTGTCAGATGCCTCGATGGAGATGAAGCTGCTGATCGAACAAATGCGAGAGCAAGTACAAAACCTCGAATGAATTCACCCACGTCCGCCTCAGCGCAACAAGCGGCCCGGGGCCAGTCCTCGGCCGGCAGCCTGTTTATCGTTGCCGCACCTTCGGGCGCGGGCAAATCGTCTCTGGTCAGTGCGCTGCTGGCAAACGACCCTGCAATGAAGTTGTCCATTTCATGCACCACGCGCGCGCCCCGACCGGGCGAGGTGCACGGGCGCGAGTATTTTTTCCTTGATGAACCAGAGTTCATCGAGAGGCAGCAGCGCGGGGAGTTTCTCGAACACGCCCAGGTCCACGGGCATTATTACGGCACGTCGCGTCTGATGGTCGAGGAGCAGACCCGCAACGGGCTGGATGTGCTGCTTGAAATTGACTGGCAGGGTGCACAGCAGGTGCGCGAGCATTTTCCCAAAGCCGTTGGTATTTTCATCCTTCCCCCGTCATTGGCGACACTGGAGCAAAGACTCAAGAAACGAGGGCAGGATACCGACGACGTGATCGCCCGGCGCATGCAGGCGGCCCGTGGGGAGATCGCCCATGCGCCAGAGTTCGAGTATGTTATTATCAACACGGTATTTGATACCGCGCTGTCGCAACTGACAGCCATTGTCGAGGCCTCGCGCTGCCGCTTCGCGCAGCAGGCCAGACGAAATTTCTCTCTGTTTGCCGATGTAGGCATCCTCGCAGCACCTAACTAATACAGACACTGATCCGGATTCTGGAGACACTATGGCACGCATCACCGTCGAAGATTGCTTGAAGAAGATACCTAACCGATTCCAGCTAACGCTGGTGGCCACCTACCGTGCACGCCAGCTGCTGCAAGGCCACACCGCCAAGGTGCACTCCGACGACAAGGCGACCGTCACGGCATTGCGTGAGGTCGCGAACGGCCACGTCGGCCTTGAAATGCTCAAGAAGGTTCCCAGCTGAGCCCAGCGCTCATGACCTCGGGTCGGCTTGCAGATGAACCCGCCATCCGCTGACACCGCCGCCCCTTCCGCAAGCCGGAAGAACAGTCCTCCTGCGTCATCCAAATCCCCTGCAGTACCCGAGCAGACCGCCCCAGGCGCCGTCGGTGTGGCCTCGGTGACGCAGCTCACTACTCGCCTCTCAGAGTACCTCAACCCGTCGGAGCTGAAGAAGATCAAGGAAGCCTACCGCTTCTCTGACGAAATGCACCTTGGGCAGGTACGCAAGTCCGGTGAGCCCTACATCTCGCATCCGATCGCCGTTGCTGAAATCTGCGCCGAGTGGAAACTCGATGCGCAAGCGATCATGGCGGCGCTGCTGCATGATGTGATGGAAGATCAGGACGTCAAGAAAGACGAGCTGATCGAGCGCTTTGGCGCGCCGGTGGCGTCGCTGGTGGATGGGCTCTCCAAACTCGACAAGATCGAATTCCAGACCCAGGTCGAGCAGCAGGCCGAGAACTTCCGCAAGATGCTGCTGGCCATGGCCCGCGATGTTCGCGTCATCTTGGTCAAACTGGCTGACCGCCTGCACAACATGCGCACCCTGGGTGCGATGTCCGCCGACAAGCAGCGCCGCATCGCCAGGGAGACGATGGAAGTCTATGTCCCGATTGCCCACAGGCTCGGGCTAAACAATATTTATCGCGAGCTGCAGGAGCTGGCTTTCTCGCACCTGCACCCGCTGCGCTACCGCACGATTGCCAAGGCAGTGCGAGCCGCGCGCGGAAACCGTCGCGAAGTGGTCGGCAAGATTCTCGAGACGGTCAAAGACGGTCTGGCACAGGGCGGCATCACGGCCGGTGTTTACGGTCGCGAAAAGACGCTCTACGGTATCTACCGCAAGATGCGCAACAAACACCTGAGCTTCTCTCAGGTGCTGGATGTGTATGGCTTTCGTGTCGTGGTCGAGAGCTTCGAGCAATGCTACATCGCCCTCGGTACGCTGCATGCGATGTTCAAGCCCATGCCGGGTAAATTCAAAGACTACATTGCGATCCCCAAGCTCAATGGCTATCAGTCGCTGCACACCACACTGATCGGGCCCTACGGTACGCCGGTAGAGTTCCAGATACGCACGCGCGAGATGCATCAGGTCGCCGAGGCGGGTGTCGCCGCGCACTGGTTGTACAAGAACGAGGAAAGCGAGCTGACCGACCTGCAGCAGCGCACGCACGCCTGGCTGCAGTCACTGCTCGACATCCAGCACCAGACCGGCGACTCTGCCGAATTCCTTGAGCATGTGAAGGTCGATCTGTTTCCGGATTCGGTGTATGTGTTCACGCCCAAATCGACGATCATTGCGCTGCCCCGCGGTGCCACTGCACTGGATTTTGCTTACACGATCCACACGGATATTGGTGACCATGCGGTGTCGGCACGCATCAATCATGAGCAGGCGCCCCTCAAGACCGAGCTTCGCAATGGCGATATCGTGGCGATTGAGGTCTCGAACGATGCACGGCCGACGCCGAACTGGCTGACCTTTGTGCGCACGGGCAAGGCGCGCTCGGCGATACGGCATCATCTGCGCACGATCGACCGTGAAGAAGCCATCGATCTGGGACGCATGCTGCTGGAACAATCGCTCGCCCTGCTCGAATTGCCCGCGAAACTACCCACGCCCGTTGCAGACCGACTGGTGAGTGAAACCAGTGCAAAATCGATCAGCAATCTGTACGCCGAGATTGGTGTGGGCAAGCGCATGGCCATGCTGGTGGCACGGCATATCCAAGGCCTGGTCGCGGGCGATGATCTGGGCAAGCCAACGACCAGCCCGGAAGCCGAGCGTGCGATCAAACCGGTCATCATTACCGGCCGCGAGCCTGCGACCTCGGTGCAGTTCGCACCCTGCTGCCTGCCAATCCCCGGAGACGCACTGGCCGGCCATTTGAAACGTGACCAGATGCTGCATATTCATGTGGCTGATTGCGGCGTGGCCAAACGTCTGCGCGCTAAAGATCAGGGACGCTGGATCGCTGTCAGCTGGGCCAACGATCACGCCAAGCGTTTCGATTGCCGTATCCGTGTACTGCTTCAGGACGAGAAAGGCGCGCTGGCCAGACTCGCCGCAGAGATCAATGAATCCGGATCCAACATTGTCCATGTGGGCATGGATGAGGGCCGCAGCAGCAAACTCACCGAGCTGAAATTCACCCTGCAGGTGGAGGATAGGGTCCACCTCGCGCGGTTGATCAGAAACGTCAAACGCGTCAAGGGTGTGGAGCGCATCATCCGCGAGCGCGGATAAGCGATTGGCGTTGCCGTTCTACTTGAAGCGCTTGCGCAAACGATTAAGTCCCACCCACACCACCAGCGCAAGAACCGGCACCGAGAGGCCGGTCACCAGATCGGTGTCGATCCGCATACCCGAGGCCTTGAGCGCTTTGCCTGTGTAGCCGACCAGTCCGGCAAGGTAATAAGAAATCGCCACGACCGACAAGCCTTCCACGGCCTGCTGCAGCCTGAGCTGCTGCGCCGCACGCGTGTTCATCGATTGCAGGATCTTGTTGTTCTGCTGCTCTTGTCTGATGCCGACCCGGGTGCGCAGCAGTGAGTTGGTATTGGCCAGACGCTCGCCCAGGACTTCCTGTCGGCGCGCGGTGGCGGTGCAGGTGTTCATGGCCGGCGTCAGGCGACGTTGCATGAACTCGGCAATCGTAGGTACGCCCTCGATGCGTCGCTCACGTAATTCGTCGATACGAGAGTGCACGAGCTTGAAATAGGCTTGCGACGCCGAAAAGCGGTAGCCATTATCGACCGCCAGTTGCTCCAGCCGCGCCGCCAGCGACGTAATCTGCTCCAGCAGCGCCTGCTCTTTGGCGATGCCTGCTTCCTCGTTGGTGTCATGCTCTCCACTGGCGACCATGGTGGCGGTCAGCGAGGCCAGCTCGGACTCGATCGCATTGAGCACCGTGACCGAGCGCTGCGCGTTCGGCAGCCCCAGCAGCGCCATCATGCGATAGGTCTCGATCTCGAGCAGTCGTTGTACCAGGCGCCCTGCCTGCTGCCCCTTGAGACCTGCATCGCGCACCACGAAACGAACAAAACCGTCGGACTGGATCTGAAAATCGGTCCACACCTGCGCTGCCTGCGACGCTTCACATCCAACGATGGCGTTCCCCTCGAACAGCCGGCGCATCTGCGCCACGATGTCATCGGAAGGCAGGCTCGCCACTTCCAGCACGATGTGCGTGGCCACCATCAGCTTGCCCTGCAGGCGCAGCAGCCAATGCTGCGGCAGGTCAGCAGAAGGCATCTGGGCAAATACATCGTCCCGCGCAGGTGCGCTGCGCGCGCTGGAGACAAAAGTGTAGCTGGCAAATTCGGTATGGCATTCCCACTTCAGGCGAAAACGACCGAAATCATGGAAGAAGTATTTGGCTTCTCCCGCGGGCGGCGTCACGCCAAAGTGAACACACAAGTCAGCCAGCAGCTGCGTCTGCAGACCAGCCGACGTACCCGACGCCACCTCGTTACGGCCATGAACCGCCAAGTGCGTGATGCGTTCCGGTGCTTCGAGTCGTATCGGCGGGCGCGAATGGATTTCGGCCGCCAGAGGCGCTCGCAAAGGATGATTCAGCGTAGGGAAAATGATCGACATGCGTTCCTGCGAAGATGATTCCGACAGACGCCACATTTTACGTCAAGCAGGCGCTGGGTACTGAACGCTCAGAATCTCCAGCTCGTCTGCGCCTGAGGGTGTGTGCAGCGTGACGACATCGCCCTCTCGCGCTTTGGTCAGCGCCCGCGCCACGGGTGCGACCCAGCTGATCTTGCCGTGCAGGGGATCGAGCTCATCAATGCCAACGATGGTCACGGTCTGCTCATGACCAGCGCTATTGAGATAAGTGACCGTCGCGCCAAAGAACACCTGATCGCTGCCATGATGAATCGCCGGATCAACGACCGCTGCCAGATCAAGTCGCTTGGTCAGAAAGCGGATACGCCGATCGATCTCGCGCAGCCGGCGTTTGCCATAGATGTAGTCGCCATTCTCGGAACGGTCGCCATTCGATGCCGCCCAATGCACGACTCTGACGACCTCCGGTCGCTCGACGTCGATCAGCTGCAGCAGCTCTTCGCGGATACGTTGATAGCCCTGCGGCGTGATGTAATTCTTCGCGCCCGCCGGAATCGCCGGTAGGCCAGCCGCCAGATCGTCATCCTCATCGTCAGCACTCGATTCCTTGACGAAGGCCTTGTTCATGCGTGGCGCTCCCTGACGGGCGCCGCCGCCACGCCCTTCTGTATCTGAAAGCGACCCGCACCGTCGCGCCCAAGCAAATTGGCCAGCCAGGGCATCGCCTTGTTCAAACCGGCCTCCAGCGTCCAGGGCGGGTTGATGATGAACATTCCGCTGCTGTGCAAGCCACGCCCCTCAACCGGCGCACCGATCGACAACGTCACCTGCAGCCAGTCTGATGCTGCCAGACGTTTTAGCCTCTCCGGCAATTGCTGGGATTCGAGCCGCCCCAATACCGGATACCAGATGGCGTAGGTGCCAGTGGCAAAACGACGCTGCGCATCTTCTACCGCGGCTTTCACTTTACGGTAGTCATCCTTGTCTTCATACGGAGGATCAATCAGCACCAGTCCTCTGCGCGACGGCGGGGGCAGCAAGGCCTTCAGCCCGGCAAAGCCATCAGCGCGCTGGATCATCACGCGCTTGCCACGCGAGGGATGCCGAATCCCGTTGGCGGCTTGATGGGCGTCGAGTTTGCGGAAGTTCTCTTCAAGCAGGCGGATGTCCGTGGAATGAAGCTCAAAAAGCCGCAAACGATCCTGCTCTCGCATCAATTGCTCGGCAATGAAAGGCGAGCCGGGATAATGACGCAGGCGCCCCGAGGGGTTCATGGCCTGGATGAGCTGCAGATAGTCCGCGACAATATCGGGCGCATCGTCTTGCCCCCACAAGCGGGCGATACCCGTCTCGGATTCACCGCTCTTGCTGGCGTAGTCGCTGTCGAGCTGATAGGTGCCCGCGCCGGCATGGGTATCAATCACCATGTAGGCCGCGTCTTTCTGGTTCAGATAGGCGAGCAGCTGCACCAATACCAGGTGCTTGAGCACATCGGCGTGATTCCCGGCGTGAAAGCCATGGCGATAACTGAACATAAGGTCGGGCAGAAGGAGCGCTACAAGGCGGGTTAGAGCCCGATTCTATCAAGCCCGGCGCTATTGATCGTTCGTGAGCACGCAATAAAAAAAACCGCGCCCTGGTGGGGCGCGGCCTTCCTGCGGCGGGCAGTGGTTGTCTACCCTGCCATGACCCGCTAAGCGGATGCCAATGCTTCGTCGACGCCTCTCTTAGGCCACCTTCTTGTCGAAGAACTGTTCGTCTTCGGTAGAACCGTGCAGCGCCGTCGTCGAGGACTGACCTTGCTGGATCGCCTGCGTCACTGCGTCGAAGTAGCCGGTGCCAACTTCGCGCTGGTGCTTGACTGCAGTGAAGCCTTTCTCTGCGGCGGCGAATTCGGATTCCTGCAGCTCGACGAAAGCCGTCATCTGGTTGCGCGCGTAGCCATAGGCGAGGTTGAACATGGAGTAATTCAGTGCATGGAAGCCTGCCAGTGTAATGAACTGGAACTTGTACCCCATGGCGCCCAGCTCTTTCTGGAATTTGGCAATGGTGGCATCGTCGAGATTTTTTTTCCAGTTGAAGGACGGCGAGCAGTTATACGACAGCATCTTGCCGGGAAACTTAGCATGGATGGCTTCGGCAAATTTCTTTGCGAAGGCAAGGTCGGGCTTGCCGGTCTCGCACCAGACCAGATCGGCATACGGTGCATAGGCAAGACCGCGAGCGATCGCCTGATCGGCACCGGGACGGGTCTTGAAGAAACCTTCGACCGTGCGCTCGCCAGTGCAGAAAGGCCTGTCCAGCTCATCGACATCCGAAGTCAGCAGGTCGGCAGCTTCAGCGTCGGTGCGCGCAACCAGAATGGTCGGGGTGCCCGAAACGTCGGCGGCCAGACGCGCTGCGTTGAGCTTCTCGACCGCTTCGCGCGTGGGCACCAGCACCTTGCCACCCATGTGGCCACACTTTTTCACTGACGCCAGCTGATCTTCAAAGTGGACACCGGAAGCGCCCGCCTCGATCATGGCCTTCATCAGCTCAAATGCGTTCAGCACGCCGCCAAAGCCAGCCTCAGCGTCAGCCACGATCGGTGCGAAGAAATCGATGTCGTTCTTACCCTCGGACCACTGAATCTGATCTGCACGCTGGAAGGTGTTGTTGATGCGCTTGACGACCATCGGCACCGAGTTGGCCGGGTAGAGCGACTGATCGGGGTACATCTCACCGGCAAGGTTGGCATCACCGGCGACCTGCCAGCCAGAGAGATAAATCGCTTTGAGGCCGGCTTTGACTTGCTGCATCGCCTGATTGCCGGTCAGCGCGCCGAGGGCGTTAACGAAGGGCTCAGTGTTGAGCAGCTGCCACAGTTTTTCTGAGCCACGCTTGGCCAGTGTGTGCTCGATCTGCACCGAGCCACGCAGGTTGACGACATCTTCGGCGCTGTAGTTGCGCTTGACGCCTTTCCAGCGCGGATTTTCCGCCCAATCTTTGGCCAGTGCCTGAATTTGCTGTTCGCGAGTTGCCATGGTGAGTTTCTCCTGGAGAGTTTGCCGACGGGGAATTGAACAAAAACCGATAGGAGAATCTTAGGCTGTTTTTTGCGAGGCAACAAGGTCTTATATAAGACACATAAGATAAATATTTTTAATATAAATCAATATGTTATATTTTGTATTTTGCGATGTGGTAAGGAATTTCTCTCTGTGAAAGGCTATTCTGCTGCCATGCATCCATTTCTTTTCATAATATGAAAAAAGATTGTCACGATTTGGAAGGAAACCACGCATTCCCTGCCGTGGCTAGAGGGGCTCGCGCGAGACCAGAACGCCATCTTCATCCGGGGCGGCTTTCTTGAATCCCAGCTCGGAACCCGCTACATCCACTTGAATGATGTCCTTCGCGCCAAAGCTGCCCTTGAGGATAGCTTTGGACAGCGGATTCTCGAGCTCTTGCTGTATCGCGCGCTTGAGTGGCCTCGCGCCGTACACCGGATCAAAGCCCGCGTCTGCGAGCTTGCGCAAAGCAGCGTCAGACACCTCGAGGCCGATATCCATCTTGGCCAGGCGCTTTTGCAGGGTGTCGAGCTGTATGCGGGCGATCGAACTGATGTGCTTCTGATCCAGACCGTGGAAGACGACCAGTTCATCAATCCGGTTGATAAACTCGGGGCGGAAATGCCCGCGCACCTCGGCCATCACGGCCAGCTTCACCAGCGCGGGATCGCTCTCCTCCATGGACTGGATCTTGTGGGAGCCAAGGTTGGAAGTCATCACGATGACCGTGTTCTTGAAGTCGACCGTGCGTCCCTGACCATCCGTCATCCGGCCATCGTCCAACACCTGGAGCAGGACATTAAACACATCAGGATGCGCTTTTTCGATCTCGTCGAGCAGAATAACGCTGTAGGGTTTGCGACGCACTGCCTCGGTCAGATACCCGCCCTCTTCATAGCCAACATAGCCCGGCGGGGCGCCGATGAGGCGAGCGACGGAATGCTTCTCCATGAATTCGCTCATGTCGATACGGATCAGCGCCTCCTGGGTATCAAACAGGAAAGCCGCAAGGGCCTTGGTCAGCTCGGTCTTGCCCACGCCGGTGGGGCCGAGGAACATGAAGGAGCCATACGGTCGGTGGGGATCCGACAACCCCGCTCGCGAGCGCCGGATCGCGTCTGACACCGCTTTGATTGCCTCGTCCTGACCAACGACGCGCTTGTGTATCTCATCTTCCATATGTAGCAATTTGTCGCGCTCGCCCTGCATCATCTTCGACACCGGGATGCCGGTGGCACGTGAGACGACTTCGGCGATTTCTTCCGCACCCACCTGCGTGCGCAACAGTTTGGGTTTGTCGTTCTCGCCCGCGCCCTCGCCCTTGTCGGCGTGCTTGAGCTGGGCTTCCAATTCGGGCATGCGGCCGTACTGTAGCTCGGACATTTTCTGCCAGTCGCCTTTGCGGCGCGCTTCTTCCATTTGCAGGCGAACACGCTCGATTTCTTCCTTGATCGACTGGCTGCCGTGCACTGCGGATTTCTCTGATTTCCAGACTTCTTCAAGGTCGGCATATTCACGCTCGAGCTTCTTGATTTCGTCTTCCAGCAAGCCGAGACGCTTCTGCGAGGCTTCGTCTTTTTCCTTCTTGACGGCCTCACGCTCGATTTTTAACTGAATCAGGCGTCGATCCAGCTTGTCCATTACCTCGGGTTTGGAGTCAATCTCGATCTTGATCTTGGAGGCGGCCTCATCAATCAGATCGATCGCCTTGTCGGGCAGGAAGCGGTCAGTGATGTAGCGATGCGAGAGCTCGGCGGCCGCCACGATCGCCGGGTCAGTGATATCAACACCATGGTGAACTTCGTATTTTTCTTGCAGCCCACGCAGGATGGCGATGGTGGCCTCGACGCTGGGCTCATCCACCAGAATTTTCTGGAAGCGCCGCTCTAGCGCGGCATCTTTTTCGATGTATTTGCGGTATTCATCCAGTGTCGTGGCACCCACGCAGTGGAGCTCGCCACGCGCGAGTGCCGGCTTGAGCATATTGCCCGCATCCATCGCGCCTTCAGCCTTGCCAGCCCCGACCATGGTGTGGATTTCGTCAATGAAGAGAATAGTCTGCCCTTCGTCCTGCCCTAGCTCTTTGAGCACACTCTTGAGACGCTCTTCGAACTCACCACGATACTTTGCACCGGCCAGCAGCGCCGCCATGTCGAGCGAGAGTACGCGCTTGTTCTTCAGACTATCGGGAACCTCGCCATTGACAATGCGCTGCGCCAAGCCTTCGACGATAGCGGTCTTGCCCACACCAGGCTCGCCGATCAGTACCGGATTGTTCTTGCTGCGACGCTGGAGCACCTGAATCGCACGGCGAATTTCATCATCGCGGCCAATGACGGGATCCAGCTTGCCCTGACGAGCGCGCTCGGTGAGATCGAGCGTGTATTTTTTCAGCGATTCGCGCTGCCCCTCCGCCTCTTGCGAATCGACCTGCGCGCCACCGCGCAAAGCCTGTATTGCAGCCTCGAGCGACTTTCGGGTCAGGCCGCTCTCACGCGCGAGTCGGCCCGCATCGGATTTGTCATCGGCCAGGGCCAGCAGCGCCATCTCACTGGCAATGAACTGGTCACCATGCTTCTGTGCTTCTTTGTCGGCCAAGTTCAGGAGCGCTGCCAGCTCACGTCCGACCTGCACTTCGCCGCCCGTGCCGCTGACCTTGGGCAGACGCTCTGCTGCCGCTTTGAGCGCCGTTCCCAGACCGCCCACATTCACACCGGCACGCTGCAGCAGCGAGCGGGGTGCGCCATCATCCTGGTGAAGCAGTGCTGTCAGCAGATGAACGGGATCGATATAGGGGTTGTCGTTGCCCACAGCAAGGCTTTGCGCATCGGCCAGGGCTTGTTGAAGCTTGGTGGTAAGTTTGTCGAGACGCATGAAAATGGCTCCAGAATATGGGTTCTGCAGTCATTATTGGGCCCCAAACCCGAAATTCAAGCCTTGCGGGGAATCGCTGACCGGTGACGGGCAGGATTACGGATACACCTGACGCCAAACAGCCAGGCCGGCAATGCAGGCTGCGATCGAGCCCAGCAGATGCAAGCCGGTATGCAAAAGTACCCAGCCATAGGCGCCGCGCTGCAGAAGTATCACGGACTCAGCAGAGAAGGTGGAAAAGGTCGTCAGACCGCCGAGAAAGCCGGTGATCACTAGCAAGCGCCACTCGGGCGGCAGTTCGGGAAAATTCTCAAAAACACCAACCGCAATACCGATCATGAAGCCGCCGGCGATATTGGCCAGCAGTGTGCCTAGGGGCAGATTCTCGACCCGGGCATTAAGCCACAGCGACAAGCACCAGCGCAGCCAGGCACCCAGCGATGCGCCAATCGCGACGGCAGCAAAGCTCAGCGCTGAGCCCATTTTGCGATGGCCTCATCGTCCGACACACGCGCATCCACCCAGCGGGCGCCGGTTGGGGTCTGCTCTTTCTTCCAGAAGGGCGCCTCGGTCTTGAGGTAGTCGATGATGAATTCGCAGGCATCAAAGGCTTCACCCCGATGGGCCGACGTCACCGCCACGAGCACGATCTGCTCCAACGGCTTGAGCGGGCCCACGCGATGAATGACGAGTGCATCGAAAATATCCCAGCGTGACTTGGCCTGCACGACGATAGTCTCAAGTGCCTTCTCGGTCATGCCGGGGTAATGCTCGAGTTCCATTTCAGCGACATGCTCGCCCTCGTTCAGATCGCGCACGGTACCTATGAAACTGACCACAGCACCCACCTTGGGCGTGTTGGCGCGCAGCGCAGAAATCTCCATGGTGAGATCGAAATCCTGTGTCTGAACACGCACGGCCATGAATGCTCCTCAGCCGCCGGTCACTGGCGGGAAGAAAGCCAGCTCACAGCCTTCGGTGACGGGTGTAGACGGCTCGGCCATCTGCTGGTTGCAGGCGATACGCAGGGAGCGGCCCTCTGCGAGCGTCTCGGACCATGCACCGCCGCGAGAGCGCAGGTAATCACGTACCTGCCCCGCAGTCGTGACGTTGGCGGGCAGCTCCAGTGACTCTTGGGCTGTCCCGAGGGCTTCTCTCACACTGGCAAAGAATCGGAGCTGTATTTGCATGATCAGTAGAGCAAGTCGGTGAACGGCACAAAGTTTACGATATCACCGGCGTTGATGGTTTGACCGGGGGGATTGTCGATCAGACCGTCGCCCCATACGGTGGAGGTCAGTACCCCCGAACCCTGGTTGGGGAACAAATCCAGACCACCACGCTCGTTGATGCGCACTCGGAGAAATTCATTGCGCCGGTCAGGCTTGGGCCAGTTGAAGTCTGCTCGCATCGCATACGCGCGCGGCGCCGGATGACGGGCACCCTGCAGCGCCAAAATGAATGGACGCACGAAGATCAGAAACGTGACGAAGCTGGAAACGGGATTACCCGGCAGGCCGATGAAGAAAGCAGTGTGTTCTCCTGCTTTGCCTACCTCACCAAAAGCTAGCGGTTTGCCGGGCTTGATCGCAATCTGCCACAAGTTGAGCCGACCTTCTGCTTCGACCGCTGGCTTGACGTGATCCTCCTCGCCGACCGACACCCCGCCCGAGGTCAGGATCAGGTCGTGACCATGACCGGCGGAACGCAATGCCGCGCGTGTCGCCTCGAGGGAATCCGGAACGTTGCCCAAATCGGTAATGTCGCAGCCGAGATGCTGGAGCAGGCCGCGCAACATGAAACGGTTCGAGTTATAAATCGCGCCAGGACGTAATGTCTCGCCCGGCATGGTCAGCTCGTCGCCTGTAAAGAAAACTGCCACGCGCAGGCGCCGAACGACGGGCAAACGAGCGAGTCCGACCGACGCCGCCAGCCCGAGCTCCTGGGCTCTCAGCCGCGTGCCCGCCTGCAGAATCACGCTGCCCGAGCGAATATCCTCGCCAGCCCGGCGCACCCATTCGCCAGGTCTGGGCGAATGATTCACAGTGACGCCGTTGGTCTCCTGATCGAAGCTGCACTGCTCTTGCATGACGACCGCATCGGCGCCTGCGGGAATCATGGCACCCGTAAAAATCCTCGCCACGGTACCCGGCTTGAGAGGCTCGCCCACATGGCCAGCAGGAATCCGCTGCGATAACGGCAGCACGGCGCGACCACTCTCGCAATCGGCGGCCCGCACGGCATAACCATCCATCTGGGTATTGTCCATCGGTGGCACATCTAGCTCGGAGTGCTGATCGGCAGCCAGCACCCGGCCGGTCGCATCAAGCGTGGCAACTATCTCGGTATCGGTGACGGGGTGGCAGGCATCCAGCAAGTGCCTGAGCGCCTCCTCGGCACTCAGCATGGGCGGTCTGGGACTGTTCATAAAAATCGTTAGATCGGATCTTGGCCGTGATTGTAGCGTCCGTTACAGCCCCGTGCGCTGGGCGATATAACGCTTGATTTCCGCCACATCTGGCGCCATCACATCGAAGCGCTGCGGCAGGGATTCGATGTTCTCGAAGCCGCGCGGACGCTCTGCGTCCTGCCCAAGTGCCTCGCGAATGGTTTCGTTAAATTTGGTCGGCAACGCGGTTTCAAGCACGATCATGGGAATACCGGATTCAAGATGCTCCCGAGCGACCTTAATACCGTCGGCAGTATGCGTATCGACCATGAGTCCGTGGCGCGCGTGCATATCGCGGATCGTGCGCAGGCGGTCTTCGTGCGTAGATTTTCCCGAGACGAATCCAAAGTCTGCCACGTGGCTGAATTCATCACCGTCGCTGCCCGGTTTACCACTGAGGTCAAAACCACCATGTGTCTCGACTTTGCGAAAGAGATTTCGTACCCGTGCGGTATCGCCGTGTAACAAATCGTAGACAAATCGTTCAAAGTTGGATGCTTTGCTGATATCCATGCTCGGACTACTGGTGTGGAATGTCTCTGCGGATTGCCGAACGCGGTAGATACCTGTCTGAAAAAATTCATGCAGTACATCGTTTTCGTTAGTAGCGACGACCAGTTTGCTGATCGGCAGACCCATCATGCGGGCAATGTGGCCAGCGCAAATATTGCCGAAGTTACCAGAGGGGACGGTATAGGAGACTTTTTGCGCGCTAGACGAGGTCGCCGCAAGATAGCCTTTGAAGTAATAGACGACTTGCGCAACCACCCGCGCCCAGTTGATCGAATTGACTGTGCCTATTTTCTGACGCGCCTTGAACTCCAGATCATTGGAGACTGCCTTCACCATGTCCTGACAGTCGTCAAATACACCTTGGATAGCGATATTGAAGACATTAGGGTCCTGCAGGCTGAACATTTGCGCGGTCTGGAAAGCACTCATTTTCTGATGTGGCGAAAGCATGAATACCCTTACGCCACGCTTACCGCGCATCGCATACTCAGCGGCGCTGCCCGTATCGCCCGAGGTGGCGCCCAGAATATTTAACTCGGCACCTTCCCTGTTGAGCGCGTACTCGAACAAATTACCAAGAAGTTGCATGGCCATATCCTTAAAGGCCAGGGTCGGCCCATTGGACAAGGCCAGAAGCTGAACTCCGGTATCTCCTACGTCTTCCAGCAAGCGCAACGGGGTGATCTCGGCAGGGTCTTCACCGACGCGGTGATTGCAATACACCGTCGGCGTGTAGGTCCGCGTCACCAGTGCTTTGATGTCAGATTCGGGGATGTCGGTTGCAAACCTGCGAAGTACCTCGAAGGCCAGCCCAGCGTAATTGAGCTGTCGCCAACCATCGAGCTCGGCCGCAGTGATCTTGGGATAAGCAAGCGGCAAATAGAGACCACCATCCGGTGCCAGACCACCGAGCAAGATTTCTGAAAATTGACGCCTGGCGGGGTCACCCCGCGTGGAAAGGTATTGCATGGACTTGATGGAGCGACGATGGTCAATCCGGCATTATAAATCTCTCGAAGACTTTCCCCTAAGAATCTCTTCCTGCTGGCCATGGGTACATCGATGCCCGAAAAACCAGCCTCATGCTTTTTATGCATGACGTATGGCATATATTTCATGCCTGTTTGTTTGCCTGCTCAATCCCCCTATTCTGCATTTGTCAA
>JBJTAS010000043.1:0-24638 GCA_046090895.1 Oxalobacteraceae bacterium | reverse complement strand
GCGCGCGCTGTTTATCGCGCTCGTCGACTGGATCCGCACTGGACAGGAGCCGCCCCCAAGCGAGCGACCAACGATTGCGGCGGGAACCCTGGTACCGCCCGAGCGGGTCCGGTTTCCGTTAATTCCTGCCAATCAGTACGGCGGTGTTCAGCGCCCTGCTGTCCGTATGCTCGCAACGCACAACCCACTATTCGTCCAAGACTACGGCCCCGGCTTTGACACCGCCAATACCCGCGGAATCGTATCGATCGATCCGCCAAGGCTTTCCGCAGCGCGCTACGGCGTGCTGGTTGCACAGGTCGATTCCGATGGCAACGATCTAGGCGGAATCAGCAGCCTCTTTGTGCGAGTACCCATCGGCACTTACACCGGCTGGAATAATTTTCACGAGTCGCTGTTCAAGAGCGGATTCTGCACACTGCAAGGTAGCTTCATTCCCTTTGCGGCAACGCGAGCAGAACGTATCGCGGCAGGCGATCCTCGCCCATCCATCGAAGAGCGCTATCCGAGTCGTGAGAGCTACGTTGCTGCCATCCAAAAGGCTGCAGGCGATCTGATCGCGAAGCGGCACCTCCTTGCGCCCGACGCTGCGCGGCTGATAGCCGAGGCGGAGCGCAACGGCTGGAGCAACCGCCCTTAACCCTTCGACGCGATCCGGATCGTATTGTCGCGGCGGCAGCCTCGGCGACACGTGTGGTCGACTTAGCGATCTATTGGGTGTAGAAACGGCGCTACTGTCATTTACAGGACGCGCCGCCATGAGCATCGCCGCAGTTCGTCTCTCTGTCATCGCATTGACTGCAAGTTTGGTCGCGTTTTCAGCGACTGCGCAGGATTTTCCCGCCAAGCCGATTCGCATGGTCGTGCCCTGGCCAGCTGGCGGACTGGTAGATATCGCGGCCCGTACGGTTGCGAAGGAACTGCAGGCGAGCATGGGGCAGCCTCTGGTCATCGACAACAAGGCGGGCGCTGGGGGAGTGATCGGGGCAGATCTGGTGGCCAAGGCCGCCCCCGACGGATACACGCTTGCTTTCACCACCTCGGCGCTCAACATGAATGCTGCCCTGGGACAGAAGCTTCCGTTCGACGTCACCAATGATTTTGTTGGAGTGGCCGGGGTCGCTTACGCACCCGCTGTCGTAGTGGTCAACGTCCGACTTGCCGCTCAATCGGTACAGGATCTCACCGCGCTTGCCCGAGCGCGTCCAGGGAAGCTGTCCTACGCCTCGGCGGGGATAGGCTCACCCGCTCACCTGGCGACAGAACTCTACAAGTTCACGATGGGTCTGGACATTGCGCACGTTCCCTACAAAGGCGCGCCGCAGGCTATCGTCGACCTGGTGGCTGGGCATGTTGATATCCTGTTCGCCAATACAGCGGTTGCGCTGCCCCAGATTCGCGCTGGCGCTGTGCGTGCGCTCGCGGTGACGGGGGCCGAGCGCTTCCCGGCGCTTCCAGACCTTCCCACTATGGCCGAGTCCGGCGTCAAAGACTTCGACGCCGACCAGTGGCTGGGCATTCTCGCGCCACGCGCGACACCACCCGCCATCCTGAGCCGCCTGCGCAGCGAAGTCGACCGCGCACTGCTGAACGAGGGCGTGCGAGCCGCATTACGCGCCAGCGGGATGAGCACTGCGTCGGTGGCTACGCTCGCACAGTTTTCCGACTATCTTCAGGCCGATCTGATCAAGTGGACCGACGTCGTGAAGCGGGCTCAAATCAAGCCCGAATGAGCCAGCCCCAGCTGCTTTCGTAAGAGTACGCAATGACCTCTCTCTCGAGTGATCAATTAGAAACCAGCTCAGGTGCAGTCCTCGGTAGAACACTTGCGCAGTCCAAGCCGCATTGGCCTGCGCCGGTTCGGGCGCGCAGCGGTAGCCCGAATGTGATCGTCATCCTGATGGACGATATGGGATTCTCCGATCTGGGCTGCTTCGGTGGTGATATCGACACACCGAACATTGATTCGCTGGCAACTGGCGGGCTGCGCTTTACCGGCTACACCACTGTCCCGATGTGTACGCCTGCGCGTGCAGCCCTGCTCACGGGGCGTAATCCGCACAGTGTCGGGTGTGGTTGGCTGTCACAGAGCAATCCGGGGTATCCCGGCTACGGTGGCGAGATCTCGCTGGCCGCCCCGACCATGGCAGAGCTGCTGCGCGCTGCGGGGTATTCCACCCTGGCTGCGGGCAAGTGGCACAACACCTACGACCGCAACAACGTGCCAGGGGGCGATACCCGATCCTGGCCGATTCAGCGCGGATTTGATCAGTTCTATGGATTCATGGGAGCGGAAACCAGTTATTTCCAACCAGACAACATGATGGAAGGCAATCACCTGGCGAATGTGGCGTGCTACCCCGATGGCTACTTCGCTCCAGACGACTACACCCAGCGCGCTTTGGAATGGATTACGCAGCACGCCACCAGCTCGCCCGATAAGCCCTTCTTTCTGTATCTGGCGTTTCAGACCCCGCACGGTCCACTGCACGCAAAGGCCGAGGATCTTCAACGCTATCGCGGCCGCTTCAATGAGGGCTGGGATGTTTTGCGCCGCCGCCGCTATGAGCGTCAGCGTGCAGCCGGTCTCATCGAACCAAACGCTGGCTTTGCGCCACGTAACCCAGGCGTGCCGGACTGGGCCTCGCTCAATAGCGATGAGCGCGAGCTCTTTGCCCGGTACATGGAGGTCTATGCCGCGCTGCTCGATAACGCGGATCAGAATGTGGGCCGGCTGATGAATTGTTTGCGACGCGTCGGGCTTTTCGACAACACGCTCGTATTGCTTACGTCTGATAACGGTGCCAACGCTGTTGCAGGGCCTTCAGGTGTCATGAATCTGATCGGGCGCAGGATGGGTGCGACCGAAAACATGGCGCTCAATTCAAAGCTGCTCAGGGAAAACAGAGTCGGGGACGCCGATACGTACATCTGCTACCCGACCGGATGGACCCAGCTCAGCAATACGCCCTACCGCTATTTCAAACGGACCCCGATGGCAGGCGGGATTCGTGTACCGCTCGTAATGCACTGGCCTCAACAAATCACTGATCCGGGATCAATCCGAAACCAGTGGGTGCACGTGACTGATCTACTGCCCACCGTCGCTGAGTACACGGGCGGACGACTGCCCGACGAGTTCAACGGTCACCGAACCCAACCCTTTGATGGCAGGAGTTTCGCGAGCATCGCGAACGACGCCACGGCTGCCCCGATCCGGGATCGCCAGCACTATGAGTTGCAAGGTAGTCGTGCCTATATATCGGGTTCGTGGAAGATCGTGTCACTGCAGACGCCTGACAAAGCGATCGATCTCGATAACTGGATGCTTTTCAATATTGCCGAGGATCCCGCTGAAATCACTGATCTTGCCTCCAGGGAGCCGGCGCGTTTACGCCTGATGATTGATCAATTCGAGGCTGAGGCGGGTGAGAACCATGTCTACCCGATCGATACACGTGATGAGCGACGTAACCATCATGTGCCGCCTTACGAAGTGTCACGCATGCTGATGCCCCGACGGTTCTATCCGTCGGGCCCGTCGGTTCCTTCGCTCGTCGTGTCGCCGCTTGTTTGCGACCGCAGCTACAAGCTCGAGGCTTTTTTTAGCTGGTCGAACGGGCAGGAGGGTGTGATCTTCGCGCTCGGCGATCGCTTCTGTGGATTGGCGCTGTTTGTCGAGGCAGGTTCGCTTCACTGCGTTTATCAATGGTGGCATCAGCCCATCTCGCTGCCCCCCGTTTCCCTGTCCGAAGGTCGCCAGCACTACCGCTTTGATTACCTGGCAACGGGTGGCCGCAAAGGGCAGGCGAGCGCATGGTTGAACGACAAGCCCTGCGTGGATGACATTGACCTGTCGCCGACCATGCTTCGTATCCCCACCGCCGGAATGAGCGTCGGTCTGTCTCGTCGGTTGTCCGTGAGCGAGCGCTTCGCGCACCGCGGTGCATTCCAGTATCCAGGAGTCATCGACCATATCCTGATCGTACCTGGCGAATTAGCGCCTGGCAGCGGCCTTGAACCCAGTGAAGAGATCGCTCAGGCCACGATTCGGGCCGCAGCAAACTTGGCAGGTTGAATCTCTATCTGCAGCGCTACGAAAATCGGCAACCCCTAGCGATCCGACCCTCGTGATTCTGATCTGGAGATCTGCATGACCGACTGGCGAGCACGGCTTGGATTTCTGATTCCCCCCGGCACACCGACGGTTGAGCGTGAGATGTTTAGCGCGGCTCCTGATGGCGTTTCAGTTCACTTCAACCGGATGACCGCAAGGGGCGCAGTCGGAACGCTGCAAAACCTTCAGCAGCGCGCAGCCAGTCAGCTGGCGAACCTGGACCAGACCGTTGACATGCTGGCAAGCGTTGAGCCCAACGTAATCGTGCTGGCCCACACCGCCACCAGCTACACCCTGGGGATGGATGGCGATCGAGCGCTCTGTCAGCGGATGGAAGATCGCACCGGCATTCCGTTCGTTAGCGCGCTTGGCAGTGCGGCAGCGGCGCTGAAGCAGCTGAATGTTCGCCGGATTGCAATCGGTACGCCCTACGATATGGCGCTCACACTGCGGAGCAGAGAAGTTCTGGAGCAGTACGGCTTTGAGGTGGTCAACGCGCAATGCCTGCCCGACGTTCAGTGCATATTCAATGAACCACCGCGTCGGGTCTATGGCCTGATTCGGGACGTTAACCGAGACAACGCTGATGCGGTGTTTGTGAGCGGCGTCGGTCTGCCAACACTTTCTGTACTCGGTGCAGGCGAAGCCGATCTTGGCAAACCCGTGCTATCGAGTGCGGCGGCCATGCTGTGGAATGCGCTGGGGACCGCCGGCATTGCCACGCCTATATTAGGCTGTGGTCGCCTGCTTAGCGACCCGCTTTACAGACCGCCGTCGGCCTATCGGAAGGTCCGCCCGATCGCCTGAGTTTATTCGGGTTTGAGGCCCAGGCCGCGTATGACGGTACCCCAGCGTTGCCGCTCCTCTTCAAGAAACCGCTGGAAGTCGCTGGCGGTCATGGCGGGGTAGCTGTCCACACCGAGTTTTCGTAGCGCCGCACGGGTGTCGGGAGCCTGCGCTACAGCGGCTACTTCCTGCGTCAGTCGTTGTAGCACTCCCGCAGGTACAGCAGCCGGCGCCACCAGTCCGAAGAAGTTTGCGAAATTCATTGCCTCGTAGCCCAGTTCCTTCATTGCCGGCACTTCTGGCAGATTGAAGAACCGCGCATGGGTTGTCACAGCGAAGACTTTGATCTTGCCCGATGCGCTCATGGTCTGAGCGCTGCCTGCGGGCAGCATCTGAAGGTCAGTCTGACCTCCCATCAGCGATGTCATCGCGGGCGCCTGGCCCTGAAACGGGACATGAAGAACATCGATCCCGGCCAGGCCTTTAAGCGTTTCCATCGCAATCTGCGAAGTGCTGCCCAGACCGGCAGAGGAGTAAGTGAATTTTCCCGACTGCGCCTTGATGGTGGCGATCAGTTCACGCAGGTCGTTTGCCGGAAAGTCGGGGCGCGAAACCAGGGCAAACGGATTGATGGCGAACGGTGTAATGGCAGCGAAGTCTTTGCTCGGATCACAGGGAAGACGAGCGCGAAGACTGGGCGCGATCGCGTGGGTTTCGGCGCTGGCGAGCAGCAGGGTGTAGCCGTCAGGCTGAGCGCGGGCAACCGCTTCCGCGCCGATTGTTCCTGCCGCACCGGCTCGGTTCTCGACGACGACCGCGGTACCGAACCGCTCGGTGAGACGTTGCGCCATGATGCGGCCTGCTGAATCGGTGATACCGCCCGCGGGCCACGGTACGACGATCTTGATGGGGCGCTCGGGGAAACTCTGCGCCATAACGCCGTCAGAAAGCGACAGCGCCAAGGCCAATGATAGAGCGATGGCCGCAATACGACCGACTAGCGCGGACGCGATGCACGATGTCATGTGGTGCAGAAGGCTGTGCGAGTTGGCGGGTGACATGAATGCGGTCCTAAAGAGTAGATTTCGAACGGCAGGCCGGTGTGCGCTCGCACACGGATCAACCCTCAACTGCCTCGCTAGCGTCAAAGTCAAGTTCGACTCGTGCGCCGTTAGGATCGAAGCTAAAGAGTTGCCAGGTTCCGCTACCAGCCTGTCGCCTTAAGTCATAGCTCATGCTGCGGGCGTCAAACCGAGCTTTGACCGCATGAAGTCCGCGTGCGCTGAAAGCCAGATGATCGATTACCCCGGTGCGAGGCTCCGGCATCGGCCGATCCCAATAAATGTGGAGGATGGCCTGTTCGGATCCCTCGGCATAGAGCCAGGCCCCAGGAAAGCCGAGATCGGGGCGGAAGCCCTCGCGAAGACCTAGGAGGCCACAGTAATAGTCGAGAGTGCGTTCGCGATCTTCGGCAGTGATGGTGAAGTGATTCATGCCCTCTATCATGGTTGAGTCCTCATACCGTCAATACTAAGGCGCCAGTGGTCTGGCGCGACTCCAACCGCTCGTGCGCCCGCGAAGCCGCGGCCAGCGAATGAGGCTCGATGGGCGGCATCTTTACCGACCCGTCGGCAACCGCCGCCCAAAGCCGATCAGCCCGCTCGGCAAGCTTTTGGCGGGTCGCGACATAAGCAAAGGCAACAGGCCTGGAAAAACTCGCCGACTTGCTAACCAGAAGCTCTGACGAAACTGCTCTCGGTGCGCCGCTGGCCTGTCCTAAACTGATCCAGTGGCCACACGGTGCCAGCGCGGCAAAGTTCTCCTCGAAAGCTGCATCGCCCAGGCCGTCAACGATGACGTCTGCGCCACCGCTCCATACCGACTTTGCCTCATCAGCGAACCGGTATTCGCCTGTCACGATGACATGGTCGCAACCGTGGTCACGTGCGAGTCGAGCCTTTTCGGGGCTAGACACGGTTCCGATAACGCGAGCGCCGAGACGGCTCGCCCAACTGCCGAGGATCAGTCCGACACCGCCGGCAGCAGCATGTACCAACCAACGCTGGCCGGGGCGAATATGGGCCAGATCATGTAGCAGATAATCGGCAGTGATCCCTTTCAGTAACAGCGCCGCAGCCACCTGGTCCTCAATATGGGCGGGTAGCCGTATAACCCAATCCTGGGACACGCAACGTGTGCTGGCGTAGGCTCCGGGCAAGGGGCCCATATAGGCGACGCGGTCTGAAGGCATAAGCCCCGAAACGCCCTCGCCGATATCGATAACTGACCCAGCCGCCTCCATGCCTGGAGTGCCGGGCAGTGGCAACAGATCCGGGATCGAACCGCGACGCAGGTAAATATCAAAATAGTTGACGCCGATAAATCTCTGTCGGATACGAACCTGACCAGGCCCAGGGGCGGGTACCTCGGCGCTTCGGACTCGCATCACATCGTGACCACCATAGGCTTCAATCTCTATGCGTTGCGAGGGCAGTGGCAAGGCCATAGGCATCGGAGAGTGACCCTTGATCCGGCGATCGGCACCCTGTTCGAGGTGTCGGCGCAGGCTGGCAAAGCCAGCCTCATAGACGCCAGTCGCGACGAGGTTAGCAAGCTCGCGTTCTCGCCCTGGTGGCGTGCCGAAGTTCGATTCCCAATGCCAAAACGTCCGGTTACCGTCAGTGACGGGCTTGAGCGTGACGGTTGAGACGTACCGTTCCAGGGGTACCGTAGCCTCGACTATGCAGTAGGTGAAGCGGTAGTTGTTGTCATCTAATGCGAGCAGTTGTTCGCGGATGAAGCTGCCATCCTGAAGGGTGAAGGCGCGGACGCAGCCAACCTCGGCCGAGTCTCGACCAGCTTCAATCCTGCTCTTTTGAACGACACTGTGCCAGTCATCATGACTGTTGAAGTCGCGCAGTACGGCCCAGACCCTGTCGATCGGGGCATCGATGACTGCAGAACGGATGACTTTTTGCAGCACGTTCAAGCTTGGGTGGGTCAACGGCGTGCGAAGTAGCGCTTGAGCGCTTCAAATCCGCTTTGGAACACGCCTTGCCCGATCAGGTCGGACAGCTCGCGTTCGCGCCCTTCCTCGCAATCAAACTCTGCGCTCCACTCTGCAAAGCAGGCATCGCCGTCGGTGACTGGTGTGAGCTTGAGCGTCGCAACATAGTTGGCCACCCCCATTGGGCTTTCCAGAATTTCATAGGTGCAGGTGAAGTCATAGTCTGATAGCGCGAGCAGCTTTTCGCGTATACGTCCGCCGTCGCGGGTATGAAACGCACGAACACAACCCACCCGGTCAGCAGGTTGCTGGTTTTCGATCCGGCTGTCGGCTATCAAGGGGTGCCATTGCGGCAGACCATTGAAATCCCTTATTCGCGCCCACACGCTGTCGGCGCTGGCCGCGATCACGCTTGATACATAAACACGAATCACCGTACTGGCTCCACGATCATGGATTTATCGGTCAAGTTGCGGAGTGTTCGGCGCCGCCGCCGATACCCCAGCCGCTCCCGCTGCGCCAGCAGTAAGTTTCTGAATATCGCCCGCATCGAGCCCGATTTCGCGAAGCAACTGATCGACGATCGGCGCCTGCGCGCGGAACCGTAGCGCTGAATTCACCACACCATCAGCGAATCCAACGCCACTCCCGTCACCTTGCGAGGATCCACCGCTGCCGGCCAAACCCTCAACATGCAAAATTTTGATGCCTTCGATTTTTTCCATCGGCTTGACCGACTCCCGGATGATGGCCTCTGCTTTATCGACCAGCCGAATCCGAAGAGCTGACGCCCGCGCCTCAGGGGAGAGTACATTCTGGGCCTCGTTCATCATGCGGGTAGCCTCGGCTTCAGCCTCGGCCCGTACTCGAAGGGCGATCGCTCGAATCTTCTCGGCATCTGCATCTGCCTCAGCCTGTGCGCGAATCGCCACGCCGCGATCGGCGCTGGCCTCTTTCTCCGCCGTCGCGGCCAGCGTGAGCCTTAAGGCCTCACGCTCAGCATCCTGCCGGGCGGCGATGATTTCTATTGCGCGCTTGCGCTCGGCCATCTCAACTTCACGGGTGGTAAAGACTCGCTCCTCAGCTGCAACGGCAGTAGCGCGTGCCTCTTCGGCTTCTGCCTGTGCCTCACTTTGGGCTTTGCTCTCGCGCGCAATCGCGATCGCGCGCTGCTGCTCCGCCAGTTCAAGTGCCTTACGGCGCTCGATCTCAGCCGCCTGGATTTCACGCTCTTTGCGGATACGTTCGTTTTCAATTCTCTCCTCGCTTCGAATCCGCGCAGCCTCGATTGCCTGACGCGCTGCAATTTGCGCTGATTCTGCGTCCTGTTCGCGCTGTGCCGTTGCAGTGCTGACTTCGGCGCGCTGGCGGGCGCGTGCCATCTCGACCTCGCGCTGTTGGGCAAGTCGCGCACTCTCACTTTCGAGATCGATATCGAGTGAGAGCTTTTCAGCCTCCAGATTCTTATTACGAATTGCGATTAGCGTGTCCTGCTCGATATCGTTGCGCTGCTTTTTTCGGCGTTCGATCTGCTCGGTGAGGCGCGTCAGGCCCTCAGCGTCGAACGCGTTGCTAGGATTGAAAAATTCCATCCCTGTCTGGTCGAGTTGCGTGAGCGAAGCCGATTCGAGCTCAAGCCCGTTTTTGGTCAGATCCTCGGCGACTGCCTCACGAACCCTGCGGACATAGGTGCCGCGTTTTTCGTGTAGTTCTTCCATCGTCATGTCGGCCGCGGCGGTACGCAGAGCATCGACAAATTTACCTTCGACCAGTTCCTTAAGTTGCTCGGGTTCCATGGTGCGAAGACCCAGGGTCTGGGCGGCAGCGGCCACTGCATCAGTCGCGGCGGCCACACGAACATAAAATTCGGCGATTACATCTACGCGCATCCGATCTTTGGTGATCAGTGCCTTGTCGCGGCCCCGGCTGACTTCGAGGCGCAGGGTGTTCATATTGACCGGGATAACGTCGTGTACGATCGGCAGCACAAATGCGCCCCCATCAAGCACGACCTTTTGTCCGCCCAAGCCCGTCCGAACAAAGGCCCGCTCTTTGGAGCTCCGAAGATACAGCCAGTGCAATAGCCAGACCGCAATGGCGACAATAATCGCCACCACGATCAGTCCGAGGATAAAGCTACCGAATTCAGCACCGCTCATGGTCAATCTCCTCAGGCACGGGCATCACGTTTACCGCGGCGCGGTGCAGAACCCGCTGCAGTCTGGGACGTTTTAGAAGGCAATGTACTGCGTCGAATATGCGTGAATTCCTGCGTGGTACGGGTCAGAGCGAGCTCGGTCGGCAGACGCTCCATTGAACTCGCGCCGTAGAATCCATCGCATCCGGGACAGTGATCCAGAATGAAGGTCGCATCCTGTGGTGTGGCAATCGGGCCGCCGTGGCAGAGGACGAGTACATCCTTGCGAATCTTTCTTGCCGCAGCGCTCCAGCGTTCGATAGGTTCGACACAATCTGCGAGCTTGAACGCAGTGCGGGCACCGATTGCACCACCTGTGGTCAGCCCCATGTGGCAGACGATAATGTCGGCACCTGCGCGGGTCATCGTCTGCGCCTGCTCAGCATCGAACACATAGGGCGTGGTCAGCAGATCAAGCTTAGCGGCACGCGCAATCATGTCGACCTCGAGCCCATAACCCATTCCGGTCTCTTCGAGATTGGATCGGAAGGTGCCATCAATCAGCCCCACTGTCGGGAAATTTTGAACGCCTGAAAATCCCAGATCGATCAGCCGCCGCAGAAAGGTCTCGGGAATCATGAAAGGATCGGTGCCGTTTACACCTGCGAGCACCGGGGTACGCTTCACCACTGACAGCACCTCGCGCGCCATGTCGCAGACGATATCGTTAGCATTCCCGTACGCGAGTAGACCAGCGAGCGACCCGCGGCCGGCCATTCGGTAGCGCCCAGAGTTGTAGATCACAATCAGATCAATACCGCCCGCTTCTTCGCACTTGGCCGACAACCCTGTTCCGGCACCGCCCCCAATGATGGGCTCACCGCGCCGGACTTTGGCACGAAGGTGCTTCAGGATCTTCCCGCGGGGTATTCTCGCCATCTGCTCGCTCTCCTTTGGTCGTTATCTAGGCGCGTCTTGCTACCGGTGGCCGCGATAATTCGGTCCAGGCATCGACGAGTGCCTGCGCAAATGACTCATCGTTGATGTGATGCGGCAGGCGGGTCAGCTGGCGATCCGGCCCACTGCGAAAGCCTTGTTCGATGGTTTCGAACAGCACTCGATTGGCATCGGGGTCGTGGAAAGGCTGGCCTGGACGATCAATTGCTGAGACACCTCCGTCGGGAATCAGGAACCGTACCGGTCCACGCATGGCATTGATTTTTTTAACGAGAAACTCACCAATTGCACGACATTCGTCAGGCGTGGTGCGCATCAGGGTTACGGTCGGATTGTGCCGATAGAGTCTGCGGCCCTTGAATCGGTCTGGGACCGAGTCCCAGGGGCCGAAATTGACCATGTCGAGTGCGCCGCACGACCCAACCCAGGGGATGGCATGTCGGGCAAATACATCAAGGCGAGTTGGTCCGGCTGATAGTGTGCCGCCCGCGATTTCATCCGCGATTTCGGTGGTGGAGACATCGATCACACCCGCAAGCAACTGCGAGTCGGCGAGCTTCTCCATTGATTGCCCGCCGACGCCCGTGGCGTGGAACACCAAGCAATCGTAGCGGTCGCCGATCAGCTTGGTGACCATTTGCACACAGGGTGTCGTCACACCGAACATGGTCAGGCCCAACGCCGGGCGCAGCGATTGGGTGGCCAGGGGCGGGTGCGTAATCATTCCTGCGAGGGCGTGTGCAGCATTGGCGAGCACACGTTCACTGATACGGTTGATGCCCTGGACGTCGGTAACCGAGTACATCATGCAGATGTCGCTTGGGCCAACGTAGGGACGGGTATCGCCGCTTGCCATCGTTGATACCATGACCTTTGGCAGGCCCACCGGTAACGCCCGCATGCCCGACGTGGCAAGCGATGTACCTCCCGAACCGCCCGCGGAGATGATGCCGCCTAGATCGCGGCGGGTAGCGACAAATCGTTCGAATGCCAACGCCATCGCGGCAACGGCACCGCCACGATCACCGCTGAAGACCGCTGACTCGCCTTGGGGATGATGCCGCGCGACTTCTCGAGGGTGTACGTTTGCAAGAGAGGTTCGACCGCTGGTCGCAAGATCGACCGTCACAACGCGTAGCCCCAGCCGCTCCAGACTCTGACGCAAATAGAACAGTTCGCGCGCCTTGGTATCAAAGGTGCCGACTACGTAAGCCGCGCGCGCGCTGGTAACCGAAACTGGAAAGTCGAAAACCGAACCGGTGCTGGCAGTAGTATCGCTTGCCAGTATGGCGACAGATGCATGGCGCCCAGTATCACTTCTTGAAGGCTTCGATGAACTCTGCGGGGCGCCGACTTCTGGTTGCGGCAGCGGTGGTGCTGCACTCACAAGGTTCCAGCGATTGAAACCTACGCCCGCGCGTGGCGCGATTGCGTCAAGCGCGGGTTGCGAGTCACCGTGCGACCGCTTGACGGTGAGCACCTGAGTCGCAGTGGGCTGTAAGGCAGTTGGCGGTGCGGTATCAGCGAGACCTTCCTCCTCATCGCCGCTTGATCGCACGCCGAGCAGGCGCTCCTGTAGATCACGGTCAGCGGCGAGGACATCGGTGGCCATGACCTGCGCGAGGCGTCCGTTGACCATGACGCCGATCTGATCTGCAACCTCAATCGCAACGCCGAGATTCTGCTCGATGAGTAAAACCGCAATGCCGTCGCTGTGAGCGAGGCGATGGAGGCTTTCTGCGACCTGTTCAACGATGACAGGTGCAAGGCCCTCTGTGGGCTCGTCCATGACAAGAAGGCGTGGCTCGAGTAAAAGCGCACGTCCGATTGCAAGCATCTGTTGCTCTCCCCCGGAGAGCTGAGAGCCGCCATTGGACTTACGCTCGGCGAGTCTTGGAAACATCGTGTAGACGCGGTCGACTTCGCGACGGTGGCTTGCCACCAGGCGTAGCGTCTCATCGACAGTGAGCGATGGCCATACCCTACGGCCCTGTGGCACGTAGGAAATACCAGCCCGGGTGATGCGATGGGCTGGCCAACCCAGGATGTCATGACCGTCTAGTCGAATGCTGCCCTGAGCTGCGACGAGACCGGTGATCGCATTGCAAAGCGTTGTCTTGCCCATGCCGTTGCGGCCGACGATTCCCAGAACGCCGCTCTCAAGGGTAAAGCTCACTGACTGCAGCGCGTGGGCTCGACCGTAATGGACATCAAGCCCCTCGACTTCGAGGAACGGGCGAGCCGCAACCGCCGTATTTGCGGACGGTCGGCCGGTGTTCGTACGTTTTGCGCGGTAGCGAGGCAGCATCAGCGTCGCCCGCCCATGTAGATGGCCTGCACCTGACTGTCGGACTCGATCTCGGCAGGCGTACCAGAGCGAAGTACACGGCCGTTGTGCATCACCGTGACGCGCTCGGAAACGCGCAGCGCAATATCGAGATCGTGTTCGATAATCACGAAGCTCATATGCTTAGGTAGTGATCGGAGTAGCAGGACCAGTTCGCGGCGCTCCGCGGGCGATAGTCCTGCTGCAGGCTCATCGAACAGGATCAATCGAGGAGCGCCAGCCAGAGCCATACCAATTTCGAGTTGGCGCTGCTGGCCGTGCGCGAGATTGGCGACGAGTTGATCTGCGAGGTGCGCAAGCCGTACCCGGTGAAGTAAATCTTCGGTAGCCCTGCGGCTCGTGTGTGATGCAGAGGGCCGCCACATGCTGAAGCGACCGCTCGCAACGCCGCGGACGGCGAGGAACAGGTTATCTCGAACCGTCAAGTCGCGAAACAAAAGTGAGGACTGGTAGGTACGACGCAAGCCTTTTCGAATTCGGTCATGAGGGCTCAGAAGCGTAATGTCCTCACCAAAAAATTCGATACGTCCTGCTGTGGGCAGAAAATCTCCGGTGATGGTGTTGAAAAGCGTGGTCTTGCCTGCCCCATTAGAGCCAAGCACAGCGTATTTTTCGCCTGCGGCGACATTGAACGAGACATCGTCAACCGCTCTAAGTGCTCCAAAGCTACGACTGACATTTTGTAACGCCAGTGCGTTGGACGATGCGATTGGCGACTCAGTTGGCCCCAGACGCACGCCTCCAACGGCAGGCGTGCGTCTGGCCGACCAATTTCTGTGGTGGTTGGCTGAGGTCATGAGGCCATCCACCAATTCTTGTGATGAAGCGAGATCAAGGGCAGTTAGGGATGTCACGCGAACCGATCTGGAACTCTTCCTTCTTCAGTCCCAGCATCTGATCCACGTTGTCGACCTTGCGCAACACGCGGGTCGTGAGGGCACCCTGTGCATCCTTGACCACCTCGGTCACGAACGTGGTACCAATAGCCTGCCTGTTAGAGTCAAGCCTCACTGTTCCGGTAGGCATCTTCAGCTCGAGTTTGCTGAGCGCATCACGGTATTTAGCCTGACCCCCTGCGAGGTCACCTTTGACTGCGTCCAGTGCATCGAGCGCTGCCTTCATGTTGGTGTAGTAGACCAGTGCAAAGAGGCTTGGGCTGGGGTAGCCTCCGGATGAAACCGGGAAGCTCTTCTGGTAGGCCGACACGAAGGCCTTCCAGTCTGCGCCATCAAAGCTGTCGGCGTAGGGTCCAGCGGAAATTGTTCCGACCAGCGAGTCACGACGCTTGCCACGATAGTTGAGGACATCCTGGCTTACGGTAATGGACCCTCCCATCATTGGCTTATCACCGCCCGAGGCCTCATACTGATTCAGGAAGTTGACTGCATCGGCACCGCCCAAAACGACGAGTAATGCGTCAACATCTTTTGGGATCCGCGCGATGACTGATGAATAGTCCTTGCCGCCCAGTGGTACCCACGCCTTTACCGGGACGCGGCCACCGAGTTTGCAAAACTCGGTCATGAAGCCCTGGACCTGCGAGTAGGGAAAAGCATAGTCCTCTGCAATCACCATCACCCGCTTATAGCCCTTGCCGATTGCGGCCTGACCGAGCCCCACCATCCACTGCGCGCCTTCGGTGTTGAAGCGGAAGAAGTTGGTCGAGGGGTTGACCAAGGTGGTTGCCTGAGCGCCTGAGCCGCCGTTGATGAAGGTCATGTTCGGCTGGGTTTTTGAGTAGTCCTTTACCGCGATGCCTTCGCCACCGGACAGCGGACCCACGACGATATCGACCTTATCTTGTTCAACCAGTTTGCGCACCGCGTTGACGGCGACATCCGGATTGGCATTCGAGGACGCCTTGATCATTTCGATCTTGCGACCTGCCACCACACCACCCCGCTCTCTTATTGCGAGCTCTGCGCCCCGCATGCCATCGGCACCGCCCGCCGCGAAGGGGCCCTCCAGGGTGGCCAAAACCCCGATCTTGACGGGCGCCTGCTGCGCCCAGGCCATGCTGGTGAGGGCTGCTACGACTGCAGCCCCTGTCACCGAGCGAATCCAGGTCCGTTTCGTCTCCATCACTTCCTTCTCCTTAAAGAGGCGCGCTCAATGGCGCTGGGTTGATGCAACTGAATCTGATGTCTGATGACGCATACGAGTACGAAGCTTGTCCCAAAGACCGAGCAGACCGTCGGTAGAAAACAGCACGATCGCGAGGAACACGATACCTATCACCAGGTTAAAGCGTTCGCGATCGATGAGATCAATGGCAAAGGTCTGGAGCAATACAAAGACTATGGAACCAAGAAATGCGCCGATCGGGTGACGCATGCCTCCCAAGACCGCGATCACGAGGATATTGATCTGCCAGCCAACGTTGATCGACCCAGGCGTAATCAGCCCGTTGTACCAAACAAGCAGAACGCCACCAATGGCCGCAAGCAATCCGCCGAAGGCATACGCGGCCACGCGGTGGGCCACGATATTGAAGCCCAGCGCCTCCATGCGCCGTGGGTTGTCCCGTACGCCCTGAAGCGCGATACCGAAAGGCGTTCGTACCAGCCACTTGACTGCAAGATAGCCTGCCATCGCCCAAAACAGCGTTAGGAAATAGAAAGGTACCGGTTCGCGCCAGTTAAGACCGAAGACATCAGGCGGATAGACTTTTTGAAAACCCTGAAATCCGTTGAACAAGGAATAGTTCTGCAGGACGAGGTAGTAGAAGGCAACCCCGAAGGCGAGTGTGATCATGATGGTGTAGATACCCTCGGTGCGCACAGACAACCACCCGACCACGGTCGCACAGGCGCATGCGATGAAAAGGGCAACTAAAACTGCGACCCACCAGGGCCATCCAAGACTGATAGGGGTGCTGCTGACACCAAAAATCGCGATCGAATAGCCCGCGACCCCCGCCACTGACATTTGGGCAAGCGAAACGATACCGCCATAGCCGCCAAGGAACGTAAGCGATAGCGCAATAAGCCCGAGAACCAGCGACTGTGCAGCGACCTGAAAAGTGAAAAATGGCGTAGCGAAGAACGGGTATGCCAAAAGGAAAAGGAAGATCAGCACATGACGCGCTGACAGATGACGCCAGAGAAATTTCAGCCAACGAGGCGCATTGCTTTCGGCGTAAGGGTCGGTCTCAACCCCACCAGCCGACGCCGGCGACGATCCAGCCGGCTGGGAGCGCGCGGGCAGTTGAAGGGCCGGCTGTTGAAAGCCACCCTGCATCGCGCGCCGCCAACGACTTGCGCTCATGACCTTACCTCTTCGCTCATGCTGGTCGACCGAGGATGCCGCGCGGCCGAAAGGCCAGAACGAGAATAAGAATCACGAAGGTAAATACAACGCTGTAAGTCGGTGCGTAGGCTAGACCGTAGGTTTCGGCCAGTCCAAGAATCACAGCCCCAAGGGCTGCGCCGACCACGCTACCCATGCCACCTACGATCACGACAATGAGCGACGCAAGGAGCAACCGGGTGTCCTCGCCTGGCACCATCGACAACTCGACCGCGCCGATCACTCCGCCAAAGCCCGCGAGGCCTGCGCCGAGCATGAAGGTGATCGCGAAGACAAGGTTGACGTTAACGCCTGAGGCCGCCAGCATGTTTCGGTCGTCCACACCCGCACGGATCATGGCGCCAACGCGAGTGCGCGCAAGTAGCCACCAAAGGAAAATACCAATGGCGACGCCGAATCCAAGCAGACTCAGCCGGTAGGCCGAATAGGCCTTTATAAGCGGCAAGCCGCGGATTGGGCCGTGTAACCACTCCGGTGCATCCATCTGGTGGACCTGTGCGGTAAAGGCCCAAAGCAACAGGTCAGCAATCACGATGGAGAGCCCGATCGTGACCATGGTCTGGCGCATATCCTGACCCTGCATGTGGCGCAGGATGAGCACCTGCATCAGTAGGCCAAGTATTGCTGCTGCAAGAAACCCAGTGGCGACAGCCAAAATCCACCAGCCTGTTTTTTCAGCAACGATGAAACCGACATAGCCGCCAAGCAGATATAGGGAGCCATGGGCGAGATTGACATTGCGCATCAGGCCGAAAACCAGCGTGAAGCCCGAGGCAACGATGAAATAGAGCGCAGCGAGCGTTAGGCCGTTCAACAGCGTGACGAAATAAAGCCGCGTATTGTCCGCGATTGCCCAAATCGAAAAAACCAGCAATGGGCCGCCGATGAGAAGCCAGGCCCAGTGCTTAGCGGTCAATTTCATGCCGCGCTCACCCAGGTACGGGCGCGATCCACCGGTGGTGTTTTTGCGAAAACGCCATCCTTCATCACAGCGAGGATTCTTTTGGGTTCACGCAGGATGGAAAGGTTAGCCAGCGGGTCGCCATCGAGAAGCAGCAGGTCCGCAAGATAACCTTCGCGAACCAGCCCGAGGTCGTTGGGTCGCTGCATGACCTGCCCACCATAAAGTGTGCATGCACGAATCGCCTCCATCGGCGTAAATCCCAGGTATCGCACAAAGAGTTCCAAATCGCGGGCGTTTTGCAGATGGGGGTTGAAGGCGAATCCGTAGTCGCCACCAGGCAGCACGCGGACGCCGCGACGGTGCATCGCCTTGAGCGATTCGCAGGCAGCCGCCCACTCCTCTTCATAACCCATCGATACAGCTTTCTCGCGGCTCACACCCCACGGCTCAGCCTCATTGAGGAGGGCATAGATAATGCCGATTCCCGGTGCGACGAAGACGCTGTCTTTAGCAGCCTCAAGCATGTCCAGCGCTTCGCTGTCCGTGAAGCTGGCGTGATAAATCATGGTGATTCCGTGCCGTAGCGCCTGCTTGACGCTGGCACACGAGCGCGCATGGACAATGATTCGCTTACCACGCATACGTACCTCTTCGGCACAGGCGGCCACTTCGGCATCGGTCATCCACGTGGTTTTGGCATCGGCGCCCGGGACAAAGTTATCGCCCGAAAGATTGAGCTTGATCGCATCAACGCCGTATTTGAGAAACATACGCGTGACCCGGCGCAGATCCTCCGCGCCGTTTACAACCACGCCGAAGCTGAAGTCCGGGAAGGGTAGATGGGGCAGCATTTCATCGCCTAGTCCACCAGGGACCGTGATCTCCTGACTTGCCGCGAGATATCGGGGGCCGGGAATTTGCCCAGACTCGATGGCATTGCGAATCACCACATCAAGTCGGGGCTTAGCGCACGCCGCCCCAACGCACGAGGTGAAGCCCGCCTTGAGATAGTTGTGCGCCACCCTGGCTGACCACAACACGTGTTCCTCAAGCGGCATCGTTTGGATGGCCGCTAGCGAGGCCGCATCGTTCCAAGAGAAATGCGTGTGCGCTTCGGTCATGCCTGGCATAAGCGTCGCACCTGCACCGTCGATAACCATGGCATCGCCTGCACTCACGCCGCCGAGGCTGCGTGTGATCTGGAGAATGCGCGGGCCGCGCACGCGCACGCTACCGGGGTAGGCGCTTTGCCCTGAGCCGTCGAGGATCCGGACGTTAGTGAAGAGGACTTCAGAAGGTTCCCGGGTCATCGAGGTCTCCGATTACTAGAGTCGGCAACTCGGGCTCAAACGGCCCAACGCGTGGTTCGAGTCGAGCGTCCAGGTGGCGCGCGGTGAAATTCGCCATCCTTCATCACGGCGAGGATGCGCTCACGCTCCTGAAGTAGCGTGATGTCGCTTAGCGGGTCGCCGTCGATCAACAGGATATCTGCGAGACAACCCTCACGGATGTAGCCAATCTCTTTACCCATTTTCATCATCGGGCCGCCCCAGGCTGTTGCTGAAAGCAGGGCCTCCATGGGACTCATACCGATGAGCTTGACGAAATATTCAAGGTCCTTGGCATTCGTGCCATGAGGTGTCCACGCAAAGCCGTAGTCCCCTCCCGGCAGGATGCGAATGCCGCGCCTGCGCATGGCCTTCATGCTCTCTATGGCAGCCTCGAGTTCACGGTGATAACCCATTTTTCGGGTGACTTCGGGGGTGAGGCCCCAGGCGCTTGCGTTGTGGCAGGTATTTATGAGCCAGGCTAATCCGGGCGCAACGAAATGATCGAATTTGTGCGCCTCAAGTAGATCGAGGGCTTCTTCGTCAGCAAAGCTCGCGTGATAGATCACTTCGATACCGTGCTTGATGCACTGTTTGATCGACCAGGTGGAACGTGCATGGGCGGCAACGCGTTTCCCCCAGGCCTTCGCCTCCTGAACGCAGACGGCGATTTCCTCCTCGGTGAATTGACTCATCTCCGAGGGCATACCAGTGATCGATTCGCCAGAGAGATTGATCTTGAGCGTGTCGACGCCGAATTTACAGAACATGCGCACGCAGCGCCGCATTTCTTCTGCACCACTCACCACGGCACCAAAGGCAAATTCTGGTTGAGGCAGGTGCGGCGCGGTGGTGTCGCCTAAACCGCCAGGAACGGTAATTTCCTGGCTTGCGGCGAGATAGCGGGGACCAATGATGGTGCCGTCGTTGATGGCGTTGCGAATCACGACATCAAGTCGGGGTTTGGCCGTGGCAGCACCCACGCAGGAAGTCCAGCCCATATCGAGATAGCGTTTGGCGACCTCCGCGCACCAAAGGATGTGCTCCTCAGGCGGCATTCGCTGGATCGAATCGAGGCTCGGCTGATCGTTCCATGAAAAATGCGTATGCGATTCGATCATGCCTGGCATCAGGAACGCGCCTGCGCCGTCAATCACTTGTGCGCCCATGGTCGGCGCAGATCGCACACCGCGCTGAGCCGGTAGCACTCGGGTGATACGGTTACCTTGTACCAGCACCTCGCCCATGAACGGCGCCTCAGCGCCACCGTCAAAGATCCGGACATTGGTAAAGAGAACATCAGCCACGTTCAAGTGACTCCTGCGGCAAATGTGGTGCGATTGGCCCGAGCAGACAATCGGCTCGCAGCGCTGGTAAATTCGATCCACTCGCGCAGGCACTCGCTCGGACGCTCGATTGGTGTCCAATGGCCGCACCGACCAAGGACGAGTTGCCTGACCAGCGGCGATGCAGTGAGCCTGTTCGCGAGTGAGCGCATCGCCTGAGGGGGCGCCACAGCATCTTCATCGCCGGTGACCAACAGCACGGGCACCTTGATTTTCTCAAGCGCAGCGCTACGGGCTTCGGCAAGTGCCTCGCAGCTCCGCGCATAGCCCTCGGGGCAACTGCGCGCCACGGATTCGCGCACCATTGCAATGGCAAGAGGCTGCCGGGTACGCGTGTCGGCCGATAGCGACACCGCCACGGTCTGGACAGCAATCTTGAGCATTCCTGACACGGATTCGGTTCGAGCAAGTGCGGCACGGGCGTGAAGTGGTGCGCGCGCCGGCTCGGAAGGTTCGGCGAGCGGCCCATAGAGCGCGAGGCTTCTTATCCGCTCTGGATGGGCGACCGCAAGGTGTTGGGCCACGATAGTCCCTAGGGAATGCCCGATCCAGTGGGCCCGACGTATCGCCAGCCGTTCACAAACCTGCTCGACACATTCAACGAAACGCGCGATGCTTAGCGCCCCGTCGACTCGTATCGATCGTGCACTACCGGGCAGTTCGATGCGGATCACCCGATGACCGGCCAACGGGGCGAGCATCGGTATCCAGACTCCCGCACTCCCGCCCAGTCCGTGCAGGCAGACCACGGGATCGCCATCGCCCTCATCTTCGACTGCAATGCGGTCGATAAAGCGTAGATTCATTCGCCGCTCCGAGCGGCAATGCGTCGAATACGCGCCGACAAACCCGCGCCCGAACGCCTCCTGCGGAACATCTGATTCGTCTCCATGACGTCTCACCTGCCAAGGGACGGCGCGCGGGGCGCCGGCTCGCGGTAAGATCTTGTCTTTGTAAATGAGACTTAAATCTCATCTTCTTAAATTGCAGCATAGACGTTCTTCTTGGTAATCGGCAAGAACTTTCAAGGATTTTTTCAGTTAGGGATTTCGAGTCTTCCCAGGTTCGCTCGCCCCCGCTATGACACGTCTGCAGCACAAACTGAGTGAAAGCCCACCTGCGCCAGAGCGGGGAGTTCGGGCCGAGAAACATAAAATGCTGCTCGAGTCTGCAATGACATTGATCCGCTCCACCGGGCACGTTCCCACAGTCGCTGAAGTCGCCCAGCGCAGCGGTGTATCCCGAGCGACCGCTTACCGCTATTTCTCGTCGCGCAGTGCGCTGATTGTTGCGGTGATGGATGCAACGCTCGGCCCGGTCAGGCGCTTTGAATCAAGACACACAGATGGACCGAATCGCGTACATGACGTATTCGAGCAAACTTTTCCGAGATTCCGTCAATACGAAGCGCAGATGCGCGCAGCTGTGCAACTCTCGCTAGAACATTGGGCGAAAGAGCGGGCTGGCTTACTCGAGGAAAAACCGTTCAAGCGCGGATTTCGAGTCAGGATCGTGGAGGACGCGATCAGACCTATGGCCAACCAACTCTCCGCTGCCGATCACAGACGGCTCCACCAGGCGCTCACCGTGATTTACGGCATAGAAACTTGGATCGTCCTCAAGGATATCTGGGGCCTGTCGGACCGCGGCGTAGAAAAGATCGCCCTCTGGATGGCAGATTCGCTCGTGAAGGCTGCACTGGCTGGTAGTCCGCCAGCCTCAAAGCCGTCTCCTCGGTCGGGCGCCGTGCGTCAGCGACCTGGCGGGCACGCTGCGCGCTGAACGTCATCACCAATCGCCCAGAACTGGCTAAGTGACGATGCGGGCGCGGCTTTGACTGGTGCTAACGGTGGCTGCCACCGTCGTGTGCAGACACAGATTCAGAGAACCGAGTTAAGTTATCGACAACAGCGAAGCGCAATACCTCCCGGGCCCCGGCCCTCTGGAGCTGGGCGGCGACCGGGCGATTTCGCTGCTCGCCAAATGAAAGTGTGGACCAAGGGGGCACGATGACCTTTTCAATTGTTGCACGCGACCCCGCTGCCGGTGCCTTCGGAGTGGCTGTCGCTACCCGCTTCTTTGCGGTGGGCGCCCTGTGCCCGCACGCCGAGGGAGGGGTCGGAGCGCTTGCCACGCAAGCGCTCATCAATCCTCTGCTGGGCATCGATGGCCTGGCGATGCTTCGCTGCGGCGTTGCTGCAGGGCAGGTGGTTCAATCGCTGATCGATGCTGATCCCGGACGGGAGGCGCGACAGCTTCATTTGCAGGATTCGCTAGGGCGAATTGCCGCCCACACTGGAGCGGACTGCATCCCCTGGTGTGGGCACCTTATCGCTGAGCAGGTGTCAGTGGCCGGTAACATGCTGGCGGGGCCAGAGGTGCTGGATGCGACACTTCACGCGTACCAGGAGGCGTCGAGTCTTCCTTTCGCCCAGCGGCTCATCCACGCGCTCCGGGCAGGGGAGGCTGCGGGTGGCGACAAGCGCGGAAAGCAGTCTGCGGCGCTTCGCATTCACACCACGGAGGCGTATCCGGCCCTTGATCTGCGGGTCGATGACCATGATGATCCGCTCGCAGAACTCGACCGTCTCGAGGTGGTGAGTCGCGAGCGTTTCGTGCACTTTGCGCAGTTTTTTGCCACGCGCGCACGACCGGGGGGCGTTCATGACCGGAGCACGATCGAGGCGGCTATCGCAAGCGCCACTGCGGGTCAGATCGGTACGCACTCCCTCGCGACCAGTGCCTGAGCTGAATTTCCATGCTGCTTGAAATCGATTCGCTGCGGGTGAGTTTCGCTACCGCCAACGGAGAGGCGCGTGCGGTTGATGGCGTCAGCCTCTCGGTAAAGGCCGGTGAAACCCTTTGCGTCGTGGGCGAGTCCGGATGCGGTAAGAGTGTCACCGCGTTGTCAATCATGGGGCTGGTGCAGGGTCCGCTGTCCAGAGTCACGGGGACCATCCGCTTTGAAGGCCGAGAACTGTTGACCCTTGATCGCAAACAGTGGTCAGACCTGCGTGGCAATCGTATTGCGATGATCTTTCAGGAGCCGATGACTTCGCTCAATCCTGCGTTCACCGTTGGCGCACAGCTCACCGAGGCTTTGATACGCCATCGCGAGATCTCGAGAGCTCACGCCCGCGACGAGGCGATCGCCATGCTTGCGCGTGTGCGGATCCCGTCGCCCGAGCGCCGCATCGACGACTATCCACACCGTCTTTCGGGTGGTATGCGTCAGCGGGTGATGATTGCGATGGCACTGCTATGTCAGCCCGCGCTATTGATCGCAGACGAGCCGACCACAGCGCTCGATGTGACCATTCAGGCGCAGGTGCTGGCACTGATGCGAACTCTCCGCGAGGAGACTGGGACGGCGATTGTTCTCATCACTCACGATCTGGGTGTAGTGGCGCAAATGGCTGATCGGGTGGCAGTGATGTATGCCGGTCAGGTGGTGGAGCAGGCGCCGGTCAGAGAGCTATTCGCGCGCCCCCAGCATCCCTATACCGTAGGCCTGTTGGGTGCCATTCCCGCCATCGCAGCGCCGCGTGCGCGCCTGTCAGCGATCAGCGGTATGGTGCCGGCCGCGACCGCTATGCCCGAAGGCTGCCGGTTTGCCGAGCGGTGTCCGTTTGTGCAGCCCCAGTGCCGTATCCAATCGATGGCGCTTACCGAGGTGACGCGCGCGCATTGGTCGAGATGCTGCCGTGCGCCGCTCGAGAGACTGGCCCAGGGGCTTGACGACCCGTCTGCAGAACCGCTTCTTCTCAATTTTCGTTCCGCATGAGTACAGGTCTGTCTTCCGCCAACCCGGGCGCACCGCTGCTGGAGGTTCGCGACCTGACGCGGGCGTTTACTGTGGCGCAGGGGCTGGTCGGTCGCTCACTTACCAGGGTTCGCGCGGTGGATGGGGTCTCGTTCAATCTTGATGCCGGTTGCACCTTTGCGATCGTTGGTGAATCCGGCTGTGGCAAATCCACTGTCGCTCGGCTGCTCCTTCGCCTGATCGAGCCCGATGACGGCAGCATCCGCCTCGAAGGGCATGATCTTCGTGCGCTCGATCCTGCTGAACTCCGCCGAAGTCGCGCCCGAATCCAGATGGTGTTTCAGGATCCGTATGGATCTCTCAACCCGCGGATCCGGGTCGGCGAGATGCTGGCTGAACCGCTTCTTCTGCATACCGATCTCGCGCCTGGGGCTCGCCGCGAGCGGGTGAGCGAGTTGCTCTCGCTGGTGGGCCTGCCCGCTGAGGCCGCCGCCCGGTATCCGCATGAGTTTTCGGGCGGTCAGCGGCAGCGGCTTGCGATCGCCCGGGCGCTCGCCGCATCGCCGCGGCTGATCGTGTGCGATGAACCGGTGTCGGCGCGTGATGTGTCGATTCAGGCGCAGTTTCTCAACCTCCT
>JBJTAS010000042.1:0-12414 GCA_046090895.1 Oxalobacteraceae bacterium | reverse complement strand
GTGTTCCGTCGCTACCTATGGCGTCAAACGAATTGTTTAGTGTCGCGCTCAGCGACTGACACCGTGAAAATATCTCGTGAACTCTTCGAGCGCCTGACCGAGACGCTTCAACAGTCATATAGTCAGGAGCAGCTTAATAACTTGGCTGCGCCCAATCCTACACTCTAGCGTATCGATCTTCCACATCTGAACTTGCGACAGACAGGGTTCCGAGCATGGCTCTTGACACTTTCTCGCAGGTGGTAGCCTCGTCCACGAGTAGACAACCATTCAAGTCTGCGATCGTATCGATGAACAATGCCCCTAGGGCCGTAGCATCGCGATGCGCTCCGCATAGCTCGGGTACGGGGGTGTCAAGATACTTGTTGATGCCGACAAAAATCGCCTTGATCGCCATACGCGCCGTTCATTCTATTCGGGCAAGGAGCTGCTCGATCAGATCGCAGGCCTGCCGCTGCCGCAATATTCTCGCTTCACGGCGCTCGGACTCGTCGCCTATACCTAATTCGAATTTAGCAACCGCAACGGGACCGTCCTTTCGATATCCCTCAACTTTCTCATCGCTTGCAAAGCGTCGCTGCAAAATCTCCAGTGACGCCTGTACGACTCCACCGTGCTTTCCGCTTAGCTCTTTGCGAAAGTGTGCAGCAACTGTATCCAGATCTTCAGATGCATGCTCAATTCAATAAATCAGATCATGCGCGTCCTTAGGTTCATAGCGCTGATAGAAAGCGAACGATTTCAAGCAAGTAAAACCTACCAAATTTGCATGTTTGATGTACTCCGTCGCGATTCCGTTACTTCCAAGGAGTTCAGCGCGTATTTCGGCAACGTCGTGAAGATCAAACACAATGGATGAATGTGGGATATTCAGTGCAGAGATCGTGCCCTCTGTTGGCAATGGCTGGACCTTCCCTCCAACTATGTCCGATGCATCTGCCAGCAACTCCAGAACCATTACAGCACCATTTTCGGTACGCGTTTGCCAACGCCAAGAGAGTTTAGTGCCTGCGCTGTTCTCAGCTCGCTCGAAGCCCATCTTTCTGAAATTATCTTCGAGTGTGTGATAAGCCTCTGTATTAGCCAGTATCTGCAGGTCGATCACTTTGTACAGAGCACTACAAAAACTACCTTACAAAGGGAAGTACAAAGGGACACTCACTTTGTACAAAGTGAGTGTCCCTTTGTAAGGGGCGCTCGAGGATCGGCACAAAGAAAAAACCCCTGCCGAGGGGCAGGGGTTTTGTTGCGGAGCGCTACCAAGGCGACGCTTACTCGACCTCGGCTGTTTCCTGTGGTGCTGCAGGCGGTGGGGTGTCGTCCTCGGCAAACTCCAGCTTGATGTTGTCGTCGTCATCGAGATCGACGGTCACGCGGCCGCCGGAAACCAGCTTACCAAACAATAGCTCGTCAGCCAGCGCCTTGCGGATCATGTCCTGTATGAGGCGCGACATGGGGCGTGCGCCCATTAGCGGGTCGAAACCTTTCTCGCCGAGGAACTTGCGCAGCGTCTCGCTGAAAATCGCTTCAACTTTTTTCTCATGCAGCTGCTCTTCGAGCTGCATCAGGAACTTGTCGACCACGCGCAAGATAATGTCTTCGTCCAGCGCCTTGAAACTGATGATCGCATCAAGACGGTTGCGGAATTCCGGCGTAAACATGCGCTTGATGTCGGCCATCTCGTCGCCTGCCTGCTTGGTGTCCATGAAGCCCATGGTGCGCTTCTGCAGACTTTCCGCGCCCGCATTCGTGGTCATGATGATGATCACATTACGGAAATCAGCCTTGCGACCATTGTTGTCGGTCAACGTGCCGTGGTCCATCACCTGCAGCAGGATGTTGAACACATCCGGGTGCGCTTTCTCGATCTCGTCGAGCAGCAGCACGGCATGCGGCTTCTTGGTGATCGCCTCGGTCAGCAGACCGCCCTGGTCAAAACCGACGTAACCCGGCGGCGCGCCAATCAGACGACTGACCGCATGCCGTTCCATGTATTCGGACATATCAAAACGGATCAGCTCAATTCCGAGTATGAAGGCGAGCTGCTTGGCGACTTCGGTTTTGCCGACCCCGGTGGGACCGGAGAACAAGAACGAACCGATGGGCTTGTCGGTCTTGCCCAGACCGGCACGCGCCATCTTGATCGCCGCGGCCAGTGCCTCGATCGCCGGGTCCTGACCGAACACAACGTTCTTCAAATCACGATCGATGGTCTGCAGTTTGCTGCGGTCGTCCTGATTGACCGAGGCCGGCGGAATGCGCGCGATCTTCGACACGATGTCTTCGATTTCGGGTTTTCCTATGGTTTTCTTTTGCTTGGATTTCGGCAATATGCGTTGCGCCGCGCCGGCCTCGTCGATCACGTCGATCGCCTTGTCTGGCAGGTGACGATCATTAATGAAGCGCGCGGACAGCTCAGCCGCTGTCGTTAAAGCCAGCGCCGAGTACTTCACGCCGTGATGCTCTTCGAAGCGTGATTTGAGGCCACGCAAGATCTGAATAGTCTGCTCGACTGTGGGCTCGTTGACATCGATCTTCTGGAAACGGCGCGACAGCGCATGGTCTTTTTCGAATACGCCACGGAATTCGGTGAACGTGGTCGCGCCGATGCACTTGAGCTGGCCGCTGGATAGCGCGGGCTTGAGCAGGTTGGACGCATCCAACGTGCCACCCGAGGCCGAACCGGCGCCGATGATGGTGTGAATCTCGTCAATAAAGAGAATGCCGTTCGGATTCGCTTTCATCTGCTTGAGCACCGCCTTGAGCCGCTGCTCGAAATCGCCGCGATACTTGGTTCCCGCGAGCAACGCGCCCATATCCAGCGAGTAAACGACCGCATTTTGAAGAATCTCAGGCACATCGCCTTGCGTTACGCGCCATGCAAGACCCTCGGCAATGGCAGTCTTGCCAACGCCAGCCTCGCCGACCAGCAGCGGATTGTTTTTGCGACGACGGCACAAGGTCTGGATAACGCGCTCAACCTCGGACTCGCGGCCGATCAGCGGATCAATTTTTCCTTCTGCGGCCAGCTTGTTCAGATTCTGCGTGAACTGATCCAGTGCGCTTTCTTTTTGCTGGCCTTCTGACTGACTTTCTTCCACGCCTTCAGAAGCCTTCTGCGGCTCTGACTGCTGGTCTTTGCGCACGCCATGCGAGATGAAGTTCACCACGTCAAGGCGGGTCACACCCTGCTGGTGCAAGTAATACACCGCGTGAGAGTCTTTCTCGCCGAAGATGGCCACCAGCACATTCGCGCCAGTGACTTCCTTCTTCCCGTTCGACGCGGACTGTACATGCATGATCGCGCGCTGTATCACGCGCTGGAAACCCAGCGTCGGCTGCGTGTCCACTTCACTGGTACCCGGCACTGTAGGGGTGTTATCGGTAATGAAGTTGGTCAGTGTTTTGCGCAAGTCATCAATATTCACTGCGCAGGCCCGCAACACTTCGGCTGCGGAGGGATTGTCCAGCAGGGCCAGCAACAAGTGCTCAACAGTGATGAATTCATGGCGTGCCTGTCGTGCTTCAACAAAGGCCATGTGCAAACTGACTTCAAGTTCCTGGGCAATCATGCTTCCTCCATCACGCACTGCAACGGGTGTCCCGCTTTGCGGGCGTGGGTTAATACAAGTTCTACTTTAGTGCTCGCGATGTCCTTGGGGTAGACACCACACATTCCTTTGCCATCGCGATGCACTTTCAGCATGATTTGCGTGGCTGTCTCGCGGTCCTTGTTGAAATATTCCTGAATGATGGCAACAACGAACTCCATGGGGGTGTAGTCATCATTGAGCAACAAAACCTGGAACATCGGGGGCGGCTTTACGGCCTCCTTCTGCTCTTTCCTTACAAGGATCGTGCCATTCTCTTCGTTAGTTGCCATGCTTCTATTCTAATGCCTCCAACTTCCGCCGTGCCCGGGGAAATCACCAATATTCTGCATCTCTTTTGATATTACGCCCTTTCCTGAATGGGCGCAGACACGTGAATTTGTCCGTTTCAGACCGGCGTTGTTTTATAGGAATTTTCTGATAATCCGGTGAAATATGGCACTTTTGGCAATTAACTTGACTTTTGAGTTTTTTACCCGAACAATGCAAAAGATCAATATGTGCGGGTTGGCACTGATTGATTTTGGAGGAGCAATATAAGAGGGGGCAGCGTTACGCGAGGCTTCTTGCTTCTAGGGCTCGTGTGATTCGTTAAAAAGGGAAAGACGTTTTTATGGCAACTGGTACTGTCAAGTGGTTTAACGATGCCAAAGGCTTCGGTTTTATCACTCCGGACGACGGTGGCGAGGATCTCTTCGCACACTTTTCGGCCATCAAGATGGACGGCTTCAAAACCCTCAAAGAAGGGCAAAAAGTCTCGTTTGAAGTAACGCAAGGCCCCAAAGGCAAGCAAGCTTCCAACATAATGAATGCCTGATTATTGGTCAGTGTTCGCTGAAAACCCCCGGCTTAGCCCGGGGGTTTTTTGTTTCTGGACCTGAGCCCTTGGCGTGTAAGGATAAATCATTTGCTACGCTGACCGAGAGACGCATGGATAGCGGGAGATTCAGTTTCAGCGATAACCATTTTATTAATGAATAATAAATATAGCAAAGGCCTGTCTCTAGTAACCAGGGCCGGCTATCCGACCTTGGTTATTTTATGCCGATACTACCGATATTAATTTATAAATTAGCAATCATCACATCGCCGAAACCTGAACAGGAAACCTGCGTGGCGCCCTCCATCAGGCGGGCGAAGTCGTAAGTGACTTTCTTCGCGGTTATCGATTTTTCCATCGAACTGATCACCAAGTCCGCCGCCTCAAACCAGCCCATATGACGCAGCATCATTTCGGCTGACAAAATCACGGAGCCCGGATTCACGTAGTCCTTGCCGGCATACTTGGGCGCCGTCCCGTGCGTCGCCTCGAACATCGCCACAGAATCCGACAGGTTTGCGCCCGGCGCAATGCCGATGCCACCCACCTGAGCCGCCAGCGCGTCGGAGATATAGTCGCCGTTCAAGTTCAGCGTGGCGATTACGCTGTACTCGTTCGGACGCAACAAGATCTGCTGCAGGAATGCATCGGCAATCGCGTCCTTGACGACGATATCCTTGCCCGTCCTGGGATTTTTGAAGCTACACCACGGACCGCCATCCACGAGCTTGGCGCCGAATTCCTGCTGAGCCAGCGCATAGCCCCAGTCGCGGAAGCCGCCCTCGGTGTACTTCATGATGTTGCCCTTGTGGACCAGCGTGACCGAGGGCTTGTCATTGTCGATCGCGTACTGGATCGCCTTGCGCACCAGACGCTCGGTACCTTCGCGTGACACCGGCTTTACACCGATGCCTGAGGTCTGCGGGAAACGAATCTTCTTGACGCCCATTTCCTTGATCAGGAAGTCGATGATCTTCTTCGCACCATCGGTACCTTCCTGCCATTCGATACCAGCGTAGATGTCCTCGGAGTTCTCGCGGAAGATGACCATATCGGTCTTCTCGGGCTCGCGCAGGGGTGAGGGAACGCCTTTGAAATAGCGGACGGGACGCAGACAGACATACAGATCGAGTTCCTGGCGCAGCGCGACGTTGAGTGAACGTATGCCGCCACCTACGGGGGTCGTCAGCGGGCCTTTGATTGAGACGACATAGTCCCTGAGGACTTTGAGCGTCTCATCAGGAAGCCAGACATCGGGCCCGTAGACTCGGGTCGATTTTTCGCCAGCATAGATTTCCATCCAGCTGATCTTGCGTTTGCCTCCGTAGGCCTTGGCGACGGCCGCGTCGATCACCTTGATCATCACTGGGCTGATATCAACACCGGTGCCATCGCCCTCGATGTAGGGGATGATGGGGTTGTCCGGCACGTTCAGGGAGAAATCGGGATTGACCGTGATTTTCTGCCCCTCAGCGGGCACCTTGATATGTTGATACATCGTCGTTATCTCCGAAGATTGGCGGATAAAGGAAATTGTAGTGGGCGTCTTGTGAACGGCATAGTCCTTTAAGGGGCTGCGCTCGAACTTATCGTCCGGCACGAAACGTAGTCTTATATAAGACATAAGACTACGTTTCGTATTATGCACTAGAATTTTGCGCTAAGCCATAAAAACCGGGGCATGACCATCTGATCACCCTCCCCACCTTGCCCTTGACTTTGCATGTCGTTGATATTGTTTAACAAACCTTTCGGTGTGATGAGCCAGTTCTCAGACCACGCGACCAGAGCGACGCTGGGGCGCTACCTCAAGCTGCCGGGCATATATCCGGCCGGGCGCCTAGATGCAGACAGCGAGGGATTGATGCTGTTGACCGATGACGGTCGATTGCAGCATCAGATCAGCCACCCCGATCACGGCAAACTGAAAACCTATCTGGTCCAGGTGGAGGGCTTGGTACAGACCGCGCAACTGCACACATTGCGACAGCCGCTGGATCTGGGCGATTTCATTACCCGCGGCAGCCGCACGGTGCGCATAGCGCCGCCGGACTGGTTGTGGCCCAGAGATCCGCCTGTGCGTGAGCGCTCACACATACCAACCTCCTGGCTGGCAATCACTATTTCAGAAGGGAAGAACCGGCAGGTGCGGCGCATGACCGCTGCCGCAGGTCTTCCGACGTTGCGGCTCGTGCGGACGGCGATCGGTCCCTTCTCGCTGAGTTCACATCCTTTGCTGCCCGGGGAATGGCGCGTCGTGACTGAGCAAGAGTGGCAAGCGCCTGCCAATCAGCGCTGAACACAGGGTATTCGTCCGCATGCCGTCCTGAGATTACAATCGTGCCCGCCAGACCGCACCGATAACGACCACGACATCAAACCCAATGAAGACACTGCTGCCCGCACTTGCCCTAGGCTTGTTAATTAACCTGGCTGATCCGGCGCTTGCACAACAACGCTTTCCGGTCACCACGCTGAATATTGGCGTTCACCTGATACAGGTCGAAGTCGCGATCCGCGACGAGGAGCGCGCGCAGGGCCTGATGTTCCGCGAACAACTAGGCGCCAACGAGGGCATGGTGTTCCGTTTCCCGGACAATCGCCCAGTCTGCATGTGGATGAAGAATACCTTGGTCCCGCTATCGGTGGCTTTCATCGACGACGTCGGCAAGGTCATCAATATCGAAGACATGCAGCCGCAAACCCAAGACGCGCATTGCGCTAAGCGGCCCGCTCGCTACGCGCTGGAAATGAACCAAGGATGGTTCCGGCAAAAGAACGTCAAGCCCGGCGCGAAAATCGATGGCTTGCCAAAATAAAAACCCGCGCAGCGTGGGCCGGACGGGTCATCGAGTGTTACAGGCTGAATGCTGCGGGATCACCCGGCCGTGCCGGGCGACGATCACGAACCTATCCCGTTAGGTCGATGGCAAGCGGCCTAACGGGATAGGTTCTACGCCAGCGCTTTGCGGGCGGCAGACAAGCGACTCTTGTGGCGCGCGGCCTTGTTTTTGTGGATGATTTTCTTGTCAGCGATGCGGTCGATCACCGATACCGACGACTGAAACACCTGGGCCGCTGCTGCCTTGTCGCCGGCCAGAATCGCCTTGCGGACGGCCTTGATTGCCGTGCGCAGCGTCGAGCGCTGGCTTGCGTTGTGCGCATTCAGCTTGACAGCCTGCCGGGCGCGCTTGCGTGCCTGTGCGGTATTTGCCATGACTTCTTCTTTCTGTCTAGGGGCTCGAGGCCGAGCCCCGTGCGGAAATTCGAAAAACTGAGATTATATCGGGTTTTGTTCGGTGCGGCAAACCCGCCGACGCCGCATCCGGATGGGGATACGCCGATCGCAATGCATTATCAAATCGAAAACTGCGCGAAAATTCCTTGTCGGGGCTGCCGCTATAATGGGACGCCATGAATTTGCACAAAACGCTAGCCACCGTGTCTGGCCTGACGATGCTGTCACGTGTCACCGGACTGATGCGCGAGTTCCTTATTGCACTCACCTTCGGTGCCTCGGTCTACACCGACGCCTTCTTCGTCGCCTTCCGTATTCCGAACCTGCTGCGCCGCCTGTTTGCCGAAGGCGCGTTCTCTCAAGCCTTTGTTCCGATACTGGCGGAATACAAGAGCCAGCGCGGCAATCGCGCCACGCGCGTACTGACGGATCATGTCGCCACGGTGATGTTCTGGGCGCTGTTGTTCACCTCGGTGGTCGGTGTGGTGGCTGCGCCAGCCCTCGTGTTGCTGATGGCCAGCGGGTTCTCCGCGAATGCGCAAGCGATGTCGCTGTCGATCGCGATGACGCGCATCATGTTCCCCTATATTCTTTTTATGTCGCTCGTTGCACTGGCCGGCGGCATCCTCAACACCTGGCGTGAATTCCGCGTACCCGCATTCACGCCGGTATTGCTGAATCTATCCTTCATCGCCGCTGCGATGCTGCTCGCGCCACTGATGTCTCAGCCAGTCTATGCGCTGGCCATTGCCGTGTTCATCGGCGGTGTGCTGCAGCTGGCGTTTCAGTTGCCGGCCTTGCGAAAGATAGGCATGCTGCCTCGCATCAGCATGAATCCTCTGATTGCACTATCCGACGAAGGCGTGCGGCGTGTGCTGAAACAAATGCTGCCCGCAACATTTGCTGTCTCAGCGGCGCAAATCAGCTTGATCATCAATACCAACATTGCCTCTCATCTCGCCGACGGCAGCGTGTCCTGGTTATCGTATGCGGATCGTCTGATGGAATTGCCCACCGGTCTGCTAGGCGTTGCGCTGGGCACTATTCTGCTGCCCAATCTGTCAAAGGCACACGCCAGTGGCGATCAGCGCGAATATTCATCCTTGCTTGACTGGGGGTTGCGGTTGACTTTTTTGCTGGCGATGCCGTCCGCCGTGGCACTGATCGTGCTGGCGACCCCGATTACCAGCACGCTGTTTCACTATGGCAGATTCGATGCAGTGTCTGTCGCAATGACCTCACAAGCCCTGGTCGCTTACGGCCTTGGGTTGATGGGATTGATCATCGTAAAAATCCTGGCGCCGGGATTTTACGCAAAGCAGGATATCCGTACGCCCGTCAAGATCGGGATTGGTGTGTTGGTGGCCACGCAGCTGATGAATCTGGTGTTCGTACCCTGGATCGCGCATGCCGGTCTGGCACTCTCCATCGGACTGGGGGCGACCGCCAACGCAGGCCTGTTGTTCATCTTGTTGAGAAAAAATGGCATTTACCAACCCGAGCCGGGTTGGACGCGCTTTTTCGCACAACTAACGGGTGCACTTTGTCTGCTGGCAGGCATCGGGCTGTGGCTGGGCGCGCAATTCGATTGGATTGCGCTGAGCGGAACACCCTGGACCCGGGTCCTGGCCTTATCGCTCATCGTGGTGGCCTGTACTGCGTGCTACTTCGCCTCCCTGCTGGCGATGGGTTTTCGCTTCGCGGATTTCAAGCGAGAATCGAACTGAAGCGATTAGCCGATGGCCCAATACACCATGCTCAAGCCACTGGATTACTTTACCTCGCTAGTACAAGACGAGGAGCGTATCCCGTTGTTCGAGGCGGCGCTGAGCATTGCGCAGGATGATGACCCCGCAATGGATCTGAATCACTGCATTCTTGAGATCGACAAGTTCGCAGCCCGCCTCAAGCGCCGCCTGCCGGCTGATATTGCTCAAATACCCAAGCTGCGGCTACTCAATAATTTTTTCTATCAGGAGCTGGGCTTCGCGGGTAATTTGAATGATTACTACAGCCCTGACAACAGCTACTTGCACAAAGTCTTGTCGACGCGACGTGGCATTCCGATCTCGCTGGCGGTGATTTATATGGAGCTCGCGGGGCAGATCGGGCTCGATGTGAAGGGTATCTCCTTTCCTGGCCATTTTCTGATGAAATTGTCGGTCAAGAGCGGCGACATCATTCTTGATCCATTCAATGGCACCAGCCTCTCACGCGAGGAACTCGAAGGAAGGCTGGAGCCCTATTTCCTGAATGGCCGAAGCCCGACTGATCCACCACTATCGAGCTATCTGGCGGATGCCAGGCCGCGTGCCATCTTGGTCAGAATGCTGCGTAATCTGAAAGCCTTGTTTGCTGAACATCCCCACTGGCGGCAATTCCTGAATGTTCAGCAAAGGCTGGTCGTATTGCTGCCCGATGAAATTATCGAGCGACGCGACCGCGGACTGGCTTATGCCAATCTCGACTGCCCACAGGCAGCGCTTCAGGATATCGAGGCTTATCTGGCAGAGTGTCCACAAGCCTCGGATGCTGATCTCTTGCGCAAGCGCCTGCCCGGACTGAGGGCGGCGACACGCAAGCTGAATTGAATCGAACTGCGGTCACTGCGTGAGAACCGCTTGTACCCGATGTGCGATGACGCGCGGACGCTCAACTGCCGTGCGCACGCGCCTCAATCGCCTCCCAGCGCTCCAGACTTTTCATGAGTAACTGATCGATCTCGGCAAAGCGCTGATTCAGTTTTTGCACATCCTCAGGCTGTTTTCGGTAGAGCGCCGGGTCGGCAAGCCGCTCGGAGATGTTCGCCTGCTCCGCTTCGAGTTCGGCGATCTGTGCGGGAAGTTGTTCAAGCTCGCGCTGTTCCTTGAAACTGAGCTTCTTCGGCTTGCTCGTCGTGACATCGCTAGTCTGCTCTTGAGCTTTGAGGCTCGTCGCCACGGCCAGCGGCTTGATCGTGTCTTTGTTGTCCTTAAGCTCTTTTGGGTCTTTCGTCTCTTTCGGCAGTGCCTCAGACTGGGATTTTTTCACGCGCTCCCAGTCTTCATACCCGCCGATATATTCTTTCCACACACCCTCGCCCTCGGCGACCATCACTTGCGTTGCGACGTTGTCGAGAAAGGTACGGTCATGACTGACCAGTAAAACTGTGCCCTCGTAATCTTCCAGTAATTGTTCCAGTAGCTCGAGCGTGTCGATATCCAGATCATTGGTGGGCTCGTCTAGCACCAATACATTCGCTGGCTTGGCAAACAGGCGCGCCAGCAGCAGTCTGTTGCGCTCACCCCCTGACAAGGTCTTGACTGGCGAGCGCGCGCGTTCCGGCGGGAAAAGGAAATCTGCCAGATAAGTCATGACATGTTTGCGCTGCCCATTGATCTCAACCCAGTCACTACCCGGTGAAATCGTCTCCGCCAGGCTCGCTTCGTCATTAAGTTGCTCGCGCATCTGATCGAAATACGCGACCTGAATCTTGCTACCTTGGCGCACCATGCCAGCGTCAGGCTTTTCTTCACCCAGTATCAGACGCAACAGCGTTGTCTTGCCGGCACCGTTCACACCAATCAGACCGACCTTGTCGCCCCGCTGAACAATGGCACTGAATCGTCTGACAACGACTTTGCTGCCATAGGATTTGTCGACATCGCTCAGCTCGGCGACCATCTTTCCGGAGCGCTCACCGGAGGCAAGCTCCATCTTCACTTGCCCTTGCTGATCCCGGCGCCGGGCACGCTCCACACGCAAGGATTCCAATCGCCGAACTCGACCCTCATTGCGAGTGCGTCGCGCCTCAATGCCCTTGCGAATCCACACCTCTTCCTGCTCAAGCAACTTGTCGAATTTTGCGTGCTCAATCTCCTCTACGGCTAGCTGCTCTACTTTCCGATGCTGGTAGGTAGAAAAATTGCCAGGATACGACTGCAGCTTGCCGCGATCTAGCTCCACGATGCGTGTGGCGACATGGTCGAGAAAACGTCGGTCATGCGTAATGAAGAGCAAACTGCCCCGAAATTCACGCAGCAGATTCTCCAGCCACACGATGGAGACAAAATCGAGATGGTTAGTCGGTTCATCGAGTACCAGCACATCCGGCGAGCGAACCAGCGCACGCGCCAGTGCCACGCGTTTTTTCATACCACCCGAGAGGGTGCCCAAGCGTCGTTCGCGGTCCAGGCCCAGCTTTTGCAGTGTCGTCGCCACCCGGTTTTCCAGATTCCAGCCATCGACAACGTCAATACGTGCCTGCAGTCGCTGCATCTGCTCCAGCAAGTCGACATCATCTGCCGAACCCAAATTCGCCGTAATCTGATCGTACTCACTGATCAGATCGCGAACATCTGCAAGTCCTTCAGCGACTGCGTCAAAAACCGTGATGTCGGATTGGAATACAGGCTCCTGCTCGACATAGGCGATACGCAAGCCTTGCTGCAGGGTCAGCAGACCATCGTCGAGTTTGGCGGATCCGGCAATCACTTTCAGCAAAGACGACTTACCCGTACCGTTGCGTCCAATGAGGCCGACCCGCTCGCCGGATTCCAGTGCGAACTCTGCGTGATCGAGCAGTGCTACGTAACCATAGGCGAGCTGTGCATTGCTAAGAGAAATGACTGACATGAGGTACCTGAAAAAGCCAACGCGCAAGGATGCGGTGGCGAGGGTCAGAAAACACCAGAGCGCTATTGTAGCCAGACCCCTGCGCAGAGCGCCGGCCTACACGAGCAGAGGACTGTCACAACCTGAGCCTA
>JBJTAS010000041.1:0-29307 GCA_046090895.1 Oxalobacteraceae bacterium | reverse complement strand
GGATCTGTTTCGGGTGATTGACTGGATGATGCGGCTGCCCAAGGACTTGCAGACTCAGCTAAGGCAGGATTTGAACACACTGGAGGAGGAATCGAAGATGGTGTACATCACATCGATAGAGCAACTGGCGAAAGAGGAGGGCATGCAGCAGGGCATGCAGCAGGGTATGCAGCAGGGTATGCAGCAGGGGCGGCTCGAGGGCAAAATTCAGTTGCTGGCGCGGTTACTGGTGGTGCGTTTCGGTGAATTGCCGCGCTGGGCGAATGACCAGCTATCGTGCGCAGACGAGCACACTCTGGACTTATGGACCGAGGCCGTGTTGACGGCACCCTCCGTGGACGCCTTATTTTCAATGTTAGATTGATAATATATTGGATAAAAAAAGACGACCGGCAGGTCGTCATTTTTTTAAAAAATTCTCATGAGCAGCCAGGCACGAGGCTAGGCTGCCAGCTTCCCGAATTAACGGTTGGCGATATACATGGTGATTTCGAAACCGAAACGCAGGTCGGTAGCAGCAGGGGTAGTCCAGTTCATAGTCATCTCCAATTGTTGATGTGTTTACATTATTGCCAGACCGGTCATGGCCGGGCGTAGTGAATAATGCCCCTACCAGAACAGCAAAACATCTGCGAAACGATGAATTGCATCTAATGATTTTCATGAACGGGCGGGCAGCGGCTGCATTCGTCCTGCTGCTATGATTCGCGCTCTCAGAAACCGCCCGCGCAGGCATGGGCTCCTGTTATGCTGCGGCGCACTATCCTGACGAAGAACCCTCCGACAATGGCTCGTGATATCGCGATCAAAGAACCACTCCTCGGCCCCGCTGATGGCATGAGCCTGCGCCTTAAGATTAACCTGATCTTCTCGGTGCTGACGCTAATTGGCTTCTGTGTGCTGATTTATGTCGAGGTTGCCGCAACACGCAATAGTGTACGAGAAGAGATGGAGGCCTCGGGCCGGATCGCAACCCAGCTGTTGGGCCGCGTGGCTAATCTCTACGCGCGAGACAACCTTCATGAGCTGTTGAACTTCCTGCGTGAGACCGGCCGCGTACGCGCCAATGAGATCCGGCTCTACGATGAGGCGGGCGTTTTGCTCTATGAATCGCCACCCTCGACCTATAAAGCGGGGCGCAATGCGCCTGCGATGTACGCCTCACTGGTCGCACCACCCAGGAATGAACGATTGATCCAGCTGCCAAATGCCAAATTGGTGATCGAGACCAATCCCACGCGTGCTGTGCTGGACGGGTGGGATAATTTGCGCGACATTCTTTTTGCCCAGCTCACCTTGTTTTTACTGGCGGACTTACTGATTTTCTGGGTAGTCGGCAGGTGGCTAGCGCCACTGGAGCGTATCCGCAGCGGCTTACGCGACATCGAGCACGGCGGACATGAGGTCAGGTTGCCGCCGTTGCCGGGCAAGGAAGCGGCAGAAATGGGGCGTGCATTCAACCGGATGGCGCAGGCGGTCGAAGACAATATCCAAGTGCGCCAGGCCAGCGCCGAGGCTCAGGCGCGTCTGGACGCGCAGCGCGATTTCACCAAGCTGCTGCACGCGCGCATCGAAGAAGAGCGCGCGGCACTGGCGCGCGAGTTGCACGACGAACTGGGGCAGTCGCTGACAGCCATCCGCAGCATCGCCAAATCGCTGGTCCAGCATCCTGAGGTCGCTGGCGGACCCATCGAGCGGCATGCAAAGATGCTGTTCGATACTGCGGGCATGATGTCCGATGCAATGCACCGGATGATCCCACGCCTGCGACCAATCAAGCTGGAGGGCATGGGGCTGGTTGATGCTGTTCGTGATCTGCTCACCGATAGCCAGCAGAATCATCCTAGCCTGCGTTTCGAGCTGAACGTCAGTGGCGCCATACCGATGCTAGACGACGAGCTCGAACTGTCTGCCTACCGTATAGTGCAGGAAGCCGTCACCAATGTGATCCGTCATGCCGAGGCCAATCGTGCGCAAGTGACGATCGCGGCTGAATCCGGGCAGCTGAGGCTTTGTGTGTCTGATAATGGCCGGGGCGCTGACACGCTGCGACGGGAGGGACACTACGGTATTCGCGGCATGCAGGAAAGAGCAGAGTCTCATGACGGCAGCATACGCTTTGAGGCCTCGGCCGACGGCGGCCTTGAGGTCAACGTTCTCCTACCTCTTCGTGCGCGTGGTGCTGGCAACAAACAACCTATCGAAGAATGAAAAAAACAATCAACGTCATGCTGGTAGACGATCATGCGGTGGTCCGCTTCGGTTTCCGTATGCTGTTAGATGCGACAGATGACATTCGCGTGGTCGCTGAGGCCGACTCCGCCGAGGCTGCTTATCAGCAGATACCCTCGGCCAAGCCGGATGTCATTGTGATGGATATCTCCCTTGGCGGCACTATGGGTGTCGAGGCTACGCGCCGTATTGTTGCGCGCGACAAACTGGCGCGCGTCCTGGGGCTGTCATCCCACGAAGATCCAAGCTATGTGCGTTACATGCTCAAGGCAGGAGCGTTGGGCTACCTGTCCAAACGCAGCGCACCGGACGAGCTGATGCATGCGATACGCCAAGTGGCCGAGGGTCGCATGTATATCGATAGTCAGTTATCCCAGCGTATGGCACTTGAAGAGTTCAATGGTGAGAAAAGCCCCATCGAGGTGCTTTCCGAACGCGAGTTTGGCGTGTTTATCCAACTCGCCAAGGGTGCTTCAGTGAACCAGATCGCCGACATGCTGAACATCTCTCCACGCACGGTGGGCACGCATCTCTACAACGTCAAGCAGAAATTGGGCGTGGCTAACCAGGCCGAGCTGGCGCTGATCGCCGTGCGCCATGGTCTCATCGAGCTGTGATGCTATGCCACGGCGGGCTTTGCCCCTAAGAAACAAAAGTCTAGCTTGCGGGATCGCAAGCGTATTTACTTTTGTAAATTCTCAATACTGATGAATGTAATGTTCGTAGATTGTCTGCACAGAGGCACATTGCCTCTGATGAAAGGGAGACAATATGCGAAACGTGATTCGGCAATCCACCTTGTTGCTCAGCAGGCGAATCAGTAGCTCGGTGCTGTGTGGTACCTGCCTTCTGGCGATGTCGACTTTTTCACAGGCCCAATCGGCTCTTGACTGGAGTGTGACGATTTCTTCCGGCATGCCGCCGCCCCCTGTGTTGCGACATGAACCCCTGCCAGTCGCCCGGCCGGGGCAAATATGGATACGCGGATTCTGGGACTGGAATGGCATGGCTTATGTGTGGGTACCCGGTCATTGGGCCGTTGCGCGCGCAGGTTACAGCTACGTTCAGCCAGCATGGCGCGAGGGCCCGCATGGCTGGGATCTCAGGCGTGGTGGCTGGCATCGCAGCGGGTCAGACTTTGACGACGGGTCGCCAGGACGCAGAGCGGGACACTGTCCACCGGGGCATCGCCGAAAGGGCGAGTGCTGAGTCAGTGGTAGCTTGGTATGACGGATGCTGTGGTCAGCGTGCCTGAGTGCGTCGGTACTCGCGAGCTCGTTGGCCATCATCGGCAAATGCTCAGTGCAAGTGATGCGACAAGTGCTGCCTCAGGTAAGCTCGGATCTGCGGTTCTTGAAATCCCGTGATGTCAGTGGCCAGTTGCCGGCGCAGCTTTTGCTCAACGCCTTTGCCTAGCTGCCTGCGCAACAAGCCCAGGAATTCAGGCGGCGCTATCATCACCAGCGATTCGAAACGCTGGTCACGGTTTGCGTTCTCAATGTAAGCCATGATTTCGCGCGAAAATCGATCAGCACTATGCGATGCCCGCGTGACTTTTGGTTCAGCGGTGTGCGCCTGATCGCGTTCACCTGTGCCATAGAACCGGCCTTTGGCATCATGCCGGAGATCGGCCTCACTCTGCCTGCCGTCGGGGTTAAGCAGGTCATCTATCTCGATCAATTGATCTAGCTGACTATCGGTCTGAAAAATTCTTGCGCGACTTTTATCTGCGATGACTACCCATTGCATTGTCATGAAGACTCCTGTGGCACTTTGCTCCGTCAATCAACGCCCACTAGCACACGCTGCATCTACGCATTGGACTCCTGATGCGTGCTTGTGGTTCAAGAAAGCAGGACTGACCATTTCTCCGGTATCATCGTGATGTGTAGCGTTGCCAGAACGTGTCTGGCAGACGTGATGCTGGTTTCCATAATCAATAACAACAACAGGGGGACAAGAGAATGCACTATCGCGAGGCCATCACCATTGCTGACTTGCGTCAAATCGCTCAAAAAAAATTGCCTAGATCAGTATTTGGCTTTGTCGACGGTGCAGCAAGTGATGAGCGCACGCTGCGAGACAATGAAAAGGATTTTTCCCGCATTCGTTTCGCTCCACGTTTCATGGTTGATGTCGGCCAGCGTTTACAGTCCGTGACGGTACTCGGTCATCATTACCATTCACCGATGATTCTTGGCCCCACCGGGCTGGCCGGTATCTTTTGGCCCAATGGTGATCTGGAAATCGCGCGGGCCTGCAAGGCGCTAGGTGTGGGCTTTTGCCAATCCACGAATTCCAATGCCAGTATCGAGCAGGTAGCGCAGGAGAACGGTGATTTCTGGTTCCAGCTTTACATACAGCGTGACCGCAGTTTTTCCCGAGCGCTGATGCAACGCGCCTGGGAAGGTGGCGCGCGTGTACTGGTCTTGACCGTTGACCTGCCGATTCCCGGGCCGCGCGAGCGTGACCTGCGCACGGGTTTCATGGTGCCACCGCGGATCGGGCTGGATAACGTAGTCGACTACGCGAGCAAGCTCGGCTGGCTGTGGCGGCTGGCGACCGGTCCTCGTTTCACGCTGGGTAATTTCGATGTACCGGGGCAGGCGCCACGCAAGATGACTACATTGGCCCAGTATGTGGCGTCACAGTTTGATCCCTCGGTTACATGGAAAGATCTCGACTGGATACGTAGTGCGTGGCCAGGCCAGTTGGCCGTGAAAGGCATCTTGCGCCCGGACGATGCCGTTCGCGCTCAGCAGCATGGCGCGGATGCCGTGATCGTTTCCAATCATGGTGGACGTCAGCTGGATAACTCGCCGTCGGCAATTGCTGCCTTGCCGGCCATTGCCGATGCACTGGGCGGCAAGACCACCGTGCTGATGGATGGCGGCATACGTCGCGGTGGTGACATCGTCAAGGCACTGGCGCTGGGCGCGAGTGCGTGTCTCGTTGGGCGTGCTGGCCTCTATGGCCTGGCCAGTGGCGGTCGCCCAGGCGTCGAGCGCGCAATCAGTCTGCTGCAAAAAGAGATCGATATGACGCAGGCCCTGCTAGGTATACCCGAGCTCGACAAGATTGATCGCAGCGCACTATTTCCTGAGCGATAAATGTTCTGAAACCTCGGGTAATCCCCTGAGCAAGCGGGGTGGTCAGGATCACCAGGTAAAGCCTATGTTTGTTTGACCATGCTCAAGCTGCGCTGCGGTCATCGATTTAGCCTGTGGGCAAACTTCAACAAAAATCCTTCGAGACATTGATCGAGGCCCGAATGAAGCCTATCCACACGCACTACGACAACCTGAAAGTGTCGCGCAATGCGCCACCCGAGGTCATCCGCGCCGCCTTCAAGACTCTGAGCCAAAAATTCCATCCTGACCGTCATGGGGGCGATACGCGCTCGACACAAACCTACCAGCTGATCACGGCCGCTTACGAGGTATTGTCCGACCCGCAGCGACGCCGTCAGCATGATGAATGGATAGCGCGCACCGAGCGCAAGATGCAGCGCGAGGCTGCCGTTGCAGAGGAGGCGCAGTCCCGGCGACCATGGAACGGTCGTGAGCGCAGACGAAAACCCTGGCCGGAGATCCGCACCGCAGGCCCTGCGGCAGCCATAAGCTCCGTGGGTCGCCTGCGGCTGCCCGCACGCGCGTTTGCCTTGTGGCTTGCGATGGCGCTGGTGACCGTCATGCTGCTGTCCCTGGTGCGCAGCTGAACCAGCATCAGGCGGTCGCTCGTCAGTTATAGTACGGGTCAAGTATAAAAAGGCCGGCGCTACCCTACCGGCGAGAAAGACTGGCGTGACCCAGCAGACCGAGGAGACCATCGTCAGGAATGCGCTCTTGCGCATGCGCCTGATTGATGCCGATGAATCCCCCCCGATTACCCCGCTTGCCGGCGGTGTGTCGTCGCTAATTGCGCGTGCAGACACCCGCCGTGGTCCACTGTGCGTGAAGCAGGCGCTGCCCGAGCTGAAGGTCGCGACGCACTGGAGCGCACCGCTCGAGCGCAGCCATGCCGAGCTGGACTGGATACAGCAGGTGGGCGAATGGCTGCCCGGTACAGTGCCAGCGATACTCGGCGAAGATCGCGAGTCGCATGCATTTGCGATGAGCTGGCTGGAACCCTCGCTGCACCCGGTATGGAAACTGCAGCTGCGCGACGGCATCGCGCATCCCGCCTTCGCCGCAAAGGTTGCTCAACAGTTGGTGGCCATTCATGCAGCCAGCGCTGACAATGATGCACTCGCGCAGACCTTCGCGAATGACGAGAATTTTTTTCAGCTGAGGCTCGATCCTTATTTTGGCGAGGCAGCGCGCGTGCATGGTGATTGTGCACCGATGCTGCAGGAGCTGATCGAAGACACGGCCAACAACCAGCGCGCACTGGTGCATGGCGATATCAGCCCGAAGAATTTGCTGGCAGGTCCCGGCGGGCCTGTGTTCCTCGATGCCGAGTGCGCATGGTATGGCGAGCCGGCATTCGACGTCGCGTTTTGCCTGTGCCATTTGCTGGCCAAGTGTTGGTGGCGACCGCAGTCGACAGAAGATTTTCTGGCATGCTTCGATGCGTTCGCTGATGCCTATCTGGCCGGCGTCAGCTGGGAGGATGCTGCTGCGCTGGAAGCGCGTATCGCACGACTGCTTGCCGCGATCCTGCTGGCCCGTGTCGATGGCAAATCGCCTCTGGAATATCTTGACCAGCGCAGCAAAGACCTGCAACGCCAGTTTGCGCTGTCGCGTGTACGCGCACCGGTCAGTCGTCTGGCAGCGATCCGCAGCGAATGGCAATCCACACTCAATCATTAAATATTTTTCATCATGAGCACGCATATCCGTAAGCTGCATGCACGCCGTATCTGGGATTCGCGCGGACGTCCTACCGTCGAGGTCGATGTCATGCTTGACGACGGTACGTTGGGACGAGGCATCGCTCCCGCCGGCGCATCGACTGGCACCCATGAAGCCGTCGAATTGCGCGATGGTGGCAGTGAGCAAGGCGGCTATGGCGTATCGAAGGCTATCGATCATGTGAACCGGGAGATCGCGCCTGCGCTGGCTGGTAAGGACGCGATGGACCAGCGAGCTATTGATGAGGTGCTGATTGCGCTGGATGGCACGCCCAACAAATCTCGGCTGGGTGGCAACGCGCTGATCGCGACCTCCATGGCAGTGCTGCAGGCAGCGGCCAATGCGCGACGGCTACCGTTGTGGAAGCATCTCGCCGGTGAGACAACCGTCACACTGCCACTGCCCGAGATACAGATTTTCGGTGGCGGCGCGCATGCCGGACGTCGTATCGACATACAAGATTTGCTGGTCATGCCCGTGGGCGCGCATAGCATGGATGAGGCACTGTCCATGGTGGCCGATGTGTATCGCGCTGCCGGTGAACTGATGGCCGACAGCGGGCGTCGTGCCGGTGTGGCGGACGAGGGCGGCTGGTGGCCGAATTTTTCCAGCAATGAAGAGGCGCTGCAGATGCTCACGCGTTCTATCGAAAAGGCGGGTTACCGCAATGGCGAGGTGATGATCTCGCTTGATATTGCGGCCTCCGAATTCGGCAGCGGCGGTATCTACCGTCCCGGGCTGGAGGGCCGGTCCTATCCGCGCGACGAGTGGATCGCCGTACTGCTTGACTGGCTGGCCAAATATCCCATCCTTTCCATTGAAGATCCGGTGGCCGAGGACGATACCGAAGGCATGGTCGCGTTTACCCGGGCAGCGGGCGCGACAGTTCAAGTAATCGGCGACGATTATCTGGTGACGAATGCTGCGCGTGTACGCGACGCTGCCGCGCACAAGGCATGCAACGCTGTGCTGATCAAACCGAATCAGGCCGGCACGATCAGCGAGACGTTTGATGCGTTGCAGGCGGCGAGGGAATGCGGGTTTTCCACGATTGTCTCTGCGCGCTCCGGCGAGTCGGAAGATGTGATGATCTCGCACCTGTCTGTCGGCTGGAATGCGGGACAGCTGAAGGTGGGCTCATTCGCGCGTAGCGAGCGGATGGCGAAGTGGAACGAGTTGCTGCGGATTGAGGAGGCGCTGGGCATGTCCGCTGTGTATTCCGGTCGCCGAGCGTTGCCGATTTAGGCTGATCAGCTGCTGAAAGTCGTTTCCTCATTCAATGGATATACTGGCCGTCGAATATGCTTGAACGGAAACAACGCATAGTTCGAGCTGGTCGGCCCGCCCTGATCAGCATCGCATTCCACCAGCGCCTTGGCCATCGCGCCGAACACGGGGCGTGCATACATGCGTGACTTCAGCAGCAGGTAGTCATACCGGGCAGGGTCAAGTCCAACGCACTTAAAAATACCGATGTCATACGGCTCCATCCGGCGCTCACTGATCACGATCAGCGCATCGATGGTGTCGAACAATACCGTGCGACCCAGGCTGAGTTTGGCACCGGTATAAATCGGACCGGTAACGGTGAATTCACCATCGCTTTTCGCGCGCACCACGCCGGTCAGACGTACCGGTTTTTTGGTGATGCCTTGCTGGGTGAGCGGGACATGGTTGCCGATATCTGCGCCGACGACATCGGTAGGCCGCATCTTCCACAGCCGCTGCACTGCCTGAGGATCGCAGATCGGGCCGACAACGATGGGCGTCAGGTGTGCTTTGAGCGCGGCCTGCAGCACATCCATCGTGTCGCAGGTGCCGCCGGACATCACGTTGTCGCTATGGTCAAGCAATAGTACCGGTCCCTTGCCGGACTCAGCGTGCAAGGCCTTTGCTCTGGCCATCGATTCGGCGAGTGGCTCGCTGCGGTAGACAAAGCCTTCGCGCTCGCGCCAGATCTGCTGGGCGATATCGTTGGCGACATCGTCCGCGAGTGCCTGGTCATGGTCGGTGACCACGATTACTGACATACCCGCATGTTCAAAGTCGGCCAGTGAAAAGCCCGCCATCACCGACACAGCCAGCACGCCGGGTTCCTGTTCGGCGCGACGCGCTGCTTCCACCGCACGCTGCATCGCGCCTTCATTGGTATTGCTGCGCAGCGTGTGCGATAGCAGTGGCAACTGCTTGAAGCGCGTGATCGGGCGCGTTTTTCCGGCGAGCCAGTCCTTCATCAGCCGGCCGGCATGCTCGCCGGTCTCAGCCATGTCGATGTGCGGATAGGTCTTGAAGCTGACGATGATGTCGGCGTTATCGACCATCGCGGGTGTCACGTTGCCGTGCAAGTCGAGTGCAACCGAGATCGGCGTGTCGGGTGCGATCGCGCGTATCTGCTTGAGCAGTTCGCCTTCGCCATCAGCAGCGTTCTCTGCAACGAGTGCACCATGCAGATCGAGCAGGATCGCATCGGGTTGCTGGCGCACGCCCTCGAGAATGGTTTCCACCAGATGACTGTAGGCATCAGCTGCCACGGTGCCGCTGGGGTTCGCGGTTGCAGACACCGGCGTGATCAGTATCGCATCCGGCTGAGCTTCGCAGATGCGTATGAACGCACCCATCGCAGTGCGTGCATGGCGCTGCTCATTCAATGCCTCATCACCATAGCGCGGCTCGAAATCTGCCAGTGAGGTGGCGACGGGAGAGAAGGTATTCGTTTCGTGATTGAAGCGGGCAATCAGGAATTTCATCGGCGGGCTAACAGGCAACGCAGCGCGGACCATCCACGCTGCTCATACGCTCGCCTGCGCCATGACATCGGCGATTACGCCGGCTGACGCAGCGAACGCTTCAATAGTTTACCGTTCGGATTTCTGGGCAGGGGTTTGTCAGTGAAGTGCACCTGTTCGGGTACTTTGTAGTCGGCAAGGCGTGCCGCACAATGCGAGCGCACGGCGTCTACATCGGTCGTTGTGACGGGTGCGTTCGGCGCATACAGAGAGGCATGCACGCGTTCCCCGAGCACCGGGCAGGGGTAGCCGACGACCGCGGCTTCCACCACCCCCGGCAAGGCCATGAGCGCATTCTCGACTTCGACCGAATAAATCTTGAAGCCGCCACGGTTGATCATGTCCTTGATGCGATCAAAGATGCGCACCAGACCCAGGGCGTCTTTCGAGCCCAGATCACCGGAACGCCAGCAGCCTTCTGCAAAGCCTTTGGCCGTTGCTTCGGGGTTGTCCCAGTAGCCAGGCACGACCATCGCGCCACCGATCCACAGCTCGCCTGATTCGCCAGCAGCGACTTCCTTGCCTTCGTCGGTCATCACGCGGATCGTTGCGCAGGGCAGAGTGATGCCGACGCTGTCGTTATGAACCGCTGACAGGCCGAGTGGCATCACAGTCGCGGGCGAGGTGGTTTCTGTCGAGCCGTAGCAATTCACCAGTGTGAGGCCGGGCACGGCCTTGGCCAGCGCCTGCACGGTGGGCACCGGCATGGGGGCTCCGCCAAAGCCGCCCACGCGCCAGGTGGACAGATCGAGCTTGGTAAAGCTCTCTTGCAGCAGGCACAGCTGATACATCGCCGGCACCATCAGCGAGAAGCTGATGCGCTCTGTCGCGATCAGTGGCACAAAGTCGGCTGCCTTGAATTCGGCAATGACGATCAGGGTACCTTTCACATGCACCATTTCGGCGATCAGCGCGATCAGCCCAGTCACATGGCTGGCGGGCACGGCGAGTGCGCCCCGGTCATCTTTGTCCAGCTTCATCGTCACTTCATAGTGAATCACCGAATGGGCAATGTTCAGGTGCGTCAGCATGGCGCCCTTGGGATTACCGGTCGTACCCGAGGTGTACAGGATGCAGGCGCAGTCTTCTTCATTGACCTGTGCAACGCTGATCTCACTGCCGTCCAGCGCAGACAGGGCTTCACCGTGATTGACTGTGGCACCCGTGCTGATTCGCACGCGCAAGCTGGGCGCGAGCGCGGCATCAGGGATGCGATCGGCCAGGTTATCGTCAAATACGATACCGACTGCGCCACACTGATTGACGATGTACGCCAGCCCTGGCGCTTGTTCGCGGGTGCCGACCGGCACCGAGATCACGCCCAGCTTTTGCAGTGCGAACAGCACGAATACAAACTCTGGGCGGTTCGAGATGAACATCACGACACGATCACCCGGTTGAACGCCGCGCGCCGCGAAGCCGCGCGCAATGCGATCCACATCGGCAGCCGCCTGCGCATAGGTCCAGCGCTGACCATGGAAGCTGATGGCTTCATGATCGGGACGCTGTATGACCGCATCCTCCCACATCGCATAGAACGAGGGCGGTCGCTTCACAAAGCAGGGGAACTGCCTGCCATCGAAATGCGTTTCCATACGCATCTCGGGCAAAGTCACATGGTCTTTCCAGGCAATCATCGCGGTTGGCGGAGTATATTATTCTTGTGATGAGACGTTTGCGCCACGTTCAATCACGACCTCGGCATCTAGCAGGTTCTTCGAATGATTCAGCTCAGATTGCGCAATCAGGACGGAGACGGCACCGCCGTGCAGTCCGGCAATCACTTCGGAGAGCCGTGCCGACAAGGCCGGCGCGACGCCTTCAAAAGGCTCGTCGAGCAGCAGAAGCTTTTGTCCGATGGTCAGCGCTCGCGCGAGAGCGACCAGTTTTTGCTGGCCGCCCGAGAGCAGCAGCGCGCGACGGTCGCGCATCTCTTTGAGCTCGGGCAGCACGTGGTAAACAAATTCAAGCCGAGGCGCGGTATCACCAATGTTCATAGCCCATAGCGGCACAAGAATGTTTTCTTCCACGGTCAGCTCGGGTACCAGACCACGATCTTCAGGCATGTAACCGATGCCGAGTGCCGCGCGCGCATGGCGCGGTAGCGTGGCAAGATCTTGTCCTTCAAAGCGGATGCTACCGGATGAGAGCGGCAGATGCCCCATGATGGAGCGCAGCGTCGTGGATTTGCCGGCGCCATTGCGGCCGATCAGGCCGACCATGCTGCCGCTACCGATCTCCAGCGACAGGCCGCGCAGCACCTGCACTGATTGAATCGACACGTTGATGCTATCGATCCTAAGCATGTTCTTTCCTATCGGTGAAGGTACCGGTCACATAGCGCTGCACATCCGCCGAGGCCAGTGCGATATCTGGTGTGTCATCAGCGATTACCCGGCCGCTATAAAACGCAATGACGCGATCGGCATAGCGTTCAACGATATCCATATCGTGCTCAACAAACAGCACCGTGACGGCCTCCTGCGACAGCGCGCGCATCACGGTGTCCATCATGGGAAATTTTTCATCGGTTGACACGCCCGAGGTTGGCTCGTCGAGCAGCAGTACTTTCGGCTGACGAGTCAGTGCCATGGCGATATCCAGCAGCTTGCGCACACCACCGGGCAATTCACCCACGGTGCGCTGCGTATGTGAAGATAGCTCGAAACGCGCCAGCAGTTCTGCTGCACGTTCCTGCGCAAGCTGATTGCGTGCTGGTTTCATGAATGACAGGCCACCGGCCTGCGAGGCAATCGCAACGAGCATATTGTCGAATACGGTCATTTCTTTAAATAGCTGGGGAATCTGGAATGAGCGCGCCACCCCCAAGCGGGCAATGCTGCGCGGCTCTAGCCCGGCGATGGCTTCGCCGTGCAGCAGGATTTGTCCCTCATCCGGCTTGATGTAACCGGTGATCATGTTCACGAAGGTAGTCTTGCCCGCACCATTGCTGCCGATCAGGCTCACCTTCTCCCCGGTCGCGACGTCAATGTTGATGTCTGCAGCGGCAACGACCGCGCCGAAGCGCTTTTGTATGCCGCGTGCCGAGATGGCGTAGTCACGTCTCATCGGAGGTGCGCTCATGCCGGTTCTCCTTTGCGACGTCTGGCTTCCCACAGTGATCCTATGCCGCGGGGCAGGAAGCGGATCACGGCCAACAGGAAGAGGCCGAGTGATAGCTGCCAGCTGTTGGGAAAGTAAGCACTAGAGAAGGAGCGCACGATTTCCAGCACCGTTGAGGCAATGAAGGCCGCCAGCACGCTGTGATGGCCGGCCAGAATCGACACGAACACAAAATCGCCCGAAGTAGTCCAGAAGCTGAATTCAGGCTCGACATGGCCTAGCGCCATCACCGCCAGCGCGCCGCCCATGCCGCCAGTGAACGCAGCAATCAGGTAGTTGGCCGCAATCAGGTTCTGTACCGAGCTGCCGAGGTACTCCACACGAATTTCATTGTCGCGCGACGCGAGGGCCACCAGTCCGCGCGTGGAGTCAAAGTAGATGCGCATGCCGATACCGACGCTGCCCGCCAGCGCGACCGTCACCGCATAGCTGGCATAACTGCTCCAGCTATCTGCAGGACGCAGACCGAACACGGTAGCGCGACCCATATTGAAACCATCCGAGCCGCCCAGCGTCTGCGATTTGACCAGCAAACCGTACAGCACCATCGACAGCGCCAGCGACAGCATCGCGAAGAAGATACCGCGGTAGCGGGAGATCAGGAAGGCAAATGGCAGAGCAACGAGCAGGGCAAGCAAGCCGCCACCGATGGCCAGCACGATGGCGTCCGTGATGCCGAGGTTGCCAAATGAGAGCGCTGCAGTGTAACCACCCACGGCGAACACCAGACCCTGACCGAAGGAGACGACACCGGTGCGCATCAGCGAGACAATGCCTAGTGAGACCAGCCCATTGGCCGCGGACATCGTGATCAGAAAGGTCAGCCATTTCGGCATCGCCGTGCCAGCCAAGAGCATCAAAGCGATGATGATCAGGCCCGATACCACAGTACGCTGCAGCGAGGAGGAAGAAGTCACGGGGTTCATCTCAAATCTTCCTTGCCTGTATGCGCTGGAACAGTCCCTCGGGCCGGAACATCAGCACGACCGCCATCACCACGTAAACCGAGAACAATTCAGCGACTGGCCAGAGATGCACAGCCGCCGAGCGCGCGACACCAACGATCAGTGCGCCGATCGCGGCCCCCGGAATGCTGCCGAGTCCGCCGATGATCACCACAGCAAACGACACGATCACGACTGCCACCGATACGCCGGGCTGTACCGAGATCATCGGCGCCGTCAATGCGCCGCCCAGCGACGCAAGAAAAATACCCGTGGCAAAAGCCAGCGTGTAAATGCGCGATACGTTGATGCCCATGCTAGAAGCGACTTCTTCGCTATGGATCACTGCCAGCACGATCTTGCCGATACGAGTACGGTTCAGACCCCACCAGACGAGATAACCCACCGCGGCGGCCACCGCCACCAGCATGAAGTCATAGCCCACGTAGGACTGCGGGCCGACATCCACGGTGCCGAACAGCATGTAGGGCTCGGATACGTACAGCGGGTTGACGCCCCAGATCAGTTTGGTCGCATCTTCCATGATCAAAAACAGCGCGAAGGTGACCAGCACTAGCAGCACTTCGTCGCGACCATAAAAGACACGTAGCAGGCCGCGCTCGCACAAGGGCGCCACCAGCCCCGCGACCGATACTGCCGCCAGCAGCATGGCCACCAGGGACAGTTCGGGGGCGAGCTTCATGCTGGCAAACCAGCCCACTAGTGTGGCGGCCGCGTACGCCCCCAGCGCGTAGAAGCTGCCATGCGCGACATTAAGAATCTTGAGCACACCAAAGACCAGCGTCAGACCCAGCGCCACAATGAACAGCCATGACGCGTACGTCAGGCCATCGATCAGGATAGTAAAGAGAAGATTCATACGAGACTTGTGGAGGTGGCTTGGAACGAGGGTGTCGACGTGCCGCGCCTACCCGCGTCCCGGCCAGTGCGTGAATCGTGGCGCAGACCAGGAGTACAGCGCGGGAGGCTGACGGCTTGTGGCCAGCACTCCCGTGCATTCCCCGAACCCTGAGGATCAGGTGACTGTCCTGAGGCGACGCTGGGAACGTGATCGCGTTCAGTCACACTTCGCGCCGGGGAAACCCGCTTTCATCCAGTCCTCGGCCTTGGTGTTGGGTGGTGGGTTTACGCACTCGGCAGAGAAACGCACGATCTCATCGAGCATCACCATTTTCTTGGCGGCGTCCCAGCGAGTCTTGCCCATGGCCGTTGGTTGAATTGCCTGGTGCCCGTTGGCGAGTGCCATCTTAATTCTGCCGTTGGGTGCTTCCCATTCCAGTCCGCGCAACGCATTCGCGATTTGTTCATTGCTTGGCTTTTTGCCGCCATTCGCGGCCATGGCTTTCTCAACGGCCAGTTTCACGCCCATGAGTCCTTGCGCCATGCGGTAGGGTGCCTGCACGGGATAAATGCCCCACTGGTACTGATACATGTTGCGCCACCATTCATTGAGCTGCGATTTGGGCGCGAGCAGACCATTGGCACCACGCGCACCGATGATCGTGCCGTCCGGCATTTTGTCGCCGAGCGGGATCAGCACATGATCAGCCGCGGTCAGCAAGACCTGCGTTTTTTTGAACAGGCCGCGCGGACCTGCTTGCAGCACAAAGGCCTGCAAGTCGCCGCCCCAGAGGCTGGAGTGAAGTACATCAGCGGGTTGCGACATCAGCTGGGAAATCTCGGTGCCGTACTGACCCGCGCCAAACTTCGGGCGCTGGTCAGCCTGGGATTTGGCCCCCGGATAGATATGGTTCATGGAGAGCATGAAATCCTTGATTGAGTCATGGCCCCATGCGTAATCCTGATTGATCAGGTTGATGGCATTCACCTTGTAGCCTTTGGCTTTCAGGTAGCGTGCAGCAGCGACATTGTCCATGGCGCCATGCGAGCCCGTGCGGAACACGTATTTGTAGCTGGCTTCTTCAAATACGCGTGGCGAGCCGCAATCAAAGAGCACGAGTAAACGCTTCATTTCCTCTGCCACCGGTGCGACCGCGAGGCAGTCCCCCGAGCTGACGTAGCCAATGACCATGTCGACGCCCTCGCGGTCATACAGGTTGCGCAATTCGGTGACTTGTTTGGTGGCTCCCCCTGCCTCGTCGACATACACCGGCACAATCGTCATGCCGCCAAAGCCCTTGGCGCTGTAGGGCGCGGGTGCCTTGCCTTGGTTGAAAGCCTCGATCAGCGTCTTGGCGCCATTCACCGCGGGCACACCGAAGCTGTCGGCTGCCTGACCCGACAGGAAGCTGACGATACCGATCTTGAAATCTTCTGCAGCGGCCTGTCCGGCGATGCCGAGCGCGAGCAGGCTGGTTGCGGTCAGTGTCGTCAGCGTCTTCCACGCCGGTCGGCGTGCGGGGGTGTGCTTCATGGTCTCCTCCTGGTGGTCATGGTGTGGGGAAGTCGCGAGAGATGGCAGCGCTGTCTTGTCAGCCAGCGATCCTGAGGGAATTCATGCGAAAGGAAGTGCTGCCTACTTGCAATATTTCGTTCTGATACCGGATCATCCAATTGGTCAGATTGTGCAGTCAACCGATATCGATGTTGCGACGCCATACAAAACATGCCGCGTTGCCGTCGTTTCGCTAAATGCAAAGGCACGCTTATCGGAGGATGAAGCTCGCGTGCTCGGCAGGCGGCAGCAAACCTCGGGCAGCCGGGTGGGTTGAGCCGTTTTAGCAGCGACAGCGGCAGGGGACGGCGCAATTTGAGTGCGCGCTAACGCTCAGGCCTCGCCCGAACACCACTCAGCAGGGATATTGCGCCGCAATGTACGCATCACCGGCGGTAAAACCGGCCCGATAAAAACTTTACTCGCTGGGGCTGGTCGCAGCCTCAGGCGGGGCGGGCTGGTTGGTAGGCACTAGCCTGAGTGTGCTCGCGTCCGAAGGCACCTTGACCTTCAGTCCTTGCATGAACAGCTCCATTCTGGCGAGTTCGGACGAGCGTACGGTGTAGGGGGGCTTGCCGGAGAATGCCTGTCCCACCATAGGCTTGAGGCTGAGCAGCGTGCTCTTGCCGCTGCCATCGACCACGCAGAGCGAGCCGCCGTTCGGGCTGACGACGAACAGGCGAGAGTCATTTTTGCGCTGGTAAGCAGGTGACCAGCTTTTTACCTCGCCACTGATGCGTGATGAGCAATCCAGGTCCTCGTTGGCGGTGACTTTGACTGCCACCTCCGCAGCGGAAGCCGCGGGTTTGACGGCGAGATCTGTCTTGCCCGGTGGTTCGGGTTTGGTGTCGGCGGCCGCTTTGACGGAGGCCTCAGCTTTTGGCGCAGCCTCGGCCTTCTTGCTGCCCTCACGCGCCGGGGACGATGTAGGGCGCGGCAAGGTAATGTCAGGCTCGGTCTGTCGGACTTCGCTCACGCTGTCTTGCGCCGCATCGTCGGGCGTGCCGCGCAGCTTGGCGTACACCGCCAGCAAGATGCATAACGCAATCGCCCCCAAGGTCATTAGTCTTCGCAGCTCTGCATTGCGCTCGACGGCGGCGAATCTGAGATCGCTGGGCTCGGGCATCTGCGCTGGCGACATCATGGCCGCTGGCGCATCCTCTGGCGCAGGAATCGTCTGGTAGGCGCCCACCCCAGAGACAACCTGGTCATAAGGAATCTCGAGCGCGGTGGTGTACTTGCGAACAGCCAGCAGTTTGTGAGCCGGGGTATAAAAAGGACGGTTACCGCCATCTTCTATGCACTGAATCTGCTCGCGAGAGAGCGTGACTTCTGCAGCCATCTCCACCACAGACAGGCCGCGCGCCTCACGTGCAGCCCTTAGGCGAGCGCCATCGATGAGAATACTGTCGAGATCGATCTCGGTCGTCATGGTAGGGATGGCAACTTCCAGGTGCGGGTTCAGGGACAAATCAACGAATTTCCCAAAGATAACACCTCGGGATAACGAAACGGTAATTTTTCCCGTCCCACCTAGCTAACTTTATTTGAAGAATCTCTCCAGACTGGCCAGCGGCACGCCATAGCCACGGGCCAGTCTGACCATGGTGCGAAAGCCGGGTTCGCCGTAGGACCCACTTTCAATTTTGGAAACAGTGGGCAGTGACACCCCGCTGGCGGGGTCGCCATTTGATTGGCTGGCGCGGCAGACATCGATTTTGCTCATGTGCCGGGCAAGACGGACGGCGGCCAGATATTCGTGGCACTCAGCAAAATTCTCGGGCGAGATATCTGCCAGCCATTTACGGGAAATCTCCGCCAGCGACCCGACCGGGTCTCGGGAGGGCGCCGCGGTAGCGGCCGCATGGGCAAGTGACAGATGAGCACTGTCCTGCATATGAGCGTCTCCATTTTGTTGTTTTGTCAGCCGTGAACCGACGATTTTGCGAAGGGTAAAACAAAATTTCTTTGCGGAAAATAGACCCGGAGGGCAACCTCAAGTGAACCCAGTGCTTGTGACGAGCGCCAGCAGATGGACCGGCAATTCCTCATTGATAACGGAGTGCCTTACAAGCCAAGCCGCCATCGCCATGCGCGCGGTTAACCCATCCTGTCGATAATGCGCGCCAGTTCGATAACATTACTTGCGCCCAGTTTGCGCATCATGTGCATTCGATGAAGCTTCACGGTTCGCACCGCGATGCCCAGCGTGTCGGCGATGTCGCGATTGAGCATGCCCTTGGAGACCATGCGGGCGATCTGCGATTCCCGCTCGGACAGACTGGCCAGACGGCTGCTAGCGTCCTTGTCTTCTTGGAGGTGCGCCTGCTGGTTGAGGCTGATCTGCAAGGCCTCGCTGACGGCAGCCAGCAAGGCTTCTTCTTCAAATGGCTTGATCAGGAAATCGATCGCGCCATGCTTGAGTGCCTGAACGGCTTCCTGTGCGCCGCTGCCGCCACTCATGAATACCAGCGGCGTTTTGTCGCTGGCCGAACTCAGTCTGTTCTGTAGTTCTAGTCCAGTCTGCTCAGGCATTTTGACGTCGAGCAGAATACAGCGCGGACCCGGGAAGCCGGCCTCGTTTTGCTGCAGAACGTCAAGGTAGTGGACGGCAGACGCGAAGGTTTGTGTCGCGTAGCCCTCAAGATCGAGTAGTGTTTTTACCGCTTCTCGTATTGCATCATCATCATCGATGATGATGATGCAGCCGCGCGCGTGCCTCGCGGCCTCGCGTTCATCGTGAATGGTGATGACAGGGCGGTAAGTTCGGTTGATCAAGGCTGGTCCCAGACCTGGACGCCAAAGGGCGGGTCGCGCTTTGTCATGGTGGTTCGGACAACCGCGCGAACCGATGCAATGACGGGCTACTACGCGGCGCATGACGGCTACAAAACGTCGTGCCGTCCGAAAATTATAAGCGCTGCCATCCCACGCGGGTGTGCCCCCCAGGGCAAGTACTGCACGCGAAGACAGAGCACGACGGCAGAGCAGCACGACTGAGCACTTCGTCAGCGCTCCCATGCCGCTGACCGGCGGTCACCGGATCATTCAGCAACAGATCAGCCCCGAGCAGCAGTGCTGCAGGAGACGCTGCCTCTCATTCCTGCTTTCCGAAAACCAGAGGATATTGTGCGGCGAAGGCTTGGGGGTAGGCGTACTTACTTCGCGATTTCCTGTGCGTGGCGGGACGTAAAGACGCTGGGACCAGACGATTCACGCTGGTGCGGATGTCTAACAACTGCTCGGAGCGAGACAATCGCAGCAAGCTGTAAAACGTCTCTCTCAGCAAATACTGCTCGCGAACGCTGCCCTGATTAGTCGTTGCTGCTGTCAGAAATTCCTGCATCAATTCGTCGGACACTATCGCGTTTGTCATCAGAGCTCTCTTCATGTCAGTGCGCAAGTTAATTATCGGAAAGGGCAGTCTAGCCGTTCTCTCAACGAATACCAGAGGCTCTCGGTTGAGACAAATCAAGGCTCCGATATCGTTTGAGATTTCGTAAAAAGCTGTAACTCACACGCCATAGTCACCGGGTTTTTCGGTCAGTGAGACATAGAAAACCAGTCTGCCGCGCTTCCTTGTGAAAGATCAAATGCTGTTTCATTTATCCCTCGCACAATCGGTCACCTGCCATTCAGACAACCCATCCCGAGGACAACATGAACAGCCTGAAACAGCAGCAAACGACTCAGCTGATTAACGTGCTATCAGACCGCGAGCGCGTGCTGCGCGAAGAGATACGGCGCGAGATGAATCTGCAGGATAATTATGTGCAGCTGGCCAGCGAGGTGCCAGATCCGGGTGATCTGTCATTTGCGAACTTGTCGATTGATCTGGGTAATGCGGCAGTCACCCGCGACATTAATGAACTGCGGGCTATCGAGCTGGCGCGAAAAAAAATGGATATGGGCACCTACGGCACCTGTATCTCCTGCGGCTATGACATTCCTTTCGAACGATTGCAGGCCATACCCACCGCTGAGCGTTGCGCGCCTTGCCAGCAAAATTTTGAGCGCACACACCATCATAATGGGATGAAGGGCGCCAGCCTCTAAATCGGTAGGCCAACGCGGGGCTGCAGCAGATTTTGTGCTGGCCTCCTACAATCTCGGTTTGCCCGTCATGTCGGGCTATACGGAGATCTTCCATGGCCGCTGGTCAAGTACCTTTGTTGATGCAGGCCTTACGCATGACCCGCCGCGACTGGCGCGCGGGAGAGTTGCGTTTTTTGTTGGCGGCACTGGCGGTGGCGGTAGCGGCACTGTCTGCGGTAGGTTTTTTCGTTGATCGCATGAACGCCACGCTCACCCGCGACGCGGCGCAGCTGCTGGGCGCGGATCTGCTGGTACGCAGCGACTATCCGCTTCGCGCCGAGTGGCGCGATGAGGCAAAACGACGCGGACTGATGATGGCCGATACGGTCAACTTCCCCAGCATGGCAACGACCGGTGTCGGCGATAGCGCCGACACACGATTGGTGGCCGTCAAAGCGGTGTCTGCAAATTATCCTTTGCGGGGCGCGGTCAGCTTGAGGCACGCGCACGTCACCGAACCGCGCGCGAGCGGCTCTGGCGTACCCGCCAGCGGATCTGCCAGCGGGCCGGCAAGCGGGCCGGCAAGCGGCAGCGTCTGGGTCGACACGCCATTCTTGACGACGCGTCATGTTCGCATCGGAGACCGTGTGCAGCTGGGCCAGCGCGAATTCATCATTGCCGCTGAAATCCTGCTCGAGCAGGATCGTGGTGCGGGTTTCATGAACTTCGCCCCGCGCGTGATGCTGTCGCTGGATGATCTTCCCTCTACCGGACTGGCGCAACAGGGGTCGCGTATCACCTACCGGCTCCAGCTGGCCGGTGATACCCGCAGCGTGAGCGACTTTCAGCACTGGCTGGACGAGCAGATCAGACACGATGCGGTGCGAGGTGTGCAACTCGAATCACTGGAGTCAGGCCGACCCGAGATGCGCACCACGCTTGAGCGCGCGCGCCAGTTTCTCTCGCTGGTCGGTTTGTTGACCGCGATGCTGTCGGCGCTGGCGGTAGCGATGGCGGCGCGTCGGTTTATGCAGCGTCATCTGGACGCCTGCGCGATGCTGCGCTGTCTTGGCATGACAGAGGCTGAAGTCACGCTGATCTACCTGCTGGAATTTCTGCTGGTGGGTATCGCCGGCAGCGCCGCGGGCGTGCTGCTGGGCTTTGGTGCGCATGAGCTGTTGTTGCAGTGGCTGGGATCCTTGATGACGACGCAGCTGCCGCCACCGGCAGCTTTGCCTGCGCTGCAGGGCATGGCGACAGGATTATTACTCCTGCTGGGTTTTGCGTTGCCGCCGGTGCTGCAGCTCAGGAGCGTGCCACATAACCGTGTCATACGCCGCGAGCAGCAGGCGCCGCAGGCATTCAGTGTGGCCGGGTATGCGCTGGCGGTGTCGTCGTTCGTGGCCTTGCTGCTCTGGCAGGCGCGTGATGTCAAACTCGGTCTGCTGACCTGCGTTGGTTTCCTGATCGGGCTGCTCGTCTCGACGGCTGTGGCCTGGCTACTGCTGGCTGCGATGCAACGAGCGCGTTTCCCTTTGCACTGGCCTGCGTGGCGCTTCGCGCAGACTTCGCTGCGGCGCCGGCCATCGGCGAGCGTGATGCAGATCGTGTCGCTTGCTCTGGGCCTGATGGCGCTGCTGCTGCTGACGCTGGTGCGAGAAGATTTGCTCGCCGCGTGGCGTCAGTCGTCACCGCCGGATGCGCCGAATCACTTCATCATCAATATTCAACCAGAGCAAAAGCCGCTGATCGAATCCGAACTAGCCATGAACGGCATCAGCGACGCGCCGCTGTATCCGATGATACGCGGACGCTTGGTGCAGTTGGGCGGGCGCGAGGTACGCCCCGAGAGCTATACCGAGGAGCGCGCGCAGCGGCTGGTCGAGCGTGAGTTCAATTTGTCCACCATGTCCGACATGCCCGACAAGAATACGGTGCTCGAGGGTCGGTGGTTTGATGCCGCCACGGCGCGCGCTGAAGCCTCGGTCGAACAGGGGCTGGCCAAAACGCTGGGACTCAAGCTTGGCGATCGTCTGCGCTTCGAGGTCGCCGGACAAACCGTGGACGTGACCATCACCAGCATTCGCAAGCTGGATTGGGGATCGATGCGAGTGAATTTTTTCGTGATCCTGAGTCCGGATGTGGCCTCAGCCTTGCCGAGCACCTGGATCACGGCATGTCATTTGCCGGCATCCGCGCCGTCTCTGGTGAACCGTCTGGTGCGCACCTACCCAAACCTCACGATCGTCGATGTTGGTAGCCTGGTGGCCCAGGCTCAGCAGGTCATTGATCAGGTGATCGCGGCGGTCGAGTTTTTATTCATCTTTACATTAGCAGCCGGGGTGATGGTGCTGGCAGCTGCCATGCTGGTATCGCAGCACGAGCGCATTCACGAAGGCGGGCTGCTGCGTGCACTGGGCGCCACTCACCGTCAGTTAAGACGCGCGCAATGGGTTGAGTGCCTGTTGGTTGGTGCCGGTGCCGGTGTGCTGGCGGCGACGGGCGCTTCGCTGGTGGGTTGGGTGCTCGCGCGGCACGTATTTGATTTCGAATGGACGGTGAGTCCCCTGCTGTGGGCAGTGGGCCTGTGCGCAGGTATCGTTTGCGCTTTTGCCGGTGGCTGGTTCGGTTTGCGCGGCGTCTTGTCACGTGCACCCATGCAGATACTGCGCGACGCCTGATGTAGTTGAGCTCATGCGTGTCGTAGCGCAGGCATGAGCGGCCTCAACGGCTGATGTCTGGTGACCCTCTACATTCCTTGCTCGAGCAGGAGAATCACGCCCTGCAAGGAAAGGGAGCCTCATGCAGAGCCAGAAAAAACGAGCGTCAGCGCCGCGTTGCCAGCGAGCCTTGAACGCCTTTGCGACGGTGGTGTTGGCAGGTCTGCTACCGTGTGTTGGTTGTACGTCGATGGCCCCCGGCATACAGTTCGACAAAGCACCTGCTGCACAGGCTGGCGACGCTGATCATCCACGTACCGAGATGCGAACGATCACCCCCGACCTCGTTCGCAAGGAACGCGAGCTGCGTGAGCAGCAAGCGAGCGACGATATCGGTGCGTTTCTGCAACCGGCGCAGGTCTACCGCATCGAAGCCGGTGATGTGCTGCACATTGTCGTCTGGGATCATCCCGAATTATCTGCCTTGATGTTACCCGCACCACCGCTCGGTGCAGCGGCGGTGGCGGGCGTGGCAGCCAGTCCGCTGCAGCCGCAGGCGGGTGTCGAAGTCGACCAGCAGGGTATGCTGGATTTTCCTTATGCGGGCAAGCTCAAAGTGGCAGGCCTGACCTCATCCGAGCTTCATCAGCAGCTGACGACGCAGCTGTCCCGCTACCTGCGCCATCCCAAGCTGAGCGTGCGCGTGCTGGCGTATCGCAGCCAGCGCGTGTATGTCGATGGTGAAGTTAAGCAGCCAGGTGTGCAGCCGATCAATGATCTGCCGATGACCCTGACCGAAGCGATCAATCGCGCCGGTGGCATGAATCCCACGGCGGACCAGAGTCGCATCATTATTCAGCGGGATGGAAAAAGCTATCCGATCAATCTGCCGCAGCTGGTTCAGCGCGGCGTGAATCCTGCATCGATCATGCTGGCGAGCGGCGATGTCATTCGTGTGCTCTCGCGTGACGAGAGCAAGATTTTTATTTCCGGCGAAGTCACCTCGCCACGCGCACTGCCAATGCGCAATGGCCGTCTGACACTCAACGAAGCACTGGGAGAAGCGGGAGGCATCAATCCGGTCACCGGAGATGCACGTCAAGTCTACGTGATCCGGCGCAGCAGCGCCGAATCAATGGTGTATAGGCTCGATGCCAATGCGCCGGGTGCGCTGGCCGTAGCCGAAGGCTTCGAACTCAATCCCAAGGATGTGGTGTATGTCGCTGCAACACCGCTGACGAACTGGAACCGCACCATCAGCGCAATGATTCCCGGCGCGCTACCCACCGCAGTGATTGCGACCACGCCCGGTCGCTGATGAGATCCTCTCGGTGATGAGTCGATTGATGACCATGCTGTACTTTCTTTGAACGCAACGCCCACATGAACACACCTCTTGCCACTTACACCAGTACGGTTACCGAGTCACCATTGATTTTTTCTGATCGTGGCGACGACCATCTCAGCGACTATGTATCGCTGCTGCTGGAGCAGCGCTGGCTGATCATCAGTGTCGCCTTGCTCGTCCTTTTGCTGGGTACCTTGTATGCGTTTGTCGCTACACCTCAATACGAAGCCAACTTGCTGGTGCATGTGGAGGAGAAGGGGCAGCGAGAGCCAAAAAACATTCTTGGTGAAGCAGGCTCCATGATCGACTACAAGACGCCGACGGCAGCCGAGGTCGAGTTACTGCGCTCGCGGCGGGTGGTTGCGCGCGCCGTCGATCAGCTCAGGCTATACGTTGATGCACATCCCGATCGTGCGCCACTGGTGGGTAGTTTGCTGGCCAATAGCGAACTGGCCGAGGTTTTTCCGTTATTGCGTGGCGCTGGTGGTTATGCGTGGGGCAGAGAAAGCATAGAGATTGGGGATTTCAGTGTGCCCGCGACACTGGAAAACCGTACCTTTCGCCTGCAGGCACTGGGTCATGGGAGATTCCGGTTGACGGAACCGCAGAGCGGTTTGGATACCGAAGGTCAGGTCGGTCAGCCACTCGCTCTGCGACTCCCGGCCGGACTGGTCAATCTGCGAGTCCTTGGTATGCAAGCCTGGCCCGGTTCCAGCTTCGTACTGGAACGACGCTCTCGACTGGCTGTCATTGAGTCGGTGCAGACAGCGCTGAGTGTGGCCGAGATCGGCAAGCAGTCCGGCATGATCTCTGCCACGCTCAAGGGAGCCGATGCGGACCGCGTCTATCAGCTGATGACCCAGATCACCCGTGAGTACATGGCCCAGAACAGCGCGCGCCGAACGGAAGAGGCTGACAAATCGCTGGCGTATTTGAACCAGCGTCTGCCGGAACTCAAGCAGCAATTGGAGCAGGCCGAGGCGCGTTACAACCAGTTCCGCCATGTGCATGGCACGGTGGATCTGGGTGAAGAGGGGCGCCTGACGCTGCAGCGCTCGTCTGCTGCGCGCATGCGCCGAGTCGAGCTGGAGCAGAGGCGCAGCGAGCTGTTGTCTCGTTTCACTGCCAATCATCCAGCGGTGGTGGCAGTGGATGAACAGATCAAAGACATCGATCGCGAGATGCGTGAGTCTGCCAGCCAGCTCAAGCAACTGCCAGTGCTTGAGCAGGAAATGGTGCGTCTGGCGCGCGAGGTGAAGGTGAACAATGAGTTGTACTCGGCCTTGCTGTCATCGGCTCAGCAACTGCAGCTGATCGCCATTGGTAAGACCAGTAATGTCAGGCTGGTGGATGCGCCAGAAAAGCCGGAGCGCCCGGTCACGCCAAACCGTCCGCGTATCATCGCCGTGGCGGTATTTGTGGGTCTGTGTCTTGGTGTGATGGTCGCCTTTTTGCGGCGCTCACTGCAAACTGCGTTGCAAGATCCCTCCGAGGTTGAACGTGCGTTTGGCGTGCCGGTTTATGCAAGCATCCCTCACAGTCGCTTGCAGCAGACGCTCGCAGCGCGCACGGGCGAATCGGTGCGCTTGCCGCTGCTGGCGCGGATCGCCAGCATGGATGTGGCGGTAGAGAGCTTGCGCGGCTTCCGTAGTGCGCTGCAGTTCTGCCTGACCCAGTCAAAGAATAATCTGGTGCTGATCACCGGGCCGACCGAGGCGCTAGGCAAGTCCTTCTTGACGGTGAATCTCGCCTGCGTGATGGCCTACAGCGGCAAGCGAGTGTTGCTCATTGATGGAGAGTTGCGTGATGGTCATCTCCATCGATATTTTCAGGTTGATCGTGCCTTTGGTCTTGCCGATCTGCTAGCCGGTGCAAGAGCCGACAACGACTTCCGCCACAGCGTCATGGAGCAGCTTGATTTCATCTCCACGGGTAACCTGCCGCCCAACCCTTCCGAGCTGTTGCTGCGCCCCGAGCTGGCGGCCCTGATCGCCCGACTTGCGCCGCACTATGACCTGGTGCTGATCGACACCGCGCCGCTGCTGGCCGTGGCCGACAGTCTGATACTCGGCGCGCATGCCGGGGCGATCTTTGTCGCGGTTCGCGCTGGCGTCACGCAGGCCGCCGACATTGCAGAATCCCTCAAGCGCCTGGATCGTGCCGGCCTGTCGGCGAAGGGACTGTTGTTCAATGATTTCACGCCGCGTCCTGGGCACTATCGCTACGATTACGGCCAGCACGCGCGCCGACAAATCGGCTATAGCGCGCCGAGTCCGGCAGAACCCGCGCAAGGCGCGATACGCGCATGAGTCATTCTCGGCCTTGTCCGCTCTTGAGCGCAGAATTCTCGTCTGACAGCGAGGCAGCCTCGCGCTGTCAATCCGAATTTTTCACTGCACCAGTGCCGGATACGCTGTGGCCACTGCTGGAATCCTTGTACTCCAGCGTGTACTCTTCTCGCGCGCTGCTCCAGCCGCATGGCGGCAGCGGATTGCTTGATTCAACCGCGCACGCGTGGATGGAGCATACCGGTGGACGAGTGAGTGCACTGCTGCTGTTTACCTGCGAAGGCCCCAGGGTACGTGTCCTCAACGAGGTGCTGAGTCTGCCCGATGCCGTGATACGTCGCTTCACTGACGCGATTTTTGCGCGTTATCGTCAGATCCATCTGGTGCAGTTTCATGCCATTGCTCTTGCGGTCCAGCCAGACCGTTCATGGTTCTGGTTCAGCGTCTTTTCAGAGGACTATGTGCTTGACCTGCCAGACAGTCATGCTGCGTGGCTGGACTCGCTGTCGCGACAAGCCAGAGAAAAGGCTCGCTACTACCTTAAAAGAAGTTTTCGCCGCCAGCCCTCGCTAGAGTTCACCGTGTCCTGCGGGGCGACGATCGTCGATGCCGAGGTGATGGCCGTTCTCAGGCTGAACCGTCAGCGCATGCAGCGTAAGGGAAAAACCTATGCGATGAGTGATGCAGAAGCATCACAGCTGACGCGACTGATGCCGCAGGTCGGCATGTTGTTTGCGTTGCGGTTAGAGGGTGAGATCTGTGCAGGTTTGTTGTGTTCTGCCATAGGCAAGGATATCTACCTGCACGTGATTGCGCATGATCCTGCACATGATGATCTGCGACTGGGTCTGGTCTGCTGTTGCCTTGCGATACAACAGGCGATCGAGTGTCAATTTTCACGATTTCATTTTCTTTGGGGGCATTATGACTATAAGCGGCGGCTAGGTGGTCACTCGCGGCCACTGTATCGCGTGCTGATCGCTCGCAGATCATGGCATCTGCTTGCGCACCCGGTTCACGGTATGCGCTGGTGCGCTCAGCTTGCGCGCGATACCGCGCGGCGCTGGCGCCGACCAGCAGTAGCACGGGAGCCCCGATGCTGATCGATATGCGGGAGGTGACCAGCGGGCATGCGCTGGTGACCACGGTGTGCATCATTGGTGCGGGTGTCGCAGGCATCACGCTCGCGCGCGAACTAGAAAAACACGGTATCGATACCTGCGTTCTTGAAAGTGGGGGATTAGCGCCGGACGATGCCACGCGCGATCTTGCGCGCGGCGAGGCGGTCGGTTTCGATTACCGGTTTGCTGATGGCTGCCGGGGTCGTTTCTTTGGCGGTAGCAGTAATTGCTGGGGAGGCTGGTGCCGTCCGCTGGATGCATGGGATTTCGAGCAGCGTGACTGGATACCTTTGAGCGGCTGGCCCTTCGGTCTGGAAGAGCTCGATCCCTGGTATCGTCAGGCGCACGAGGTCCTGAAGCTCGGGCCAGTGAATTTTGAGCCCTTGTTCTGGGAGCAGGCCATCGCTCGTGACGATGTACGACGGCTGCCGCTTCGCACGGGCGATGTCAGAGATACGATTTCCCAGTTCGGCCCCCCTGTACGTTTTGGTCACGCCTACCGACGTGAACTTGCCCGAGCACGCTTTGTGCGCGTTTTTTTACACGCGAACGTCACGCAGATCTGGCCCGATCCGATGTGCACCCGGATAGAACGACTCAGCATACGAACGCTGACAGGCCGGCAGGCGACGGTCTCGGCGCGCCTGTTCGTGCTGGCGTCGGGGGGACTAGAAAACGCTCGCTTCTTGCTGGCCTCTAATGAAGTAGCCGCCGAGGGATTAGGCAATGCCCACGGGCTGGTCGGGCGCTACTTCATGGATCATCCGCGTATGCAGAGGGGTAGCGTCAGCTTTGTGCCTGGCTGGTCTCGCAACAAACTCTATGACATCAAATACAACTACATGAATCGTGCCGTGTCAGCACATGGCGTGAAAATCGCAGCACAACTGGCGCTGACCCGCAAGGCGCAGGAGCGTGAGCGGCTGCTAAATGCGCGCCTCTGCTTTTGTTCCGAATTTCCCGGTGAAGGCAGCGCTGGCGCGCAGGCATTATTTCGCTTGAAACAAGCGCTGCTCAAGAAAGATCAGCCGGGCTGGCGACTGTCAGAGGATCTCGCGACTATCATGCGTGATCCCCTGAATACATTGAATTATGGTTTCACTCGATTTTTTCATCCACGGGCGATGATCAGAAAGATAAGCTTCCAGGTGATCGTCGAACCCGCTCCAATGGCAGATAGTCGTGTCACGCTGTCGGCAGACAAGCGCGATGCCCTGGGCATGCCTCGGGTACGGGTCGATTGGCGATTGAATGATCTCGTCAAACACACCGCAGATCGTACCTTGTCACTGATCGCTGAAGAACTTCATGCTGCAAAGCTGGCCCGCGTCGATGTAGGTCCATCGATACAGTCGCATGGCTGGCCATCCAGCATGGAGAAAGAAGGAACCTGGCATCACATGGGCAACACGCGCATGCATGACCATCAGCGCTACGGCGTGGTTGATCGTGATGGCAAGGTGCACGGTCTGGCCAATCTTTATATTGCGGGGAGTTCGGT
>JBJTAS010000040.1:0-32236 GCA_046090895.1 Oxalobacteraceae bacterium | reverse complement strand
GCAAAGAAGCTCTGAGCAAACTACGTATGTCAATGCATTGGTGCAGCGATATAATTATTTTTTCGAAGCCGCGACCAATGTATTGAAATCCTTTACTAGCCTCTGGGCCTCTTTATCGGGAAATATTTAACCGATTTGACGAACTGTGCACCCTGACGGTGCCGGGCTAAGCGCAGGGTATCCTGTAAAAATTTCTCCGCCCACGCAAGAGTGTCACCCAGCGCTTAACGCATCCGGCACAGGAACTTGAGCATTTCCTCATTGGGCGTATTTGGCCAGGGTTTATCCCACTCGGTCGGCGTGCTCTCTTGCTTGACGATGCCGCCCCGGCCGGTGTTCGAGCTGTGATAAATCTGCTGCATCAGTCGTGTCTTGCGACTACGGCAATCAGCCTCGACTAAAAATTTCGCTGACATTGCATCCTCCGCAGTGCGCTTGCCAAAGTCCAGTAAAAACCAGGCCGTAGGGTATTTACTGTAGCGTATGGTGTCAAAGTCCACGTAGAACAAATCGCGCTTTTCTGTGGTGGTCAAGAGCGACCATTCGGCTTGCGCATAGGGCGCGGTGAGCGATGCTATGAGTAGTGTGGTCAGACCTGCAGCGGCAAGCAGTAAGCGGGACATCGGGTTTTTCATGATCAGTCTTGTTTTGTGCCTGCGGCATCGAGTTCTTTTTTCCAGGCCTCGGATTGCTGCCGCTGTTTTTCTTCAAATTCTTTTTCATCTTTTTCGGTCTGTTCGCGGAAGGCTTTGTGTTCCTCTGCGATCTGTTCCAGCTTACGCTCCATATCATCGACCCGTTTGGTATTGTGCTGTTCGTCCAGGTCGACGCCCAGTGTCAAGGCCAGATAGATCCATACGGGGGTTGATATGAGCAACAAAAGAGACCACCAGACAGCGATGAAGCGCGAGAGCAGCAATAGCGATAATGCTAACGATGCGATGCCTATCCCAAACAAGCCCAGTTCGATCACGAGTCACCCCGATTAACCATTCGTGTTAACGCACGCCTGAAAAGACGACCCTGAATTTCTTCAGGCCCGCGCATTTGGCGGTGTTTTAAATTTATTAACGTCGATGTGCTGGCATTAATTAGCTGCGCTGGTTGATAATGTGGCGACAAGAATACCTATAAACAAGGAGACAAGCATGGCAAATCCGGTCATTGGCTTTATTGGCGTCGGTCTCATGGGCGCGGGTATGGCGAAGAATATCGTCAGCAAGGGCTATCCTCTGGTCATTATGGGCCACAAAAACCGCGAGCCCATTGAACGGCTCAAGCAGTTAGGTGCGACGGAGGCTAGCACTCCTCGCGAACTGGCATCGCAGTGCGACATGGTTCATCTGTGTGTGACGGCGTCGCCTCAAGTCGAAGCCGTGATGAATGGCCCGGACGGTATCTTCGCATCGGGCCGCAAGGGGCTGATCGTTATTGATTGCTCGACCTCGAACCCGGTCTCTACGATGGCGCTGGCTGATGCCGCACATTCCCACGGCATGACTTTCATCGATGCACCGCTGGGCAGAACCCCGAACGAAGCCGAGGCAGGCACTCTCGATACCATGGTGGGCGCTGACCCTGTGACGTTTGCCAAAGTCAAACCGGTGCTCGACTGCTGGGCGGGCAATGTGGTGCATCTCGGCGCAGTCGGCCTTGGCCACAAGATGAAGCTGATTAATAACTTCATCGCGATGGGTTACGCAGCCTTGTTCTCGGAGGCACTGGGTATCGCTCGCAAGGCAGGACTGTCAAAAGAGCAGTTTCATGCAGTGATCGGCAGCAGCCGTATGCGCAACGGGTTCTACGATACCTTCATGAAGTGGACGATGGAGGGCGACGAGAACGCACATCGGTTCACGATCAGTAATGCGCATAAGGATATGCGCTACCTGTCCAGCCTCGCCACAGAGATTGGCGCGCTGCATCCGATTCAGTCCATGGTGAAGAATTCTTTCGCTGGCATGGAAGCCGCAGGGCAGGCACAACGTTATGTGCCGATGCTGGCTGATTTTGTGGCGACGATGAACGGGCTTGAGCCATCGCAGAAACCGAAATGACGTACCCCGGACCGGTAGTCAGCGCCGAATGGCTGGCAGCACATCTGGGTAATCCCTCAGTGCGCATCGTCGACGCAACGGTGCATCTGCCGGATACGGGTCGCAATGCAAAGGCAGAGTATCTGCTGGAGCACATTCCCGGTGCAGGATTTTTCGATCTGGACGTGGTTGCTGACCCGCTCAATCCGCTGCCACGCAAGTTTCCGCCGCAAGAGGTATTCACGCGTGAAGTAGGCAAGCTAGGCATTGGCAATGGCGCGCACGTGGTCGTGTACGACACGCCCGGGCTGTACAGTGCGGCGCGCGTCTGGTGGCTGTTTCGCCAGTATGGTTATGACCAAGTGTCGGTGCTCGATGGTGGCCTGAAGTACTGGAAGATGCAAGGCTTGCCAGTGCAGGCGGGTGACTTGGGACGCTCGTCGGCCGACTTTGTCGTGACATCAGAGCGTGATTTGCTTGCGCGATGGCCGCAGGTGTTGGAAGCCGCTGGCAGTGGCGTTTCACAGGTGATCGATGCCCGTACGCCAGGGCGCTTTGCCGGGACCGAGCAAGACCGATACCCAGGCACGCGCGCAGGGCACATACCGAATAGTCTCAACCTCTACTGGGCTGATCTGCTCGATGCAGAGTCGCGCACATTGCTGCCGGTGGCAGAATTACGCGAGCGCTTCAACCAGGCGGGTATTCGTTGGGACAAGCCAGTGACTGCCACCTGCGGTTCAGGGCTGACCGCCTGCATTCTGGCGCTAGGCCTTCACCTGTGCGGCAAGGATGACTGGAAGGTGTACGATGGTTCGTGGGATGAATGGGGACGTCGGCAAGATTTGCCAGTGCAGCCGTGAATCGGCAGCACTCAGCCGACCGCTGTTTCCAGTGATGTCGCCATGCGCTCGCCGAGCGCAGTAATCACGTAGCCGCCGCGCGTGTAGCGTATGAAGCCCATGCTAATCATTTTGTGGCGCTGCTTCTCGCTGATCCGCGACACAGCGTCGCTCTGCCCGTGGTTCAGGGCGAGCAGCAATTCGATGTCTTCGGTCGCGATGATATTCATGATGGTTGAGTGGTGTTGACTTCACTGCGTGTACCTGCGCGCGCATACGCTGTCGAGCAGAGCGCGCACGATGCCTGTGATACTGTCCTAGGCTAAGTATCGGCAGAAGCCTGGCGATCTTTACCCGGCGCTCTTGTCCTGCGACTCGGACGTGGCCCTGCCCCTCGGAGGAGTTTGCAGGGTCTGCCACGCGTGCTCGTTGAGATGCGATGCGCAGCCCGGGCAGAACTCGGCCAATACTTGGTCCGGTATGGCTGAGGGATCGGTGGTGGCGGGCACCCGATCAGACTGCAGCTCCAAACGTGGTTCGCCACAGCCAGGGCATTCGACGACGTAATGCGCGGCCTCGAAATCTTCCACCATCCGCAGCAGCGTATCGAAGCGTTGTGCTGCTGCGCTGCCGGCGAGAGGCTCGCTGTCGAAATAGACTTCCATCTCGCGAAGTGCGCATTCATATTCGTTTCGGCTGCAGATTGGCTTAGGCAACATGGCTCAACTCCTTAGGCTGGCCCTCTTTTATCGAGCGGCAAAGCGGGTACAGTAAAATACTGTACAAATGTACAGTATTTTGCGCTGGATGGGCAAGCCCTGGTGAGCAGGAAGTCATGTTGGATAACGCCGGCCATCCTGCTTTTATGGCAATCAATACGACGTATGGGTAGCAAGGCAACACCATCACCCCAAGAGCAACGATGAAAATTCCCTCGGAGACAGGCATGAACTCAGTTGCAAGTACTTACTCGCCTACGGGATCGACTTCCCTCGACGCGCTGCACGAAGTCGGGGAGGCGACTGAACAGTGGGCCGCCATCTTCAATCAGGGCGATCCGGCCGCGATCGCCAGCTTGTATGCGGAAGATGGTGTGCTCTGGGGTACGGTCGCCACGGCGTTGCTGACGGGGCAGCCAGCGATACACGATTATTTTGCCCGGGCTTGTGTGCCGGGTGCGCTACCGCATGTACAGCTGCAGCAGCAGCATGTGCGGGTCATGGGCGATGTCGCGGTGAATTCGGGCGCTTATCTGTTTCATGTGATCGAGCAGGGACGCGAGAAGGAACTACCTGCGCGTTTTTCTATGGTCTGGCGTAAAACGGCTCAGGGCTGGCGGCTTGTTGATCACCACTCCTCTGCGCGCCCACTTATCTGACTGCGCGGGTCGGCTCAGCGAAGGCGTTCCGGTCGGATGAAATTGCCCGATTCCCAGCGGCCCTCCAGCGGCACACGGTCTTCACCGAAAGATTTCCGACCGAGCCCATGGTACCGCCCCTGATAGAGCTCTCCAATGTATCGGTCGCCATTTGCGTAAGAAATCATTCCTCGTCCGTGAGGCAGATCGTTTTTCATCGGCCCGGTGTACCGGCTGCCGTCAGCAAAAGTGTAGATCCCTTGTCCGCTTGCCTTGCCATGGCGGAGTTCGCCGTCATAGCGGTCACCATTCGCGTACAGCAAGGTCCCGGTGGGAGCGGGGCGGTTGTCAGTGAAGTCCGCGACCAGCTGGGTGCCGTTCGCGAAGGTCACCGTGCCACGTCCATTGAATTTGTTATTTCGGAATGGACCCTCGTAGACATCGCCGTTGGCGTAGTAATACCTGCCCCAGCCATGGCGATTGCTTTTCTTGATATCGCCGACATACTTGTCGCCGTTCAGATAATAGGTCGTCTCGCAGCCGCTCAGCAGCACGACCAGACAGACCAGCAGCAGGATTCTTAACTTCATAGGATGGCCCGCGAGGTGCTACGCCGGTTCATCGCGCATGCCGTCTTGCTAATACCGCGATGAGTCCAGCGAGAAAAAACAATAACCCCTCCTTGTATCGACAGGGATGGCAGAAGCTAAAGGAAGCGCAGGGCGCACAGACGAAGTCGGGTGGTGGAAGCAACACGCTCAGAATTTTCATTCTGATATCTCCTTTTCCACCCCAAGCAAATTGACCCTAGTCAACTTTTCCATGTAAAGCTCGGGTTTTGTCATCAGAAATTGCCTTCGGGAATGCATAATTGCTGCTATGCAAAATATAAAGATGCTCTGGTCATGACACATTTCGCTTCCCGCCAGACTTTCATGCCCAGCGCTCGCGAGGTGGACGACGCCGTGCACGAGCGCCTGTCGCAATTCACGATGGGCCTCTCGCCGATCTCGCTCGCGCTCGCCTGTGCGGACTGGGCGATGCATCTGGCGACGTCGCCAGGCCGGCAGATGGAATTAGCCGAGCGAGCAATGCAGCTGATACAGGATGAGTTGCAAGCCTCTGCGCGTCGCACAGCGGGTGTTGCAGAAGAAGAAAAAGACGCGCGCTTTAGTGATCCGGCATGGTCGCAGTGGCCTTACAGCATGCTCAAAGACAGCTTCAAAGCGGGTGACACCTGGTGGAAGGATGCGACACAGGTCGATGGCATGTCAGAGCACCGGCAGCAGATGGTGAGTTTTTTTGCGCGGCAGTGGATGGATGCGATGTCGCCCTCGAACTGGGCGCTGACCAATCCCGAGGTCTTTCGCAAAGCCTGGGAGACTGGTGGACAAAGTGTGATGCAAGGGCTGAAGCTGTTCCTGCAAGACATGCAGCAGTCCCACCTGCCCGCTGACCATACCAACCCCGATCATCTGCAACCCTTGCCCTATGGGGTCGGCAAAGAGGTTGCGGTCACTCCCGGCAAGGTGGTGTTCCGTAATCCTTTGTTCGAACTGATCCAGTACACCGCGACGACGAACGAAGTCGCTGTTGAACCGTTGCTGATCATTCCCTCGCCGATCATGAAGTATTACATCATGGATCTGTCGCCGAACAATTCCATGGTGCGCTATCTGGTTTCGCAGGGCTACACCGTATTCATGATTTCCTGGCGCAATCCGGATGCCAGTGATCGCGATCTCGGCATGGATGATTATCTGCAGGCAGGCGTGATGCAGGCCATGCGAAAGACGAGCGAATTGGCAGCCTCGCGCGAGATCCATGCGATGGGCTATTGTCTGGGGGGTACCTTCCTCGCCATTGTTGCGGCACTGATGGGGGCGGACGAATTTGCTGCCGAGGAGGCGAGTAAAAAAGCAGCGGACCAGCTGACCATGCCCACGCTGCGCAGCGTGACCTTGCTGGCCGCGCAGACCGATTTTTCCGAAGCGGGTGAGCTGGGCATCTTCATCGATGACGATCAGCTCAAGACCTTGCGCGAGCAGGTGGCGCGTACCGGTTATTTATCGGGCCGACAAATGGCGGGTACCTTCCAGTTCCTGCATTCGAAAGACCTGATCTGGTCGCGCAACACCCAGCGTTATCTCATGGGCGTGGACGAGACCGGAAGCGATCTGATGAGCTGGAACGCTGATACCACGCGCCTACCGCAGCGCATGCACTCAGAGTATCTCGAGACCTTGTTCCTGCGTGACGATCTAACCGAAGGTCATTACAAAGTCGCAGGCGTACCGGTGGCGCTGAAAAATTTGAGGATGCCATTGATGGTGGTGGGCACGGTGCGCGACCATGTATCGCCCTGGCGCTCGGTCTACAAGATTCATTTGTTCACCGATACCGATACCACGTTCATTTTGGCCTCTGGCGGCCACAATGCAGGCATTGTTTCCGAACCCGGACATTTGAAACGCGGCTATCAGATCAGCCGCGAGCAGGCGGGGCATGACTGGGTCGATCCGGACGCATGGATCGCCAGAGCACCCCGTCGAGACGGGTCTTGGTGGGAAGCCTGGAGCCAGTGGCTCCTCGAACAAAGCAGCGCGCGCATTCCGGCGCGCGCAATCAATGAACAAGCGGTGGTGTGTGATGCACCCGGCGACTATGTGATGGTGCGTTATGCTGACTGAGAACCGATCTTACCCCCCTTTTCGAGGACTATTCAGTCTGGAGGGCAAGAGGGGCCTGATACTCGGCATTGCCAATGATCACAGCATTGCCTGGGGCTGTGCCAAGCTAGCGCGCGTGATGGGCGCACACATCGTCGCGACCTGTCTGAATGATAAAGCGCGCAGCCATGTTGAGCCACTGACCAAGCCGCTTGGTATTGATCTGTTGAATTGCAACGTCGAAGATGCCGACGCGCTAGGGTTGTTGGTCACACAGGCGATTGACAAACTAGGTGCGCTCGATTTTGTGATCCACTCGATTGCCTGGGCACCGCTGGATGATTTGCACGGCCGGGTGATTGACAGCTCTAGCGCTGGTTTTGCGCGAGCGATGGAAGTCTCCTGTCACTCCTTTGCCACGCTGGCCAAGCTGTGCGCGCCGCACATGCCTGACGGCGGTAGTCTCCTGACCATGACGTATCTCGGCGCTGATGAGGCCGTCCCACACTACGGCCTGATGGGGCCGGTGAAAGCAGCGCTCGAATCGCTGGTACGTTACATGGCGCTCGAACTTGGTCCGCAAAAGATCCGCGTGCATGCCGTGTCACCGGGTCCAATACCCACGCGCGCTGCCTCGGGCATCGCTTCATTTGATGAGCTGATGCAGACCGCGATCAACAAATCACCGCTGGGCCGACTCGTAACGCTGGACGAAGTCGCGCAGCTGTGTGCCTTTTTGTGTACCGACGCCTCCTCCGGCATGACTGGCCAGACCATTTATGTGGATGCCGGTTGCCATGCCGTCGACTGATTGCCGACGTTTGCTGATACCTTCATGAACAAGACACCCGATCTCGATATCAACGAAAACCATACCTTCGACGAACTGTCCATTGGACAGAGCGCCACGCTCACTCGTAGCCTCACCCTGGAAGACATACGCGCATTTGCGGCCGTCTCGGGCGACACGAACCCGGCACACCTTGATCCCGAGTACGCAAACGATACGCTGTTTCACGGCGTGATTGCCCATGGTATGTGGGGCGGGGCGCTGATCTCGGCTGTGCTGGGGACGCAGTTTCCGGGCCCGGGCACGATCTATCTGCAACAAGATCTGCATTTCACGAAACCGGTACGTGTCGGCGATACGCTGACTGTCACCGTCACCGTGCGTGCCAAGGATGAGGTCAAAAAACGGGTCGAGCTCGATTGCGACGTCCGAAATCAGAAGGGTGAGTCGGTACTGAATGGCCTGGCAAAAGTGATCGCGCCCTCTCAGAAAGTGCGTCGTCCAAAGATCGCCGCACCACAGATACGACTTTTCGATCCCGAATCGCGTCTGAAGGCATTGCTGTCGATGGCCGATACCTTGGAGGCAGTACGCTGTGCGGTCGTGCATCCCTGCGATGCGGAATCGCTGGCAGGTGCGATGGATGCAGCAGCACGCGAGTTGATTATTCCGGTCTTGATTGGGCCCGCAGACAAGATGCGCGCCGCGGCAATGGAAGCGGGTATCGATATTAGCGACGTCGACGTCGTGGCTGTCCCGCATAGCCATGCCGCTGCCGACAAAGCGGCGGCGATGGCAGCCGCGGGCGAGGTCGAGATTCTGATGAAAGGTAGCCTGCATACGGATGAACTGTTGCACGCGGTGCTTGCACAACCCGGCCTGCGAACGGGCCGTCGCATGTCGCATGTGTTCCGTTTCGACGTGCCGATGTATCCCAAACCTTTGCTGGTTACCGATGCTGCACTGAATATTTCACCGACGCTAACTGACAAGGCCGATATCATCCAAAACGCCATTGACTTCGCCCGCATGATGGGTACTGAGCATCCCAAGGTCGCGATATTGTCAGCGGTGGAGACCGTCAATCCGGCGATTCCATCCACGCTGGATGCTGCAGCGCTGTGCAAGATGGCTGAGCGCGGCCAGATACGTGGCGGTACCCTGGATGGCCCACTCGCGTTCGATAATGCCATTTCGGCGCACGCTGCCGAGATCAAACACATTACATCGCCAGTGGCGGGTGACGCAGACGTTCTGGTCGTGCCCGATCTTGAATCCGGCAATATGCTCGCCAAGCAGCTCGAGTACCTGGCGGGCGCGGTCGGGGCAGGATTAGTACTTGGCGCGCGGGTACCGATCGCCCTCACCAGTCGTGCTGATGGTCCTGCGACCCGCATGGCCTCGGCGCTGATTGCGCTGGTGAGTGCGCATCAGGCGCGACAAGACCCGCTGCGGCGCGAGCAGTTGCGCGAGCAAATGCTTAACAAGCGCTGATTGAGACCTGGGCGATGGCGATACTTGCGGTCAATGCCGGTTCTTCATCGCTGAAGTTCTCGTTACACCCACTTGCTGAAGGAGAAGTGCAGGCGCCTGTCTTGACGGGCAACATCGACGGTCTGGAGCCAAGCGGTTCGCCACAGATGCGCTGGACCTATCAGGGCCAGCGTGAATCAAGGCCTTTGAACAGTGGACAGCCCGCCAGCACCGATGCGTTTTCACGAGCGCTGGATGAATTGCGCTTGCTCTTGTCGAAGGAACTGCCATTGCCATCGCTTCAGGCGGTGGCGCATCGTGTGGTGCATGGCGGTGCGCGCTTCATTCAGAGCGTGGTCGTCACCACGGCAGTGCTCGACGAACTGGAAAAGCTCAACAGCCTCGCGCCTCTGCACCAGCCGCACAATCTGGCGGGTATTCGCGCATTTGCCGAAGCCTTCGCCGGCGTTCCGCAGATTGCCTGTTTCGATACCGCGTTTCATGCAAGCGCGCCGCAACTGCACCAGCAATTTGCTCTGCCCTCAGCGATGGAGCGCGAAGGCATACGGCGCTATGGCTTTCATGGGCTCTCTTACCAGTACATCATCGGCGCTCTTGAGGCACACAGCACGCGTGCACAGGGCAGGGTGTTGATGGCGCATCTGGGCAATGGTGCAAGCCTTTGTGCGGCCTACGAAGGTCAAAGTATTGCGTCGACGATGGGTTTTTCTGCGCTCGACGGGCTCATGATGGGCACGCGCTCGGGTGCGATTGATCCTGGTGTGCTGCTGTATTGTCTGGAACAGGGCTGGGACCATCGGCGCATAGAACATCTGCTCTACAAAGAAAGTGGTTTGCTGGGCGTCTCTGGTATCTCCGCTGACATGCGGACACTGCGTGCCAGCGATCAGGCCGCAGCACGTGCCGCCATCGATCTGTTCACTCATCGCGTGGTGCGCGAGAGTGGCGCCATGATTGCCTGTCTGCGGGGACTGGACCTGATCGCCTTCAGCGGTGGTATTGGCGAGCATGATGCCGAGCTGCGCGAGCAGGTCTGCACGGCATGGCACTGGCTGGGTGTGCGCATTGATCACAACAAGAACCGGGCAGCCACGGGCGAATGGGCGACGCCCGTGCATCAACCAGAGAGCAGCATAGAAATTTGGGTCGTACCCACTGATGAGGGTCGGGTAGCGGCACGCGAGGCGGCGGCACTCATCAAGGGGAGACACAGGCAATGAGCAATATTTCTCATACGGCGACAACACCCGCGGCACCACACTCGGCAGACAGTGTGATGGCATTCGTCTATCGCTGGCTATTCGACCATGACTTCACGCCAGGCTTTCATCGCCAGATTGAGCATGCCATCGCTTCGCTGATTTTAATCAGTGTCGCAGCTATCGTGCTAGAGCATATCCCCGAGATCTATCTCCCTTATGCGCAGTCATTCCACTGGTTTGATGTGATCACCGTGGCGATATTCTCGGTCGAATACCTGTTTCGTGTGTACACCGCGCCGGTGCATCCCGAGTTCGCCAGTCACCGTTTTCCACGCCTGCGTTATGCATTGAGTTTTTATGCACTGGTCGATCTGGTCGCGATTCTCCCTTTTTATTTTTCTCATTTCTTCACCGTCGACGTCGATATGCTGCGTGTGCTGCGGCTGTTGCGGCTGATGCGTATTTTCAAGCTGTCGCGCGAATTGGTGCCGGCATGGTCTGAGTTCCAATCTCTGAATGCCGGCAGATCCTTCCGTGCGAAGCTGTACGCGCTGCTGGAGCCAACCGGTCACTCTGGCCGCTTGCATATCTTCGTCGATAACTTCATCGTTTTCTGGATCGCGCTGTCCATCGTTTGCGTGGTGCTCGAGAGTGTGGATTCCGTTGAACACTTGTTTGCCGCACAGTTCGCCTGGATCGATGTGATCGCTTTTACGATTTTTACGGCCGAGTATCTGGCCCGTGTCTACACGGCGCCCGAGAATCCGGATGTTCGCGATCGTTATCTGCCACGGTGGGCACATGTTCGCAGCGGGCAGGCGATCATCGATCTGCTGACGATTCTGCCGTTCCTGATGGAGCGCTTCCTGCCAGTCGCCCTCGATTTGCGCTTCCTGCGGGTATTCCGTTTGTTGCGCATGCTGAAACTAACGCGCTACACCTCGGCCACGACGACGCTACTCAAGGTCATCGGGCGCGAGTGGCAGATCATTTTGGCATCGGTGTTTGTGATGCTGTTGCTGGTGGTGTTGACGGCCAGTCTGGGCTACTTATTCGAGCATGATGCGCAACCGGACAAGTTCGAAAATATTCCACAGTCGATTTACTGGGCGGTCGTCACGCTGGCCTCCGTAGGATATGGGGATATCTCTCCGGTCACGCCCATGGGTCGGGCGCTGACCGTGGTGCTGGCGCTGGTGGGTATCGGTATTTTTGCGATACCGGCGGGCTTGCTGGCCTCTGCATTTACCGACCAGCTGCGTATTGATCGCGAGTCTTTCCGGCATTTGCTGCAACAAGCCTACGCGGATGGCGCCATCAATCTGAAAGAAAAAGAAGAGATCGTCGCCGAGGCCGAGCGCTTGCATCTCTCGGATCAGGAATTCAACCGCCTGCTGACCGAAGCCCGGGCCGAGTTCGACAAATCGATGGTCGAGCAGGAGTTAAGTTTTGGCCAGCTGATGCTGGACGCGAACGCCCATCCCGAATTCGCCGCCGAGCAATTCAGAATTCTGGTCGCTCAGCAGAGCCTGCTGTTGAAAGCGACGGGGGCACGTCTGATGCAGGATAAACTCGCGCAAAGTGATCATCCGGATGAACTCACCCATCGAGTCATGCAGACGATTGCAGATTATCAGGCGTCTCGCGCCGCAAAAGATTGATCAACGGAGCCGTGCTGGCTTAATCAGGTATTTGGTCAGCTCGAAGACTGGCAGCATCGCCAGTCCGCCTGCTACCCCAGCAATCCACAGCAGGGTGGACAAACGCTCGAACCGGAAAGCGGCGGCCAGTGGTGCCCAGCAAGTAACCAGCCATAGCGCTGTAACGGTCGCCGCCACCACCCATAGCGTGGTCGGTGTCACTCGCGAGAGAATTCTCTTGCCGCTTCGGTCGGCGTGGCGCGCGGGCAGGATCAGTACTGCATTCGCCGTAACCAGCATCACGAAGGCGACTGCGCGTGCGATGCCGGGATCAAACATCCCAAGCATCCGCTGATACAGCAGGAATACCACCAGCGTGGTCAGGCTGCCGTACACCAGGCTGTGCATCACTTGTCCACTGGCGAGCAGGGTTTCATCTGCACTGCGCGGCGGGATCGACATCAGATTGTCGGGGCCCTCTTCGGCTTCGAACACTAAAGAGCAGGCAGGATCAATCACGAGTTCAAGAAAGGCGATATGCAGCGGCGCGAGCAGCAGCGGCAGCCCGAACAGTATTGGCAGCATCGCCAGTCCAGCGATGGGCACATGAACCGCCAGTGTGTAGACCATGGCCTGACGCATGTTCGCGTACGTGCGCCGGCCCATGCGTATGGCCTCGATGATGGATGAAAAATCATCCTGCAGCAGCACCAGTGATGCGGCTTCCCGAGCGACATCGGTACCACGCTGTCCCATCGCAATGCCGATGTGCGCTGCCTTGAGCGCGGGCGCATCGTTTACCCCGTCACCGGTCATGGCAACGACTTCGTGCTGAGCCTTGAGCGCCTCCACCAGCGCCAGTTTTTGCTCGGGCTTGACGCGTGCAAAAATATTGACGCAACTCGCCTGCACGGCCAGCGTTGTCGCATCCATGCGAGCCATATCGTCGCCGGTGAGCACGGCCTCGTGCGGTAAGCCTGCCTGGCGGGCGATGGCAGCCGCGGTGTGCGGATGATCTCCGGTAATCATCACCACGCGAATACCGGCACGCAGGCACTGGGTCATGGCATCCGGTACGTCGGGTCGCAAGGGATCGGCCAGCGCCGCCAGCCCCAGCCATTCAAACGGAAACTCGTGCTGATGTTCCGGCCAAGGCTGGGTTGCCGGGTGCAGGGCTTTGGCCACGGCGATCACGCGCAGTCCCATGCCGGCCAGCGACTCCGCTTCTTGCATGGCCTGATATCGTTGTTCGTCGCTCAACTGGCATAGCAGCGCGACCGCCTCGGGGGCGCCTTTCGCTGCAACCAGGTCATGAGCTTGAGCCGCGCGCCAGACATGACTCATCGCCAGCAGCGCCGGAGTGAGCTCGTATTCTCTGGCCAGTACCCGCTGATTCGTGTCGGCCTCATTGCAGGGGCGGTGTATGCCGGATAGCTGATGGAAAGCCTTCTCCATGGGATCGTGCGGCTGACTCTCGCTCGCCAGCACCGCGTAATCGACGAGTTCATGGAAGCTCTCCGGCAGCTGTGTCGGCGTGATGGCATCGAGCATCAGCCGCTGCCCGGGAATACACAGCGCCGCGACCTGCATGCGGTTTTGCGTGAGTGTGCCGGTCTTGTCCACACACAGCACCGTCGTCTGGCCTAGCGACTCGATCGCATGCAGCCGGCGGGTGAGTACCTGTGCGGCAGCCAGCCGTCGCGCCGCCAGCGCAAAGAAAACAATCATGATCACGGCGAATTCCTGCGGCAGCAGCGCCATCGCCAGTCCTATTCCTGCGAGTACGCCCTCCAGCAGGCCACTACGCAACCACCAGAACAGCGCTATTAACAGCAACGACAGCAGCCCACCGATCACTGCGAGGCGCTGCGTCAGGCGATTCATTTCCTCGCGCAGAGGCGATGTCTGCAGGCTGATCTCTTCCAGCGACTGGCCAATGCGGCCCATCTCGGTGCGATGGCCAGTGGCGGTCACGACGGCCATGCCCTGTCCGGCGACGATGAGTGTGCCCGCATATACGGCGTCTGAGGCTGTCTTGCTGACAGCAACAGACTCGCCGGTGAGCATGGATTCATCAGTGGCCAGCTCATGCGCGCTGAGCAATCGTGCGTCAGCCGGAACGCGGTCGCCCTCGGCCAGTAACAGGCAGTCTTCGCGCACCAGCTCGCGCCCGGCAATGCGCATCTCCCGGCCCTCGCGTCTCACCAGCGCGCGGGGGCTGGAAAGATCCCGCAATGCCGCCAGGGCATTGTCAGTGCGTCGCTCCTGCAGCACGGTGATGGTCATGATGATCAGCACGAAGCCGAGCAGAGTCAGTGCCTCTCCGGGGTCGCCCATCAGTAGATAAATGACACCCGCGACCAACAGCAACAGGAACATTGGCTCTTTGAGCACGTCGCGCACGATGCCAAACAGCGCTCGACGCTGGCGCAGGCCAAGCTCATTTGGCCCCTCGGTTTGCAGGCGGTGTGCCGCTACGGCCGAAGTGAGTCCAGCGGGAAGCGGTCCGGTATCATGTTGCTTGGTATCATTCATTGTCAGCGGAGTCGGGCGGCGTGAGTTTCGTTGGCCGAGGAGCGCACCACACAGGAGTTAGCATGTCTGAATCTGGATTTCACGTCCATGGCCCTCATGACCACGAAGTTGAGCACGCGGCGCACAACGGCTCGACCAGCATGGCGGTCGCAACCGCATTACTCGCCACGGTGGGCGCGGTGTTCTCGTACATGGGAGGCTACACGCAAGCTAATGCTGCGCTGTTCAAGAATAACGCGGCGATCAAAAAGACCGAAGCCTCGAATCAATGGAATTATTATCAGGCCAAGAGCAGCAAGCAGAATCTTGCCGAACTGTCGCTCGATGTTGTCGCGCAGCCTGAGCGACGCCAGCGATACACGGAAGCGATCGAGCGTTACAAGACAGAGAAAGGTGAGATTAAGGCCAAGGCCGAGGCGCTGGAGAAGGAATCCACCGAGTGGGATGATAAATCCGAGCAGCAGATGCACCAGCATCATCGCTGGGCGCAGGCGACCACAGCGATTCAGGTATCGATTGCACTGGCAGCCATTGCCCTGCTGACGCGGCGTCGCGGCATGGAGCTGGCCATGTATGGCCTCGCCGGATTCGGTGTGGTGTTGGGTGTGATGGCGTATCTGCACCTGTGATTCTCTTCATGCATCACGGCATGCGGTCGCGCAGGTGATTACCCCATGAAACTCAGTTTTCTCGGTGCAGCCGGCACCGTCACCGGCTCCAAAACCCTGATCGAGCACCACGGCAAGCGCTTGCTGGTCGACTGTGGCTTGTTTCAGGGCTTCAAGAACCTGCGGCTGATGAACTGGGACGGCTGGCCTTTTGATCCGCGTACGTTGGATGCGGTTGTGCTCACGCATGCGCATCTTGACCATAGCGGCGCGCTGCCGCTACTGATCCGCCATGGTTTCAAAGGACCGATTTACACGACGGTTGCTACCACGGAGCTGTGTGGTCTGCTGTTGCCAGACAGCGGTCACCTTCAGGAAGAAGACGCGAATTTCGCGAACCGTCACAAATCATCCCGTCATTCGCCTGCGCTACCGCTGTACACCGAGGAGGATGCGCGCCACGCTCTGAAATTTTTCCGGCCAGTGGAGCCGGGGCAGGCAGTGACGGTCGGTGCCATCACTATCCGATTGCGTGCGTCGGGCCACATTCTGGGGGCTTGCTCGGCGGAGCTGCGCACGGCGCGCGGCAGCCTCTTGTTCTCGGGCGATGTGGGCAGACCCGATGATCTGGTGATGCAGCCACCCGAGCCAATCGAGCATGCCGATTATCTGGTCGTGGAATCCACCTACGGCGACCGCCTGCATGAGCCCTACGACGGGGGCGCGGAACTGGCCGATGCGATCACCCGGACCGCGGCTCGTGGGGGTATCGTGCTCGTGCCATCCTTTGCAGTGGGCCGTGCGCAGAATCTGCTGTATGAGATTTTTCTCCTCAAGCGCGCAGGACGCATCCCCGACTTACCGGTGTTTCTCGACAGCCCGATGGCGATTGATTCGATGCATATCTATCAGCGCCACCGGCGCGAACACCGGCTTTCTTTGGAGGATTGCAAGGGCATGTCACACGTCGCCAAGCTCTGTCGGACGGTGCAAGAGTCGCGCGAACTGGATCAGCAACGCTACCCGGCAATCATTATCTCGGCGAGTGGGATGGCGACCGGTGGACGAGTCTTGCATCACTTGCGCGCACTGGCGCCCGACCATCGCAACAGTATCGTTTTTGCCGGCTATCAGGCGGGCGGCACACGCGGCGCGAGACTCGTGGCCGGTGAACGTTCAGTGCGTATCTTTGGTGATGATGTGCGTGTCAATGCAGAAGTTATTTCTCTGGCCGGCATGTCCGCGCATGCCGATGCCGCCCAGCTGATCGACTGGATGAAAACAGCCCCCAAGACGCCGCGCCATGTGTTCATTAATCATGGCGAAGCCAACGCTGCAGAGGCGCTGCGCGTTCGTATCGGACGCGAGTTGCGCTGGGACGCCAGTGTTCCGCTCCTGGGACAGCGGGTCGAGATCGCCGAGTTCTAACGCCACACTGCGCTGACAGCGCATGAGTCCAGGGAGACTTCTGGTTGATTGAAGGGCTGCGACAGCGACTGGCACTACAATAAGCCCCATGGACTGCTCACCTCATCTGCAACTTTCCATGCTGGACCTCGTGCCGGTGCGCGAGGGCGCCAGCATTGCCGATGCGCTCTGGCAGGCGCAGCGCACGGCGCAGCATGCCGAATCCCTGGGCTTTGCCCGCTACTGGGTCGCAGAGCATCACAATCTGCAAGGCATTGCCAGCTCGGCCACGGCAGTACTCGTCGGACATATCGCCAGCGGCACGCAACGCATACGCGTGGGCTCGGGCGGCATCATGTTGCCCAACCATGCGCCGCTGACCGTGGCCGAGGCCTTTGGCACGCTGGCCGAGCTGTATCCGGGCCGGATTGATCTGGGTCTGGGTCGTGCGCCCGGCACGGATCCGATGACGATGCGCGCGCTGCGCCGCGACCGCGTCGAGACTGAGGAAGATTTTCCGCGTGATGTCGCCGAACTGCAGCGTCTGCTGGCGCCGACTACGCCGGGCCAGCGCGTGATCGCGATGCCGGGTGCCGGCACCCAAGTCCCCGTGTGGTTGCTGGGCTCTAGCCTGTTTTCTGCCTCGCTGGCAGCGGAACGTGGTTTGCCATTTGCCTTTGCATCGCATTTCGCGCCGCGTTTTCTGATGCAAGCGGCGAATCTTTACCGAAGCCGTTTTCAGCCCTCGGACGTGCTCGACAAGCCCTACCTGATGATCGGTGTGCCGCTGGTCGCTGCACCCACCGATGATGAAGCAGAGTATCTCGCCAGCAGCATGTTCCGGCGTGTGCTGGGCATACTCAGTGGCGAACGTCGACCATTACCACCGCCGGAGCGCGAGATCATGGATCGTCTGTCACCACAGGAGAAGCAGGGTATGGCAGGTTTTCTTGGTGCCGCCGTGATCGGTGGTCCGGACACGGTGCGGGAAGGTTTGATGCAGCTGCAGCAGGCCACGGGCGCTGACGAGATCATCCTGACGTGCGACGTGTATGACCCCGAGTTGCGTCGGCGTGCCATGAGCATTGCCGCCGAATGTGTTGCGTTGGCGACGGTCTGAAGCAGGGTCTCGGATGCAAGGCCAGGCGTTCGGCTCAATCCTGGTCAGGCGTGCGCGTCTCGCCTTCCGAAGGCGTTAATCCATAGGGGCGAACCAGCGGCCACACATGAGCTGGCACCATGGATTTCATGCGCGCAGGCTGTTCGCGCCGCAAATGCACGACGGTTTCTATGGCTTTCATTTCCACCCGTGCCCGCGCAAATTCCAGTCCGCGTGGACCGATGCGTGGCATCAGCCATCCCACCACCGGGCGCAGCCATTGCGGCATTTTTCGCAATGGCAGACCGCCGGCCGCACGCAGCGTGTTCTGCAAAAAGCCACGTACCGCGCCCGCGCGTCGGCCGGCACTACCGGGCTGAGTGAGCGTGATGTCGTCGCCCAGCAAATCCAGCATCTGCTGGCCGCGCGCATTGCGCACCAGCAGCCACTGCTGACCCTCTCCGCCCATGTAGCCCACGGTGATGTCGGCCAGCGTATTCGTGTAGTCGACGCAGGTCTTGCAGGTCAGGGGAAAAAAATCTGCAGGTAAATCTGACAGAGGCAACTGCAAAAAGGGTATGGCGCGGCGACGCCCATCATCATAACGAAGCTCGACATGATAGTCGGCACGAAATTCTAAATAGTTGATGCGCTCAGGTTCGGGTTCAAGCAGCGACAAAAAGCGATGAAAATTCTCGGTGCTTGTGTTGTCCGAGCATGGCGTGCCGATGACGAACAACTGCTCTAGGCCAAGCTCGCGCTCCAGCGCGCGCAGCGCATACACCTGACAGGGAATGCCGATGACGGCCAGCCGCTTCACCCCGCCGCGAATCGCGGGCTCGAGCAACGAGAGTAGCGGTGCGTAGCCCATCCGCATACCACGACATTGCGCAAGATCCGACGCACTAGTGATTAGTACAGGCTCGGGTTTCCACTGGTCAGCCGCATCCGGCCTGACCGTCAGCACGCCGTCCACCGCGCCGGTCTCCAGCAAACGCTCCGCCAGCCGTGTCGTGATACCCGTCCACTGCGCGCCCTTGGATGGGTTCCTCAGCGTCGCCTTGTGCATCCCCTGCAAGACACCAAAGTGCGCCTCGTGTTCGCGTGCTGCTTGTCGGCTTCTGCCATGTACCTGCACGTCCAGCGCAGGGTAGTTGGGGCGAATGAACTGGCAGGCACGGCCGCAGCGTTTCGGGTCCTCCGAGCGGGAGATACCGCAATCCGTGCACAGGCTGCGAAATGGCAAGGCTTGCGGTGATGGCGGTGCGATGGGCGGCATGGGATCAGGAAATGTTTCCCTTATTAAATAGTCAAGCTCGTGGCCTGTCCACAGTTTTCGTGGAAAAGTCTGTGGATGGTTGGTCGGGGATTGAATTAAATAACTGATTTCATTAAATAAATTCGCCTTGGGCGATATCAGCACCGAGGGGTAAAACCCTGCGTCTCATCAGTTTACTGCAAGAAAAACTTGCCTTGTGATGCAAACATAAACGAGAATGATTCGCATTAAATAAAAACCGAACAGCAGTGCCTCAAAGCATTGTGCAAGTCACGAAAGAAAAGACGTCATGGATCGTTCCAGCTCATCATCCCCACAGCGCAGGCCCGCAGGACTTGGCTTGCTGGCATTGGCGGCCAGCGCGCTATGTGCTCAGGCAGCGGCGCAGACCCGTGCTGAAGAGAGCGCGGAGCGCATGCTTCCGCGCGTGGACGTGATTGGCACTGCGAACAGCGCCAGCCACAGTCCCGGATCGGCACAGGTGATCGATGCGGCGACACTGGAAGAAAGCCGAGTCTTCAACGTGAATGAGGCCCTGCGCAAGGTACCCGGCGTCCATGTGCGCGAGGAGGAGGGCGTGGGATTGCGACCCAACATCGGCATACGTGGACAAAATCCTACGCGCTCCACCAAGACTTTGCTATTGGAGGATGGGCTACCGCTATCTTTCGCACCCTACGGAGATAATGCGAGCTACTACCACCCGCCGATCGATCGCTATGACGCGATTGAAATCAGCAAAGGCAGCCAGGTCATACGCTTTGGTCCGCAGACAGCCGGTGGAGTGATTAACTACATCACGCCGATGCCGCAGCAAGAGCGCGCAGGATTCGTCGGCGTTGCTGCGGGTTCGCGCGGCTATCTGAATGCTCACCTGATGGCAACCGGACATGGCGCGATGGTCGATCTTTACCACAAGGAGTCTGACGGCGCGCGCGAGAACCTGAACAGTCGTCTGGATGATGTGAATTTTAAATGGGTCGGGCGTCTGAATGATGAGCAGAGCCTCACGCTACGTGCGAGTCATTTTCGCGAGTACTCTCAGCTGACTTATTCGGGGCTGACACAGGCCGAATACCAGGCCAATGCGCGCCAGAATCCTTTTAAGAATGATTATTTCGATGCCAATCGTACCGGTTTGTCGGCCACGCATGAATGGAGACTGAATGCCGAGCGTCGTCTTCTGACGAGTGTCTATGCTGCCTACTTTGACCGTGACTGGTGGCGGCAGGCATCGACCTCGACAGATTGCCGACCCGCGAACCTCGCAAGCTGCCAAGTCGATGGACGCCTGCGAGCCTACACCACGCTGGGCGTAGACAGCCGCCTGTTGCAGACGCACGCAAGCTTCGGCGTGCAGAACGATCTTGAGATCGGCGTGAAGCTGCAGTCAGAAACGCAAAAGCGCCGGCAGGAACGTTATTCGTCCTACACGAACTACACCAGCGGTACGGGAATGAGCCTGATAGAGAACCAGGAACGCCGCGCGCAGGCCGTCTCGGTATTCGTATCGAACCGCACGCAGGTCAGTGAGCGCCTTGCTGTAACGCCTATTGCCCGGGTCGAACAGATCAATTACGAGCGGAATCTGTTCGTTATCAGCAGTTCCGCAGCATCGAGATCGGGCGACACCAGCCTCACCGAGTTTGTCCCTGGTATTGGCGCAACTTACGAGCTGAACGGTAATTCGCAGCTCTACGGTGGCGTCCACAAGGGATTCAGTCCGCCCCGCGTCGAAGATGCGATCAACAGTACAGGAGGCACAATCAATCTGAATGCGGAGAGCAGTGTGAACGCCGAGCTAGGGCTGAGGTCATCGCCGACCAAGGATCTTCGCTTCGACGTCGCTGTGTTCCGCAATGATTTCAGCAATCTCGTGCAAGTCGGCAGCATTGCCGGTGGCTCGACGGCTTACTCGGAAGGCAGAGCATTGTTTCAAGGCTTGGAAATGGCCGGACAGGCAGACCGCCTCACAAACGCAGTGGATGGCAATGTATTTGCCCGAGTTGCACTGACATGGATACCGACTGCGGAGCAGAAGTCCAGCTTCAATAGCCCGACCTCGGGATCGCCGATCGTCAACCAGTCTGGTAAGCGTTTACCCTATGCGCCGGAACAGTTGCTGACACTAACCCTGGGTTACCGTGCGTCGCAGCGCTGGAGTACGCGGCTTGACTATGTCTATGTGGGCCAACAGTATGCAAGCTTCGATAATCAGACAACGCCGAGTGCCGATGGTCAGAAGGGCCTGATCGATAGTTATGGCACCTGGAATGCGGTGTTCAATTACTCGGTGGGACAAGCGAATTTTTTCATTGCCGGGAAAAATTTGGGCGATACCACCTACGTGGTTGATCGCACGCGCGGTATACAAGTCGGCATGCCGCGTACATTTCAGTTGGGTATGAAGTACGCATTCTGAGCGGAAAAGCTTTACCGTAGCACCCCCGTCACTCTGCGCGATGTCACTCTCCTCCGTACAGTGCGGGGGTGATGGGGAATTTTTCAGCGGCGCTGTACGCCCTCGGGCAGCGAGTGCGCGCTTTGCCATTCAGAAGAAGAAAAAAATGAATCGCCTCTCAGAAAGGCGAGCAGCATGTCGGTCGCATCCACGCCCCAGAAACACTCGCCATTGACCACGGCAGTCGGTACGCCGAAGATGCCGGCCGCGATCGCAGCTTCGCCATGGGCGATCAGGCGGCCTTTGACTGTTTCGGACTTGAGCATTGCTTCGTTCGCACCGAGCTCGTCGAGCAGCCGCGTCCATGGATCAGGCTCATCGGGTAAATGGCCGTCCTGCCAGACAAAACGGAACAATCTGTCCACCACCTCCGCAGAATGATTGAGCGCAATCGACAAGCGCAGCAGCGGTAGTGGATTAAAAGGATGGCGCGCTGGCAATCGCATCGCAATCCGCTGCTGGTGCGCGATCCACAGGCAATGCGCATAGGTCCAGCCACGCTTCGGAGGTATTTCTACCGGGCCTTTGTTATCCCAGTGTTTCAGTAGCCCGGCGAACAACACGGGGTAGGGTTGTATGCGAAGTGTGGGCGCTTCACGGCGCAACCGCTGCCACTGCAGAAATGCGAACGGCGAAATGAAATCGAAGTACCAGTCGATTTGTGCACCAGCGGGCAGTGAGACGGGCGAGATGGCGCGATCGGTCATGGACTATCGGCTCTCGGCAGGAAAACAGTAGGTCGGCATCTCGCAATCCGTACATGCGCACTGATTGCGCACGAAGGCCATGCATTTGCCGGGGCCGCGCGTTTCAATCATGCCTTGCGTGATCGGATTCGTCGGATCTGCACACTCTGCCTGCAGCCGCATGTCGAGCGCTGCTTTCTGCTCCTTGCTCAGTGTTCCGGCGCGCACGGCATGAACGAATTCCATCCGCCCGCCATTGTCGATAGCCATTGGGCGATCGGTTGACTTGTCTGCCGCTAAGGCGCTCGTGATCAAGAGCGCTGTCAGTGCCACCGCACAGTGAAGCAATCTCATTGAATCACTCCAGCATGTCGGCCCAGATGCTACGCGCCCACGTATTGGCGTGGCGGCCCTCAAGTTCGGTCGGCCCGGTGGACAAACCGCCCGATCCTTGCACGACCTTGAAGGTCTGCTCGGCAGCCACGTACTCGTGCACGCTGGCGACGTGAATCACGTGACGGTCATCGACATAGCTGTAGCACGTGTTAGTTAGCATCGGCGCCGGGTTGATATCCAAGCCACTCAGTTGTGCGACCACGGCGGCGGCCGCCACTTTGGCATGATTGTTTGCCATGTGTCCGCTCTTGGGCATCAGCTGTGCTACCTGGATGGCATCGCCGATCACGAACACATCGTTGGCGACTGAAGACTCGAAGCTCTGATAATTCACGCCGCACCAGCGATTGTTCGCCATGTTGGCCAGCCCTGTTTGCAGGGCGATCTTCCCGGCGCGCATCTGGGGCAGTGCGTTGATCACGTTTGCTTTCACATCGTCTTGTACATCGAATTTGATCAATCCGTCTTTCGGCGACACCGCCATGGCCTTGTGCTGGTTCCGGTATTCGATGATGCCCTTGTACTGCTCCTCCCAGACTTTTTTGAACAGTGCCGGTTTGGATACGATGTCTTGGTTGGCATCGAGCACCAGTACCTTGCTCTTGGGTTTGAAGTTCTTGAGATACCAGGCGACCTGACATGCGCGCTCGTACGGGCCGGGTGGGCAGCGGAACGGCGCTTCCGGAATCGCGATCGCATACACGCCACCATCCGGCATCGCCTCGAGCTGGCGGCGCAGCGCCAGCGTCTCGGGACCCGCTTTCCATGCCTGCAGAATCTGACCGGAGGCCTGTGCCTCGGCGAGTCCTTCAATGCTGCCCATGTTCAGGTCGATGCCGGGCGAGAGCACCAGCTTGTCGTAGGAAAGCGTGCTGCCGCCGGCAAGCTTGACGATACGCGCCCTCGTGTCAATCGACGCCGCCAGATCGTGCACCATCGTGATGCCGTGGTGCCTGCTCAGCGTGGCGTAGGAGCGGCTAATGTCGGTCAGCTTTCGGCTACCGCCCAGAACCAGATTGGACAGTGGGCAGGAGACAAATTCCTTGTCGGGTTCGACCAGCGTTACATCGAGTGTGTAACCGGATAGCAGACGAATATATTTCGCCGCCGTCGCGCCGCCATAGCCACCGCCGATCACCACCACCTTCGCACCGCGCATGGCAAACGCCGATGTGGTGCCCGAGAGCAGGGTCAGCGCAGCGCCAGCCTTCAGAAAATCTCTGCGGTCCATGGCGCGCTCCTCAGGGCTTCTGGCTGGCGAAATACGCGGCCAGTGCTCGGAGCTGTTCATCGGAATAGCCCTTGGCGAGCTGATGCATGATGGTTGCCTGTCGTTCGCCGGATTTAAATGCCTTCATTTGCGCTTCGAGGTAGTCTGCCGTCAGACCGGCCAGCTTGGGCACTGATCCCTCCGGGACGCCTTTGCCTTGGGTACCGTGACAATTGGCGCAGGTGGCGGCGAGACTTTGGGTGTAAAGGGTTTGCTGGTCGATGGCGAGTGCGGTACTGGCAGTGCTGAGCGCCAAGGCTAGCATTGCGGACCCCAGCAGGGTCGCGGTCAACGAGTGGTGATTCATCTGCTGTCTCCTGCGGAATGACACCGCACGCAGTAAGGGAAAGCCGGAGTTCGGAGCATCGTGGGCCGCAAGCAGGCAGCTGCACATGGGCTCGCCACCGTAACCACAGACACACGAATTGATTGTAACTTGTAACCGCAATTTTTGCGGCTGATATACTGCGGCGCTCTGTCTGACTCATGAATTAATCTCCCGGAGCCTGACCCTGATGAAAAAAATTTCACTGATGCTCGCTGCCCTGACCCTGTCGACAGCGGCTCATGCCGACTGGAGCCGCATCGAGCATTCCTCCAGGGAGTACGCGCTGTACATCGACAAAGAGACACTCCAGCCTTCGGGAGTCGGTACAGTGCTCCTGTGGCATCTGCTTGACTACACGATTGCTCAGGCTTATGACGGCACGCCGTATCTGTCGCTGAAAGGCCAGATCGAATACGACTGCGAGAAGGGTATCAAGCGCGACCAGATGCAACTTCGGCACAAGGACGGCATGGGTAACAGCAATCTGGTTCATGCCGCGTATAAGCCGGGCCCGTGGGGGCCGCCCGCGGCGGATACGCATGAGCAGACGCTGATGCGCCTCGTGTGCAAAGGCGGCTAAAACGGAGCCGGGACGATGAGCCTGCGTGAAAAATTCGGACGCATTCAACCCGCGCCGGAAAATTTCGTTTCCGATGCACTGATCGACGACATTCGCTCCAACGGACTGAATGACAGCCGACGCCGGTTTCTGCGGGAGAGCTTCGCAGCGGCCAGTGCAGCGCTGGTGTCCGGCAGCGCGCTGGCCGCGGCAGATCATCCGGGTGGCGAGGGCGATGCCGCGATACTGAAGCTACCGAAGTACAGCACCAGCCTAGGCAACCCGGTGGCGCATCTGCCGTATGGTCAGCCATCCCAACACGAAGCCAATCTGCAGCGACGCGAATCCCCGGGACTGACCCGTCGTCGCGAGAGCAGCATCGCATTTACACCATTACAGGGGTTGTTCGGCATCATCACCCCCAGCGGCCTTCACTTCGAGCGGCATCACGCCGGCTGGCACGACATGGATCCTTCGTCGCACCGGCTGATGATTCATGGACTGGTGTCAACGCCGAAGATCTACACCCTTGGCGATCTGATGCGCCTACCCTCGGTCTCACGCATGCATTTCATTGAATGCGGAGCGAATACCGCCATGGACTGGGCTTCGCCTGCGGTGCCCTCAGTGCAGTACACGCATGGCATGCTCTCATGCTGCGAATTCACCGGTGTGCCCTTGTCGCTGCTGCTGGAAGACTGCGGCATCGACAAAACGAAAGCAAAGTTTATTCTTGCCGAAGGCGCTGATGGTGCCAGCTTGACGCGAACGATTCCAATTGAGCGTGCACTGGACGATGTGCTCGTTGCCTGGGGCATGAATGGCGAGATGCTGCGCCCCGAGAATGGTTATCCCTTGCGTCTGGTGGTGCCGGGCGCGCAGGGTGTGTGTTGGGTGAAATGGCTGCGGCGTCTCGAAGTCGGCGACACAGCGTATGCGACGCGAGAGGAATCGACGCAGTACACCGATCTCATGCCCGATGGCCTCTCGCGTCAGTACTCGCTGATCCAGGAGTGCAAATCAGTCATCACCACGCCTTCCGGCGGACAGCGCCTGATGGACAAGGGCTTTTGCAATATCACTGGGCTGGCGTGGTCGGGGCGGGGCAAGATTACACGCGTCGATGTGTCAGTGGACGGTGGCAAGCACTGGAAGACCGCGCGGCTCGAATCGCCGGTACTGCCCAAGTGTCTGACGCGGTTCAATAGTGATTGGGTGTGGGACGGCAAGCCGGCGATACTGCAATCGCGTGCGATCGACGAGACGGGCTATGTTCAGCCCAAAATGGCTGAGTTGCGCGCGGTACGTGGCACGCGCTCGGTCTATCACAACAATGCGATTCAGTCGTGGCGGGTCGAAGCCGCAGGCGAGGTGGTCAATGTCCAGATATCGTAAATCTGTGCCGCTCTGGTTGGTGCTCGGCGCGGTGATGGCAAGCACCTCGGTGACAGCGGAGACGTATCCAAACACCGGCCGTCGCGCGACCGTCGCCGAGATTGCCGCATGGGATATTGATGTGCGGCCAGATTTTCGGGGTCTGCCGCCCGGCTCTGGCAGCGTCGCGCAAGGCATGAAACTCTGGGAGACCAAATGCGCGAGCTGTCACGGCGCGTTTGGCGAATCACCGGCAGCATTCCCGCCGCTGGTGGGCGGTACAACGCGAGAAGATATGGCCAGTGGTCGTGCCTCCGGACTGATCGCGGCGACCGAAAATGCAAAAACGACGATCATGAAACTGGCCACGTTATCAACCCTGTGGGATTACATTCGTCGCGCCATGCCCTTCGATGCGCCCAAGAGTCTGTCAGTCAATGAGGTGTACGCAGCGACGGCGTATATTTTGCATCTCGCTGACATCGTTCCTGCAGATTTCACGCTAACGGACAAAACCATGCGTGAGGTGCAGGGCAAACTGCCTAACCGTGCCGGCATGACGCTCAACCATGGCATGCGCGATGTGCACGGCAAGCCAGACGTCCTCAGCGACGCCTGCATGAGTGCTTGCAGGGTGGATGAAGCATCGCTCGTTGTGCTTCCGCCCTCGGGCAGAGGCTTGAACGGCAATCTCGCTGATCAGAATCGCGCCTGGGGTCCGGTGCGTGGTGTGGATACCGGAGGGCGCAAGTAAGCGTGCCCGCGTCAGTCTGCCTGCGTCTGGGCGATTTAGGTGGCACAATGCGGCCTCGATTCCAAGACAAAAATTATTCAGGGAGACAAGACGTGGAACAGAGCCGGCGTGACGCCCTGCGCATTGCTTCCGCGCTTGCGCTCGCATTGGGCGCCGGCCTTCTGAAGCCGTCCGAGGTATTTGCCGCCGAAGATGCAGACGATACCGGCATTACCCGAACAGCCGACCCAGTCCCGTGGGGCTCTGATTGGAACGGCGCAGTCTATTCCGCCAAGAGTCTCGAAGCTTTCGTGATTGCCATGAGTGGGGATACCACCACGCCGAACACGCCGCGCACGGTCGTCGAGCGAGGCAAGGTGCCTGGGCTGTTTCTGGCCAAATCCGGTGAACTGATCATTGAAGCCCCCGAGCTGGCCGAGAATGGCACCAATGTTCCCGTCACGCTGACCAGCCACATCCCCAACACGGATTTCATGGCGCTGCTGGCTGACCTGAATCCGAATCCCGTGTGCGTTGGCTTTCATGTGATGCCGGATAACGATCCCTCTTACGCCGTTCGCATCAAAGTGGCCGAGACATCGAATCTCGTGGCCGTTGCTCGCTCGGGTGGCAAATGGTTTTATTCGCTCAGGGACATTACCGTGATGATAGGAGGCTGCCTTGGGTGAGCCGATGCGCGTACGCGCCGTCAAGAACGGTCAGTTTGTCGAAGTGAAATTGCTGATGAAGCACCGTATGCTCAGCCGTCTCTCGTGGGGTACCGATGGCCGACTGATACTGCCTCACTTCATTCAGACGGTACGCGGCACCTGCAATGGTCGCCCCGTGCTGCATGTGCATTTCGGCGGCTCGGTCGCTCGCGACCCTTACTTTGCGTTCAAATTCAAAGGCGGCAAAGTCGGCGACAAGATCGTCATCAGCTGGGTCGACACGGAAGGTGATACGCGGACCGATGAGGCCATAGTCAGCTGAAGGTTCATAAGCTTTTGATCACGAATTATTTTTCATGCTGCGTTTGTGTATATCTTGGAAGCGGTAGTGTTTTGGCAAGTCCTGAAATAACAAAGGCTTAAGTGAATTTTACAATGACGCAGGAAAGAGTTTTTGCGGCGCAGCATGCGTGGTAAAAATTTAAAAAATTTCGGACATTTTTTTGACCCGAATAATGTTGATGAAGTGCCAATAACCGCAGAAATGGGCTTTCTTGATTTTGCGAAATAACGGTGCTATACAGACACAAGCGTAAATTTTCAGCCTGAAAAGTTAATGCTTTTTAGGAATTTAATAACGACGCGGAGAGAGCGCGCCCTGCAGTTCCCGCCCCACGGGAAAACGCAGATCAGCGACGTGAGGCATGGCAACAATGCCAATCTGTTTCAAAGAAATGATGAGTAATCGTTTGCTCAAGTTGCAGTGAAACCAAGTGAAAGAGGAGAGTAAAACATGGCAATCAGTTTTAATCTGAACGGCTCGACGGTATCCGTCCAGGCCGAGCCGGATACCCCACTGCTGTGGGTGATTCGTGACGAAGTGGGCCTGACCGGCACCAAGTTTGGCTGTGGCGCAGCGCTGTGCGGTGCCTGCACCGTGCATCTGAACGGGACACCGATCCGCTCCTGCCAGACGCCGGTATCGGCTGTCGCGGGCAAGAAGGTTGCCACCGTCGAGTCGCTGTCTGCTGACAGCTCGCACCCACTCCAAAAAGCCTGGGTCAAGCACCAGGTTCCGCAGTGTGGTTACTGCCAGTCTGGCCAGCTGATGAGCGCTGCAGCACTGCTGTCGAAGAACAAGAACCCGAGCGATGCTGACATCGACAACGCGATGAGCGGAAACCTGTGCCGCTGTGGCACCTATAACCGCATTCGTGCTGCGATCAAAGACGCTGCTGCTGAAATGCGCCGCGCTTAAAGTAGAGGAGACAAACAAAATGACAACGAATCGTCGCGATTTTCTTAAAACGTCTGCAGCCGCGTCTGGCGTGGCCGTGCTCAGCATGTACGTGCCGGGCTTCGGTGGCCAGGAAGCACAGGCTGCCGGCTCTCTGCACACCCCGAATGTTTGGGTGCACATTGCAGATGACAACACCATCACCCTGCTGTCGCATATGTCCGAAATGGGCCAGGGCGTTCACACCGCGCTGCCGATGCTGATTGCCGAGGAGCTCAATGTCGACGTCACCTCGGTTCAGGTGGCGACTGCGCCTGCAAATCCTGCTTATGTGAACGGCCTGCTCGGCGCACAGATCACCGGCGGCTCCACCGCGATCCGCGATGCATGGGAAAAGTTGCGTGTAGGTGGAGCTCAGGTGCGCACGATGCTGGTTCAGGCAGCTGCTGCCAAGTGGGGCGTCGATGCTTCCTCCCTGACCGCCTCCAACGGCGTCGTCTCAGGTGGTGGCAAGCGTGCGACCTATGGCGAGCTAGCTGCTGCAGCCTCCGCACTGCCAGTACCCAAAGAAGTGAAGCTGAAAGACCCGTCGCAGTTCCGTGTCGTCGGCAAGCCGCTGAACCGTCTGGATACCCCAGCGAAGGTCAATGGCACCGCCGAGTTCGGTATCGATGCCAAAGTTCCTGGCATGGTCTACGCTTCGATCGAGCAGACCCCGGTCATCGGTGGCAAGCCCGTCAGCTTTGACGCGGCAAAAGCCAAGAGCATGCCCGGCGTGATCGATGTCGTGCAGATCAGTGATGGCGTGGCTGTGGTAGCCGACACCTACTGGCACGCATTCAACGCCCGCAAGAAGGGCCTGAAAGTGCAGTGGGACGAAGGCGCAGCGGCTTCTTTGTCGACGGCGAACGTGTGGGCTGCCATCAAAGGTGCCGAGAAAGACATCAAGCCGATCAAGATTCGTCCTGACGTGGGTGACGCCGCTGGTGCCATCGCGGGTGCAGCGAAAGTCGTCAAGGCCAGCTACACCACCGGTCTGATGGCTCACCAGCCACTCGAGCCGATGAACATGATCGCCAATGTCAGCGGCGACAAGTGTGAACTGATCGGACCGACCCAGTTCCAGCAAGGCGCACAGGGTACGGCAGCGGCTGTTCTGGGCATCAAGCCCGAGAACATCACCGTACGCACCACCTACCTGGGTGGCGGCTTCGGTCGTCGTATCGAGCTCGACTTCATTTCGCAGGCTGTTCAGGTCTCGAAAGCTGTCGGCCGTCCTGTCAAGGTGCTGTGGACCCGCGAAGACGACATGAAGCACGACTTCTATCGTCCGATGGGCCTCAACCGCCTCGAGGCAGGCCTTGATGCTTCGGGCAACGTCGTTGGCGTGAAATTCCAGGTGACCTCGCAGTCGATCACTCAGCGCGCATTCGGTCTGCCGAAAAACACGCTGGATCCGTTCATGGTCGAGGCATCGGTGCCGCTGTACGCCGTGCCGAACACGCAGCATGACGTTATCATTCACGACACCGGTATCCGCGTGGGTTACCTGCGCGCTGTGTCGCACACCATGAACTGCTTCGCCAACGAGTCGTTCATCGACGAGCTGGCACTGGCCGCGGGCAAAGATCCGCTGCAGTTCCGCATGAACATGGTGAGCAACGAGCCGCGTATCGCCAACGTGCTGAAGATCGCTGCTGAGATGGCAGGCTGGGGCCGCAAGCTGCCCAAGGGCCGTGCCCTGGGCATCGCGATCATGGAAGGCTATGGCACCTACATGGCTCAGGTGGCTGAGGTGTCGGTCTCCGAAGGCAGCGTCAAGGTGCACAAGGTCTGGGTCGCTTCCGACCAAGGCCGCATGGTCAACCCCGAGATCGTTCGTCAGCAGCTGGAGTCGGGCATCATCTACGGTCTGTCGGGTGCTCTGTACACCCACAACACCGTGGCCAACGGCCGTGTTCAGCAGTCGAACTTCAACGACTTCCCACCGATTCGTCAGAACCAGTCGCCAGTGATCGATATTACGCTGGTGGACAGCTCCGAGAAGCCGGGTGGTGTGGGCGAGCCGTCGACTTCGCTGATCGGACCGGCAGTCGCCAACGCGATCTTCGCAGCCTCTGGCAAGCGCATCCGCTCGATGCCGCTCGCGCAGGGCCTGAAGTCCGCTTGATGTAGTCGTGCATCAAAGGCTCCCTGCCCGAAAGGGCGGGGAGTTTTTTTTTCTGTGAAAATTGGTCGCCATGGACAGTATTGATCTCGAAGTACTTAAGACCTGCGCCGAGTGGCTCGCCGCTGGCAAACAATGCGAACTCGTCACGATCACCAAGACCTGGGGATCGAGCCCGCGTCCGGAAGGTGCAACGCTGGGCATTTGCGAGGATGGGCATGTGGTCGGCTCAGTATCTGGCGGCTGTATCGAAGATGATCTGATCGATCGCGCGCGTCGTGAAGGATTGAACCGAACCCAACCCGAGGTCGTCACTTATGGCATCACTGCCGATGAGGCGCATCGTTTCGGCCTGCCCTGTGGCGGCACCATTCAGTTGGTGATTGAACCACTCTCCGCGCAGAGCAGAGTGCCTGAGCTGATTGTGCAGCTGGGTACGGGCGAGTTAGTATCGCGTCGTCTTGACCTGCAAAGCGGTGCGGTGACGCTCGGCCCCGCAAAACCTGGTATGAGCTTGCAAGTGTCTGAAACGGCGATGACGACTATTCACGGGCCACGCTGGCGGCTATTGATCATCGGCGCCGGACAATTGTCGCGTTTCCTGGCGCAGATTGCGGTAGGCATGGATTACGCTGTCACCGTGTGCGATCCGCGTGAAGAGTATCGCGAAGGCTGGCACGTCGACGGCGTACAAGTCGTCCACGCGATGCCCGACGATCTCGTCATGGCGAGGAGGGTGGATAGCCGCAGCGCGGTGGTGGCGCTCACGCATGATCCCAAGCTTGACGATCTCGCGCTGATGGAGGCGCTGAAATCCGAGGCTTTTTATGTCGGTGCGATTGGCTCGCGCTCGAATGACCGCAAGCGCCGCGAACGCTTGCTGGACTTCGATCTGACGACCGAACAACTCGACAAATTGCACGGCCCCATCGGCATTTACATCGGCAGCAAAACACCCTCTGAGATCGCCATCTCCATTCTTGCTGAGATGACCGCCGTCAAGAATGGTGTGCCGCTGCCGGATGAGATGAAGGTCGGTAACGCGAAAGAATCGGCGCAGCTCGAAGCCAGCCCCGAAGCTTGCCTGCTGGATCCCGCGCAGCGCGTAGTCTAAGTGTTTGCTTGACTGACACGCTCGGCGGCTCTTGGGCCGCCGTATTTTTTTCTCGTAGTGTTCGCTGCCAGCTACCCGACCATGGATCAAGCCTCTTCCGGACGACCCGATACACCTTGCGTTGCGGTGTGCTCTACCACCTTCGACGATATATGCCGTGGGTGCGGACGCACGGTGGTCGAAGTTGCCGAATGGGTATTCATGTCGGACGAAGATAAAGAAAAAGTCTGGCAGCGCATCACCGCAGACGGTTATCCCCGCAGGAATACCTGAGCGGATACG
>JBJTAS010000039.1:0-27378 GCA_046090895.1 Oxalobacteraceae bacterium | reverse complement strand
TTTTTATACTCGGGGAGTGGATCCTTTTTTTCGGCTATCCCCTGAATAGGTGTCTGCTTTACATCGATTCCCTGCCTGAACTCTCTCGCTGTCCAGCTTGACTTAGAAATCACAGAATTTCCTAACATGGCTGCAATTTTTGGATGCATAGATGCCATATTTAACAATGCGGCTTTGGATTTCGAATCTCTTTTTTTTATCTCGTCTTTTGTTTCAAAAAGTTCACCCAATCGCTCCAATAGCCCCACTTCCCTGATAAAAAAGGTTTCCTCTTTTTCACCATTTTATGTTTTCACTTCAATCTTGGAAAAAAAACCAAATTTATTCAGGCTGCGTCGAATATCTTCGCTCGAAGTATTGCTATCTACCCTAATCATGCCAACGCTCCAAAAATTCATTCCCACGCTTCATGTCAGCAGACATTGAATCGGTAAGAACACTCTATCTGGCGATTATGTGACACACAAAAGATCAATGCCTGATGAGTTGGAGGAAGTAGTACATCAGAAATGCAGGATGTATTTACCAAACAACAGAGAGACCATTTTCCCCGCCATAAAAACTCAGCAAAAATGAAAATGGCCCGCATTTTCGGGCCATTGAGATGATTCAAAAAATCTTATTTTTTGGATGGAATATATAAATCCGTAATACTCCCCAAGCCCATCTCCGCCGCAAACATCGGCGTCTCCGACAAGGTGGGATGCGCATGTACAGTCAGCGCCAGATCGTCGAGATCAGCACCCATCTCCATAGCCAGCACCGTCTCGGCCAGCAACTCGCCCGCATTCACGCCGACGATACCGGCGCCTATGATGCGCTTGGTCGTCGGATCCCACAGCAGTTTAGTAACGCCGTCATCACGACCCATGGCGAGTGCGCGGCCTGATGCTGCCCAGGGGAAGCTGGCTTTTTCGAACGGAATGCCCTTGGCCTTGGCTTCGGTTTCAGTCACGCCCATCCACGCGATTTCGGGATCAGTGTAAGCGACCGAAGGAATGGTCATCGCATCAAACGCGACTTTGTGACCAGCGATAACTTCAGCCGCAACTTTGGCTTCATTGGTTGCCTTGTGCGCCAGCATAGGATCGCCGCAAATATCGCCAATCGCAAAGATATGCGGCACATTCGTGCGCTGCTGCTGGTCGACTGGAATGAACCCGCGCTCGTTGACAATCACGCCGGCTTTATCGGCAGCGATCTCTTTACCGTTCGGGCGACGGCCGACGGCCAGTAGCACCATGTCGTACATCTGCGGTTCTTTGGGTGCGTTCTCACCCTCGAAGGTGGCCAGCAAGCCATTCGCACGCGCTTCGAGCTTGGTGACCTTGGTCTTCAACATGATTGCTTCATAGCGCTTCTCTATGCGCTTGTGCAATGGCTTGACGATATCGCGATCTGCCGCTGGAATCAGGCCATCGGCGAATTCAACGACGCTGACTTTTGAGCCTAGCGCGTCATAGACGCACGCCATCTCGAGACCGATGATGCCGCCACCAATAACCAGCATGCGCTTGGGTATCTGGCGCAGTTCGAGCGCGCCGGTGGAATCAACGAGACGTGGATCATCGTAAGGAAAGCCGGGAATCTTTGCGACCGATGAACCGGCAGCGATGATCGCATTCTTGAATGCGATGGTCTTGCTGCCTTCCGGTGTTTCTACGCTGAGCGTATTCGGCGAAGTAAACCCACCCTTGCCCTGCACGACCTGTACCTTGCGCGCCTTGGCCAGACCGGATAAACCACCTGTCAGCTTTTTGATCACGCTCTCTTTCCAGCCACGCAAAGCGTTAATATCGATCTCGGGTTTGGACATTTTTACACCGAAGTGCGACATCTCCTCGGCTTCGGTGATCACCTTGGCGGCATGCAGCAAGGCCTTGGAAGGAATGCAGCCCACGTACAGACAGACACCGCCGCGCGCGCCGTAACGCTCGACCAGCACCACGCGCTGACCCAGATCAGCCGCACGAAAAGCGGCAGTGTAACCGCCGGGACCTGCACCCAGTACCAGCGTGTCGCAGTCGATATCAGCCTGACCAGCGAAGTTGGCAGCAACGGGGGCCGGCGCTGCAGACGCCGAAGGCTTGGGCGCGGCGGGCGCTGGTGCCGATGATGCAGCAGCGGCCGCTTCCAGCAACAGGATTAGCGAACCTTCGGCGACTTTGTCACCCAGTTTGACCTTGAGCTCTTTGACAATGCCCGCATGGCTGCTGGGTATCTCCATGCTCGCTTTGTCGGACTCCACCGTAATCAGCGACTGCTCCGGTTTGACCGTATTACCTGGCTTGACCAGCAATTCGATGACTTCCACTTCTTTGAAATCGCCAATATCGGGGACGTTGATTTGCATCAGGCTCATGGTTTGGCTCCGTAACGCTTACAGCAATGTCTTGCGCATATCTGTCAACACCTCGGCGAGATACACGGTAAAGCGCGCGCCGAGCGCACCGTCAATCACGCGATGGTCATACGACAGCGAGAGCGGAAGCATCAGTCGCGGAGAAAACTGCTTGCCATCCCAGACTGGCCTGATCTCCGATTTTGACAGGCCGAGAATCGCAACTTCCGGCGCGTTGATGATCGGTGTGAATGCGGTGCCACCTATACCGCCTAGCGAAGAGATCGTGAAGCTCGCACCCTGCATGTCTGCAGGTTTGAGCTTGCCATCGCGTGCCTGTGCAGAGAGTTCGCCCATGTCTTTCGCGATCTCGGCAATACCCTTCTGATCAGCCTGCTTTACAACGGGCACGACCAATCCCTGTGGCGTGTCTGCGGCAAAACCGATGTTGTAGTAATGCTTGAGGATGAGGTTCTCGCCATTCGCATCAAGCGAGGCATTCAATGCAGGGAATTTCTTCAGCGCGGCGACGCTGGCCTTGATCACGAAGGCCAGCATCGTCAGCTTGACGCCGGATTTAGCGAGCGACTCATTCGCGCTCTTGCGGAATTCCTCCAGTTCGGTGATGTCAGCCTGATCGAATTGTGTCACGTGGGGGATCATCACCCAGTTGCGGTGCAGGTTGGGGCCACTGATCTTCTTGATGCGCGACAAGGGCTCCAGCGAGGTCTGACCGAATTTGGTGAAATCAAGCGACGGCCACGGCAGCAGTGACATGCCCGCGCCACCACCGGCGGCCACTGGCGCGGTCGCCGAACCAGACATCACCCCTTTGACGAAACCCTGTACGTCTTCGAGCAGGATGCGGCCTTTCGGGCCAGTGCCATGTACACGCGAGAGATCAACGCCGAGTTCACGCGCAAATTTGCGCACGGACGGTGACGCATGCGCGCGCTGCCCCACAGGCGTAGCCTGCGAAGCATGCGCAGAGGCGACGGGCGTCGCAGCGGCTGCCGGTACCGGCGAAGCCTGAGCGACGGTCGCCGCAGCACCCTCAGCTGTCGCAGGAACGGGGGCCGCCGCAGGCGCCGGCGTGGCTGCCAGTGACAATGCAGGTGCCGGGACTGCAGCGCCAGCGTCAGATGCCTCCAGTAACAGAATCAGCGAACCCTCCGCGACCTTGTCACCGAGCTGGACCTTGAGCGCTTTGACGACGCCCGCATGGCTGCTGGGTATCTCCATGCTGGCTTTGTCGGATTCAACGGTGATCAGCGATTGTTCGGCCTTGACCGTATCACCCGGTTTGACCAGCAGCTCGATAACTTCCACTTCCTTGAAATCGCCAATATCTGGCACCTTGATTTCTACTTGACTCATCTTCTTGCTCCGTGTTGTCACGACTTCTTTTTGCGGAGGTATCTCGCCGACGGTGAGCGACGAGGCACAACGGATTATTCACCACACGCGCCGCTGGCAAACCTGCGGCGCGACGACTGCAGTACGCCGCGGGACTACTGAAGCACGGGATTGGGTTTGTTGGGATCGATGCCGTATTTCTGCACTGCTTTGGCGACGACAGCCGCATCAATGCTGCCGGCTTCAGCCAACGATTTGAGTGCAGCCACCGTCACGAAGTAACGATTGACCTCGAAAAATTCCCTGAGCTTGGCGCGCGTATCCGACCGACCAAAACCGTCGGTACCGAGTACTTTGTAGGCTCGGCCTTTCGGCATGTACGCACGGATCTGATCCGCGTAAGTGCGCATGTAGTCCGTGGCTGCGATCACCGGACCTTCCGAGGCTTGCAGTACTTGCGTCACATAGGGAATGCGCGCTGCTTTGGCCGTCGAGTTCAGCAGGTTCCAGCGTTCGGCATCCTGACCTTCGCGCGCCAGCAAGGTGAATGACGGCGCTGACCAGATGTCGGCAGCGATATCCCAGTCTTTCTCAAGCAGTTCGGCAGCGGCAATGACTTCGCGCAAGATGGTGCCCGAACCCATGAGTTGCACCTTGTGCTTTGCCTTCTTGGCTGCAGATGACTGAAGCAGATACAGTCCTTTGAGTATGCCCTCTTCCTGCCCGGCTTTCAGACCCGGATGGCTGTAGTTCTCGTTCATCAGGGTGATGTAATAGAACACATCTTCCTGCTTCTCGACCATGCGCTTCAGGCCATCTTGAATGATCACCGCGACTTCATGCGCGAAGGTCGGGTCGTAAGGCATGCAGTTGGGGATGGTTGAAGCCATCACATGACTGTGACCATCTTCATGCTGCAGACCTTCACCATTGAGCGTGGTGCGACCCGAAGTGCCGCCGAGCAGGAAGCCGCGCGCACGCATGTCACCTGCCGCCCAAGCCAGATCGCCAATGCGCTGCAAGCCGAACATCGAGTAAAAAATATAGAACGGGATCATCACCCGGTTGTTGGTCGAGTAGGAGGTCGCCGCGGCGATCCAGGAACTCATCGCGCCGGCTTCGTTAATACCCTCTTGCAGGATCTGACCTGCTTTATCTTCACGGTAGTAGCTGACCTGATCTTTATCAACTGGCTCGTACAGCTGACCTTGCTGGCTGAAGATACCAATCTGACGGAAGAAGCCTTCCATGCCAAAGGTTCGTGCTTCATCAACGAGGATAGGCACGACGCGCGGACCGAGGTTCGCATCGCGTAGCAGCACGGTCAGCGTGCGCACGTACGCCTGCGTGGTCGAGATCTCGCGGCCTTCGGCGGTCGGATCCAGCACCGGCTGGAATGCCGACAGCGGCGGCACCGGCAGGGTCTCTTCCGCTACACGGCGGCGTTGCGGAAGATAGCCGCCTAACTGCTTGCGGCGCTCGTGCAGATACTTCATTTCCGGCGCATCGTCGGAGGGCTTGTAGAAAGGCACATCGTGCAGCTTGTCATCAGGCACGGGGATACCAAAACGATCGCGCATTTCACGGATCGCCTCATCATCGAGCTTCTTGGTCTGGTGCGCAGTATTGCGCGCCTCGCCCGACTTGCCCATGCCATAGCCTTTGACCGTCTTCACCAACAACACGGTAGGCTGGCCTTTGTGCTCCTGCGCTGATTTGTACGCAGCATAAATCTTGTGCGGATCATGGCCGCCGCGCAGCAGACGCCAGATGTCGTCATCTGACATGTTCGCGACCAGCTCCAGCGCCTTCGGATGCTTGCCAAAGAAATGCTTGCGCACATAAGCGCCGTCCTTGGCCTTGTAGTTCTGGTACTCGCCGTCCACGGTTTCCATCATGATCCGCTGCAGCACGCCTTCTTTGTCGCGCGAGAGCAGCTCGTCCCAGTTCGAGCCCCAGATCACTTTGATCACGTTCCAGCCCGCGCCACGGAAATCAGCTTCGAGTTCTTGAATGATCTTTCCATTGCCGCGCACCGGGCCATCGAGTCGCTGCAGGTTGCAGTTGATGACGAACACGAGGTTATCGAGCATCTCGCGGCCGGCCATGCCAATGGCGCCCATCGATTCTGGCTCGTCCATTTCACCATCGCCGCAGAATGCCCAGACCTTGCGGTTGGCGGTATCGGCGATCTGTCGGGCGTGCAGGTATTTGAGAAAACGTGCCTGATAAATCGCCATCAGCGGGCCAAGGCCCATGGAGACCGTGGGAAATTGCCAGAAGTCCGGCATCAGCTTGGGATGCGGATAGGAAGACAGACCCTTGCCATCGACTTCGCGACGGAAATTCAGCATCTGGTCTTCCGAGATGCGGCCCTCAAGAAAAGCGCGCGCATAAATGCCGGGTGAAGAATGGCCCTGTATGTAGAGCAGATCGCCGCCATGATGCTCGGTCGGCGCATGCCAGAAATGGTTAAAGCCTATGCCCAGCATGTTCGCCAGCGACGCGAAGCTGGAGATATGGCCGCCCAGATCGCCATCGGCGCGGTTGGCCTTGACCACCATTGCCATCGCATTCCAGCGCATGTAAGAACGCAGCCGCTCTTCGTACTCCAGATTGCCCGGGCAGTGCTCGCCCAGATGCGCGGGAATGGTGTTGACGTAAGCGGTATTGCTGGAGAAAGGAATGTGCGCACCACGGCGGCGGGCCAAATCGACCATGCGCTCCAGCAGATAGTGCGCGCGCTCCGCACCCTCCAGCTCGATCACGGATTCAAGGGCATCGAGCCACTCTTGCGTTTCCATTACATCGGGATCATTGGCGGCTTGCGCCAGGATGTTGTCGAGCTGGGCTGACATGAGTAAGTCTCCTTGCTTTTATCAGGTGCCGGGGGGCAGTCCGCGGGCCGGGTCGCAGCCAGCGTGCCGTTCATTCTGGCGGGTATCCAGATTTCGCGAAAGTGTATCAGCACTGCTGATTTTTTCAAAATGCGATATTAAATTTCATTATGTGAAAAATGAACATGCATCAACGCGGCTCTACTGTAATCGCTCGCCGTCTCGCGCGACGCCCGGAACGGCCCGACCTTGCACGGCATCAAACGAGGCCGCCCCGTATAATCATGCGTCCACCATCCCCCTATCTGCATGCTTTATGACCGCAAAAATCATCGACGGAAACTTGCTTTCCAAACAACTTCGTGCCGAGGTCGCTGAACGCGCGAATGCTCTCACCGCCCAAGGCCGACAGCCTGGCTTGGCTGTGATCCTGGTGGGCGACAGCCCAGCCTCGCAGGTCTATGTGCGCAACAAAATCAAGGCCTGCGAGGACAACGGTATTCATTCGGTATTCGAGAAATACGAAGCCTCTCTGTCCGAGGCCGAGCTGTTGGCGCGCGTGGACGCGCTGAACAAGGATCCAGCAATCAATGGCATTCTGGTGCAGCTGCCGCTACCCCCGCACATCGATTCACACAAGGTCATCGAGGCCATCGCCGCCGAAAAAGATGTCGATGGTTTTCACATTAGCAATGCCGGACTGCTGATGACCGGGCAGCCGCTGTTCAGACCCTGCACACCTTATGGCGTGATGAAAATGCTGGAGTCGATCAATTACCCCGTGCGCGGTGCCCATGCGGTGGTGGTCGGTGCCTCCAATATTGTGGGTAAGCCTCAGGCCATGCTGCTCTTGCAAGCGGGTGCGACCGTCACTGTGTGTAATTCCAAGACGCGCGACCTCGGACACCACGCGCGCGATGCCGACATTCTGGTGGTGGCCACTGGCAAGCGGAACATCGTGACGGCCGACATGGTCAAGCCGGGTGCCGTGGTCATTGATGTAGGCATGAACCGTGATGATGCCGGCAAGCTGTGCGGCGATGTCGACTACGGCCCCTGTGCTGAAGTCGCTGGATGGATCACTCCGGTGCCCGGCGGGGTCGGACCCATGACCATCACCATGCTGCTGGTAAATACGATCGAAGCCGCTGAACGCGGCTGATCACGCCCACTGACCACACCCCACATCATGACCAACAACGCATTACTGGACTTCACCGACCTGCCCCGATTCGATCTGTTCACGCCTGACCACGTCACGCCCGCGATCAGCCAGTTGCTGGAAGAAGCACGCGCTACCGTCTCCACGCTCGAATCCCCCGGAACACCATGCAGCTGGCAGGAATTTGTGCTGCCTCTGGAACGCGTCACCGAGCGACTTGGACGCGCCTGGGGCGTGGTTGGCCATCTGAACGCGGTGGTCGATACGCCCGAGCTGCGCGCCACCTACAACGACAACCTGCCCAAGATCACCGAATTCTGGACAGCGCTGGGCCAAAATCTGACGCTGTTTGAAAAATACAAGGCACTGCAGGCAAGTGCTGAGTATCCGACGCTGAATGCTGCCCGCCGAAAAATCATCGATCATGCGATCCGCGATTTCCGCCTGGGTGGTGCCGAGCTCTCCGACGACAAGAAGGCCCGCTTTGCAGAGATACAGGAGCAGCAGGCCGCGCTATCGACCCGCTTCTCCGAGAATGTGCTCGACGCCACCAATGCCTATGAATTCATCGTGCACGATGACAGCCGCTTGGCCGGATTGCCGGAGGATGTCAAGCAGGCGGCGCGCGCATCCGCCGAGCGTGAAGGCAAGACCGGCTGGCGCTTCACGCTTCACTTTCCGTCGTATTTTCCGGTGCTGCAATACGCCGATGACCGTGCGCTGCGCGAGACCCTCTACCGAGCCAGCGCAACCAAAGCATCCGAGCTCGGCGCGAATCCACAGTGGGACAATACGCAAAACATCATCGACATCCTGACACTGCGCGATGAAGAATCCCGATTGCTAGGCTATGCGAACTTTGCTGAAGTGTCGCTGGTACCCAAAATGGCGACCTCGCCGCAGCAAGTGATCCAGTTCCTGCAAGATCTGGCGCAACGCGCGCGTCCATTTGCCGAAAATGATCTCGCCGAGCTGAAGAACTTTGCTAAAACCGAACTTGGCATGGACACGCTGGAAGCCTGGGATATGGTCTATGCATCAGAAAAACTGCGAGAGAAACGCTACGCCTTCTCCGAACAGGAAGTAAAACAGTATTTCCCCGAGCATCAAGTCGTTGGCGGTCTGTTCCGGCTGATACAAACCATGTTTGGCGTCGAGATTGAGCCCGACCACAGCCCGGTCTGGCATCCCGATGTGAAGTTTTATCGGATCGAGAAAAAAGGCCAGCTGATCGGGCAGTTCTACCTTGATCTGTATGCACGCAAAGGCAAGCGCGGCGGCGCTTGGATGGATGACGCACGCGGCCGCAAGAATCTCGCCGGTGAGCTTCAGACGCCGATCGCTTATCTCACCTGTAATTTCACCGAACCGGCGACAGTCGATGGCGTGAAAAAACCGGCCTACTTCACGCATGATGAAGTCATCACCCTGTTCCATGAATTCGGTCATGGTCTGCATCACATGCTGACAGCCGTCGATGAGCTTGGCGTATCCGGTATCGCCGGTGTCGAATGGGACGCGGTCGAGCTGCCCTCGCAGTTCATGGAAAATTTTTGCTGGGAATGGGACGTATTGCAGCACATGACAGAGCACGCAGACACGGGTGAGACGCTGCCACGTGAGTTGTATGACAAGATGATCGCTGCAAAGAATTTCCAGTCAGGCATGCAGATGCTAAGACAGGTCGAGTTCTCGCTGTTCGATATGCATCTGCATTTCGATTACCACCCGAAAGGCAGCAAGACCGTCGCCGAGCTACTCGCTGATGTGCGACATCAGGTGGCCGTGGTGATCCCGCCAGCATTCAACCGCTTCCAGCATTCGTTCTCCCACATCTTTGCCGGTGGTTATGCCGCCGGGTACTACAGCTACAAGTGGGCTGAAGTCTTGTCAGCAGATGCGTACGGGGCGTTCGAAGAAGCGCAAGGCGATCCAAACCGCCTCGCCGAGACCGGGATGGCCTTCCACCGCGAGATCCTCTCGGTCGGCGGCTCGCGTCCGGCGCTGGATTCCTTCACTGCCTTCCGTGGCCGCGAACCGAGTATCGATGCGCTACTGCGGCACAATGGTATGGTGTCGGCCTGATCCGCCACCCGACCTACCACGAGATGACGCGCGTCGATTTTCACAGCAAGGTACCGGATAAAGTGCTGTACGCTTGCCGGCTGGTGCGCAAGGCGCGCGCGGCCGACATGAAAGTCGTGGTGCATCTGGAGGATGCGCGTCAGTTGCGTGCATTCGATGAGGCGCTGTGGACTTTTTCGGAACAGGATTTTCTTCCCCACGTGCCGGCAGGAGATGCGCTGGCGGCTCAGACACCGGTGATCCTGACGCATAACGCAAATGATCCGCTCCCGCATCATCAAGTGCTGATCAATCTGTCACAGCACACGCCCGAGCACTTCGCACGCTTTGAGCGTCTGTTCGAGATTTTGTCTACCGACGAATCCGATCTCGCCGCGGGTCGAGAGCGTTACAAACAATACCAGCAGCGCGGTTACCCCCTGACCCACTTCGTGGCGGAGAAAACATGAGACCACCGAACCAGCACGATACCGAGATCCCTATCCTGACCGACATTCTCCACGAAGAGGTGGCGAGGCCAGAGGTGACCTACGAGGCGGCGGCCAGCGAAACTTCTGCTGAAGATGCCGAGCTGCTGCGTGCGATCGAGGAAGAGATCAGCGCCCGCATCGCAGCGGAACTTTCTGACCAGATACCTGTTCTGATAGAGGCCGCGCTGCAAGAGCATCTTCCGCAAGCCGTCGGCTCCAAGCTTCAGGCCGAAATCATGACCGCGCTGGCGGCGACCTTGCCATTGGCCGCCGAAGCCGCAACCGAACAAGTCGCCGGCACACTTGCACAGGAAATTGGCGCACTGCTGGAACAACGACTCGAGATACGGGTACGTGAAGTCGTTAGTCAGGAATTCTCACGATTACAGCAGCCATGATGTGAACCGTCGACGCAAAAGGGTTTCGCTGTAGCGCAAATGACGCCTCAAACTCGACGGAGCTGCTTACAATTTGCGTCTCATCAGTTGATGTGATGATCAGCTCGTGCGGCAGAGCGCCATCCACGCCGCATCACCACCGAAAGCACGGAAAGATTCAATGAAAGTCATCGTACTCGGCGCGGGTATCGTCGGTACCGCTTCTGCCTGGTTCCTTCAAAAGGCTGGCCACGACGTCACCGTCATCGAGCGCCAACCCGGCGCTGCTCAGGAAACCAGCTTCGCCAATGGCGGACAGATCTCGGTCTCACATGCCGAACCCTGGGCCAATCCCGCCGCACCGCTGAAAGTCCTGAAATGGCTGGGCCGCGAGGATGCGCCGCTGCTATTCAAAATGCATGCTGAATGGCTGCAATGGCGCTGGGGTTGGGAATTCCTTCGCCAGTGCACCCCCGGTCGCACCGCACGCAATATCCGCCAGATCGTCGCGATTGCCGAGTACAGCCGGCAGACCTTGCAAGCGCTGCGTGCCGAGACTGATATCGACTATGACTGCGAGACGCGCGGCATTCTGCATTTCTACACAGACGCGCGTGAATTCGAGCAGTCGCTACCCGCAGCGAAGCTCATGCGTGAGCTAGGCTGCCCGCGCGAGACGGTCAGCACCGACGACGTGTTGAGAATAGAACCCTCGCTCGCCCCCATACGGCACAAGATCGTCGGTGGCGATTTCACCGCCACCGACGAATCAGGTGACGTACACAAATTCACTACCGGGCTTGCAGACCACTGTACACGGGCTGGCGTGCAGTTCCGCTTTAATCATCACGTCACCCGTCTGCTCACCGAGGGCACAGGGGCGGCGGCACGCATCGTTGGCGTTGAAGTCATTGATGCGCATGGCCGCCATCAAGTGCTGCAGACCGACAGCGTGGTGCTGGCGATGGGCAGCTTCTCGACCCGGCTGGTCAAACCGCTGGGTCTGGATCTGATGATGTATCCGGGCAAAGGTTACTCAGCAACGTATCGCGTCCTCGATCCAGCGCTGACACCGCGTGTGTCCCTCACCGATGACGGCCACAAGCTGGTGATCTCGCGACTCGGCGATCGTCTGCGCGTTGCCGGCACCTGCGAGATCAATGGCTATTCGCGTGATCTCAATCCGGTCCGCTGCGAGGCCATCACCCGGCGCACTCAGGAATTATTTCCCGGTGCCTGCGATTATGCGCAGCCGCAGTACTGGGCGGGTCTCAGGCCGCTAACACCGTCGAATGTGCCTTACATCGGCCGCACGTCCTACACCAACCTCTATCTCAACACCGGGCATGGCACGCTGGGCTGGACCATGGGCTGTGGCGCGGGTCGGGCGATCGCCGAGATCGTGTCGGGTCGGCGGCCTGAGCTTGATTTCGAATTCACCGGCATGCGTTCACGTGAACGCGCCAGTCGTGTGGACGTCGCTTCCACCTCTGCGATCCGCCCCTGAACGCCGACCACCCTGCGATCGCTGATAGCGGCATCTGCTGATCCACTGATCCACCGATCCACTGATATCCTCGAGCCTCAGCCTCCCGCAGACAAATCGAAGATAATTCGGTTTTTCTCCGGGAGGAATCATGCGCGTCACCCCAGTTCTGCTACCCCTTCTGTCGATCGCCTCGCTGCTCTCAGCGTCGGCCGCCGCGCAAGAGCACATCGTGAAGATCGGTCACGTTGCTCCGCTGTCCGGACAAGTCGCTCACCTTGGCAAGGACAATGAAAATGGCGGTCGGATGGCGATCGATGCACTCAATGCCAAACCAGTCACGATCGCTGGCAAGAAGATCAAGTTCATGCTGCTCGCAGAAGATGATGGCGCAAACCCCCAGCAGGGGACGGCAGCCGCACAAAAGCTGGTTGACGCCAAAGTCCATGGCGTGATCGGTCACCTGAACTCGGGCACAACGATACCGGCTTCCAAGATCTACCATGATGCGGGCATCGTGCAAATTTCGCCTTCCGCGACCAACCCGAAGTACACGCAACAGGGATTCAAAGGCGCGTTCCGCGTAGTGGCCAATGACGGACAGCTCGGTGGCGCACTCGGTCGCTATGCCGCCAGCGCACTGAAAACGAAGAATGTCGCGATCATTGATGATCGCACCGCATACGGACAAGGTGTGGCTGATGAATTTGCCAAAGCAGCCAAGGCGGCTGGCCTGAATATCGTCAGTCGCCAGTACACGAACGACAAGGCGACCGACTTCAATGCCATTCTCACGGCGATCAAGGGGAAAAATCCGGACCTGATTTTTTTTGGCGGCATGGATGCCGTGGGCGGCCCCATGCTGAGGCAAATAAAACAACTCGGCATGACGCCCAAGTTCATGGGCGGCGATGGCATCTGCTCAGAGCAGCTGCCCTCACTAGCAGGTGATGGCATGGCGGACGGGCAGGTGATCTGCGCCGAGGCTGGGGGTGTAGAAGACAGCCAGAAAAAAGGCTTGGAAGAATTCCGCGCTGCGTACAAGAAAAAATTCGGTACGGAGGTGAAGCTCTATGCGCCCTATGTCTATGACGCCGTGATGGTGATGGCGGCCGCGATGCAAAAAGCGGATTCCGTAGAGCCCGCGAAGTACCTGCCCGAACTGGCGAAAATTCGCTACCAGGGCGTGACAGGCCCGATCGAATTCGATGAGCGCGGCGACATGAAACATGGCACGCTGACACTGTATACCTTCAAGTCGGGCAAGCGCTCATCCATCGCCGTGACCAAGTAATCTGCCACGTGCTCGGCATGATGCGTGGCGCAGCTCACGCACATGAAAAAAGCGCTCCTCGGAGCGCTTTTTTGTCTGGCCTGCCTGCCGATTATTTCAGCGACAGCACCCACTTCGCCAGGGTCTTGGCTTCAGCAGCCGACACCTGAGGGTTGGCGGGCATCGGGATCTGACCCCACACGCCGCTGCCACCCTTCATGATCTTTTGCGCCAGCCGGTCTTCCGCGGCCTTGTCGCCCTTGTATTTGGCAGCGACTTCTTTATAAGCCGGTCCTACCAGCTTGTTCTCGACTGCATGGCAAGCCAGGCAGTTCTTTTCTTTTGCAAGCTGCTCGCTGGCGAATGCTGAGTTGGACAGCAGCGCGCCGAAAGCAACGGCAGCAACCAGAATACGTTTCATGTCACTCTCCATTAGTTTGATGACGGCCGGATTTTACCTGCTTTTTAATCCTGCTCAGAAAGCAATCTATCACCGTCGCTGGATTCCTGCAGGACGGACTTACATTCATTCACAAAACGGGTCGGCCGCTGTCGAGATCACGGCCTGCCCTGCGCGCACTCCTTTGCCTGAATGGCAATTTCTTAACCGGTGACCGCGCCTTTGCTAGCGGTCGATGCCAGCTTGGCAAACTTGGACAGCACGCCTCGGGTGTAACGCGGCTCGGGCGCTTTCCATGCAGCGCGGCGCCGAGCGATCTCGTCTTCGGCCACGTTCAGCTGGATCAGCAGCTGGTGCGCATCAATGGTCACTGAGTCACCCTCATGCACCAGCGCGATGGTGCCGCCGACAAAAGCCTCAGGCGCCACATGACCGACCACCATGCCCCAGGTCGCGCCGGAAAAACGGCCATCGGTGATCAAGCCGACAGATTCGCCCAGACCCTTGCCGATCAGCGCGGAGGTCGGTGACAGCATTTCCGGCATGCCCGGACCGCCCTTGGGGCCAAGGTAGCGCAGCACCACGACATCACCCGGCTTGATCTTGTCGGCGATGATCGCTTCCATCGCCGAGGGCTCATCGTCGAACACGCGCGCCGGGCCGGTGATGACCGGGTTCTTCAGACCGGAGATCTTGGCAACACAGCCCTCGGTCGCGAGATTGCCTTTCAGGATTGCCAGATGACCCTGCTTGTAGAGCGCCTTGTCGATGGTGCGAATCACGTCTTGTCCTGCCGGGGGCTGGTCGGGCACATCTTTCAATTCTTCTGCCAGCGTCTTGCCGGTGATGGTGACGCAATCGCCATGCAGCAGCCCGGCGTTCAGCAGGATCTTCATGACTTGCGGAACGCCACCTGCCTGATGCAGGTCGGTAGCGACGTACTCGCCCGACGGTTTCAGATTGCAGATGACGGGGATTTTCTGGCGCATGCGCTCGAAGTCGTCGATGGTCCACTCGACCTCCGCCGCATGAGCAATCGCAAGGTAGTGCAAGACAGCGTTGGTTGAGCCGCCTGTCGCCATAATCACGGCGACTGCATTTTCGATCGACTTGCGGGTAATGATGTCGCGCGGGCGCAGGTTTTTCTTGACAGCCTCGACCAGCACGCGCGCCGACTCGGCGGTGGAATGCGTCTTCTCATCATCCGGGTTGGCCATCGTCGAGGAATACATCAGCGACATGCCCAGCGCCTCGAACGACGACGACATGGTATTCGCAGTGAACATGCCGCCGCAGGAACCCGTGGTCGGGCAGGCGTTGCGCTCGACACCGTCGAAATCTTCTTCAGACATTTTACCGGCGGTGAACTGTCCCACCGCTTCAAACGCCGAGACAATGGTCAGCGTCTGACCTTTCCAGTGGCCGGGCTTGATGGTGCCACCGTACACATAAATGCTGGGCACATTGGTGCGTGCAATCGCGATCATCCCGCCGGGCATATTTTTGTCACAGCCGCCGATCACCACGCAGCCATCCAGCCACTGGCCCTGCACACAGGTCTCAATACAGTCAGCGATCACCTCGCGCGAGATCAGCGAGTACTTCATGCCCTCAGTGCCCATCGACATGCCATCCGAGATCGTCGGCGTACCAAAGACCTGCGGGTTCGCGCCAGCGGCTGTGGTCGCCGCGATCGCCGCATCGGCCAGCTTTTGCAAACCAGAGTTACACGGCGTGATCGTTGAATGACCATTCGCAATGCCGATCATGGGCTTGCTGAAATCTTCTTTCTTGTAGCCCATGGCGTAATACATTGAGCGGTTCGGGCTGCGATTGACGCCCTGGGTGATGTTTTTCGAACGATCATTGCCGGCCATGCGGATTCTCCAAGTGAGGGTCTGTAAGACGGGTCGCTAACGTGGCTCCGCCATGGACGACACCTTGCCTTGCGCAAACCCTCTTGTCAAATATATGATTCCCCCTGTATTGATATTTTTTTCAACTTAATAGACACGCCGCTCCCCGCGCGATGCATGCCCATGACGCCTGATCTGCGCCAGCTACGCTACTTCCTGACCGTGGCCGAAGAGCTGCACTTCGGCCGCGCCGCGCAGCGGCTGCACATGACCCAGCCGCCGCTATCTCAGGCCATACAGGCGCTCGAATCTCAACTGGCTACCCGCTTATTCGAGCGTACCCGACGCAGCGTCGCGCTGACAACGGCCGGACGTGCGCTGGTGCCCGAGGCTCAACGCCTGTTGCTGCAAGTCGAGGGATTGAAATCATTGGTGCAACGAGCGGCGGCCGGCGAGTCGGGAAGACTCTCGCTTGGTTTCGTCTCGAGCGCGGATTACAGTGTGCTGCCGCAATCGCTGCGCGAGTTTCGACTCGCCTACCCGGACGTGCAGCTTGACCTGCAAGAAGCAACGACGGATGTTCAGTTTGACTTGCTCAGTGCCGGCAAGCTCGACTTGGGCATACTGATACCGCCACTGCCCGACAAGCTCCGATCCGAACTCGGCTATCTGCCGCTGGTGTCCGAGCCGCTGGTGATGGCACTTGCCGAGAACAGCCCACTAGCTCAACGCAAGGGCAAGATCTCGCTCAAGCGTTGCGGCGATCTGCCGCTGATCATTTTTCCGAGGCGGTTAGCGCCCTCGTTTCACGATCAGATACTGGGATGTTTTCGAGACGCTGGCGTGACGCCGCTGATCGGACAAGAAGCGATACAAATGCAAACCATCATCGGGCTAGTTTCTGCCGGCATGGGCATCGCGCTTGTGCCACAATCCGTGTCCAACCTGAAGCGACCGGGCGTGGTGTACCGCGCCTTCAGGGAGGCGAGTCCGCAAGTGGAAACCGGCCTCGCATGGCGACGCGACAATCAGTCTCCTGTGCTCGCCGCCTTTCTCGAATTGATGCGAAAGACCCGCTGAATGCTGATTCATCCGCTGCCCGATCCTATCGCCATGGCTATTGGACCCTTGGCGATACGCTGGTACGGCATCATGTATCTGATCGCCTTCGCACTATTCATCCTGCTTGGCCGCATCCGCATCAGGCAGCCGCACATGGCCAGCGCCGGCTGGACTGCCGCTGATCTGGAAGACATGCTCACCTACGGCGTGCTGGGCGTGATCATCGGTGGTCGCTTGGGCGAAGTGCTGTTCTATCATCCGGAATATTATGTCCAACACCCCCAAGACATACTCGCGGTCTGGCACGGTGGCATGTCGTTTCATGGCGGTTTTCTGGGCGTGATGGCAGCGATGGCGATCTGGGCCCGACGCCATGGCCGTCGTCTGATGGAAGTGATGGACCTGATCGCACCACTGGTTCCACTAGGTTACGCAGCGGGCCGCATCGGCAATTTCATCAATGCCGAATTGCCGGGACGCGTCGCCGATGCCAGCTTACCCTGGGCAATGATGTGGCCGAATGTCGACACACTGCCGCGCCACCCGTCACCGATCTATCAGGCGCTGATCGATGGTGTGCTGCTGTTCATCGTACTGTGGCTGTATTCGCGCAAGCCACGGCCTTATCTGGCTGTCAGCGGTGTGTTCGCTGCCGGCTATGGCTGTGCGCGCTTCTTTACCGAATACTTCCGTATGCCGGACTATGAGGTCTTTATCGGCCCCTGGATCATTTCCGCGGGACAGATGCTGTCGCTGCCGATGATAGCGCTCGGTATGGCATTGCTGTTCTTCGCCTATAAAAAACCAAACCTGGCTGAACACGCATGAATGCCAATCTCTACGCACTGTTTCGCTCGCGCTTCCCGCGTGATCTGGATGATTGCTGGCTGGAGACGCATGAGGCCCGTTACTACAGCTGGCGCGATCTGGAGCGGGGTACGGCAAAGATCGCCAACCTGCTCGCCAGCCTGAACCTGCCTGCTGGCTCGCGCATCGCCGCGCAAGTCGAAAAATCGCCAGAAGCCCTAATGCTCTACCTGGCCACCGTACGCGCGGGTTTCGTCTACCTGCCATTGAATACCGCGTATCGCGCAGAGGAGATGCGCTATTTCATTGACAATGCCTCGCCCGCTGTCGTGGTCTGCTCGCCGCAGAATTTTGGTTGGTTGTCACAAATAGCCTTTCGTGCCGGCACCACGCATCTGTTCACACTGGATGAACCCCGCGATGGTCGCAACAACGGCAGTCTGTTGTCGCGCGCTGTGCATCATTCGGATACCTTTGACACGGTTCATCGCAACGAGGATGATCTCGCAGCGATTCTGTATACCTCCGGTACCACCGGTCGCAGCAAAGGCGCCATGCTTAGTCACGGCAATTTGGCTGCCAACATTCGCGTGCTGCACGAGGTCTGGCGCTGGCAGCCGGGCGACGTGCTGCTGCATGCGCTACCCCTGTTTCATATTCACGGTTTGTTCGTCGCCGCCCATGGCGCGCTGATGAATGGCAGCAAAATGATCTTCCTGCCCAAATTCGATGCAGGCGCCGTGATCCGTCATCTGCCACGCTGCACGGTATTCATGGGCGTGCCCACCTACTATGTCAGGCTACTCAATGAGACATCTTTCGACAAGACCGTGTGCCGTCATATCCGCCTGTTCGTCTCTGGCTCCGCTCCGCTACTGACCGAGACGTTTGACGATGTTGCCGCGCGCACTGGCCACACCATACTCGAGCGCTACGGCATGAGCGAGACCGCGATGCTGACCTCCAATCCCTATGATGGCATGCGTAAGGCCGGCACGGTCGGCCCTGCGCTGCCGGGCGTGTCGGTGCGCGTGGTGAATCAGGAAGGCCGGCCTTGCGCGGTGGGCGACATTGGCGACATTCAGGTCAAAGGACCCAATGTCTTCAGTGGCTACTGGCAGATGCCTGAAAAAACCGCAGAAGAATTTACCGCTGATGCGTATTTCAAGACCGGCGATGTGGGCCGGTTTGACAGCGATGCTTATCTATCGATTGTTGGTCGTAGCAAAGACCTCATCATCTCCGGCGGCTACAACGTGTACCCAAAAGAGATCGAATCCGTGATTGACGACCTGCCCGGCGTACTGGAGTCTGCCGTGATCGGCATCGCGCATCCGGATTTTGGTGAGGCGGTCACCGCGGTCGTGGTGCCACGCGATGGGGCTGCCGTGTCAGAGACCGCAATCATCGCGGCGCTGAAAGAGAAGATCGCAAATTTCAAAGTACCCAAGCGCGTGCATGTAGTGGATGAATTACCGCGCAACACGATGGGTAAGGTACAAAAGAATGTGTTGCGGGAGCAGTTTGGGTGATAGAACAGTGTATTTAACGTCGCTGGATCCTGGGCTGCGCCAGGATAATCCGTCTGAAATCACCGAAACGCCTTATAAGCCATGTACCCTGCCAGCACGTACAACACAATGGCAAACACTTTCTTCAGGCTCTTCACGGGCAGCGCATGAGCTGTCCTCGCACCCAGCGGCGCGGTGAACACGCTGGCCGCAGAAATCACCAGCAATGCCGGCAGATAGATGAAGCCCAGCGAGCCTGCGGGCAGGTCAGGCTCTTGCAATCCAAAGTAGATATTTGAGAGCGTACCAGCGAGCGCAATCGGGAAGCCGAGTGCCGCACTGGTGGCAACGGCATTGTGAATGACCACGTTACACCAGGTCATGAAAGGTACGGAGATGAAACCGCCACCCGCACCCACCAGCCCTGATAGCATGCCGATGATGGTTCCCGCGCCCAGCATGCCGGGCGGTGGGGGCAGTTCACGCGTGGGTTTGGGTTTTTTGTCGAACAGCATTTGCGTCGCGGAGAACCCGACGAAGATCGCAAAAAACATCGCCAGACCTGACGAGCTGAGCTTGGCGCCTATCCATGGGCCTATCCATGAGCCAACCAGTATGCCGGGCGCCAGCAGCTTCACCACCGGCCACAACACGGCACCACGCTGATGATGCGCTCTGACGGATGAAAGCGACGTGAACATGATCGTGGAGAGCGAGGTCGCGATCGCAACGTGCACGATGATCTCTTTGGAAAATCCACGCGCCGACAGCAACATGGTGATGAAAGGTACCATCAGCATGCCTCCACCGATACCCAGCAAGCCTGCAGCAAACCCGGTAAAAGCGCCGAGCACCAAAAATGAAATGATGAGTACAGGATCCATGCACAGCTTTCAAGGGAATGGTGGTGAAGTGGTCAGAGTTTGCGGGGAATGAGCTGCTTGACGATGACCTTCCATTCAGCAGGCGTTACCGGCGTAATCGAGAGACGGTTGCCACGTCTGAGAATGATCATGTCTTCCAGCTCAGGCTGCTCACGCAGTTCAGGCAAACCAATCAACCGGGTCTTCTTCGTCGCCTTCACATCGACCAGTAGCCAGCGCGGGTTCTCCGGATGGGATGTCGGGTCATAGTAAGGGCTTGTGCGATCGAACTGCGTCGGATCGGGATAAGCAGTACTGGCAACTTCTGCCAGCCCGGCAACGCCCGGCTCGGCACAGCTGGAGTGGTAGAACAGCACGCCATCGCCAACGCGCATGTCGTCGCGCATGAAATTGCGCGCCTGATAGTTACGCACACCAGTCCAGGCAACCGTGCTGCCTTTGGCTGCGAGCGCATCATCGATGCTCGCTTCATCGGGCTCGGATTTCATCAGCCAGTAGCGCATGCGACTCGGGTTTTCATGAGTTTGTTTTTTTAGGATACGCGCAGCATGCACAGCGATCGTGCACGCCCATAAAAAAAGCGGCTGCATCATATGCAGCCGCCCAGTATCAAGTCCCGCCTGTGCCGCTGTGCCGGCATCCTGAACCTGACGGTTCAAGGTGGCTACAGTAGTTCAATATTGGGATCGTCGGACGAGCGACGTTCACGCCTATTGAACGAATCCCACAGCCGATGCACGTGAATGGTTCAAGGAATATATGGCAATCGCGAACACGGCAGGAGCACTCAGTCTACCGCAAACTGACGACGTGTCAAAGATTTTCGCAATGATTCAGCAAAGAATTTAAAACAGTTTTTCCTGAGGCGCGAGCGCGGTGTCGAGGATTGCATTCATTGATGTGATTTTCTCGCGCACTTCGGACAGACTCATGGACGAGAACGGTCCGCTCGCGTTACGGGATGCAAGAAAATCGGCAGCGATACCCAGTGCGGCCATGACAGCGATACGGTCAGTACCTTTGACCTTGCCGGCATCGCGAATGGCGTTCATGCGCTCGTCAAGATAAGCGACTGCTTGCTTCAAAGCGAGCTCCTCACCCTCCTTGCAGGCGAGGCGATACGGCTGCCCCATGATGGTGACGTCGAGCGTGGTCATGCAGCCTCCTGATCACTGGGAACGGGCATGGCATCGATCAGCGCCGCCACGCGATCGTGTGCCTCTTTCATGCGCGCGGCGAGACGGGCATTCTCCTCGGTCAGCGTGGCCATGGAGGTACGTAGCTCAGCGTTCTCGCGACGCAAGGACACCAGCAGCTCGGCCAGATGCCTGACTTTGTCCAGTAATAAAGAGAATTCGGAAACCATCCCGGCACTATAGTCGCCAGAGCGAATTTCCGTCAATACATTCAGGGACTTGTCGTTGATTCTTCAGAGTTTGCCTGAGTCGTGATGCGAAATTCGAAAGTATTTTTGCCTATCTCTGCACTCTGACTCTCCCGTAACCGTCCTCCGGGCCCAGTGCCGTCACCCCGGCAAATTCAAGCGGATCGATCTCCCACAGCCGGCCATCGACGGTAATGAGTGCGGTGCGTATCTGCTTGCCAGCAAAATGGGCAGCACAGGCATCGCGGTAACGTGCGAGCTGCAGCACATAACGCTCACGCTGGTGATCCAACACATTCCGCTTGTAATCCAGGATCCAAACCGTATCACCCATCATCACCAGACGATCGACGAAACCCACGTCACCCTGATGTACCAGCGCCATTTCGTTGCGCGCAAAATCATGCAACGACGGATCAAAGAATGGTGCCAGCACTTCCGATGAGAGCAAGGTCTGCGCCTGCTGGCAAATGATGTCGGCTTGCTCTGCCGTGCAGCGCAGCCACTGCGCAACACGCGCCGGCGATGGCACCTGCACTGGCCAACTGCCTGCGCCAGTGAGATATTCCATCAGCGCGTGAAACAGCTCACCTTCCAGCGTCGCTTCGGTAGGCTGATCATTATCGACGACCACCGTGGGTGGCGGCAATCTGGGAGGAACAAACAACGGCAGACTGAATACTTGCTCGTGCTGTCCGGTGACTGTCACGCTCTCCAAGACCGGTTTTTCTTGCGCCATCGCAAAGCGCTGATACCAGCTGCCGCTGACCATGCCATCGCCATCTTTGCCGTCATGCACACCACTGATGATCAGTATCTGTTTGGCGCGCGTCGCCGCCACATACAAAAGATTCCAGTCTTCTTGCTGGCGAAATGCCTCTTCCTCGAGAAACAGCGCATTGCGCGCGAGCCCACGCTCTTTTGATTTACCAAATACCGACAAATGCGTCGGCGCAGGCGATGTTTGCGGCCAGTCGCACAACATGCCGACATCATCGCCCCCGGCATCTTTACGGTTCGCATCCATCAACAGGACTAGGTCTTTTTCCAGGCCCTTTGCTCCATGAATGGTCATGATGCGCACCGCATCCAGTGCTGCATCGACATCCGCCTCATCGGGCGCTTCTTGCTCGCGCCCTTTCCTGAGGCGTTCCAGCCGTTCCAGAAAGCGCGCGATACTGGGATAGCGACCCGCATCCATCTCCAGCGACAGCGCCACGAAGGCGTCGAGGTTACCCAGCACCTGAGCGCGCATCGAGGCCGGTGTGGTGATCGCATAGCGTGCATGCAGCTCACCCTCGTGCAGTATCTGATCCAGCAGGTCGTGCACGGGCAGCTGCGCCGCGACCGTCTGCCAGCGTGAGAGCAAGGACACCGCGCGGGGCAGAGCATCGCCGGCTAGCGCATCGCCCGCCTGATGCAAGCGCTGCCACCAGCTGCCCTCGCCGGCGCTCGCCAGCCAGATCAAATCCTCATCGCGGGCACCGACCATTGGTGATTTCAGCACCTGCGCCAAGGCATGATCGTCGGCGCTGACGGTCAGCCAGCGTAGCAAGGCCATCAGGTCAGAGACCTCCAGTGCTTCCAGCAGGCCGCCGCTGCGGCTGGAGACAAACGGTACGCCAGCCTCGCGCAGTCCGCGCTCCATGTCGGCGAGGTGTGTGCGACTGCGCACCAGAATCATCATGTCCGACCAGTTCAATGGTGCTTTGCCCCGCCAGCCTTCGCGCGCAGCGTGCAGCGCCAGTCCGGCCTGATAACCCTCGCGACGTCGCCGCAGGTCTTCCAGTTCCACCGGACCATCACGCAAGGGGTCGCGCAATACAAGTCCCGGGACAGCCGGCGCGGGTGTCTCAACCTGCACCAGTGGCAAGCGGTACACCTCGCCAGGGTCGGTGGCGCAGGTCGAGTGCGTGAGATAGCGCGCATTCCCTTGCATCGCCTGATTCAACACCGCGACCACCGACCTTGGATTGCGGCGCGTCTGGTAGGTACCGAGATCGTCCGCACCCCCACGGATGAGCATCTCTCTGGCAGCCTGAAACACGCGCGGATCAGCGCGGCGAAAGCGATAGATGGATTGCTTGGGATCGCCAACCAGAAAGACCGTCGGTCGCGCGCTGTCGTCGTCATAGGCATCCAGCCAGGCGCGCACGATACGCCACTGCAGAGGATTCGTATCCTGAAACTCATCGATCAGCAGATGACGATATCTTGCATCAAGGCGCGCGTGCAGGTAGGCTGCGTGAACCGGATCAGTGACCAGTTTCCACGCCAGCCACTCCAGATCAACGAAATCCAAAGTCCTGCGTTCGGTTTTGATCGCCTGATAATGCGCAAGGCAGGCCTCGCCCACCACGAACACGGCCTCATTCAGCCGGATTACCACCGGCTCATGGCTGCGTCGCTCCAGTGCGATCAGTTCATGTGCCAGACTCACCCAATGCGCCTCGAGCCATTGCTGATCCGCCTCGCTCAATGTGTCCTTGAGCGCTTTGGTCAGTGACAATTTTCTGGGCTCTACTTTTTGCGTAACGAATACCTCGTACAAGCGCTCGAACTGACCTGGACTCGCCGCCGCAGTAAGTACCGATTCAATGACACTCGCCTGCTCCTGGTGCTTAGGCGACCCCTGCCCGAGTAAGCGCGACAGTGTCAGGCACGTCTCATACAAGGCCTTGTCGTCCCACACGGACAGACGTGCATCGCGCTCACCATCTTTCTTGCACAGTGCGCGCAGCGCTTGCAGCGGGTCGCCTTGGTGATCCGCCACCCACCACTCTGCACGACGCGTGATGAAGGCATCAATAAGTTTCTTACCCTGCGATTGACCGGCTATCTCGTAAATCGTGACCAGTGCATCATGCAAGGGCTGATGCTCGGTGCGGTTGAGCGATTGCATGAGGCGTAGCCACGCTGCTTCCAACAGCTCGCCGGTATGGTCTTCCAGCGCATACGCATGCGGCACCCCGGAGGCCAGCGGCGCGATCTGCAACAGACGCGCAAACCAGCGGTGAAAGGTATCGACTGACAGTTCAAACGGACTGGACAGCACGCGTTGATACAAGCCGCGGGCCACGGGCAGCAGATGCTTCGCTTGCGCCATGTCCAGACCGCGCTCTTGCAGCAGCGTGAGTACCTCGGCATCGGGCTGTAGTGCAAGGTCGGCCAGCAAGCCCAGCAAGCGCTGCCGCATTTCCTGTGCAGCCTTGCGCGTGAAGGTAATGGCCAGCAGCTCGGCAGGTTCGGCGCCCTCGAGCAGCAAGCGCAGCATGCGCGACACCAGCAGCCAGGTCTTGCCACTGCCGGCGCAGGCTTCAACGACCACCGAGCGATGCGGATCGCAGGCGATACGCACAAATTCCGCATGCGAGGCGGCTTGGTCGTTGACGATGAAATCTCTCGGCTCAGACATCACCACGCACCCTTGCGGCACAGACCGCCCATCTCGCAACGCTCGCAGCTGGCCGAGACGCCGAACGCTGGCAAAGGGATATCGCGGCAGATGTTGTCGAGGTCCTCGCGCAGCCGCCCCGCGAGCTGCTCGCACCAGTCGTCATAAGGCTCTGCACGCAGATACTCGGGCTTGTCGCTGTCGAGCGCCATATAAGCGGCCTCGGCCGGCTTGATCTCGCACAGCAGTCCGTAGAAGGCCAGCTGGTGATCCTCGGCACCGCTGAGCTTTTTTTTCAGTGCGGCCTTGTTCGAAGTTTTGTAGTCGATCACGGCAAGACGACCATCCTGATGACGGTCCACACGATCGAGACGCCCGATAAGGGTGAGCATCGTATTGGGCAGTGCCAGGGAGACTTGTTTTTCCTGTTCGCCCTCGATGAACTGCCAGCCCTCGGCCTCGCGCTGGTTCGCCCAATCCAGATACGCCGGCCAGAATTTTTTCCAGCGCATCGCAAAGCCCAGCGCAGCAGGCTGCTGTTTGAGAACCGTGTCGAACACCTCATCCGATATTTTTTCGAGCACCGCGGCGCGCTGCGCCAGCGGCGTGTGCTGCTCGGCGATGGTCTCATGATACTGCTGCAATATCTGATGTATCCACTGACCGTAATCGCGTTTCTCCGGCTGCTCAGATACCTCATCTGCCTGCCGCAGCTTCAACATGCGGCTGGCAAAGAATTGATACGGACAGGCCATCAGACTGTTGTAAGCGCTGGCCGACAGATGCGAGGGCAGCAATGCCCCCGCGCTCGGTGCAGGCCGCTGCAACAGGCGCTCGGTCAGGGTATGCAGTGTCGGCTGCACTGAGTGCATCGGCAATACCTCGCCGGTCAGTTGTCCCGTCTGGCGGCGCGATTCCAGTTCAAGACGCTGAATCCAGGGGCTGACCAGATTCACTTCGCCATCCACCTGCTTGCACCATGACACCACGACCTGCGGACAGGACAACAGCAAACCGGCGAAATCCCTAAGCTGCTGCCGCGCGCGTAATTCTCGCGTGGCCAGCCCCAGTTCGCGCCGAACCGAATTGGCAAAAAACAGCGTATCCGCCGGCGGTGAAGGCAAGTGCGCAGCATCGGCACCGACGATGATGGCCGCATCAAAGCTGCGTAGCGGCACGCCATTGAGCGGCACCATGCGCACTCGCTGATCAACGCGCGGTGCCACAAAATCGGCCTGCTCTAGCTGCACATTCAGCAAGGCGCGCCACTCGTCCAGCGTAAACAAGCTATCGATGGCTTCGCACTCGGCCGCCAGCGACTCGATCAGACCCACCACCTGCGAACCGGCGAGGTCCTCCTTCATGGCCGTCAGCATGCCCAGCGCGTCGAACGCACTCAGCGTCACCTGCGCCCAATCGGCCACCGTCTTGCGGTGGCTGAAGCGATCGGCTTCGCGCGAGAGGATGTCTACCAGCCGTCTGGCTTCGGGCAGATCAGCGACGCTGGCTTTTGCGTCAGCCCAGTGGGCAGGCAAAGCGCCCCCGAGCAATGCCCGCTCCATCATCAACCGCAGCGTGGCCTCCTGTTCCGCGCTGTCGAACAGAAAAGGCGATTTGATGAAATTCAGCAGCGCCTGCGGTCTTCCGTTCGACGCCACGAGATCCAGCCATGAGGCGAGCACCGCCGCCGCACGCGTCGTGGACAGTGTCCAGCCAGTCTCATCAGCCACCACGACTTGCGCACGCTCCAGCAAGGCACGTACGCGCCGCGCCACCACGCGGTCTTGCGGCACGATCAGTATTCGCTCTCGTCCCTGGGTCAACCATTGAATGACCGTACTCGCGGCTGACTGCGCCTCGTGCTCTAAGTGATCTGCCGGGAAAAGGCGCAGCCCGGATAAGGGGCTGGGGCTGGGGCTGGGCTCGCAGCGCGCGGGTTCATCGCAGATCTCGGGCCAGCAGCGCAGCCACGCCTCGGGCAGGGCGTGCCCGGACCAGCCAAGCTGAAACAGGGTTACCGTCTGGTGTTGCGCATAAGAGTTCAGGAAGGCGGCCTCGAGCGCGGCTGGCTCATGCGGCGAGCACCAGAACAAGGGGCGGTCAGCCGCCGATGCCAGACGCTGCAGCCGCGCATGACGGACCAGACCCGGATCACGTGCATCTCGCTGCGCATGCCAGAGATTCCAGACAAGTTGCGATTCATTGCTCAAGAGTGCTGCTGCCTGAGGCGAGAGCTGCTGCAACGCCGCGTGCCAGCGATCCTCGACAGTCTCCGCCTGCGCCAGCGCTGAGGGCAGCAATGCGGAGGTCAGCTCGTCAGCCAGCGACAGCAGCGTACGCGCCAGCGGCAGCATGTCGGTGCTTTGCCTTGCATCGAAAAGTTTTTTCAGCCAACCCAGCTCACGCAGTTGCGCATAGAGCCCCATCAAGCGCTCGCCGGGCGCGGCGGGGTTGGGCTCATCGCCGGGCGGCAGCGCCGCCACCCAGTCGGACAAGGTGCGTATGTCGGGCGGTATGAACGACGATCCCAGGTGCGACGCCAGTGCCTGCCGCAAGTGCACAATGTGCGCATACGTCGGCACCAGCACGCGCACTTGCGAGGGGTCTGGCGCGCACACCAGCAATTGGCGCGCCAGCTCATCCCAGAAGCCGGGGCCGGGGGGAATTGCTCGCAAGGCAGGAGGGAGTGGGTC
>JBJTAS010000038.1:0-18733 GCA_046090895.1 Oxalobacteraceae bacterium | reverse complement strand
GTGCAATGTGCAGGAATATCTCGATCCCGGCATCGGTTGTCATGTGATGGCCACCGCCATCTACACCGAGTTCAACAAGCTGACCACGCACATGGGTGGTGAAGGCGCGCCATGGATCGGTCAGGCGGCCTTCTCTCAGTTCTGTCGCGCTACACCGATCGCTCGGCGCTGCCAGAGCACCTTACGCTGCACGACCGCAAAGATATGGATACGGTGCTGAAGCGCTACCGCAACGAGGTAGAGCTCTGTCTGCGCCGGTTCGCTGAGGTGGGTACCAGCGGACACGACATGATGGTTCATGCAGCATAAGGAGCATAAGAGACATACGGTACTGAAGCGATCTAGGCGAGCTGTTCGGCCTTCTTTTCAGCCCTTATCAAGGGAAAACAGCGCTGGGCATCCTGATAGATCGATACACAATCGAGACACTGAAAACACTCTCTGTAGTCGATCTTACCTGCCGGGGTAATTGCCTGATACTGGCACCGGTGCCGGCAGGTCTGGCACGGTGTGCCGCACTCGCTCCGGCGCGGTATCCACGACCAGACACGCAGAAATCCAAGCGATGCCAATGCGGCTCCCAGTGGACACAGATAGCGGCAATAGCCCCGATAGACAAAGACGCTCAGCAGCAAGCAAAACACCGCCCATGCCAGATACGGCCAGTCGCGGACAAAATACAGACTGATCGCTGTCTTGAAGGGCTCAATCTCCACCAGCCACTCCGCCATCGGGGGTGAGGCGTACAAAGAGACCATCAGCGCCGCGAGTATCAGATACTTGATCCACTTCAGTCGTGCATCGAGCGCGGCACGCAAGCGGCGCTGCCGCCGCCCCAGCGCATTCGCCAGCAGACTGATCAGCTCCTGCAAGGCACCGAACGGACAGAGCCAGCCACAGAAAGTACCGCGTCCCCAAACCAGCAGGGTTAGGCCGACAAATACCCAGAGAATGACTGTCATCGGGTCATTCAAAAAAAAGCTCAGATCGCCATCTGAGCTCAGTGATTCAACCGCTGCGGTGATGTTGACGATCGTCAGCTGACCCTGCGCTGTCCAGCCAATGAAGCCCACGGTAAAGAGCAGGAACAGCGTCCGCAGTCGTCGCATGCGCCTAGGGCGCACACTGAAGCGTTTCTGAGCGATCAGTGCAATGCTCAGCGCGACCAGACCCCCGAGCAGCATACCGATATGCCCGCTCCGAGATTGCCAGCCACTGATCCAATCCTGCATGTCGGATGACGACACACGAACATCAGCGTCTCGCACCGCCGCCACCACCGTGGCAGAAGGCGCAGCGGTTGACAACGCTTGCGCTGAACGCATATCGTCCGAGGTCGTGCCCGTGGTGTTGCCGGGCTCATCGACAGCTTTTGCGGAAAGGGTGCGGGTCGTCGGTGATTCACTATCCGGTAGCGCAACCGGATTGGGCATTCCCGTGCCGGATTTTTTTTCTGATGCTGCGCGGCTCTCGGATGATTCTGCTACGGGCTTGGCAGCAGCGGCAGACTTGGTTTCCTCCGACGCGAGCAGCGGCGTGGTATCCGACTTGAAATCCGACTTGGTGTCAGTCTTTGTGTCCGGCTTTGTGTCTCTGATGTCTTTCGTGTCCTTATAGGCAACCGCGTTGGTATTGGTGGCCGTCGTGGCCGTCGCGACGGCTGCTGCCGCCTGCAGCACCGCTCGATTAATCGCCTTGACCGAGATCGTTCCCTGTTGAACGCCTTTCAGATGTGCGACCTGCTCATCCCGCAACCCCGGGTCATTGTAAGGTCCGATCTCTACGGTATGACGGGGGGAGAGTCCCTTGTACTGCGACGCGAATCGCTCCAGCTTCAGGGTTCCTGCGGAATCGAGAAACAAGGGCTCACGGTGATCGAGCAATCGGATCTTCAAAAAATTGCCCGAGACGTCCATGATGATCAGCAGATTGATCGGCTTGCCGCTGTAGCCGCGCGCTGGCGCAAAATCAATAGATTCGAAAACATAGGCCTTCAGCTCGGGCTTGGCGTCAGCGCCTCCCGTATCCTTGACGAACAGCGGGTAGACAGGCAGATCCGGCAGGATCTCGCCGACCACATAGAAGTAGTCGACCATTCTCTCGATATCGGCTTTTGTCAGGTTACTCGCATCAGCCCGGGAAAGCAGGCAGCAGAGCATCAGGCCAAGCACGGCCAGCAAGCGTCGTAGGTGTTGGTACATCAGCGAATGGCCACTCGGCAGGAATGTATTCTGCGACTCCCCAAGATCAGCGGCGCATCACCCAAGTGATTTACTGTGACAAGCCCGCTGACGCCTACCGCACCAACGGTCTGCCCATTCACCACCACAGGCACACCGCCTTGCAACAGGACGCCGTTGGGCAGCGTCACGATGGCGGGCCGGGTCTTGGCGGCCTCTTCCAATACTTTGGTGGGACGACGGAACAGAGAGGCCGTGCGCGCCTTGCCGATGGCAACCTCAATGCTGCCGATCAGTGCGCCATCCATGCGCTGAAAGCTCAACAGATGACCCGCGTCGTCGTCGACGGCGATATCAACCAGCCAGTTGTTTGCTCTGGCCTCGGCGATGGCACCCGCGATGATCTTGTTGGCGGCCTCGAGGCTGAGGGTTTTACGTTCCAGTATCTGCGCGTGGGAAGTCAGCGTGACCAACAAAAGCGCAGACAAAGCCACTAGTCGCTTGAGGGAGAGGGTCATCACGGCGTGTCTCCTGTTGTGTGCGCTGCGGTGCCAGCGCATTGTTATTGAGATTGTCCGCCTCACTATAACCCAGTTGATGGTGATCAAACGACATACAGGAATGAATATCATATTGAAAACCATGCGACAAACACCCCGCAGGAACGTGAGGACGCCCCGCCTGCATCATCAACTCAGATACTGATGTGCCCACCCAGTTCGACCGCGTGATCTTCCGGAATTTTGTAATAATCCGTCGCACCCAGCATCATCCTGTGCAGCAAAATGAACAAGCCAAAGAACCAGGAAGTCCCCTCCCGGACGACAACTTTTTCTTTGCCAATGAAGAATGAAATCTCCATCAAACTGAAATGAAATTCCCTGACCCGCAATAGTGCCAAGGCCCGCGGAATATCCGGCTCTTCCATGAATCCGTACTTCACGACGACAGAGTGAAAATTATGATCCAGATGCGTGACCTGCACGCGATCGTTATCCTCGACATAGGGTATGCTGTCGACCTGCATGCGCATCAGTAGCACGCGCTCATGCAAGACACGGTTATGCTTGAGATTGTGCAACAGCGCCATCGGCACAATATCGTCATGCGGCACAATGAAAATACCGGTTCCTTTCACGCGCTGCGTGCTCTGTACGGACAATTTGGATAAAAAATCCTTCAGCGGCACAGCATCACGCCAGCGAGCGGCCAGCAAACGGTCGCGCCCACGTATCCAGGCGATCATCACCATCAAGATGACCGAGGCCACAGCGACTGGCAGCCAGCCGCCGTCAAAAAACTTGAATAAATTCGCTGACAGGAAAAACATATCGATAGCGAACAGCATGGCAAACACCGGCATGAAAATCGTCTTGTTCCAATCCCGAATGGCCATCATGCAATAGGCTGCCAGCACGGTGTCGATCGCCATGGCTCCCGTGACCGAGATGCCATAGGCCGATGCAAGACTCTCCGAATTCCTGAAGGTCAGCACCAACAGCACCACGCCGCAGAACAAAATAATATTGACTTTGGATACATACACTTGTCCGATTTCGTCCGCCGAGGTGTGGCGAATGCGGATACGCGGTATGTAGCCCAATTGAACGGCCTGATTCGCAATCGAGAAAGCACCCGAAATCACTGCCTGCGACGCAATGATCGTGGCCATGAACGCCAGCAGCAGCAAAGGAACCAGCGCCCACTCGGGTGCAAGTCGGTAGAAGGGATTATCGAGCGCCGAGGGATCGCGAATCAGCAAGGTGCCCTGTCCGTAGTAATTCAACAGCAACGCCGGGAATACTAAAAAAATCCATGCGCGGCGTATGGGCTGCAAGCCAAAATGACCCATATCGGCGTACATTGCCTCGCCACCAGTCACCGAGAGCACGACCGCGCCCACAATGGCAATCGCCACACCCTGATGATCGAGCAAGAAATGTAAGGCCACCAGGGGGTTGAGCGCTGCAAACACCGCTGGATTGACTGCCACTTCAGCCAACCCCAACACCGACAGCACGATAAACCACACCACCATAATGGGCCCGAACACAAATCCCACCTTGGCAGTGCCGAAGCGCTCCACGACAAATAACGCCGAGATCAGGACCAGCGCAATCGGCACAATATAGGGCTGTAGCGATGGCGCGATGATATTCAAGCCTTCGACGGCGCTGAGCACGGAAATCGCAGGGGTGATCATGCTGTCACCAAAGAACAATGAGGCACCCAAAGCACCGGCCACAATCACCCGCCAGCGCGCTTTGGAGTGATCGCCGAGCTTGGCTAACACCAGCGCTGTCAGCGCGAAGACACCGCCTTCGCCGAGGTTATCTGCGCGCATGATGATCATCACGTACTTGAGCGTCACGACGATGAGCAGCGCCCAGGTAATCATCGACAGAATGCCCAGCACCGCCGGCTGCAGCGAGCCACTGTCGCTGGCAGAAGCCTCCACAGCGACTTTCAAGGCATATAGCGGAGACGTACCAATGTCACCGAACACCACGCCCACGGCACCCATCATCAGGAGCAGCATGTTTTTGTGGGGATGATAATGATGATGATGTTTCGACGACATGCGCGGTACTCCTGATGGGGATAAATGGGTTCGACGACGTGTGCAGTTCAGCCGGCAGCAGCTTCACGGTGATGGTGCGCGCCTGAGAAAATGATCGCTTGCGGTGACTGGTTTGCTATAGAATTTCCAAACGGCATCATCCCGGTAATCGCATAAATACCGAATAAAGATAAACTGACAGTCGGCTGACAATAAGCTTCCCTGCACCACCCAAGCGTGAGATACCTGCGTTGACCAAGATCTGGCCGTTCACTAAGCCCTTCGCCTCGTCGACTGCCCTACGCTGGCCGGCCTTGCTGATCTGGACCATCGCTTGGGCCTTGCTGTTTCTGCTTGACCCCTTGCTGGATCTGGCCAACTTGTCGATGCTGCTGCTCGGCTCGGTCGCCGCCAGTCTCTGGCTGACCCCTGCCTACTCGATTGCCGCGTCAACCCTGTTTGTGGCGGCATTCAACTGGTGCTTCATCCCGCCTCGCAACAGCTTCCATGTCGCACTCGACAAGCATCTGCTGCTACTCATTACCATGGTGGTGGTGAACGGGCTCATTGCAGCACTGATGGTGTGGCAGCGTCAGGCAGCGATCAAGGTCAGCAATCATCAGCAGCGCACGACTTTTCTGACCTCGGTATCGCATGATTTCCGCACACCGCTGGCGACCATCATCGGCATCGCTTCTTCGCTCCAGGAAGACTTTCGCATGCAGGGCGACCAGCGCCGTTTGCACCAGATGTCGGTGATTCTTGAACAATCAAATCAGCTCAACCGCATCACGAACAATGTGCTGCAATTGGTACGACTTGATGAAAAAGCACTCGATCTAAAAAAAAGACTGGGAATCCGCCGAGGAAATCATCGGCGCTGCCGTCCATTTGTGTCGACAGCGCGTCCCGGGCCGCATCATTGAAGCCGGTGTGCCTCAGCAGCTGCCCTTATTGTTGTGTCACTCGCTGCTGATTGTGCAGCTGCTGGAAAACCTGATTGATAACGCAATCAAGTACAGCCCGCCCGATCAGCCGGTGCGTGTCACGGCAGTCAAGGATGCCAAGCACATCGCCTTTGCGGTGACGGACAAGGGGTCGGGCGTCGCGCCGGAACTTAGCCAGACCATTTTCGAGGCTTTCGAGCGCATCGAACCAGAGCGGCTTGGGCTGTGGCAGATGCAAGACCCGACAGCGCAGGGTGTAGGCATCGGGCTGACCTTGTGCCAAGCCATCGCGATTGCACATGAGGGCAGCATTACCCTCACGGCGCAGCCCGGTCAGGGTTCGACATTTACTGTGCGGCTCCCGATACGCGACAACCTCAGTGCGCCGCGCGAGGTCTGAAGCCATGCATGCGCATATTCTGCTGATTGAAGATGACCCCGACCTGCGCGCCACACTGGTCGATGCGTTGCAGAGAGCGGGCTATCAGATCTCCACCACGGCCAGCATCAAAGAATCCAAGGCCCTGATCGCTGCTCAGATGGCACGACGAATCCAGCACGGCACACCGACCATCGATCTGGTGTTACTGGATCTCACCCTGCCCGACGGTCCCGGCAACAGCCTCCTGGCGACCTTGCGCCGAGATCTGCAGGCAGCCGTTATCGTGATCTCTGCACGCCATGAGGACGACACCAAGATCAGCCTGCTTGATGAGGGCGCCGAGGATTATCTGGTCAAACCTTTCAGCACCGGCGAGCTGCTGGCACGCGTGCGAACCGTGCTCCGACGCGCGCCTCGACTCATGGAGGCGGCCAGCCGCGTCTATATCAAAGACCGCCTGAGCATCGATCTCGATAAGCAGCTGGTCACGCGAGATGGTCAGTACCTGCATCTGACACGCACCGAACTCAGCTTGTTACTCCAACTCGCCACCAATCCGGGCAATGTCTGCACGCACAGGCAATTGCTGCGACAAACCTGGGGGCCTGAATATGTCGAACATACGCACTATCTTCGCATTTACATGGGACAGCTGCGTGAGAAGCTTGAGCCCAATCCCGCTGACCCGCAGATCATCCTGACCGAAACGGGTATTGGCTACCGGCTGGCCGAGCCGGATCAGTGACATCCGGTGAAACACGGATTACGAACCGGCTCTCAATCGATTTCCGTGCAATTGTAATAAGCGATGTAATCGATTGGGCTATCCACAAACCCGTGCTCTCTGACCAGCTTGAGGTCGTCGATCACGAAAATGGCATTCACGTAGCGCGGGGGGAAAGTTTTCCCACTGACCGTGAATGCTTCGCTTTTATAGGATTTTTTGAAAAGCCGCTGCTTCGCATCCAGCTTCCAGCCGCGGTCAATCTTGAAGTAGACAGGGCGTTCATCACCGTCGGCGGTGAACCGAACCACGGAACCGGCCTTGCGGTAGCCGTCGTATCGACATTTGTAGGTGGCCCGATAGGTATTCGGATCTTTCCTGTCTCTAGGATAGTTGTACGCAACCGCTGACATCGAGACAAGAAGCAAGGCTAACAAACCTACCCTGATCGGTCTGACCGTGTGCGCGGCATTCATCGCAAAGCAAGCCATGGGCATGGATGACGACACGAATTCAATCTTGCAGTCATGCTCTGCAGCTCATTGCGGCATCAGAAGCCTTCTTCGACGCTCTTGGGCTTGAAAGAGACGCACCGGACACTTCGCACATCTTCACTTTTTTGAATGGCGGCCGCTGCGACCTCGCAATCTTCGCGACTCAGATGATTGGATACATTGACTTCTTCTTGTAAAAAAATCAGAAAGACGATCAATCCGAACATTTAACTCTCCTCGCGCATCATTTTTTGATGAAATCTTCAAGCATTGGTCACGCCACGCGGGCTACCATCCATCTGCCCGCAAACCGCTTGTGGTAAATCGCCATCTGACGACACCGTCCCCAAGTATCCCACAAACAGGGCGAACCTCTGAGGGAGCGCATGCTCAGGTGGCCGCTGTGCGCCGATCTCGCAGCCAGCCCACGACGGGCCACAGCACCACCACCAGCGTGCCCAGCGCCAGCCACATCGCGATAGGACGCGTGAAGAAGACGAAAGGATCGCCATCCGATTTGATCATGGAGGTCACCAGATTCTCTTCGAGCATTTTACCCAGCACGACACCAAGAATCGCGGGGGCGACTGGGAAACCGTTCTCCTCCATCACAAAAGCCACCACGCCAAAAAACAGAATCAGCACCACTCCCAGCACGGAATTGGTGACAGCAAACGAACCCACAATACAAAATAACAGGATGGTGGGCATCAGGATATTGCGTGCGACCTTGAGTACCTTGCTCGCCATTTTCACTGTCAGCCAGCCCAGTGGCAGCATGATGAGGTTCGCCAGCAGGAAAACGATAAAAATGCCGTAGATGTTTTCGGGGTTGTTGATGAAGATGGTCGGACCGGGGTTCATATTCTTCAGGTACAACACACCAATGGCAATCGCCGTGATGGAATCGCCGGGTATGCCAAACACGATCGCCGGTATCCATGCGCCGGCCAGCGCCGAATTATTGGCCGCGCCGGATTCGACCACGCCTTCGACGTGACCGGTGCCGAATTTTTCTGGCTCTTTGGAGAATTTTTTGCTGGTCGCATAACTCATCCAGGCGGCCATATCGGCACCGGCGCCCGGTTGAATACCAATCACCGTGCCCATGATGCTGCCACGCACCAGCTGCCAGGGATACTTGACGAGTAATTTCCACATGCCGGCGAAAATATTCCCGATCTTTTCGGTGAGGATGACCGCCGGTGGATCAAGGTCAGTGATGTAGCGCAGCAGCTCTGAGATAGCAAACATCCCCACCATCATCGGTATCAACTCGATACCACTCATCAGCTCGGGTACACCAAAAGTAAAGCGCGGATGCGCAGCCGGATTCTCCAGGCCGATGCAGGCGATGAGCAAACCGAGTAACAACGATACCGAGGCTTTCAGCAAACTGCTGTTGCCAATGAAAATCGCGCCCGAGAGGCCAAGTATCATCAACCAGAAATACTCGAACGATGAAAACTTCAGCGCAAATTCGGCCAGCGCGGGGGATAACAGTATCAATACCGCCGTACCAAAGAGTCCACCGATGGCAGAGAACACCAGTCCCGCACCGAGCGCGATCTCAGCCTGCCCTTTCAGGGTGAGCTGATAAGCTTCATCGGCATACGCGGCGGAGGCTGGGGTACCGGGTATGCGCAGCAGCGCTCCGGGAATGTCACCAGAAAAAATCGCCATCGCCGTGGCCGTGACAATCGCCGCCACCGCAGGCACCGGCGGCATGAAAAACGTCATCGGCACCAGGAGCGCAGTCGCCATGGTCGCGGTCAGGCCGGGAATACAGCCAACGAACAGACCAAAGACCGCCGAGCACACAATCACCAAGATCACATAGGGATCAAACACCATCCCCAGTGCCTGCATCCAGATCGCAGTCGTCATCGCATGCGCCTCACCACTGCAGGGATTGCAGCACACCCCATGGCAGGGGCACACGCAAACCTTTGTAGAACACCGTGTGAATCACCAGCGTGATGATCAGGGCCAGCGGCAACACCCGCGTGCGGCGCACCGCGAGCGCCCAGAACATGACGGCCAGTATCGCCGTACTGCACAGCAGGAATCCCAGCGGCTCGGAGGCGAAGATATAAAAAACCAGACACGCGAGGGTGACCAGAAAATTCCGCAGGTGATAGGGCGACTTGATCCAGTCGCCCAGCGTCACCCACGCCGCGTGCGGCGAGGTCAGCATGCCTTTGCGGATCAGCAGCAGCGCACAGAAGATCAGCAAGACTGCCAGCAGCCCGGGGAACACGGCGGGCCCCACGCTTTGTCCGGGAATCGCCGGATACGCGCTGATATTGAACAGAACGGCGATGGCCAGCGCGAGCAGCGCCACGCCGCTGACCGCATCATTGAATTTCATGCCGGTTCCTATTTCGTCAGGCCGGCGGCCTTCATGGCTGAGCCCATGTCAGCGTCGCTCTTGGCCATGAATTGCTCAAAGCCTTTCGCATCGGCATAGATCAGACCGAAGCCTCGGTTGGCGATGAAGCCCTGATACTCCTTGCTGTCGTAAATTTTTTTCAGCGCGGTGCCCAGCTTGACCTGAATATCTGCCGGCAGGTTCTTCGGGCCCGCAATACCGCGCCATGCGCCGATGGACCAGTTGCTGCCGGTCGCGCCCTTGAGCGTGGGCACCGCTGGAAAGAGCGAGGACGGCTTGTCAGACATGAGCACCAGCGGCCGTGCCTTGCCGGCATCGATCAGCGCGCGCGCCTCTGGTAAAGAGCAGGTCACGAATTCCACGCCGCCTGCCACCAGATCATTCATCGCCTGTGCGGCACCATTGGATGGCACCCAGGGCACGGTCGATGGTTCTATCTTCAGGTCCTTGAGCATGCCCGCCAGCGCCAGATGCCAGATGCCACCCTGCCCCGCACCCGATGCCTTGAACTTGCCGGGGTTGGCCTTGATCGCCTTGAGTAGATCATCGATGCTTTTATACGGAGCGTCGGCGCGTACCGTGACACCTGCCGGATCGATATTCATCATCGCGATCGGCGAGTAGTCACGCGGCGTGAGCGGCGTCAGCCCGGTCCAGTGCAGCATCGAGATCTCGGCCGTAATCATGCCCAGCGTGTAACCATCGGGCGCAGCGGAGGCAATCGCGGCATGACCCACCACCCCATTGCCGCCCGTGCGGTTGACGACATTGATCGGCTGCCCCAGTTCTTTTTCAAGCAACGCACCCACGATGCGCGCGATGGCATCCGTTCCGCCGCCCGCAGCCCAGGGGACAATGAGTGTGATGGGGCGGGAGGGATAATTATCCGCAGCGACGCTTGGAATCGCGACAGTAAACAACAGCGCAAGGCTCGCGAACCAGCGAGCCCAAGTGTGACGGATCATCGTGTGTCTCCCAGAGTATTGTTTTATTTATAATGCGCGATGCGTAACTCGCACACGCACTATACCGGGAGCGCCTTGGGTTGCGAAGGCTAATTGCGCAGGGTGGACGTCCGTATCAAGACTGCTTGCGCCAGCTGACCACTTCGGCCAACTCGGTCAGCGATACCTTCGGCGCTAGCTGCCGAATAAAATCCACGGCGTATTCGCGCAGGAAAGCGCCGCGCCGCACCGCAATGCGCGTGACGTTCGTCGCAAACAGATGGCTCGCAGGTATCGATTTCAAACCGGTTGGCAAATACTCTGCTGCCATTGACGCGACGATGCCAACCCCCAGACCGAGCGATACATATTGCTGAATCACGTCAGAATCCATGGCGGTCAGCACGATGTCAGGCTCGACACCCTGCGCGCGAAAGGCCCCATCGATATGGCTGCGACCCGTAAAACCTCTGTCATACGTGATCAGCGAATACGATGCCAGATGATCGAGGGTCACCCGGTTGATTTTCAGTAGCGGATGCGCATCCGGCACGACGATCACGTGATGCCACTGATAGCAGGGGAAAGAAACCAGCTCATCGAAACGAGACAAACCCTCGGTAGCGATGCCGACATCCGCCTTGCCGGACAATACCCACTCGGCGATATGCTCGGGCGCGCTCTGCTGCAACGCGATGCGCACCTGAGGATAGGTCGTACGAAAATGCTGCACGGCACGTGGCAGGACGTAGCGCGTCTGTGTGTGCGTCGCGGCGACCGACAAGGTACCGGAATCCTTGCCGGCATAGGTTTCACCGGCGCGCTGCAGGTTCTCTGCCTCCAGCAGCAAACGCTCGATGATGTGCAAAACTTCTTTGCCAGGTTCGGTCAGTCCGGTCAGCCGCTTGCCATTGCGCTCGAAGATATCGATGCCCAGCTCTTCTTCGAGTTCGCGAATCTGTCGACTGACGCCCGGCTGAGACGTGAACAAGACATTCGCGACCTCAGTCAGACTAAAACTCTGGCGTACGGTTTCACGCACCGAGCGCAGCTGCTGGAAATTCACTCAGGATCTCCTCAGGCGGCGTCTTGCAGAAACACGCGGACCCGCTTTGGACGAACCAGAACTTTGGCACCTTGCTGCAAATTCAGCCGCGCAAAATGGTCAGCCGGCAGCTGTGCCTCTATCAGGCTGCTGTCGTCGCTGCGCTGCAGCTCCAGCTGCGCCAGCGGGCCGATCGCATGCACACGCTTGAGTTCGGCCACAATACCCGGCGCGCCCGGCACAAAAGGTTCGATGTCCAGCTCATGCGGACGCACATACGCGATGCCGGCGGCGTCGCGCGCCTGCTCATGATCGGGCACGGGCAGCGATGCGCCCGCAGCAGCCATCACACCCTCATTGACACGGCCATGGAAAAGATTCACGTTACCCAGAAAACCATACACAAACGGGGATGCCGGATGGTTGTAGACCTCATCCGGTGCGCCAACCTGCTCTACCCGTCCTTTGTTCATCAACACCACGCGGTCGGCGACCTCGAGCGCTTCTTCCTGATCATGGGTGACGAAAATGCTGGTGACGTGTAGTTCATCATGCAGACGGCGCAACCAGCGGCGTAATTCCTTGCGCACTTTCGCATCCAGTGCACCAAACGGTTCATCAAGCAGCAGCACACGCGGCTCGACCGCCAGTGCGCGCGCCAGCGCGATGCGCTGACGCTGCCCGCCCGAGAGTTGCGAAGGGTAGCGATCAGCCAGCCAGTCCAGTTGCACCAACGACAGCAGCTGCATGACTTTCTCGCGTATCTGCGCCTCGCTCGGGCGTAGCTTGCGAGGTTTGACGCGCAGCCCGAAGGCGATATTGTCGAACACGCTCATGTGGCGGAACAGCGCATAGTGCTGAAAAACGAAGCCCACCTGCCGCTCCCGTACGTGGCGCTCCGACGCATCCTGACCATCCAGCAGCACCTGTCCCTGATCGGACTGCTCCAGCCCGGCAATTAATCTCAGCAGCGTGGTCTTGCCACAGCCGGAAGGTCCGAGCAAGGCAGTCAGCTCGCCCGATGGAAAATCCAGCGACACATTGTCCAGCGCGACAAAACTGCCGAAGCGTTTGCCGATATGACGTACCTCGATACTCATGAGCTTTCTCCTGTGCGCAGTGCAGCAGATTCCGCACTCGCGCGCCATTCAACGAAGGTTTTCAGTGCCAGTGTTGCCAGTGCCAGCAAGGCCAGCAACGAGGCCACGGCAAAAGCCGCAGCAAAGTTGTACTCGTTGTAGAGGATTTCTACCTGCAGCGGCATGGTGTTGGTTTCGCCACGAATGTGACCCGATACCACCGATACGGCGCCAAACTCACCCATGGCACGCGCATTGCAGAGAATCACGCCGTACAGCAGGCCCCATTTGATATTCGGCAGCGTCACATGCCAGAAGGTGCGCCAGCCCGAGGCACCGAGAACGAGCGCCGCCTCCTCTTCCTCGGTACCTTGCGATTGCATCAGCGGGATCAGTTCGCGCGCTACAAAGGGAAAGGTCACAAAGACCGTTGCCAGCACAATGCCGGGCACAGCAAACAAGATCTGAATGTCATGCTCCATCAGCCACGCACCAAACCATCCATGCGCGCCAAACAGCAGTACATAGATCAATCCAGAAATCACTGGCGACACTGAGAACGGCAGGTCAATCAAGGTCAGCAAGAAGTTCTTGCCGAAAAATTCAAACTTGGTGATCGCCCAGGAAGCCGCCACACCAAATACCAGATTGGCGGGCACCGCGATCGCTGCCGTCATCAGCGTTAGACGGATGGCCGAGCGGGCATCGTCATCCACAATCGCCGCCAGATACGCCGACCAGCCCTTGCGCAATGCCTCGGTGAACACCACCGCCAGAGGAATCAGCAGAAACAGCAAGGCAAACGCCAGCGCGACCGTAATCAGCAGTACACGAACCCAGCGTGGCTCGGTGGTCGCCGCCGGCGAAAAAACAGGCTCGAAACGAACCGGGTTCGCATCCAGTGCAGATATGGTCGTCGTCATGTCGCCTCCTTACGGCCGTGATTTCTGACCCAGGCCTGCAGCAAATTAATCGCCAGCAGCATCACAAACGAAGCGGCCAGCATGACGACGGCAATCGCCGTGGCGCCCGCGTAGTCATACTGCTCCAGCTTGGTCACGATCAGTAGCGGTACGATCTCTGACACCATGGGCATGTTACCGGCGATGAAAATCACGGATCCATATTCGCCAAGCGAGCGCGCAAAGGCCAGCGCAAAGCCTGTCAGCAGCGCAGGAAAAATGGTAGGAAAAATCACTTGCGTGAAGGTTTGCCAGCGCGTGGCGCCCAGGCAGGCCGCTGCCTCTTCCAGCTCCCGCTCGGATTCTTCGAGCACCGGTTGCAAAGTGCGCACCACAAAAGGCAAGCCAATGAACACCAGCGCCACGGCCACGCCCAGCGGCGTGAACGCCACTTTGATGTCATAGGGGGTCAGCAGCCTGCCTATCCAGCCATTCGACGCGTACAGCGCCGTCAGTGCGATACCGGCCACGGCCGTGGGTAGCGCGAAGGGTAAATCAATCAGCGCGTCCAGCAAGCGTTTTCCGGCGAAATCGTAGCGTACCAGCACCCAGGCCAGCACCGTTCCGAAGACGGCATTAACGAGCGCTGCCACAAGCGACGCACCAAAGGTCAGCCGATAGGCTGCGAGCACGCGAGGTGAGCTGACCGTGTTCCAGAACGCATCCCAGCTCATCGTCAGGGTCTTGAACACCAGGGCCGAGAGCGGCAGCAGCACGATCAGCGACAAATACAAGAGAGTGAAGCCTAGCGCCAGATGAAAGCCCGGCAACACCCGTCGGTTGGCAGCGGCGGTGGCACTCGGGGAAGGAAAAGCGGACATCATGTTGCTCATTTTTTCGGCGAAGGCAGCCTCTTTGCACTCACCCGCTATAAACAAAACGAATTTTTCGGCATTTCCTTAGAAGAATTCCAAATAAAGAAAATACCCCCGCCTCGGACGAGGACGGGGGCTGCCCGGAGATGAGGAGAGGGCCAAGAAGCTGTCTCTTTGCGCTGATGGCCGGGCGGCAGCACCGCAGACGGTACCGGCGTATGGCAAGGGGCTGCCAACGCCGCCAGCGACCGAAAGAGAGGGATTTTTAAAAGGACAGCTGGTAACGGGCGACCAGGAAATGCTCGACATCCCCTTTGAGCACCGTGCCGGTTTTTACGTTGTCAAATGAGGTGAGGTCGTAATTGACAGCGACCCGCGAGGATTCGTTCAGATACCAATTCAGTCCCACACCCTAGGTCTTAGCCGCCGTTGCATAGCCTTTGGCGGTATCGGCATACGCAGACGCCTTGTCATCCAGCCGATTCTCCTGGTAACGCGCAAGCAGCTCTACCGCACCCCAGCCACCCTCGGCGCCGGGTTTGAATGGCGAATAGGGCTTCACACCTCTGAATGACGCATCCTCACCGGTCAGCAGCCAGGAGGCTGCCACTTGCCATGCATCGTTTTTCAGGCTCCGGGCACTGGTACCGCTTTTCACCGACTGATCCACAACCGCCTACTCCGCAATCACGCCCAGTGGCCCCGAATAATAAGTCGCTTGCGGCGAGAGACGGTTGCGCTTGCCATTGGCCTCAGTGGCCGAGGTATAGCTGAAGAAGTTGTAGGCCTGACCCGGGGTCTTGTACGACGCCAGACTGTTCTTGTTGGAGTTACTCCAGGTACCCCCGATACCGACGCCCAGCCCGGCGAGCTTGCTATCGGTGCCTGCGAACGGTGTCGAGAAAATCCTTGCAGCGAAATCCTTGGCCTGGTTGTCGTCTTGCGAGGTGAAATTCTCACCACCATCCTTGACGCCGTTGAATACGCCCAGCGCATAGCTGATTTTTTTCTCGGCCACGTCACCGTAGAGTGAAATACCCAGATCGCGATTGGGCAGGATATTGTTACTTACGTAGCTACGCTCGATGAACTTGATATCGCTGCCGCTCTGAAGGCGCTCCAGGCCCACAAAAGGCTTGAATTTACCGATGCGTATCGATGCTTCCGGGTTGTGACGAATGTCGAGATAGGCATCGACAACGCGGGATTTGTTCTGCGCCACACCTGAGATGGCTGAGCCGTCGCCACTCTCGGCAAACTCTGGCGTAAACCGGAAGCCATACTTGCCATGCACCGTGCCTTCAAAGGTAGGCCGGATGCGTCGGGCGAGAAAGCCGTCATAAACGGACGAGGCCGGGCTCGAACCGTCGAAGTGCCGGTAATCGACATGCGCCAGGCCACGCAATTTATATTCAAAATTACCGTCGGCGGATTTAATGCTGAAGCCTTTGTCGCCAGCGGACACGATGGGCGCGCTTTTCTGGCGGGCCGCCGATTCTTCCGCTGCAATTTCCTGCTTGCGGTCGAGTACGCGGATGCGTTGATCCAGCTCCTCGATCAAGGCCTTCAAGCGGTTGATCTCTTGCTGATCGTTTGCCTGCGCAGGGAACGCGGACAGCAAGCTACTGGCAATCAGCAGGCGCAGCAGGGGCTTGCCCGACTTGTAGTGAGCGGGTTTCATGAATTTCCTTTCTTGGTATTGTTGGCACCGGGCAGGAGCCCGGGCCGTCTGGGATCAAAAAACAGCCGATCAGTCAGAGAAGAGACAACAGAGCAGCATACTTACTTACTCTGGAAAATCTGATCGAACACACCGCCATCGGCAAAGTGCGTGCGCTGTGCCTTGGTCCAGCCGCCAGCGATCTCATCGATGGTGAGCAGTTTGACTTTCGGTAATTGTGCCGCATACTTTTTGGCGAGCTTTTCGTTGGTCGGCCGGTAGTAGTTTTGCGCGGCTATTTCCTGCCCTTCGTCGGAGTACAGGTATTGGAGGTAGGCCTCGGCCTGCTTGCGCGTGCCGCGACGGTCAACCACCTTGTCCACCACGGCTACCGGTGGCTCGGCCAGTACACTGAGCGATGGCACCACAATCTCGACCTTGTCGGGTCCCAATTCTTTGATCGCTAGCAGTGCTTCGTTCTCCCAAGTCAGCAAGACATCGCCGATACCCCGCTCGATGAACGTGGTCGTCGATCCACGCGCCCCGGAGTCGAGCACGGGTACATTTTTGTATATCTTCGACAAAAACTCTTGCGCCGATTTCTCATTGCCGCCCGGCTGTTTGATTGCATACCCCCAGGCCGCCAGATGATTCCAGCGCGCACCACCTGACGTTTTGGGGTTGGGCGTAATCACTGACAGGCCCGGGCGCGCGAGATCGCCCCAATCCTTGATGCCTTTCGGATTTCCTTTTCTAACCAGAAAAACAATGGTCGAACTGTAGGGCGTGCTGCTATGAGGAAGACGCTTCTGCCAGTCTTTTGCGATCAGACCACGTTGCGCAACCTCGTCGATATCGTAGGCCAGTGCCAGCGTGACTACGTCAGCCTGCAAGCCATCAATCACCGCACGCGCCTGCTTGCCCGAGCCACCGTGGGATTGCTTAATCTTCAGGTCTTCGCCAGACTTGGATTTCCAGTGAGCTGCAAAAGCTTTATTAAAATCCTGATAAAGTTCTCGCGTCGGATCGTAAGAGACATTCAGCAGCGAGGTTTCTGCTGACATGGCTGGCGTGCTGATGGCCAGGGCGATGAGCGCGCCCGAGATCAGTTTTTGAATCATGACAAACTCCTTGAAAACTATTCAATGGCCGAAGCTTACGGTGGCGGGATTGCCCTGTGAACGAATAAATTCATACTTCCTTATGCGAATAAATCATGTTAACCAGCGCAGGCCGGCGGCGGACGAAAAGATGATCGGACAGCGTGCGGCCCGCCGGAGCGGGAGCTCGCCCTCGCCCCATGCGACAAGCTACCCTCTCAGCATGACCAAGGTCGCTATTTTCTTGCTGGCCTGCCTGCAAGCCAGCCCCTCACACGCAGAATGGACCCGCTTTTTTCAGGATGAAGCGATGGAATATTTCGTGGACGAGTCGACTCGGCTGGACAAGCCTCGTCCGCGACTGCGCGTGCTACGCCGGTTTCATCAGCCCAACGCGCAAGGTGACCGTTCCGTCAAGCTGCTGTACGAAGCCGATTGCCCCAGCCGCAAGCTTCGCATGATGTCGGGTACCTATAACAAAGGACCCATGGGCGATGGCGAAGTCTCCGGCATGATCAATTCGCCCGGCTGGCTGGCGGCAGATTCCCGGCCTGTGCTGCAACTACTGTTCGGTTTGCTGTGCCGCGGACAGGACATCGAGCAGCCCGCCATGGGGCAGCGTGTCAGCCCCGCAGACCTCAAGGAATAATCTAGGTCTACTGCGAACAACACACCCTGGTACAGCGCGAACGCATTGAATTTTAAACAGGCAACCGCTAAACACACATCGTCGGGGTAGGTTTTGCTTTGGTATTCCCAGCTTTACCACTGCATTGCCCATGAAAAGTATCAAAAGTCTTTTTTTTAGTGAAGCTCGCCATGCAGAGCCACCCGCCAAGCCGGCCGCCATCGATGTGCTGATGCTGGATGTGGATTTTCTGGACTCTCAGGGTCGCTGGAATCCCAAGGTAGTGCTGTTCTCAAAGGAAACCGCCCGCGAGCGATCACAAAGTCTTTTGGTCAAATTATTCGGTGGCGTGATGAAATTTCAGGCTCGCCGCTGGGCGGTGAATTATCTTGACGGCATTTTGAACAGCAAGTCATCCTACGTCGAGAGACACCGTACGGCGATAGAAGCTTTCTTGAACAACATAAAGACTAGCGGCGAAGTTGATCGTCAAAAGTTTTATCATCTGGCCGCTCTGGCAATGCTGGGAGCGGAGAGCAATACGTCTGCATCCACCCCATCAGACTCAACGTGCACGCCACCTAGGGCACGCTCGGCCCCTGCTTTTTTGAATCGGGACAGCGTTGTTCAACATGCACTGAACGAAATGCTGGGAGGACGGACAGAAGGAAAAAAATACGCTGATATTTTTGGAGAAATCCCAGCTGAGGTAATTAGCCAATGGATCACTGATCATGTCAAAGATGCAGAGGAAGGAAAAAAGCTACTTCAGCAGCTAGACATCCCCGATCCAGAGGAAGGAAAAAAGCTACTTCAGCAGC
>JBJTAS010000037.1:0-39078 GCA_046090895.1 Oxalobacteraceae bacterium | reverse complement strand
CTCCATCCTTCGACACAACTGTGTAGAAATCGGCAAGCGCGAGTACCTGGGAAACTATTCAAAATACCTGGTTCCACGCTTTCACTACAACCAGACCCAAAACACTATGGCACTTTATCTGATCACCAGCCAAATTTTTTTGCAACTTTTCTAGACTGCACACCTGTACCGCAAGACGCTTTGTCAACAGCGCTTGCTGGAGCCAGAAAGAGGAAAAGCCCAGCTTTCACCGAGCTTTTCCGGGGACTTCACTTCCTTATTGGAGCTTGCTGGAGTTCTTTGGAGTGTTCGTTGGCGGAGAGAGGGGGATTCGAACCCCCGATAGGCTATGAACCTATACACGCTTTCCAGGCGTGCGACTTAAACCACTCATCCATCTCTCCGGGGTTCGCCGCGGCGGGCTGATAATCCGGCGAAGCCTGCGATTATAGCAAAACTTCTCTTCGCTCAATCTGACGGTTACGAAGGACAAGAAAAAAGCCGCTTCGCCCGAAGACGAAGCGGCAATCCGGTAATAGGGCCATCGGAGTTAGCCCTACGACCTTCCCCCACAAACCTGTATTGCTCTTGCTATTTGCGCTCTGTGCAGCCTTGTGAGCAGCGCAGAGCTCAACTCGCGTGCTTCAACTGCTCCAGAATCGCCGGGTTCTCCAGCGTTGATATGTCTTGCGTGATCTCCTCCCCTTTGGCCAACACGCGTAGCAAGCGGCGCATGATCTTGCCGGAACGGGTCTTAGGCAGATTATCGCCAAAGCGAATTTCTTTGGGTTTGGCGATGGGGCCGATCTCTTTGCCAACCCAGTCGCGCAGCTCTTTTGCGATCGCCGCCGCCTGTTCGCCAGTAGGACGCGTGCCTTTGAGCACAACGAAAGCACAGATCGATTCACCGGTCGTCGGATCGGGCTTGCCCACGACGGCGGCTTCTGCGACCAGTGGGTTCGCCACCAGTGCAGATTCAATTTCCATCGTGCCCATGCGGTGGCCAGATACATTCAGCACATCATCGATACGGCCAGTAATCGTGAAATTGGCCGTATTAGCATCGCGGATTGCACCATCACCGGCGAGGTACAGCTTACCTCCCAGCTCAGCCGGGAAGTAGCTAGTCTTGAAGCGTTCGGGATCATTCCAGATAGTTCGGATCATCGAAGGCCAGGGGCGCTTCACCACAAGAATACCGCCATGGCCATTCGGTAGCTCATTACCGGCTTCATCGACGATGGCCGCCAAGATACCCGGTAGCGGTAGCGTGCACGAACCCGGTACCATCGGTGTCGCACCCGGTAATGGCGAAATCATATGGCCTCCGGTTTCGGTCTGCCAGAACGTATCGACGATGGGGCAATGGCTGTTGCCGACATTCTGGTAGTACCACATCCACGCCTCGGGATTAATCGGCTCACCAACGGAACCCAACAACCGCAGTGACTGCAAGTCAAACTGCTTGGGATGCACCTTCTCATCAGCATCAGAGAATTTGATCAGCGATCGGATCGCTGTCGGTGCAGTGTAGAAAATCGTTGCTTGGTGGCGTGCGATCATTTCCCAGAAACGGCCAGCATTCGGGTAGGTGGGCACGCCCTCGAAGACAATCTGGGTAGCGCCCACGGCCAGCGGACCATAAGCGATATAGCTGTGGCCGGTAACCCAGCCGATATCGGCGGTGCACCAAAAGACATCGCTAGGCTTGATGTCGAAGGTCCACTTCATGGTGAGCAGAGCCCACAGCAAATAGCCGCCCGAAGCATGCTGAACGCCTTTGGGTTTACCGGTAGATCCCGAGGTGTACAGAATGAATAGCGGATGCTCAGCACCCACCCACTCCGGCTCGCATTGCTCGGATTGTTTGTCCATCAGCTCATGCAGCCACAAGTCACGGCCCGTGACGACGTTGATGTTGGCCTTGGTACGCTGGTAAACAACGACATGCTTGATCGCCTCGCAGCCACCCATGCTGATCGCTTCATCAACGATAGACTTCAAGGGAAGCTGTTTGCCGCCTCGTACCTGCTCATCCGCCGTGATCACGGCAACGGCACCCGCATCAATGATGCGCTCTTGCAGCGATTTGGCAGAGAATCCCCCGAACACAACAGAATGGGTTGCACCAATACGCGCGCAGGCCTGCATTGCCGCTACACCTTCGACGGACATTGGCATGTAGATGATGACGCGATCACCTTTTTTGATGCCGATGGATTTGAGACCATTAGCGAGCTTGCAGACTATCGCGTGGAGCTCTTTGTAGGTAAATTTCGTGACCGTGCCATCATCGGCTTCGAAGATGATGGCTATCTTCTCGGCGTGACCGCTTTTTAGGTTGCGATCGAGGCAGTTGTAAGAGACATTCAGCTGACCGTCACCGAACCACTGGTAGAAAGGCGCATGAGATTCATCGAGCACCTTGGAGAAGGGTTTGTGCCATTCAAGGTTCTCACGCGCGAGTCGGGCCCAGAAGCCTTCATAATCTTTCTCCGCCTCGGCGCACAGCGCGTGGTAGGCCTCCATCCCGGAGACAGCCGCGTTCTTAACAAAGTCCGCAGGGGGGGTAAACACCCTTGCCTCATGCATGAGGGACTCGATTTCCGACATGATGTCTCCAGCTTAATAATAGTTTTGATTGAAGATAAGACCGCTCGCTTACTGGGCGCTTACATAAGACCCTGAGTTTCAGTCGGCTTCGCGACTGATTAGTATAAAAATTTTTGCCTTTTACCTGCATGCTCCATGGGGCAACCACGACGCTGACGCGCGATGCCGATTGCTGCGGCACAGCGAAACTCCGGGTGTAAAATTCCGCTATGTACTGGTTTTCGTAAGTGCAGCCTGCTGCTCTTGCCATGCAGCGCCTGAATTTCGCAGCTCTTGGCCCTAAATTGCTTATCAATTTCGTATGCCAGGTGGCCTACTCCGTGGAGTGGACAGGGCGAAGCGGCGCAAAACTTTCACTGACCCATCCTTGCACAATCATGACAACCATCAAGCAAGAAGACCTGATCGAATCCATTGCCGCGGCCTTGCAATTCATCAGTTATTACCATCCGGTAGATTACATCCGTCATCTGGCGCGCGCCTATGAGCGCGAGCAGAGCCCGGCGGCAAAAGATGCTATTGCGCAGATACTGACCAATTCGCGCATGTGCGCCGAGGGCAAGCGGCCGATTTGTCAAGACACGGGTATCGTGAATGTGTTCCTCAAAATCGGCATGGAGGTTCGCTTTGAGGGTTTCACCGGCTCGATCACGGATGCGATCAATGAAGGCGTGCGCCGAGGCTACACCCATCCCGACAACAAGTTGCGCGCCTCGGTCGTCGCTGATCCGCAATTTGATCGCAAGAACACCAAGGACAACACGCCGGCTGTCGTGCACATGGAACTGGTACCGGGCAACACGGTGGATGTCCAGGTCGCAGCCAAGGGTGGCGGCTCGGAAAACAAAACCAAGTTCGTCATGCTGAATCCTTCAGACTCGTTGGTTGATTGGGTGCTGAAGACCGTACCGACCATGGGCGCGGGCTGGTGCCCGCCCGGCATGCTGGGTATCGGCATTGGCGGCACCGCCGAACATGCGATGCTCATGGCCAAGCAATCGCTGATGGATGATATTGATATGAGCGATCTGCTGGCGCGCGGTCCGCAGAACAAGACCGAAGCGCTTCGTGTGGAGTTATTTGAAAAAGTGAATGCACTTGGCATTGGCGCGCAAGGCCTGGGCGGACTAACGACGGTGCTCGATGTGAAAATCCACATGCACCCCACCCATGCCGCCTCCAAGCCAGTGGCCATGATTCCGAATTGTGCGGCAACCCGTCATGCACACTTCGTACTGGATGGATCCGGTCCGGCTTACATCGAGCCACCATCCCTCTCAGAATGGCCGGAGGTACACTGGACACCCGATACCCAAAAATCCAAGCGCATTGACCTCAACACACTGACCGCTGCGGAAGTGGCGTCATGGAAGCCAGGCCAGACGCTGCTGTTGAACGGCAAGATGCTGACGGGCCGTGATGCGGCGCACAAGCGCATCCAGGATATGCTCGCCAAAGGCGAGAAGCTGCCGGTAGATTTCAAGAACCGCGTGATCTATTACGTCGGCCCGGTCGATCCGGTGCGCGAAGAAGTGGTCGGTCCCGCAGGACCGACGACCGCCACCCGCATGGACAAGTTCACTGACATGATGCTTGAAAAAACCGGACTGATTGCGATGGTCGGCAAGGCCGAACGCGGTCCGGTGGCGATCGACGCGATCAAGAAGCACCAGTCTGCCTACCTGATGGCAGTGGGTGGGGCCGCCTATCTGGTGTCAAAGGCAATCAAAGGCGCGAGGGTGGTCGGCTTTGAAGATCTGGGCATGGAAGCGATCTATGAATTCGACGTGGTCGACATGCCGGTGACAGTCGCTGTCGATGCGCAGGGCACGTCGGTACACAACACGGGCCCGAAAGAATGGCAGGAGCGGATTGCCGCCACCATCGGCAAGATTCCGGTCACACTTGGCTGATAGCCCCATCACCCTCGCAGCGGATGCACCGATCGGTATTTTCGATTCGGGTGTTGGCGGGCTATCGGTACTGCGGCATGTGCGAGCGCTTCTACCTGCCGAACCATTGCTTTACTTTGCTGATTCGGGTTTTTCCCCCTACGGAGAAAAACCCGAGACTGTCATCGTCGAGCGCGTTCTGGCAATTGCCGCGTTCTTGCGAAGCGCTAATGTCAAAGCGATTGTTGTCGCTTGTAATACCGCGACTGCAGCGGCCATTGCGGCGCTGCGCGCCACCTACCCTAGCCTGCATGTGGTCGGCGTAGAGCCTGGACTCAAACCAGCCGCCTCTCTCACAAAAACCGGGGCCGTCGGTGTGCTGGCTACCCACGCTACACTCGCCAGTGACAAATTCCAGAAGCTGCAGCAGCAAGTAGCAGACGCCACGGGCACGCAATTTCTGTCACAAGCCTGTAACGGGCTTGCCGACCACATTGAAAAAGGCGAACTCAACTCACGCGAGACAGCGATGCTGGTGGAGCGCTATGTAGTACCGCTCTTGAATCAGCAGGCTGATACACTGGTGCTGGGCTGCACCCACTACCCCTTCGTGCAACCACTAATCGAGAAGGCTGCCGCCAAAACGGGACATCGTGTAACCCTGGTGGACACTGGTGAGCCTGTCGCACGGCAATTGCAGCGGCTACTCTCACAGCATGGACTGCTGCGCACTGACGCCACCGCGGGCGCGTTGTCAGCCTACACGACAGGCAGCCGCACCTCACTGTCCTCGGCGTTCCGGCTGTTGCTAGGGCTGGAGATACGGGCTGAGGAAGTCCGTGTCGCGCTCGACACCGGGTAAATCCCGGCCAACCCCGGCATCCACGGGCAAAGCCTGACCTTCAAGAGGAAGTTTTGTATAATGTCGGGCTTGGTTTGGCATCAGCCGGACGCAAAGCTTAGTCAGTGGTGGCCGTAGCTCAGTTGGTAGAGTCCAGGATTGTGATTCCTGTCGTCGTGGGTTCGAGTCCCATCGGCCACCCCACCCCATGTTATACAAGCAGCTCGGCCTCGTGCCGGGCTGTTTGTTTTTACGCACTCAGCGACCGCCTGGCCGCAGGAGAATTCCTGCGGCACTTTACCTCCGAGAAAGTTTGGTAGAGTTCAGACTTGTCTCAGGCAAGGACACCCTTCATGCTTTCTGCACACTCGCCCGCACGCCTTGGCATCATCGGTGGCAGCGGCATCTACGCTATCGACGGACTGGAAAACCCGGACTGGGTTGAGGTCAGTTCTCCGTTCGGCGAACCTTCTGACGCGATACTGACCGGCGTACTCGCCGGGCAGCCAATGGCCTTCCTGCCACGTCATGGCCGGGGACACAAGCTCTCTCCCACGGATGTGAATTATCGCGCCAACATCGATGCAATGAAACGCCTCGGTGTGACGGATATCATTTCACTGTCGGCCGTGGGCTCGCTGAGAGAAGATCTGCCCCCGGGTACCTTTGTCATCGTCGATCAGTTCATTGACCGCACCTTCGCCCGCGAAAAATCTTTTTTCGGCAAGGGTTTGGTCGCGCATGTATCAATGGCGCATCCGGTATGTTCGCGTCTAGGTGATCATTTGCAGCAAGCAGCCAGCGAGGCGGGCGTCACGGCCGTGCGCGGTGGTAGCTATCTTGCGATGGAAGGCCCGCAATTTTCAAGCCAGGCAGAGTCGATGCTTTACCGGCAGTGGGGCTGCCATGTGATTGGCATGACGAACATGCCCGAGGCCAAACTCGCGCGCGAAGCCGAGATCTGTTACGCGACCGTCGCCATGGTGACCGACTTCGACTGCTGGCATCCAGACCATGAGCATGTCAGCGTTGAACAAGTGATTCGCGTGTTAGTCGGTAATGCTGACAAGGGCCGTGATCTGGTGAAGCGCGTCGTGCCGCGCGTGAAGAATGACACCCATGCGGCCCATTGCGCCTGCAAGCAGGCGCTGGAGCATGCGCTGATTACTGCGCCTGAGGCACGCGACCCGGCCCTGATCGACAAGCTCTCCGCGGTAGCTGGCCGAGTGCTGACGCGATGAGCGCAGAGTTAATCGCGCTCAGGCAGCACATCATTGATGCCTGCCATCAGCTGGAGCGCTCGGGCCTGAACCGGGGTACCTCGGGAAATGTCAGCTGCCGCCATGGCGATCATTTTTTGATTACGCCATCGGGCGTACCGGTATCGCAGCTGCGTCCCGAGCGTATTGTCGCGATGGATTTTACGGGCAAGATTATGGGTGACGGTCAGCCGTCCAGCGAGTGGCATTTTCATCTCGATCTGCTGAATAACCGTCCAGAGCTCAACGCGATCGTGCACACCCATTCGCCGCACGCCACGGCGCTGGCCTGCCTGCGGGAAGACCTGCCGGCCTTTCATTACATGATCGCGATAGCCGGTGGCGATTCCGTCCGTTGCTCGCCGTATGCCTTGTTTGGTACCGAAGCGTTGTCAGCCCATGCTGTGAACGCGATGAAAGATCGCAAAGCCTGCCTGCTGGCAAATCATGGACTGATTGCTGCCGGGCGCGATCTTGACGAGGCCATGAGCGTTGCCACAGAAATCGAATCACTTTGTCAGCAATATCTTATTGCGCGGCAGACAGGCCAGCCCGTGCTGCTCTCGTCAGAAGAAATGCAGGCCGTAATCAACCGTTTCCGCAGCTATGGTCGGAACGCACATCAGACACCTCAATCACCGTATCAATGAAAATCATCATGGACTTCACCTCACTGATTCGCACCATTCCCGATTATCCCAAACCAGGTATTCAGTTCCGCGACATCACCACCCTCCTGAAAGATGGCCCAGGTTTTCATGCCGCTATCGAGGCACTGGTGCAACGTTACCGTGGACAAACGATCGACAAAATCGTTGGTATCGAGTCGCGTGGTTTCATGTTTGCCGCACCACTCGCCTATGCGCTGAAGTTAGGTTTTGTGCCTATCCGCAAACAGGGTAAGCTGCCCGGCGAGTCTATGGGTCATGATTACGATCTGGAGTACGGCACCGACCGGATTGAGATTCACCACGGCGCAATTGAAGCGGGTGAGCGTATCTTGATCGTTGACGACCTCCTCGCCACAGGTGGCACGGCGCACGCCGCGTCGACGCTGGTCCGGAAAATGGGAGGGCACGTAGTCGAATGCGCTTTCCTTGTCGATCTGCCCGATATCGGTGGCCGCCAGCGTCTTGAAAATGACGACTTGCCAGTTTTCGCTTTATGTGAATTCGAGGGAGACTGACGTGAGCGACACCGTGCAGGCCTTGCTTTGGCGGGATGCGCCGCAAGGTGGCTTTTTGCAAATGATCGATCAGACCCGCCTGCCAGCGGTTTTCGAGTATCTGAACTATGACTCCGCCGAGAGCGTGGCCGAGGGTATCCGCGGCATGGTGGTGCGTGGCGCGCCGGCGATTGGCGTGGCGGCGGCGTATGGCGTGGCGCTGGAAGCCCTTCGGCTCTGCAATACCGACAGTGCGCATGATTTTGCGGCAGCACTGGAAAAAGGCTTTTCCAAGCTGGCTGCCAGCCGCCCTACCGCAGTGAATCTGTTCTGGGCTCTCAAACGCATGCGTGTCTGCTGGCAGCGGCATGCGACACTGACTCCATCCGCACTGGCAGCCGCACTGTTAGCGGAAGCTAAATTCATTCATGAAGAAGATATTCGTATCAACCGCGCGATTGGCGCGCATGGCGCTGCACTGCTGCCTGACGGTGCGCGCGTCCTCACGCACTGCAATGCCGGCGCACTGGCTACTGCCGGGCATGGTACTGCACTCGGCGTGATTCGATCGGCAGTCTCCGCTGGCAAGAACATCAGCGTCATCGCTGATGAAACTCGTCCTTTTCTGCAAGGAGCGCGGTTGACCGCATGGGAAATGGTGCAGGAGAATATTCCGGTAACGCTGATCACCGATAACATGGCGGGCCACCTGATGGCGCGAGGTGAGATCGATGCGGTAATCGTCGGTACAGATCGCGTGGCCGCGAATGGTGACGTGGCGAATAAGATTGGGACTTATATGGTTGCGGTGCTCGCGCACCGCCACCAGATTCCTTTTTACGTGGCTTGTCCGCTATCAACGATTGATCTGGCACTGGCAAGTGGAGATCTGATCCCTATCGAGGAAAGAGCGCGCGAGGAAGTCACAGGCTATCGAGATTATCAGTGGGCCGCGCAGGGTGTTTCTGTGCGCAATCCGTCATTCGATGTAACACCTGCCGAGCTAGTAAGCGCCCTCGTCACTGAAAAAGCGGTGATACATCGTCCTGATACGAAGCAGGTGGCTGCCCTATTTGATTAGCACTAACTCGTCAGAAAAATTTTTTATTCATCAGTGCGGGTATCTGGTCTGCTGGCAGCGGCCGGGAAATCAGATAGCCCTGGATCTCGTCGCAGCCCATGCTCTGCAGCAGTTGCAACTGCTCAGCGGTCTCTACGCCCTCGGCCACCACATCAATATCCAGGCTGCGCCCAATCGACACTACTGCCTCGCATAATGCGCGGCTCTGATGATCGGTAGCCAGCTTGTAAACAAAAGACTGATCGATCTTGACGACATCAATATCCAGACTTTGCAGCTTGGACAACGACGAATAACCGGTGCCAAAATCATCGATCTGCAGCTCTACACCCATCTCGCGCAAGCGCCTGAGTTCTTCAAAGCCATTACCACCCTCCTCCAGCATGCTGGATTCGGTCAGCTCGATAGCAATCAGCGAAGAAGGAAGCGAAAAACGGCTAAGGTTGGCAGCCAGTGACAGTCGCAACCCGTCGCCATGTAGCTGCAGTGCGGAGACATTCACCGATACCGGGCGAAGTGTCAGACCTGCATCACGCCATTGCACCAGCTGCTCACAGACTTTGCGAATCACCAGATCACCCAGCGGAACAATCAGTCTGGACTGCTCGGCGACCTGAATGAAATCTACGGGCGCCACCAACCCGCGCTGTGGATGACGCCAGCGGACCAGCGCTTCCATACTCGAGAGCAAGCCGCTTCGCGCATCCGCACGCGGTTGGTAATAGATGACAAATTCATCATTAGTAATCGCCAGTTCCAGTGCACGCTCGGTAGAGATACGGTCTCGCACTCGTTGTGCAAATTCTTCACTATAGAAGCAAAATCGGGATTTGCCCTCCGACTTAGCCTGATACATCGCGATGTCCGCTGATTGCAGCAAGCTGTCCATATCCTGACCATCTTGAGGAAATACGCTCACACCCACCGACGCCTTGGGCACAAAACCGCGCCAAGGCAAGACTGTGTCTTCCAGATTCATCGCTTCGATCAACTTGGAAGCAATACCACGCGCAGCGTCGCAATCAGAGAGATCTTCGATCACCGCAAGGAATTCGTCACCCCCAATCCGGGCAAGATGATCACCGGCACGAATGGCGACGCTCAGTCCTTTGCCGATCGCGCACAGTACCTCATCACCGCTCTTGTGACCGAGCGAGTCATTGATGTCCTTGAAGTTATCGATGTCGATGTAATACAGCGCTAGCTTGTATCCGCCGGTTCGGGCACGTGCAATAGCGCCAGGCAGGTAATCGTTTAGCCAGTGACGGTTGGGTAGCCCGGTCAGAGAATCGGTACGCGCCATGGTCGCCAGCGTCTCGGCTTGCTGCTTTGCTTCAGAGACATCGCGGATAGTCATCGCCACCCCAAGACCTGAGTGCACCGCCCGTCGCTGAAACCATCCTGCCGCATGTCGCCGGCCATGGGAGACATGGTATTCGTCCTCCACAAATCCTTCTTTCAGCACGCGCGCGAAGAAATCACGCACATAGTGCGGTGCCAATCCCTGATACAGCTCGGTGCAGCATTTACCAATCAGCTTGTTACGCGGATAACCTGACATCTCGGCTGCGCGTTCATTGCAGTCTTCGATCAGCAGCTGATCAATCCGGCCATCCGTGTGATACGTCGGCTGTATCATCAGAAATGCTTCGCGCGCGCCATCCACCGCTAACCGAAAAGTCGTCTGCACCTGTGAATCATGCCGCTGCCTCGCACTCGCACGCAGCTGAACCCATGCGCCTCCCGCACAAAACAGCCCGATCAACGCGCTTACGGCCAGTGCAATGCCAATATAGGTGGACTGCGTCGATCGGTAGGTCGACAGCGCATTGTCTTCGCTGATCGCTGCCACGGCGAGCAGCGGATAACCATCCAGACGCCGCCAGCCAACCAGTCGCGCACGATGGTCGGTAAACAAGGTTGCAGGCTGCGCCAGTGTCCCCTGTGGCCCGCGCAGCAAAGGCGAGCCCACATAGAAGGATTCCCCTGAGCCTCCACCTGATTGGCTAACGAGTAGTGCTCCATCGTTGAAGTACACCGCCATGAAGTCGCCCACCAGCAAGCGGGATTCATCCTGATCACTGACCAAAAAGTTGGGTTCAATCGCGATCAGCACCACGCCATCGAAACTTCCATCATTGCTCACCAGACTACGCGAAAACCGAATGACTTGCATGCCACTGAATCCACCCCTCCCAATGCCAGGATGCGAAATCAGTAAACCTAGAGAAGTGTCGTTCTTGTGCCGGATAAAAAATTCGAGATCACCCATGCGGCTACCCTTGGAGAGTCGTCGAGTGGAATGGGTGGCAGCGCCCTCGGCATTGATCAGCACGGGATATAGCGATCGCTGATATACCCCCTTGCGGTACTGCTCCTCAAGGTCCATGCTGTTTTTTTTATGTTCCCATTGATACTTGATCGATATCGACAACTGATCGATCTGCGAGACTGCCCGTATGAGCTGCTCTGCATAATGGGCTGCGCGGGCACCGGCCTCCGACTTCGCACGCTGCAGCAGCTCAGTGCGATCGTTATGTATTTTCAGTGTGGCGGTAACGCCGATCAGCGCGCAGGCAAGTACCCAGCCGACGCTCCACCCAAGGATGATGCGCCGGTTCTCCAGAAGGGTCTGGTCCAGGGTTTGTCGCAAGGTTGTCTGCATCTGGATAGCGGCATGGATTGTTGAAAAAAACCACCTGACAGCAAGCGCAATGACTTTGATTTCTAATGTTTTGCCATTATGCAAGACCTCTCGCGAATATCAAAATTCCATCAGAGAAACTATTCAATTTTTATTCCCTTTAGGAAACATTACTTGTGCCAGCATGCGTTTTTGTAGCCTCCCCCAGCCGCTGGAAAACCGCTAGCAGCGCGCCCTCGAAAAATCAGAGATCGTCTCTGACACGGCGTCGCAGCCCCGTGTGGTCGATGCTGATGATCCACGCAGGGTGATGCCGCTATCATGGTCGTACTTAAGGCACTTCTGTTCATGATGTATTTTTTGCCATAGTCTCATCGTCGACATGTCGGTTTTTTCAAGTCCGGCATGTGCCTATTGTCGGAGACCCCGACACAGCGCGCTTGCGCGAACTGGCATACGCTTTGCGGGTCAATTCATAGGTAGAGCCAGTACCTGTATTTCATCCAGATCCGTGAGGAGCAAAATATGATGGAAACCGATAGCCCCAACCACAGTGGCAGCCGTGCCGCCAGCACGACCGGCGTCAGAGCCAGTCAATTAGGCGAGATGGCAAGCTTGCGCGATGAAAGTCATATGGCTGATGACAGCCGAACAAAAGCGCGGTTGCGAGAAGACTTGACTCGACTGAAGAATGATCTGGATGCGTTGATGTCCCATGCATCAACACTGACAGAAACGGAGTTACGCGAAGCGCGCGACCGTATATTTACTCAATTTTCTTCCATGCGATATATGGCGTATGGCATGGTTGCACAAGCTGGCAAGCAATTCGCTCACGGAAAGAACATGACGCTTGACTATGTTCGCAATAAACCATTGCAATCCATTGCAATCGCTACTGGTGCTGGCCTGCTGTTGGGTATGCTGCTGCGACGCGACTGATCCCTTCGAATCACTTCAAACCATCAGCTGCGCAGGGTTGACTTGGCAGGCCATAGGTCTGCTCAGTTCTTCCGTATACGTGTAATGAACAAATTGCTCGCAGCGGGGCATCTCATCGAAAGGAAATTCGTACACCGCTGATATCAGATGGTCAGCAAGGTGCGATGGCAGCACCTGTCCCCAGTAGGGCCACAGTAAAGTTACAGGTAGCGCTGCGAGCAGCGCAGCGGTTAGCATACGCAATCTTGGAGCAGATAATCGGAGCATTTGCCTTGCGCGCATCATGTAAAGACGACATCCGATGGAATCAGCGAAAAGTCATCAAGTGAATGTGTAGTAAACCAGCCGGACTCGTGTCGAATCAAAATATAGCGCCTGCCAAGGTATGACAATTGGCGCCTTGCCCTGCGCGGGTGCGACAATGACATAGCGCAGCTGACGACTACGCACATCAATCATCACGGACCGTACTCGACCCAGCGTCTGCCCGACAGCAGTCACCACCGGACATGAGCGGAACAAGGCCGTCACGGAGGAGTGTCCTGCCGCCATGCACGCAAAGCGCTTGCGGTCCCGGTGGGCGCTGGCAGCGCTCTCGCCATCAGCGCTTGTCAGCATCAGTCCGTCCTTCTCTTCCTTTTGCATTACGCACCTCAGTGATCACTGTGACCGCGATGAGTGATGCCAGTTCAAGCTCCCCGATGGCGAAATGACGTGTAGTAGGAGGACATCATGAGCATCATGGTGACCACACTCCTCAGCTACGCCCCAGTCCGGTCTGGACTGTCGCGGTCGTGTCTACATCAAGATGTTCATTCCAGGCCGCCCTTTTCGCGCCCATGGCCCCCAGTGCACCCCCAACCAAAGACAAGGCTAGCGAGAGTGCTGCCACGCCAAAGACCGTCCACGCAACCGTGCTTGCGCCCTTGACCGCACGATCTGCCGCTGCACGCCCCTCGGACGATGCTTGCTCCGGCGATCCAGAGAAAATCAGTGCCTGGTCGACGATGACCGATGCACGATCGCGGCGCACAGCCAGGTTGCTGCTCATGTAGTCAATTGCCTGGTCACGGCGACCAGCTGCAATATGCTCCTGCACTGTGCGCACATCCGAAGGATTGACGCTGGTACCGAGTTGTCGGTTGAGTATCGCGGCAATACCCCCGCCCGAGGGCATCATCGGGCTGACGCCCTGCGTAAGATCAGAGAACAAGCCGGAAAGCAAAGAGCCTCCCGCTGATGTAGCTAGCATCACAAACAACAGCGTCGTCACCGCCCACGACACCACGCCATGTAGCATGCCATCCGTCTTTCGCTTTAAGCCAGACATGCGGCTGGCAACATAGGCACCGACCAGTGCAGAGATCAGCATTGACAACCCAGCCCAGATCAGCGCCCCAGTGCCAGGCGCATCGCCCGTCGAGAGCCGGGTAAGCGACAGCCCGCTGGCGATGCCCAGCAGGGTCAGCACCAGTTGCACCGAAATACCGACTGCCACACCAGCCAGTACAGCTCCCCAGCGTATGGTAGCGAGCAGCGACCGACGTACGGTGTTCTCCGGCGCGGTCAGTTTGCTACCCGGATGGGCTGCGCCACTTTCGAGGTGGAAGGTTGCCATCAATATCTCCTTGTCAGATCAAGTCAGTAAGGTACAAGCTACAGATTGTCTAATCTGGTTAATCCTGTCTCCCTCCAGTCGACTGACCACTTGGCGTGCCGCCTGAGGTACTGCCTGTTGCACTGCTGCTGGCACCACCGGCGGATGACGTGCCGCCATCCGGCGCAGCGTCACTCTGCGGCGGCGTTTGTTTGGTCGCAGCCGACGAAGGACTCGCGGCACCTGTTGTACCGCCCTCGCTCCGTTCTGAGCCGCTGCTGCCCCCTCGGTTGCAGGCGGCAAGGCTAATCGTCAGTAGTCCCAAAATTAACAGGGTCTTTGATGCGCCCAGATTGAATCTCATTACTATTCCTTTCAAAAGCAGTTACACCAACTTTTGACTTGACTGGCGCGCAGTGTATAAGTTTCAAGGATTCAGATGAGGGTCTGCGTCTCGCCAACTACTGAGTCAGAAAGACGCTCCGCAGCAGCACTATTGATCTGACGCGGGTATCGGTTACCACAACATAAAGGTAACGATAGTTTGTGATCGAGCAGCGGTAGTGGCGACCGATGCGAGATATTTTCCGTGGACGGTGTTGATGACAACCAGGAAATCCAAGTCGATGTACGACTGATCGCTGCGACTAATCGCTCATGGTAGGGAACCATTCATCAGGACGTGAGCCTGACACCACCTGCGCCGCACGCCGCAGAAGCTGCGGATCACCGCTAGCGAGTTGCCTGGCATCTGAGAGCCGCTGCCGAAAACTACGTGCTCCTGGCAAGCCGGCCATCAAACCCAGCATATGCCGGGTAATGCTGTTCAGACGCGGACCTCCGCGCTCAAGCTGCTCGCGCACATAGGGCAGAATTGCCTCAATGACCGCTGCGCGACTTAAAGGTACTGCTGCATCGCCGTAATAGCGTGCATCGAACGCCGCCATGAGATAAGGGTTGTGATACGCCTCGCGTCCGATCATCACGCCATCGACATGCTGCAAATGCAGATCAATAGCTTGCAGGGTCTTGACACCGCCATTAATGATGATTTCCAAATGAGGAAAATCTCGCTTCAGCTGGTATACCCGTTCATAGCGCAAGGGAGGGATCTCACGGTTCTCTTTAGGGGTCAGCCCTTTGAGGATCGCATTACGAGCATGGACGATGAAAGTACGACAGCCGGCCTCGGCCACGGTACCAACGAAGTCGCGAACGAAATCATACGAATCGATCTCGTCAATCCCGATCCTGTGCTTGACAGTGACGGCGATGCTTACCGCATCTTGCATTGCCTTGACACCATCGGCCACCAGTGCGGGCTCGGCCATCAGACAAGCACCGAATGCGCCACGCCGCACTCGCTCGGAAGGGCAGCCACAGTTGAGGTTGATTTCGTCATAGCCCCACTGCTCACCGAAGCGCGCGCTGATCGCCAGATCTGCCGGTTCGCTACCCCCTAGCTGAAGGGCCACCGGGTGCTCTTCGTCGCTGAAATCGAGATGCCGGGCCTTGTCACCATGGATGATGGCACCGGTCGTGACCATTTCGGTATAGAGCCAGGTATGGCGCGTGATCTGCCGGTGGAACATCCGGCAGTGGCGATCAGTCCAGTCCATCATGGGAGCGACGGACAAACGACGGGGAGGCAGCGGTACTTTCAATGTCGTAGCCAGCTATCTGAAGAATCAGCCTGCATTTTACCGGTACCCGCAAGCCAGGTCGCAGATGCAGTAAAGTGAGGGCTGCAGGACTTGATGAATAAAGTCCTGCGAAATTCCTGACTATTTTTTCGGATAATTTTTTAAGCCCATGAGCACGGACACCACTCACTACTGGATGCCATTCACCGCCAACCAGCAGTTCAAGGCACGCCCGCGGATGATGACCTCGGCGGCTGGCATGTACTACTCAACGGATGACGGCCGTGAGGTACTCGATGGCACGGCAGGCCTATGGTGTGTGAATGCCGGACACGGCCACCCGAAAATCACCGAATCGGTAGTCCGACAAGCGCAGACCATGGACTTTGCGCCACCTTTTCAGATGGGGCATGCGGGCGCATTCAATGCTGCGCGTAGTCTGGCCGAGATGGCACCCGAGGGGCTAAACCGCGTATTTTTTTGTAACAGTGGATCGGAAGCTGTGGATACAGCGCTGAAGATGGCGCTGGCTTACCACCGGATGCGCGGCGACTCACTTCGTACGCGACTAATCGGTCGCGAGCGCGGCTATCACGGCGTGGGCTTTGGCGGTATTGCTGTCGGTGGCATCGCAGGTAATCGCAAGCACTTTGGCCCCGCGCTGCCAGGGGTTGATCATCTGCGTCATCCGCTGGACATCTCGCGCAATGCCTTCTCGCGCGGTCTGCCAGAACACGGCGCCGAGATCGCTGATGAATTCGAGCAGCGGCTGCTTGCGCTGCACGATCCGGCGACGGTCGCTGCATTGATTGTTGAGCCCGTACAGGGGTCAACCGGCGTGATCATCCCGCCTAAAGCTTATCTGCAAAAGCTTCGCTCGATCTGTGACAAGCACGGCATCCTGCTGATCTTCGATGAAGTCATCACGGGATTCGGACGGCTGGGCGCCGCATTTGCCGCAGACTATTTTGGCGTCATTCCCGACATGATCTGTTGTGCGAAAGGTCTGACAAATGCGATGGTACCGATGGGTGCGGTGATCGCAAAACAAGCTATCCACGATACCTTCATGGATGCCGCACCCGAGAATGCGATTGAGTTCTACCATGGCTATACCTACAGCGGCCATCCGCTAGCGTGTGCTGCTGCCATTGCCACGCTGGAGGTGTACCAAAGCGAGAAGCTGTTTGCTCGCGCCGCATCGATGGCGCACTCATTTGAAGCCGCTGCGCATGCCCTGCAAGGGCTGCCGCACGTAAAAGACATACGTAATCTTGGATTAGTGTGTGGTATCGAACTCGAACCTATCCCGGGCAAGCCTGGGGCACGTGCGTATGAAATTTTTGAGCGTTGCTTCTGGGAAGAGAATGTTTTGATCCGAACTACCGGAGATATCATGGCGTTGTCGCCACCACTCATCATAGAGGCAGAGCAAATCAATCAATTATTCTCGGCGATCAGCAAGATCCTTGTTCGCATGGCCAGATAAAACACGCATTGATCTGGCAACAAAAAAGCGCCTGAAGGCGCTTTTTTTATGATGCAGTCTGTACTGATCAGGCAGCTTCACGCGAAGCGCGCTTGCGCTCGTGTTCTTTCAGGAATCGCTTGCGCAGCCGTATGCTCTTGGGCGTGATCTCGACCAGCTCATCATCCTCGATGAACTCGACTGCATATTCCAGCGTGAGATCGATAGGCGGGATCAGTCGTACTGCTTCATCGGTGCCGGAAGCCCGCACATTGGTAAGCTGCTTGCCTTTGATGGGGTTAACCACCAGATCATTGTCGCGCGAGTGTATGCCGATGATCATGCCTTCGTAGATCGGGTCGTTGTGAACGACGAACATACGGCCGCGCTCCTGCAGCTTCCAGAGTGCATAAGCGACCGCTGCGCCGTCTTCCTGGGAGACCAGCACGCCATTGCGTCGGCCAGCGAGTTCCCCCTTGCTCGAATCCACCGGTCCATACACATCGAACACATGACTCATTAAACCTGTACCCCGTGTCAGTGTCATGAACTCGCCCTGGAATCCGATCAAACCGCGAGCAGGAATTCGGTACTCAAGGCGCACACGTCCTTTGCCATCTGGCTGCATATCTTGCAGCTCACCTCGCCGACGGCCCAGTTCTTCCATGACGCCACCCTGGTGCGCTTCCTCGACATCAACAGTCAAATTCTCAAAGGGTTCGTGTCGTACACCATCAATCATCTTGAATACTACGCGCGGACGCGAGACGGCCAATTCGTAGCCTTCGCGACGCATGTTTTCAAGCAAGATGGTCAGGTGCAGTTCGCCTCGACCAGAGACTTCGAAGATCGTGTCATCATCTGTCGGCGACACACGCAGCGCGACATTCGACTTCAACTCGCGCTCCAGCCGCTCGCGCAGCTGCCGGCTAGTGACAAATTTACCCTCGCGACCCGCGAGCGGCGACGTGTTCACCATAAAGTTCATCGTCAGCGTAGGCTCGTCAACGCTGAGCATCGGTAGCGCATCTGGCGCATCTAGCGCACAGACGGTTGAACCAATACCAACGTCTTCGATACCGTTGATCAGCACGATATCGCCAGCCATAGCCTCGGGCACCACCTCTCGCTCAAGTCCACGGAATTTCAGTACCTGATTAATACGACCCTTGATCGGTGTCGAGTCCGGACCGTTCAGAATGATCACATCTTGCAGCGGTTTCGCGCGGCCACGCTTGATACGGCCAATGCCAATCTTGCCAACATAGGAGGAATAATCGAGCGAGGAAATTTGCAGTTGCAGCGGTCCATCGGCATCGTCATCGCGCACCGGCACGTACTTGAGCACAGCATCGAACAGCGGCTTCATGTCGCCTTCACGTACCTCGGGGTTGAGGCTGGCGTAACCGTTTAGGGCGGACGCATAGACAACCGGAAAATCGAGCTGTTCTTCGGTAGCACCGAGCTTATCGAACAATTCGAAGGTTGCGTTGATCACCCAGTCAGGGCGCGCACCAGGACGATCGATCTTGTTTACCACAACGATGGGTTTGAGTCCCAAAGCCAGCGCCTTGCGGGTGACGAAGCGGGTCTGCGGCATCGGCCCCTCTACTGCATCGACCAGAAGCAGGACAGAATCAACCATCGACAGCACGCGCTCCACCTCGCCGCCAAAGTCGGCATGCCCGGGGGTATCGACGATATTGATGTGGGTGCCTTCATACTCGACCGCGCAGTTCTTCGCGAGAATGGTGATCCCGCGCTCTTTTTCGAGATCGTTGGAATCCATCACGCGGGTGTCCACCTGCTGATTTTCCCGGAAGGTACCAGACTGCCTCAGCAGCTGGTCAACCAGTGTGGTCTTGCCATGGTCAACGTGGGCAATGATGGCGATGTTGCGCAAAGCGCGGTCGATAGATGACATAGGGGACTGGCCAGATCAAATAAACCCGAGAGTGTATCACTGAATTGTTTCAAATCCGAGAAATTCCTTGAATTTTCAATGAGTTGCAAAAACTTCCCTAATCACGACTGGCGTCTTCGCACCGGCCACGTTTTTATTTTTTCGACAACCAGATAATTCAGGGATGCGCGCGCAGCCGATGCCATCAGGGCACAACCAAAAGCTCACTTCGTCAGGCGGTAATTGACACCACCCGCTCAGGAATCAGTACCTGATCATGATTGACGACGGCAGTACCGGCAAAGCTGCCGGCAGGCCCAAGAACCCTGACTCGTCCTTCAGGCAGTGGAGGAGACAGAGAGTGCTGGCTCAATGCTCTGCCAAGCGGTAACCGCTGTCCGTGCATGAAACGACGAATGAAATCTTCATTGAGCTGGACTGCAGGCAGCATTGACGTGAGGCTGTCTACGGGTCGCAGCCAGCGGGAACGCGGCTCACCATTTTCTTGCAACACCGACAACTGTATGGCCTCCGCGACTGACAGGTGTGCAATACCCGTGCGCCGAAGTTGTGTCAGGTGTGCTCCGCAACCCAAAGTTTTACCAATATCTTCTCCCAACACACGCATATAGGTACCTTTACTGCAGCGTACGCGTATCTTCAACATGGCCACATCGAATTCCACTAATTCGATTTCATGAATCAGAACTTCTCTTGCTTTGCGTTCCAGAGTAATACCCTCGCGTGCATACGCGTAGAGGGGTTTTCCTTCCACTTTCAGAGCAGAGTACATGGGCGGCGTCTGACTGATCTTTCCACTGAACTGAAACAGCACCCTGCTAATCTGCTCGGGGGTGACCTGAACCTCTCGGGTCTCAACCACCTCGCCCTCGGTATCTCCCGTCGAAGTCGTTACACCAAGACGAACCGTTGCCTCATAAGATTTGTCTGCATCCAGCAGATCGCTCGCATATTTTGTCGCCTCACCAAAACATAATGGCAACAGCCCGGTCGCAAACGGATCGAGGGTGCCGGTATGGCCAGCTTTTTCAGCATTGAGTAGCCATTTGGCTTTGGCAAGTGCCTGCGTGCTAGACATACCTGCAGGTTTGTCTAGCAGAAGTACGCCATGAATAGGAACACGCCTGCGCTTGACCTGGTGATTCATGAGCAAACTGTCAGACTGCGGCTAGTGCTCGTCCGCGTCTTTCGCGCGGGTGGCATTCGCTTCGTCGATCAGTTTCGACAGGGCGGCGCCGCGGATGGTGGAGGTATCGTGCACAAAATGAATTTCTGGCAGGGTGTGGATATGAAGGCGCTTGCCCAATTGATTGCGCAGGAAACCCGCTGCTTTTTGCAAACCTCGAAGCGTATTCCCTACCGACAGAGGGTCGTCGATCAGCGTTGTGAAAAATACTTTCGCATGTGCGTAGTCCGGGGTAAGTTGTACCTCGGTCAGCGTGACCATACCTATGCGGGGATCTTTGACCTCCATGGCGATCAACTCGGCCAGATCTTTCTGGATCTGGTCGGCGACGCGCTGACTGCGGCCGGGAATGGATTTGCTGTGCTTGGCCATGAAGGGAGTACGTTTCGAAAGACACTGGATTCTGGCCTGCGCCAAGATGACGCGATTAACTACCCTCGATACGAGATACGACACCCCGACTCAGGCCGGGGGCCGGTGACTCTGTCTCTGCCATCTTAGAGAGTACGCGCGACTTCCTGTACCTCGAAGACTTCGAGCTGATCGCCTTCCTTGATGTCGTTGTAGTTTTTGAGTGAGAGGCCGCATTCAAACCCGGACTTCACCTCTTTCACGTCATCCTTGAATCGCTTGAGCGAATCCAGCTCGCCGGTCCAAAGCACCACGTTATCACGCAGTAGACGGACATGTGCGCCACGCTTGACCATGCCTTCAAGCACATAGCACCCAGCAATTGCACCGACCTTGCTGACCATGAAGACCTGACGTATTTCGACCAGGCCCAGCGCGTGCTCGCGTTTCTCCGGTGCCAGCATGCCACCCATCGCCGCCTTGATCTCATCAATCGCGTCGTAGATGATGTTGTAGTAACGAATGTCGATACCACTGGATTCTGCCAGCTTGCGCGCGGAGGCGTCGGCACGCACATTGAAGCCGATAATGACTGCCTTGGAGGCCAGCGCGAGGTTGACATCGGACTCGCTAATGCCACCCACTGCCGCATGAACCACTTGCACACGCACTTCAGCGGTAGAAAGTTTCTGCATCGATCCGACCAGTGCTTCCTGTGAGCCTTGCACGTCAGCCTTGATGATGAGCGCCAGGTTCTTGACCTCTCCTTCGCCCATTTGCTCGAACATGTTCTCCAGTTTTGCAGCCTGCTGCTTGGCCAGCTTGACGTCGCGGTATTTGCCTTGTCTGAACAGAGCAATCTCACGTGCCTTGCGCTCGTCCGCGAGCACCATGGCTTCTTCACCCGCCGCAGGTACCTCGGTCAGACCTTGAATCTCGACAGGAATTGAGGGTCCGGCTTCGTTGATCGCTTTGCCGTTCTCATCCAGCATGGCACGAACTCGGCCATAGGAAGACCCTGCGAGCACAATATCGCCACGCTTGAGTGTGCCGGACTGCACCATGATGGTGGCAACGGGTCCACGGCCTTTGTCGAGCTTGGCTTCGATAACCAAACCCTTGGCAGGCGTGTCGACTGGCGCCTGGAGTTCAAGTACTTCGGCTTGCAACAAAACGTTCTCGAGCAAGGTATCAATGCCTTCGCCGGTTTTTGCGGAGACTGGAATGAAGGGAGAATCTCCGCCGTATTCTTCAGGCACCACTTGCTCGGCAACGAGCTCGGTTTTCACGCGATCAGGATTTGCTCCCGGCTTGTCTATCTTGTTAATGGCAACCACGAGGGGAACGCCAGCGGCCTTCGCGTGCGCGATCGCCTCCTTAGTTTGGGGCATCACTCCATCATCAGCGGCCACCACCAGAATGACGATATCGGTCGCTTTCGCGCCACGCGCGCGCATGGCAGTAAACGCTTCGTGACCTGGGGTATCGAGGAAAGTAATCATACCGCGAGGTGTCTCGACATGATAAGCGCCAATGTGCTGAGTGATACCGCCTGCCTCGCCCGAGGCGACCTTGGCACGACGGATGTAATCGAGCAGCGAGGTCTTGCCGTGGTCGACGTGACCCATCACGGTAACGACCGGCGCGCGCGGGTGCGTTTCGGCATCGACGTTTTGATCACCTTCCTCCAGCAATGCCTCGGGATCATCCAGCTTAGCAGCGTGCGCCACATGACCCATCTCTTCGACCACGATCATTGCCGTTTCCTGATCGAGTACCTGATTAATGGTGACCATCTGTCCCAGCTTCATGAGTTGTTTGATGACCTCGGAGGCCTTGACGGACATCTTGTGCGCCAGCTCGGCGACCGTAATGGTTTCTGGCACATGCACTTCGCGTACCACTGCCTCGGTCGGCTGCTGAAAGTTCGACTCCCGCTCTTCGGCATGACTGTTGCGACGGCCACGTGGGCCGGCGCGCCAGCCATCGCGACCACCCGGCGTCGGCGCGCCACGCGTCTTGAGCCCACCGGGGCTGCGTTTTTTCTCATCCTGCCAAGTCGATGAGACATTGGCTGATTTAATGGATTTTTTCTCGCCGGGTTTTTTATCGTCTTTCTTTTCGCCAGCTTTTTTCTCAGCGGGACGATGCAAGGTACCCTCGGCACGCGCTGCAGGCTCAGGCGCCTTGAGCACCTTGCGCGGCGCATTCATCATCGCCTTGATCTGTGCCACTTCGTTGGCTACTGCCTTGCGCGCCTGCTCGGCGGCGACAGCGCGAGCGGACTCAGCGGCAGCTCGCGCTGCCCCGTCGGCGGCACGCTCTGCTGACACGGCGCCCGACAGAGTGGAATCTTGCGCTGCTGCTGCAGTAGCGCGGGACAGCTCGGCTTCTGCCTGCTCCGCAGCAATCCGTTCGGCCTCCAGCGTCGCCAACCTTTCCTGCTTCTCGCGAAGATCGGCTTCCTGGCGTGCAATCAGTTCAGACTGGCGACGTGCCTCATCAGCCCGGCGGGCGAGTTCGGCATCATCAATGACACTGGCCTGAGGCACATCGATGTCACTAGCGACCGGGGCATCATCACGTTTGACGAAAGTACGCTTTTTTCTAACCTCAACTTGAATAGTGCGCGACTTGCCGCTGGAATCGGCTTGCTTGATTTCTGTCGTTTCCTTACGAGTGAGCGTGATTTTTTTCTTCTCGCCGTCTCCCGTAGATCCGTGCACTTTGCGCAGGTGCCCAAGCAGCTTGTCCTTGTCTTCCTTGGACAGCTGATCCTCGGCCGAGCTCTTGTCTACACCGGCCGCCTTGAGCTGCTTGAGCAGCAGATCAGCCGGCATTTTCAGCTCGGAGGCAAATTGGGCTACGTTGTTGCTTGCCATTCAGTCCTCTTTTCTAGTCGCGCTATCCATGATGTCTGTCGAAGAGATCACTTGCTCTCGGCAAGGCTCCACACACGAGCCTGCAGTTCTTTGGCATGCTCGTCATACTTCGCATCGATAAGTCGCATTTCATCGTCCGTGGCATCCTTGAATTCCTCATCGATGAGCTGTCGCGCGCGCTCCGTCGGCAACGCGAGGATCGCGCCAAACTCATCGTAGGCGAGGTTACCGAATGCCTCCAACGTCTTGATGCCCACCAGCCCCAGCTTACCTGCCGTCATGCGGTCCATGCCCTCGAGGTTGATCAGCGCATCCTCCATGCCCTCGAGTCCTTCTTCTGAGGCGATAGCCTCGGTCACGAGCGCGTCACGAGCGCGGTTGCGAAGCTCATCGACGGTTTCCTCGTCGAAGGCTTCGATATCGAGCATTTCGGAGATCGGGACATAAGCAATCTCCTCTAGTGTAGAAAAGCCTTCCTGAGCAAGAATGTCAGCGACTTCTTCGTCCACATCGAGCTTTTCCATGAACACCTGGCGGATGAGGGCACGCTCCGACGCCGCTTTATCCGCCGATTCTTCAGCCGTCATGATGTTGATCTGCCAGCCGGTGAGCTCGGATGCCAGGCGCACATTTTGGCCGCCGCGTCCGATCGCTATCGCGAGATTTTCTTCATCGACGACGACATCCATCGCATGCTTGTCTTCATCGACCACGATGGAGGAGACATTGGCCGGTGCCAGAGCACCGATCACGAACTGTGCGGGGTCATCCGACCACAGCACGATATCAACGCGCTCGCCACCGAGTTCACCTGTTACGCTCTGTACCCGCGAGCCGCGCATACCAACGCATGTACCAATAGGATCGATTCGCTTATCACTGGTATATACCGCGATCTTCGCGCGAACACCGGGGTCGCGCGCGGCTGATTTGATCTGCAGAAGGTCTTGCTCGATCTCAGGGACTTCAAGCTCGAAGAGCTTCATAATGAAATCGGGCGCTGTGCGCGAGAGGATCACCTGCGGACCGCGCGCATTGCGGTCGATGCGCAAAATATAGGCGCGCACGCGATCGCCGATACGTAGGTTTTCTTTCGGGATCATTTGATCGCGCGGAAGCCGCGCCTCGATCTTGCCGGACTCGACGATGGCATCGCCCCGCTCCATACGCTTGATGGTGCCGGTCACCAGAGAGTCGCCGCGCTCAAGGAAATCTGACAAGATCTGCTCGCGCTCTGCATCACGGATGCGCTGGAGTACCACCTGTTTGGTATCCTGGGCAAAGCGACGCCCGAAATCAACGGATTCGATGGGCTCTTCGATGTAATCATCGACCTCGATATCGTCGATCTGCTCCTTGGCTTCAAACAACAGTACTTCTTGGTCGGGCAGCTGCAGTCCAGCCTCGTCGGGCACAACATGCCAGCGGCGGAAGGTTTCAAATTCGCCGCTGTCGCGATCAATAGCCACGCGAATGTCTACCTCGCCCTCGTAGCGCTTTTTAGTGGCTTGTGCGAGCGCATGCTCGAGTGCACCGAACACGACCTCTTTGTCGACGTTCTTCTCACGCGCCAACGCATCGACCAGCATCAAAATTTCGCGACTCATTTGCGACTCCTGAAATCTACTTTGGGCACCAAGCGTGCCTTGTCCACCTCAGCCAGCGAAAACTCCAGCATCGCCGGCCCTTCATTTCCTTCGAATTCCAGTCTCAGCATCTCGCCCTCGGGGGCGTGCAGCACACCCTGAAAAGATTTGCGATTGCCTGCACCCGGCGGGGTCATGCGCAGCTTGATCAGCGCTTCTTGCCCGGCGAAGCGGGAGAAGTCAGCCACCTTCTTCAGCGGCCTGTCCAATCCCGGTGAAGACACTTCAAGCCGTTCATAATCAGCATCCTCGACAGTCAGTACGTGCAGCAATTGATGCGTAACTTTCTCGCAATCTTCTACCGTGACGGCACGCCCCTCATACTCGGGCACATCAATAAACACCGTCACGTGCCCATGCCCGCGCCGCTCAACATCGACCAGTTCGTAGCCCATGCCGACGACTGTCTTTTCAATTAGCGCTGATAGAACCACACCACACTCCGACCTGATCGCGATGACAGCGGCCTGTTGCAAACTTTTCAGGAAAAAAAAAATGGGCACGTGCCCATCTTTTTTAGCTTGGCGCCCCGCGAGTCGTTCATTTGCCGCCGTCATACCGCATTGGGCTGACGAGACAACGCGTAACGTTTGGGACGACGCTTTGTTAAGTGTCTGATTATAAGCGATAAGCCGGTCCGCCGCAATGCAGCTCAGCGATTTGGCACGCTTATCAAAAGAAAAATTTTCGGCCGCGCCCGGTCAACCGCGGGACCGCCGACGCTGTTGCACGCCGCCGAAGCGATCGTTAGTCCATTGGCCACCCCCCTGACTGTTTCGGCCTTGGGTATTTCGACGCTGGCCATCGCCTCGATGCGGCCGACTGCCATTGATAGCCACTGGCAGGCCAATGGCGGTCTGCAATGGATCAGGCTGACGAGACTTTCCGGGGGAACGTTTGCCGTTCTGCTGACCCGTCGGTTGGCCGTAGTGTTGACCATGACGATTCCCGTGCGATTGCTGACCACGCGATTGAGGTCCATGCGGCTTGGGCTGCTTGCTGTTTTTTTGCAGACCACTCGCCGCCATCAAGCCTCTGACTGCGTGCTCGTCAAGCTCTTCCCAGCGTCCACGCTTGAGGCTGGCCGGCAGGGTCATCGCACCGTACCGTGTGCGAATGAGACGAGACACGGTGAGGCCAATTGCCTCGAACATCCGACGCACTTCACGATTGCGCCCCTCAGAAATGATGACGCGATACCAGCGATTAGCCCCCTCGCCACCGCCATCGCTGATTTTGTTGAAGCTGGCCAGTCCGTCTTCCAGCTCCACGCCCGAAAGCAACTTTTGGCGCATGCCCTCCTCGAGCTCGCCCAGTGTGCGCACTGCGTATTCTCGCTCGATGCCATAGCGCGGATGCATCAGACGGTTGGCCAGGTCTCCGGAGGTCGTAAACAGCAAAAGCCCTTCGGTATTGAAATCCAGCCTCCCCACAGCCAGCCATTTGCCAGCCTTCATCGGAGGCAGCCGATCGAAAACCGTCGCCCGACCCTCTGGATCACTGGTGCTTACGATCTCGCCGGCCGGTTTGTGATACACAAGAACGCGCGGCGGCCGGCTGCTTACCTTGCGCTGCACGAGCTTTCCATTGATACGGACCTGGTCCGCCGGCAGAATGCGCTGGCCTATGTGCGCGGGCTCGCCATTGACCGAGACGCGCCCAGCGATGATCAGCTCTTCCATGTCGCGCCGGGAACCCATGCCGGCCTCGGCCAGGACCTTGTGCAACTTGGGCGCATCGTCGTCCGCAGTGAGATCACGCCGCACCGGTTTCTGCTGGCGTCGCTGACGCGGATCGTTATCCTCAGCACCCACCGAATGATCATAGGCTTCAGAGGTGACGAAACTGAAGGCTGCATCCGCATCACCCGAGCTGGCTCGAACCGTATTGCGCGAATTTTTCTGATGCCCGCGTTCTTGTCCGCCGTGCTGGCCATCTTTTCCGCGCGGCGAATTCTGCTTGTGTGCATGTTGGCGCGGCGGCTGCGAGCGAGCTACCTGTTCCGGACGCTCTCGCATTTCCGGCTCCCCCTCCGTTGCAACGGATGAGTTAGACGCTGCTCCCTCCACACCCCGCTCGGAGCGCGCACGCCGCAACGACCGAGGGCCTCGAACACCACGGCGAGCGGGCTTCTGATCTGCCGAATTCTTCTTGTCCCCACCCTCCTGAGCGGCGCTTCCGGTTTCTTGCTCGTGGTCTTGCACGCTCAGTTCAGTCTGAGGGTCAGTGGTATTGTTGACTGTCATTGTCTGTCTTGAGGTGGGGGGTTAATCAGCAGGGTCGTCCAGCGCACGATGACTTGCTGGCCCAGGTTCATGTGTTTGCTCTGCGTTCTCCGCAGCCAAGCTGTCAGTGGCCTCGATGTCCTCGACGCCCTCTCCAGGCTCTCCGCGGGCTACGCTAACTTGATAAGCGTCGTCTTTGCCAGCAGGGTCGGCAGAATCGCCTGCATCTCCGGAGTCTGGGAATTGAATAGTTGCTTGGTTCAGCGTTGCCTCAATATTTTGCTCCATTGCTTGGATAACGCTCGAAGCATTCACCCCATCGCCGCCGACAGGCTGTAACGGCGGCAACTCCTCGAGTGATGACAGCCCAAGATCATCCAAAAATTGCTTGGTCGTTGCAAACAGTGCAGGACGTCCAGGAACATCGCGGTGACCAATTGCGTCGATCCAGCCCCGATCCTCCAGCAGCTTGATGGTCTGCGAATTCACCGCTACACCCCGAATATCTTCGATGTCGCCCCGAGTCACAGGCTGTCGGTAAGCGATGATAGCCAGTGTTTCCAACGTCGCTCGCGTGTATTTGGGGGGCTTTTCCGGATTGAGCCTATCGAGAAAAAGTTTCATATCAGGACGGCTCTGGAACCGCCAGCCGGTGGACAGCTTTACCAGTTCTATCCCGCGCTCGGACCAATCCTGAGTCAATTCGTCAAGCAGGGAGTTGATCGAATCGGCATCGAGCAAGGACTCCTCTCCGTCTGCCGGCCCGACGAACAGTTTTTTCATGTCATTGATCGTGAGCGCCTCATGCGTGCACAGCAACACGGTCTCAAGGACTTTTTTCGCCTCTACGGTATTCATCTGTGATTCTTGCAATACAGGTTGGTTGCAGTGAACAGCTAACTAAAAGGCCTGCGTCAAAGAAGCTGCGGCAGGAGCTGTATCGATGGTGCTTGCTGCCAGCGCCCGGTGTGGTGGGCTTTTGGAAGGGCTGCTGGCGCTCAAGGGCCGGTCACCAAGACTCGGCAGGGACGGCGGACGGATCGTTCCCAGTTGGGAGGAGGGCCGCATCAAACCCGAACTGGCGCGCATTATAGGGTACTTCCCCCGAATTGTCATTGCCTCAAGGTGCACAACGCAGATGACGATAACACGCGCTCAGCTCGCTGACCAAGACGAGTCTTTGGCTCAGTGAGGCCCGCTACGAACAACGGCGGGAGTTCCAGAAAAACAAAGCCCGATCGCGAGGACCGGGCCGGTGTTTGGTTGCGGGGACAGGATTTGAACCTGTGACCTTCGGGTTATGAGCCCGACGAGCTGCCAGACTGCTCCACCCCGCGTCTGAGGGATTGAACTATACAGGGTCTGGCTCTGCTTTGCAAATCCTCTTTGTCGAGGGAATGCCGGTCCTGCGAGTGTTACACTCGATCGAGGCATCATCATGCCTACTTGTTTTCATCAACTCTGATTACGCATCCGCGATGAATTTCTGCTCAAGCTGCGGCCACCCGGTGCAGGTTCTCGTTCCACCTGACGACAATCGCGAGCGGCATGTGTGCACGCAGTGCGGCACGGTTCATTACCAGAATCCGAAGATGGTTGTTGGCAGCATTCCTCTGTGGGATGAACAGGCGGTGGGCAGGGTGCTGCTATGCAAACGAGCTATCGAGCCTCGACATGGCTACTGGACATTGCCAGCCGGCTTCATGGAAAACAATGAGACAACCGCCGAAGCAGCTGAGCGCGAGACGCTGGAGGAGGCTGGTGCGCGCATAGAAATCCAAGCGTTGTACTCCATGATGAACGTACCTCACGTCCAGCAAGTGCACCTGTTCTACCGTGCGCGATTGCTGGATCTTGATTTTTTGGCAGGGACAGAGAGCCTAGAGGTCAAACTTTTCTCAGAAACCGAAGTACCTTGGGATGACATCGCTTTTCCAACGGTGTCGCATACGCTCAGGTTCTTTTTTGACGATCTTGCGGCCCATCGTCAAGGGCAGTCGTTCGGACTGCGCTCGATGGACATACGCCGCAAGATGCAAGGTTGATTGACTACCAGCGAGCTCGGTTACCAGCTGACTTCGCGCTCCGGCGTGGACGTGATCTTGTGCACTGAGAGATCAGCGCCCTCGTACTCCTCTTCGGGATCAAGACGTATGCCTGCCGTCTTTTTGAGCACGACGTAGATCAACCATCCGCCAGCCACAGCGATCGAAATACCCAGAAGTGTACCGATCAGCTGAGAAATCAACGATACCCCCCCGATGCCGCCTACCGCCTGCAGACCAAAAATACCGGCTGCAATACCTCCCCATGCGCCGCACAGGCCATGCAATGGCCATACGCCGAGGACATCATCAATCTTCCAGCGGTTCTGAGTCAGAATAAACATCCACACAAATATAGCTCCGGCCACACCGCCTGTCGCCAGCGCACCCAAAGGATGCATCAGATCCGAGCCTGCACACACAGCGACCAGTCCCGCAAGCGGTCCGTTATAGGCAAAACCCGGATCGTTCTTGCCCAGCACCACAGCGACCAGCGTGCCGCCCACCATCGCCATCAGCGAATTGATGGCAACAAGCCCGTTCATTTTGTCCAGCGTCTGCGCACTCATCACGTTAAAGCCGAACCAGCCCACAGCGAGTATCCAGGCGCCCAGCGCCAGGAAGGGGATGTTTGAAGGCGGGTGCGCCGCGACTGCGCCATCTTTCGTGTAGCGTCCGCGTCGGGGGCCAAGAAGCAGCACCGCGGGCAAAGCCGCCCAGCCACCTACGGCGTGCACCACGATCGAGCCGGCGAAATCGTGAAACGGCGCACCGAAACTCGCCTCCAACCAGCCTTGAAAACCAAATCGCTGGTTCCAGGCAATACCCTCAAAGAAGGGGTAGACAAATCCGACCAGCAGTGCAGTGGCCACTAGCTGCGGATGAAAACGCGCCCGTTCGGCGATCCCCCCCGATATGATCGCGGGGATGGCTGCTGCGAAGGTCAGCAGGAAGAAAAATTTTACGAGCTCGAAACCGCTCTTTTCTGCAAGTACTGTGGCGCTGCTAAAAAAATGCACGCCATATGCCACGCCGTAGCCGATAAAAAAATACGCGACGGTAGAGACCGCAAAATCCACTAGTATTTTGACCAGTGCATTGACCTGATTTTTCTTGCGAACTGTGCCAAGCTCCAAGAAAGCGAATCCGGCGTGCATAGCCAGAATCATGATGGCGCCAAGCAAAATGAAAAGTGTGTCCGCGCCGCTGCGGAAAGCGTCCATGTAGACTCCCTGATAGTGTGCAAAAAATGCGCAAGACTCTGATCAAAAGCAATTTTCGTTCCCTTTTGGTGCGGTCTTGAATGAGCCATTTAACTATCTGAATATAAACAGTTTGTTTTTTCTGACAAGAGCGTGTCATGCAGCAACGCACCTCTAAAGTGCATCACAGGACACCGAATTGGTGAGAAGAATGATTCCCTGGCTGGAGCCAGGCGCACACTTTCCTGATCCCGCGGAAGCCCTGACCGAGGCCGAGGGCGCGCCCGGATTGCTGGCCGCGGGCGGAGACCTTTCCCCGACCCGCTTACTCGACGCCTACCGCCTCGGAATTTTCCCTTGGTTTTCGGCCCAGCAGCCCATCCTGTGGTGGAGCACTGATCCCCGCATGGTGCTGTGGACGAACGAATTCCGGATCTCCCGCAGCCTTGGCAAAACACTGCGGAAAATAGATCTGAGCATGCGCGCCGGCGGTTCCTGGCAAGTGAGATTTGACTCGGCATTTCGCTCGGTGATACACCACTGCGCGGCGCCGCGGGCAGGCGTTGACGGCACCTGGATATCGCCCGAGATCATTGAGGCCTATTGCGCGCTGCATGATCTGGGGTATGCGCACTCATCGGAACTCTGGAAGGACGGTCAACTGGTCGGAGGGGCCTACGGACTTTGCATCGGCCGCATGTTCTTCGGAGAATCAATGTTTGCGCACGTCAGCGATGGATCGAAAGTGGCACTGGCCTTTCTGGTGGAATTTTTGAGGTCTCAGGGCGTCGAACTCATTGACTGCCAACAAGAAACAGACCATCTTGCCTCGCTTGGCGCCCGACCCATACGCCGCAAAGAATTTATTACGCTAATGAAAACAGCTCTAGAAAGACCCTCTATACAGTCTTGGCAACCTATGCAGCCAGCAAGCGCGACAAACCGCTGGACTTCGGTGTACGATCAGCTGAAATAAACCTGACAACGTTGTACGGAACTCCATGACGCACCTGAAGGATCTGCCATTTTCGACGCTGCAGTTTTATGCGACGGCACCCTACCCGTGCAGCTACCTCGACCACCGTCAGGCGCGTTCGCAAGTTGCCACGCCCTCGCATTTGATCAATGCCGATGTGTACTCGGAGTTGGTGAAGAACGGATTTCGCCGCAGCGGCATCTTCACTTACCGCCCCTACTGCGACGGCTGCCAGGCTTGCACACCGGTGCGAGTGAATGCGGGCGAGTTCTCGCCTAACCGCAGCCAGCGACGCGCCTGGAAACAGCACGCAGAACTCACCACCTGGGTTTCACGTCTGGCCTATGTGCATGAGCACTATGAACTCTATCTACGTTACCAGTCGGCTCGACATGCTGGCGGTGGCATGGACCAGGACAGTCGCGATCAGTACGCGCAATTCCTGCTGCAGAGCAAAGTGAACACGCGGCTGGTGGAATTCAGAGAACCCGATGGCACGCTCCGAATGGTCAGCATCATCGACGTGCTCGATGATGGACTGTCATCGGTGTACACCTTCTTTGACCCGGATATCCCGCGGGCCAGCTTGGGCACCTACAATGTACTGTGGCAAATCGAGCAGGCGCGCCAGCTCGGCATCCCTTACGTGTACCTCGGCTATTGGATTGCCCAAAGCGATAAGATGGCCTACAAAACCAACTTCCAACCTATCGAGGCGCTGCGCAAGGGGCGCTGGGAAGCGCTCTGACACTTATCGGGGCATCGCTATGCTTGCAGGTAAAATGGACGGGCATAGTTCCTCCGCCCGCTCATTGTGCCTGACAAATTTCTTTACACTTTAGCCCGCCCTCTGCTGTTCGCGCTCGACCCAGAGACTGCGCACAACCTGAGCTTGCCCCTGTTGCGCTACGCCGCAAAGCTGCACTTTCCCCTGACAATTAACCGGCCCGTCACTGACATACGCCAGGTGATGGGCTTGTCTTTCCCGAATGCGGTTGGACTAGCTGCGGGTCTGGACAAAAATGGAGATTTTATTGATGGATTGTCGGCGCTGGGCTTTGGTTTTATCGAAGTCGGTACTGTGACACCCCGACCCCAGCCCGGCAACCCCCGACCGAGGATGTTTCGTTTGCCTCAGGCTAGTGCACTGATCAACCGAATGGGTTTCAACAATGGTGGCGTGGATGCTTTTATACGCAATGTGCAATCATCGCGTTTTTATCAAGAGAAGCTTGGCATCCTCGGACTAAACATCGGTAAAAATGCTGATACCCCGATGGAGCGGGCAACCGAAGATTACCTGATCTGCCTAGATAAAGTGTATCCGTATGCATCGTATGTGACAGTGAACATTTCATCGCCGAACACCAAAAATCTGCGGCAGCTGCAGCACGCATCCGAGCTGGATGAATTGCTGACAAAGCTCAAGGAGGCCCAGCGTCGTTTGGCAGACAAGCACGGGCGCTACGTACCTATTGCACTCAAGATTGCACCTGACCTTGACATCGAGCAGATCCGCACCATTGCCGATGCGCTGCTGCGCCACCACATGGATGGTGTGATCGCCACCAACACAACGATCACCCGCGATGGCGTGCAAGGTCTGAAGCACGCCAGTGAAATGGGCGGGCTGTCTGGCGCTCCCATCAGAGAATTGTCCAATCGCGTGATCCGCGCGCTGCACCAGCACATCGGAAAAGATATTCCGATCATTGGTGTGGGCGGCGTACTCAACGCAGCCGATGCGCAGGCCAAACTCGATGCCGGCGCCAGCCTGATCCAGCTATATACTGGGTTGATTTATCGTGGGCCAACGCTGGTCGGCGAATGCGCCGAGGCGCTAGCTAGCACGCACTGACTCAACAGACTTTGTTTTAATCCTGAAAACAATAACGGAGACAAGTATGGACAAAGTAACACTCGGGGACAGCGACCTTGAAGTCTCAAAAATCTGCCTCGGCACCATGACTTTCGGCGAACAGAACAGCGAAGCCGAGGGACACCGTCAACTCGATTATGCGCTAGAGCGCGGCATCAATTTCATCGACACGGCAGAGTTGTATCCGGTGATGCCTCGTGCTGAGACCTACACTGCGACCGAGAGCATCATCGGCAACTGGATAAAAAAAACTGGCCGTCGCGACGAGATCGTGCTCGCCACCAAGGTCGCCGGTCCGTCGAAAGCAATGAGCTGGATTCGTAAGGGTGAAAACAATTTCGACCGCAAGAACATCCGCGCCGCCTTGGAGGGTAGTCTGAAGCGCCTGAAGACCGACTACGTCGATCTCTACCAGCTGCACTGGCCCAGCCGTAATGTGCCTGTATTTGGCCAGCTATTTTTTAAACCGGAAAATGAACGACCCTCTGTGCCGATATCAGAAACACTGGAAGTGCTGGCCGAATTGATTGATGAAGGCAAGATACGCCATATCGGCGTCTCGAATGAGAGCTCATGGGGGGTATCAGAGTTCATCTACTGCGCGCAGACCATGGGCTTACCGCGGATTATTTCGATACAAAATGGCTACCATCTCGCTAACCGCTGCTTCGAAAGTGGGCTCGACGAAACCTGCTATCGCGAAAATGTCGGCATGCTCGCCTACAGCCCACTGGCCTTTGGTCAGTTGACCGGTAAGTACATCGAGAATCCGAAAGCCGAGGGACGACTCACTCATTTCCCGCCGGAGTGGAGCCCGCGCTATCTGCGACCACGCGTGGTCGAAGCCACCCAGCGCTACATGCAGATCGCCAAAAAACATGGCATGAGCATGACGGAACTCGCACTCGCCTGGTGCTACACGCGCTGGTTTATCGCCTCAACCATCATTGGCGCCACCTCTATCGAGCAATTAAAGTACAACATCGATGCTTACACAATTAAATTGTCAGGCGATATTGTCAAGGAAATCAATGAGGTCCATGCTGAGTTCATGAATCCAGGGCAGTAACTCACGGCGGAAAAACCGATCAGGCTGAGAACCTGATCGGTTTATCTATTTCCACACCAGAGGCAATGCGATCAGCGCCCATGCTATCGCCGCCATCAGCATCGATAACATCACCGCTGCGCTGCCAAGGTCTTTGGCATTCTTGGACAAAGGATTTCGCTCCAGAGACACCCGATCAACGGCTGCTTCGATTGCCGAATTGAGCAGTTCGACAATCAGCACCAGCAGCAGCACTCCGATCAGAATGACTCGTTCTAGCAGGGTCACCGGAATTAGCAGTGCACCGACGATGCCCGACACCGTGATCACCAGCTCCTGCCGGAATGCATGCTCGTAGCGCCAGGCGGTGCGCAAGCCGTCCATCGAGTAGAAAAACGCAGAGAGGATTCGCTTTAATCCGCTCCTGCTCTTGAATTCACTGAGAGGCTGGCTGTCGTCGCTCATGGGTCAGGCAGATTTTCGCTCGTTGTACAGCTCCTTGAAGGTTTTCCCCGAGGGTGCCGGCATGTCGCGATGATCCGTCCATCCGCTAGCCAACGGCATGGTGCGTATGAGTCGCTGTCTGCCACCCATGAGCTTGAGCACACGTGCCGTGATGCGGGTCGCGAGTCGGTACAGCGCCGGCCTGCGCGCCACGAACTTCCATACGGCGAAAGACAAATATTCGACCCCAGGGCGCAGTCCGCGCTCGAATTGTTTTTCGCGCAGCTTACGCAGCAAGTCGGGCAGAGGAATCTTTACTGGACAGGCTACATGGCATTCACCGCAAAGTGTCGACGCTTGCGGCAGATCCAGCGTTTTTTCGATGCCAACGTAAGAAGGGGAAAGTACGCTGCCCATCGGACCAGGATAAACCCAGCCGTAGCTGTGACCCCCAATCTTTTGATAGACCGGGCAGTGATTCATACAGGCGCCGCAGCGGATGCAGCGCAGCATGTCTTGAAATTCACTACCAATCAGACCGGTACGCCCGGCATCTACCAGGACGAAATACATGTGCTCAGGGCCATCTTTCTCATCGCGAGCGCGTGGCCCCGTCAATAAGGAAAAATAATTCGAAATCGATTGACCTGTCGCTGAGCGTGGCAACAGACGAATCACTGTCGCGAGATCAGCCAGTGTGGGCAACACCTTCTCGATGCCCGTGACGACGACATGCACCTTGGGAGGCACGATGGTGCACATTCCCTCATTACCTTCGTTGGTAACCACAGCCACTGAACCTGATTCAGCGATGATGAAATTACCACCGGTGACACCCATATCTGCCGAGAGAAAATGCGGGCGCAACACCTCCCGTGCCTCGCGTGTCATTTCAGGAATGTCGGTCAGTCGTGGCTTGTTATGCACCTTCGCGAACAAATCAGCGATTTCTTCTTTGTCTTTGTGTATTACCGGCGCAATGATGTGTGAAGGTGGCTCATTGTCGTTAATCTGGAGTATGTATTCACCAAGGTCTGTCTCGATCGGCGTCACCCCGGCGGCCTCCAACGCGCGGTTGAGCTGCATCTCTTCAGAAACCATAGACTTGGATTTAATGACTTTTTTGACTTCATGTTTCTTTGCAATCTCAACGACTAATTTCGACGCTTGCTCGGCCGTCTCCGCGTAGAGCACGGTAGCACCGCGCCGCGTCGCTTCTTGTTCCAATATATCGAGCCAAACATCTAGGTTTTCGATCGCCCGCATGCGGCGTTCGATCGCTGCATCGCGAGTACCTTCGAAATCATCCAGCTCTGCGATGGCCGTCACACGCGCGCCAACGAATTTTGTCGAAAATTTTTTCATCGTCCGCTGCAAACGCTGGTCAGCAAGCTTTTGACCTGCACGCGCCTTAAAATGCATACTCTGAACTTGCATCATGTATCTCCTGAAAGAACCTGCGCCACATGCAACACACGAGTCTTGTGATCGCCCAGGCGCCGCAACCGGCCCTCGATGTTCAGCATACAGCCGAGATCTCCTAGCACCACGGCGTCGGCGCCGCTTGCATGGATATTGGCGCATTTGTCATCAACGATGGCAGTCGAAATATCGCCGTATTTGACCGCAAAGGTGCCACCAAATCCGCAACAGGCACGCGCCTGATCCATCTCTTTGAGCTCAACGCCCTCCCGCATAGCCAGCAGCTCGCGCGGCTGAAGCTGAACGCCGAGCTCGCGAAGACCGGAACAGGAATCGTGATACGTGGCGGTGCCACGGAAGCTGCCGCTGGCCGGCGTCGGAAGTTTGTCGAGCCCAACTACATTGACCAGAAAGTCCGTCAGTTCATACACTCGCGGTTTAATACGGGCGTAGCGCTCGAGCAGTGTCGGATGGCCTGCCAAAATGTCATCGTAATGGGTCCTGATCGTGCCGCCACAAGAGCCGGAGGGAACCACGATGTAATCCAATCCCTCAAAATCGTGAATGAGTTTCTCGGCCAATTCGCGTGCCGCTGCCTTGTTTCCGCCGCTGTAGGCGGGTTGGCCGCAACAGGTCTGGGCTGAAGGTACTACCACCTCGCATCCTGCGGCTTCAAGCAGCTTGATGGCTGAAAAGCCGATTTCCGGACGCATGACATCCACCAGGCAAGTTACTAGCAAACCAACACGCATGACAAACCCCCGTTTTGTGGAAACTCCATGATTTGAATTATCAGGTCAAGCAAGCTCCCGAGTCACGCGCGAATGCCATGAAATTAATTTGCCGACTTGCAATAATTCTTTCGGTCTGGACTTGTGACGGCATTTCACATTGTGGTATAAGTCATGTACTGCATCGCACCAAAATCTTATGAGACAAGAATCCCCTGCTAGCGTCGATAAGACTTCCATCCAGGTGATTGAAAGAATGATGGCCTTGCTGGATGCCTTGGCAGGCTATCCCGACCCGGTCAGCCTGAAACAGCTGGCAGCTGCCACCGGGCTCCACCCATCAACTGCTCACCGCATACTGAACGATATGGTCGCCAAGCGGTTTGTCGACCGCTCGGAACCCGGCACCTACCGTTTGGGCATGCGCTTGCTGGAACTCGGCAATATCGTCAAGAGTCGACTGAACGTCCGCGAAGCTGCGCTACCCTTCATGCAAGCGCTGCATCGCAAGACGCAGCAAACAGTTAATCTCTCAGTACGTCAGGGGGATGAGATTGTGTACATAGACCGGGCTTTCTCGGAACGCTCAGGCATGCAAGTGGTGAGGGCTATTGGGGGGCGAGCGCCGCTGCATCTGACCTCCATTGGCAAGCTTTTCCTCTCGGTAGATGACACAAAGCTGGTGCGCGCCTATGCGACCCGTACCGGACTCGCGGGGAACAACAAAAACTCGATTACTGATCTGGCTAAGCTCGAACGAGAACTATCGCTCGTACGCGCGCGCGGTTATGCGCGGGATAATGAAGAGCTCGAACTCGGTGTGCGCTGTATCGCTGCCGCAGTTCGTGACGATGCGGGTCGCTTGATCGCAGGTTTATCTATTTCCGCTCCGTCAGACAGGTTGAGGGACGACTGGCTGGAAGATTTGACCGCAACCGTCAACAACATCTCCGCGGTTCTGGGTTATCGAACAGCAGAGAGTACCTGAAGCAGCGGCCTCTCGGTCGAGTGTTTCCGCGCCCCTCCAGAAAGAGCAAACGCGTCACTACCGGTCGGCGCCGAACAATGTGTCAAGAGAATCCGCTGACAGTAAAGCCGCAGTCCAGCAAGTGATCCTGGCGTCATCGGCGCGTGCAAGACGGTCGCTAACCCATACTGGCAATTGACCGAACCGCAGCTCCAATAGGCTTGCCAGCAGTTGCAGCTTGCCTTCCAGCAGCCCCTGCTGCATACCCTGCTGCATACCCTCCTCTTTCGCCAATTGCTCTATCGATGTGATGTACACCATCTTCGATTCCTCCTCCAGTGTGTTCAAATCCTGCCTTAACTGAGTCTGCAAATCCTTGGGCAGCCGCATCATCCAGTCAATCACCCGAAACAGATCCACCACCTGCTGCCTCTCATATCCCCGCCGGTACAAGCCCTGTACCAGATGCCACTTGGCCGCATGACGCGCTCTCGCATCATCTCTCGTCTCCCTCGTTGCCAAGTGCGCAAGTGTCACCACCGCAAACGGATTATTGCTATCGCCCAGCCTCCTCTGCTCCCCTACCCAGTCCAGCAGCTTGGCCACCGGAAAACGGAGCACCAGCTCGCAACCGCAACTCTCATAATGAAACACCTCGGGACGCCACTGCGGCCAGTCATCGACTAGCACCGCCAGGCTGGCTATTGGCCGACGGTAGCGGTCATAGAGCCGGTAGTGATAGACGAACATCCGTTCAGCGAACTGATCCTGCCTTTCACCCTGCACCTCGATATGAATGTAGATCCACTCGGCCTGGCCATTGAGGCAGGACACCCGCACCAGCTTGTCGAGGAAGCGCTTGCCCAGTTCTGCGTCATGTACTACGGCTCGCAATTCCTGATCAAGAAACAGGTAGGGCTGTTGCCAGTCGATGCGCGCATGCGCAGCAGGAAAGTAAAAATGCATGAAGTCAGGGAAATACCGCTCGATCGCTTCTTTCCATGGACTGTCGTAGTCATCCGGCAC